>JBJETJ010000037.1:0-48251 GCA_051883255.1 Treponema sp.
CGTCCGTGATGTATGCGTTCGTCACCGAATTTTTATATTTTTCAACAATATCCCTGTCTTTATCCAGAATGACAAGCTCCGTGTCCGTATCAAGCAGTGCCTCAGTTACACTGCTCCCGAACGTCCCAAGCCCGATGACTGCAATAGTTACCATTTTGTATTCCTCGCGTTTCCTCGTATTGATAAATTGATAATATCATTCATAGGATTGTTTCGCAAGAAAAACTAAGAATTTGCCATAATTCTAGCCATTTCAAAAACAGCCCGCTTTTCTGATTCGCTGAGTTTAACAAAGTTTTTTGAAAGTTCTGTCAGCATTGCGTCATCTTTATCCGCCTGTTCAGACGGAAGGCTATTATCGATGAAACAATCGTAGCCTGTCGAAAATATTTTTGAAAGTTCCCTGATTACAGAAAGAGGCGGTTCAAGTTCCATATTTTCATATTTTATGAGTGCCTGCCGTGAAATTCCAAGTTCTTCTGCAAGTTTTACCTGAGTATACCTGTGCTTTTCGCGTAAAAGTTTTATGACTGATTCCATTACTTTTCCTCTGGAGTGTCGTTCTCATCTTTTGCTACGTTCTCTATTAAATTTGTGACGACAGAATTTATTTGCGAGGCATTCTGATTAGAAATTACTGAGTGTCCGATTTCTGCTTCAAGTTCTTTACGGGCGTTTCCTGCAATTCTTCCGCCTCGCCGGGCAACTGACTGATTTTCTTCAAACGTTGCAGGATTTTCTGTTTGAGAAATATTTTTTGTGGCAGTTTCCGCAAGCATATTTAAAATGATTTCTGTTGTTGTCATATTATCACGGAGGTTTTCTTTTTTGAGCCCTTTGTGATTTTTGTATGCTCGTGTTGACATACCAGACCAGGCTTTTGTAATTTCATCAGTGAGGATTGCATACTCAAAACCCTTTTTTACGCCGTGCTGTTCCCATTCGTCCGTAAGTTCCTTCCGCACTTGAATTGCCTGCAACCGCTGGTTAATCCATTCACGGCTATAGCCTTTTTTTGCATAAGTTTCCAGCGCCCTGTCAATTGTCTGTTCCGGGTCAATCGTTTCTTCGATTCGTTCTCGTCCTACCTGTGCAAGCCATATTTTAAATGGTTCAGCTTTTTTTGAAGGAATTGATTGAATAAGTCTTAACACCTGTTCCGTATTCATACAGTCAGTTTTGTAAAACTTTCCGTCTGAACTTTGCATTTTCAGTTGGTTACAATTTGTAACCAACTGACTGCCTTCTTCTTTCAGACGGTTTTTTAATACCTTCCAGTAATTTCGTGCAGTCTGATAGCTTTCACTTTCCGTAAGGACAGCGACAACATCAACCACAGAAAAATACCATTCTTCTTCCTGTTCGTTCCAGGCGGTGCGGATATTTTTGCTTTCATAAGCTTTTATTTTTTGCTCTTCCATATTGTATAATATAATAGATAATTTGAAAATTGACAATAAAAATATACAAAATTGTAAGTTTTAATATACTGTGATTTAAAAGTAATTAAGGTCAGTGATATTCTAACAAAAACTCCCGCAAGCAAATCTTGCACCGCACTGCAAGATTTGCACGAACTTTAACAAATCTTGCAGTCTGTCTGGCACCACCTTTCCTCTTACCCAATCAGCACGCTTTCTTTCGGGAAATCTGCGAGCGAGTCAAGCGGCTTTTCCTTGTGCAGGCTGCCGAGTGCGATGAAGGTAATGCCTGTTCTCCCTGCGAACATTAAAAGCATAACGAGGATTTTCCCTGCGGACGAGAGGGCGGCGGTTATTCCTTTTGAAAGTCCGACTGTGCCGAATGCGGAGGCGGCTTCAAAGAAAAGTTCTCCTGCGCTGAACGTTCCGGCTTTGAGAGAAGTGGATTCTGAGATGAGCAAAAGTGCGTACATCACGCAGAGAAGGCAGACGCCTTTTACGAATACGGCGAGCGCTTTTTCCGTTGATTCTTCGGCGATGTCGCGGCGGAAAACGGACGGAGCGTTTTTGTCTGAGGCGCGCTTGTAGGCAACGCAGACTAGAAGGAAGAGCGTTGTTGTTTTTAGTCCTCCTGCCATTGAACCAGGACTTCCACCTGTCAGCATTAATATAATAGAAGAAAATGTTGAAAGCGGTGAAAAATCTGCCTGCGAAACAGTTTCAAACCCTGCGGTGCGGAGCGTTACAGACTGAAAGAAAGCGCAGTTGAGCGCCTTGAAAAAACTCATTCCGCAAAATGCGCCGTCTTTTTCTGCAAAAAAGAAAACGAGCGTTCCTGCCGTGATGAGTACAAAAGTCATAAGAAGAACGATTTTTGAGTGAAGGGTTAAAATGCACCTTGATTTTCTGGTGAACTTGCTTTTTGCCACGCCGATGACGTTTGCAATCACCATAAAGCCAAGTCCGCCTGCGATGATTAAAACGGAAAGCCAGAGGCAGACTGCGCCGTTCCCTGAAAACTGCGCAAGACTGTCTGCGTACGGCGAAAATCCTGCGTTGCAGAATGCGGAAACAGAAAGAAAAATAGCATAGAAAATCCAGTGACTTTCTCCTGCGTTTTTTAAAAGCGGTGCAAGAACAAGAGCGCCTGTCGCCTGAAATGCAAGGGTCGTAATCAGAATGACTTTTATAATCTGGTGCGATTCGACGGCGGAATCTTCCGTAAAATAGTCGCGGATAATGTTCCTGTTTAAAAGCGATATTTTTTTTGCAGAGAACACGAGGAACACAGTAAAAAACGAAACAAGCCCGAGCCCGCCTGCTTCAATCAAAAGCAGAATGACGACAAGCCCCGCCCCTGTGTAAAGGCGCATATCAACTGTCGAAAGCCCCGTAACGCAAATTGCAGAAACCGTCGTAAAAAGCGAGTCGATAAGCGGAACAGTCATTCCGTTTTTATAGCAGAACGGAAGTGAAAGCAGCGCCGTGCCGATGATTGCCAGCGTAAAAAAATAAAGGAACAGCCGCACTTGAACCGATTTTATTCTGTGATGAAATCTCATAACGAATACAGTATATCAGCAGGCGGCAAAAACGAAAAGTGAAAAAATGCTGACATTCACCTGTCACTTACTGTCGCTGTGCTACAGTATTACTGATTTCGCTTTTTGCGTTCTTCCATCAGCTGAACGAACCATTCTACCATTACAGGGTCTTGATGACTGAAAAACGAACTTTCATTTTTGTCGAGGGCAGAAATCCTGTTCATATCGTCTGCGTTAAGTTCAAAATCAAAGACGTTGAAATTTTCTGCCATGCGCTCTTTGTGAGTTGACTTGGGGATTACGACAATTCCTCTTTGCAGATGCCAGCGGAGCATTACCTGTGCCGATGTCTTTCAGCGTTTCGTTTTCAAAAAGACCGCCGCGCCCTTCGCCAAACGGTGCCCAGGCTTCAAGCTGAATGTTGTACTTGTCGTTCCATTTTTTAGCCTCTGTCTGCTGGTTGAACGGATGCGTTTCGACTTGATTTACCATCGGCGCAATCTTGTTGAAATTTGCAAACTCAACGATTCTGTCTGCGTAAAAATTTGAAACGCCGATTGAACGCAAAAGCCCTTTTTCGTAATATTCTTCGAGCGCGCGCCATGCCCCATAAGAATCCCCGAACGGCTGATGAAGCAGAAGAAGGTCAATGTAATTTGTCTGGAGTTTTTCAAGCGAAACTTCGATTGACTTTTTACATTCGTCGTAGCCGTAATGTTCAAGCCAGACTTTCGTCGTCAAAAAAATTTCGCTCCGGTCAATTCCGCTTTTTTTGATTGCCGTGCCTGTTTCTTCTTCGTTAAAATAAGCCTGCGCCGTATCGATGAGCCTGTAGCCGACATCGAGCGCATCGAGAACACAGCGTTCACATTCCTCTTTCGTTACCTGATAGACACCGTAGCCGAGCTGCGGCATTTTTACGCCGTTTTTTAACGTTACGAAATTCATAAAAATCCTCCAAGATAAAAAGTCGTGAAAAAAACTCTGGCACTGTTTTGGTCAAAATTTTTATTCGCGTTCCTGTTCACATTCCGCCTGAATTTTTTTTAACTTTTCCTAAATTGAATATAACGCAGAAAATTTTTTTTGAACAATAAAAGATTGTTAGACCGGTATAAAAAAAAGTTATACTTCACTTTGCCGTTCATAAATTTTATAAATCCATAAGTTGAACTTTGTCGTCCCGTAATCCTTGACTAGAATTCCTTTTTCGCAATACGATAAATTTCCAAGAGGAAACACTATGAATGTCAGCATCAGAAAATATTGTGAAAACGATTTGCCCGAGATGATTAAAATCTGGAACGAAGTCGTCGAAGAAGGAATTGCCTTTCCGCAGGAAGAACTGCTTACAGAAAAATCAGGCGCAGAGTTTTTTGCAGGACAGACTTATTGCGCTGTCGCAGAAGGCTGTGATGATAAAAAAATTTACGGCCTGTATATTCTTCATCCGAACAATGTCGGCCGTTGCGCTCATATCTGCAATGCAAGCTATGCAGTCGCAAAAAATTTCAGAGGACTTCATATCGGCGAAAAGCTTGTAACCGATTGTCTTGCAGAAGGAAAGAAACACGGCTTTGGAGTTCTTCAGTTTAATGCCGTTGTTGCAACGAATGTTCACGCACGCCATTTGTATGAACGGCTTGGTTTCGTTCAGCTTGGAACAATAACAAAAGGCTTCAGAATGAAAGACGGCAGTTACGTAGACATCTGCCCGTACTTCCATGAACTGTAGCAGGCTACGGAATTAGATATCCGGGGCGTCGTCGTCGGGGTTTTTCAGGAGGTAGCTTGTGTAGGGGACTTTGCCGCTTTCGATGTCGTTGTAGAGGGTGCATTTCCAGTTGATGAAGTCGATGCTTGCCTGGATTTTTTCTTTTTCGGCGAGGAGGATTTTCAGTTTTTCTGCGAGGATTTCGCGGCGGCGCGGGATTGTTTTTCTTCCTTCGAGGCACAGGTCTTTGTAGCGCAGCATTTCTTCTACGCCCATTCCGCACCTTTTGAGGCATTTCAGGCTTTGTATCCAGCCGATGTCGTTGTCGTCGAACAGGCGGTAGTTGCTTTCGGAGCGTTTTACGTTTGGCACGAGTCCTTTGTTGCAGTAGAATTTGAGCGTTTCGTAGGAAAGCCCTGTTTTTTCGCAGGTTTCGCTCATTGAATAGAGTTTGCTCTGTTCGGTCTGCGGTTGTGGTTCGTCCTGGCAGTTTATGGAATTGTTTTTGCTCATAGAATGAGTTTTTATCACATTGCGGTGCGGATTGCAAGGGGGCTTTGATTGCGGGGCTGTGTGTCGGCGTTAGAGAATTTTTTTTCAAAAATCTGATTTTTTTTTCTTGACCCGTTGCTTGTTACCGGGCTTATACATTAGAAAAATATTGTTTTCTGTTATGGAATGAGAAGTCTATTTTAAGGAACTGATTTTTTCTTTTAATTCTTCATATATTTTAATGGCATTTTTACTGAATAAGTATTGCGTTTTTTAATAATATAATTTGGTTCGCTATGTGATTTCTCCATTCTGTCGAATTAGAAACATTCTCAATATTCGTGCAATTATTGTAAAACTCCATCATTTTTGTATGAGGGATTTTAATATTTTGAGATTTAGCTGTTTTGAATACTTCCAATATTTCAATTAATTCAGTAATAGTGATAGGAATAATTTTTTGCTTTGCACCTTCATATTCATATTTTACTGCAATCCAAAAAGTGTTAATTGTATCGTCATGTAAACGAGGCGCTATAAATAAACAATAATTTGGAGTTTCAGAATGTTTGTATTCGAACTCTCTTAAATGTCGCATAACAGGCTGTCCTTCATTATACCATTGGTCACGTCCTGTAAGCATTGTAACTTCACAGATGGAACTGAAGGTATCATAAAAACATTCTATATCAGGGACTTTTGCCGGTGCTGTAAAAGTTGGTTCATTGTCATCACCTAAAGGAGAATTTGGTTTTATAAGATTTGCATCATCAATAATGTTAAGTGCAACATTTGCCCATTTTTCCAAAGCAATAGAAGGTTTTATTTCAAGTTTTGTAATATTTCTTAATGCCTCTTCTGCTTCTGTAATTTTAGTGTTGTCTTCATATTTAAATTTCAAAGTTTCATTCTGCAGTGCCAGACGCTCATTTCGTAAATTATGAATTTGCTTTTTTAGTTCATCTATATTATCTGTTAAATTGATGGTTGAAACCGGTTTTTGCAATGATTTTTGTAATTCATTGATTTCTATTTGTATGTCAGTGGCGATTTTTGTGAGTACACTTACTTTTTCAAAAGGAAGTGTATAACCATAATAATCACCTATAAATGCTTGATAAGATTCTATAGAATAAAAGTTTGCTTCCCCTGTTAAATCGTTTAGAATGGCATTTATCTCATACATTCTTCGTGGTTCTAAATCAATATAATAGCCACCTCCACGTATATAAATATATTTTGTAAGGCGAAGACAACGAATGATATTATCAGTATATTCTTTGATGTTTTTTTGCGGATTATTAAAGTCAGCCAAGTATTCAGAAATATATTTTTCTGAATAAGCAGATTTTTCTTTTTCTGTTTTTAAAATTTCATATTGTTTTCTAAAGTTTAGAAGTTTTTCTGAAATACTTTCAACTTCTGAATAGTCTACAATAGATAATGCAAAGATTCCAAATTCAAGTTTTGAAATGCCTTTTTCCTTTAAATTTTGGTTCCTGCATTTTTCATTAACATAACGAATAAGACGTAATGTGTTAATGAATGGATTTGTGTTATAGTCATCAAATCCTTTCATTAAAGGATTTGGGTATTGAAATTTCAGGAGATATGAAAGCATAACGTCACCTATTTCAATTTCTCCATCTAAAAATCTTTGTCCCATATCAGTAATAGATATTTTATTGTTTATAAGGGCAACAAGCCCCATCTTTTCAAGTGGGTCGAATGAGGTTCTGCCTCTCATCGGAGCATCTTTGTAGTTCTGAGCATAAAAAATAGTTTTTGCTTCTTCCAAAGTTAATTTATGGTTTAAATCATTAAAGCTGTCCTGTAATTCTTGGGGAAGGATATCTATTTTTGTAGGAATGTAAAATCTATTTTTTATTAACCTGCTTTGTAATTCTTCTTGTGCCTCTTTTGTCCATTCTCTATTTTCCATCTCTGCTATTGTTGAGAGAAACGGAAAGGCTCTTTCTGGATTTCTCATTGTTGTTGAACAGCTCCATAATTGTTTCATTCTTTGTCCTCCTCTAATAATTTGTAATCAAAACTTCATCGGTTTTTGCTATGTTTTTTTTATGGTAATTTGAATTTTTATAAGAAAAATCTAAATGATGGCAATTATATTTCTGTTTCTCCAGCCATTTTTGTAAAATTATATTTGTCTTATTGTCTGTAGATAAGACATTTGAAAGAGCAAAACGAATTCCTTTTTTTGAAAGTTCGTCTAAATAGTCGAGCAGTTTTTGTTCTTCTTTTTCATTCCAAGATTTTTCATTATATGTAGCACAAGTAATAAGATAAGGCGGGTCTGCATAGACAAAATCGTTTTTTTCAAGTTCAGAAACTTTTATATCTGAGAAATAGAAATTTGAAAAAAAGATGTTTTTCTGTTCAAGTGCTGAAAGAAAATTTTTAAGTTTATTTTGCATCCTTACATTAAAATCACGTTTGCCGACAGGAAGATTAAATTTACCGTCAGAATTAAATCTTACCTGATTGTTAAAAGCATATACAATTAAAATGTACATATATAAAAAATAGTTTTCATTATTTTTTGAAAGAGTATTGAAAGCATCTCTAAGTTTTAAGAATCCAATTCTATTGAAGTTCCCTAAACCGCTGGCAGAATTGCAGTTATAAAATGAGTAACCATTTGTTTTAGAGTCTGACAAATTGAAATCATTTATGACTTCTTGAATTCTAGGAAGTAAACTGTTAAAAGATTTCCTCTTAAAAAAAGAGAATAAACCTATTAAATTTGAATCGATATCATTACAAATTATTTTTTTAGCAGATGCATTTATGCCAACATTACAGCCACCGCAAAAAAGGTCTACAAAAGTTGAAATGTCATTAGGGAAAAGAGGAAGAAGTTGTGGTAGTAGTTTATATTTACCGCCTGTAAAATTAAGAGGAGACTTTATTATCTCTGTTTTTGATATTAATTGCATTTGCAGACAAAAAGCCTCTCTTCATTATCAAGGTGTTCAGACTTTCCTGTCGTAAATGCTTTGAATTGTTCGGAAAAGGTTTTTACAGAACCTTTTGCTTGAAGAGTTTTTAAAATCTGTGTATCTGAAATTCTTGCGTTTGAGCGATCGTTACCTTTGTTTGCCATATTGTTATATGAAACAACAATATATTTTGCATTTATATTTTCAATTAAATCTTTAAATGCCTCTGGAGCAGAACGAGTGCAGTATTTGCTTTTTAAAGCCGTTCTGTCCATTTTTTTTGCAACCCCAAAGACTTCAGGTTTTTCCCAGCGTGCAATGTTTTCGATTAAGTGGTAAGCATCGCAATACTGTCTTGAATTATACGGCGGATCAATGTACACAACATCTGCAGATATTGATTTTACAAGTTCATTAGTATCTTCGTTATAGCAATGATTATGTTTTAAATTAGTATTAGGCTCTGGTACACACATTGTAAAAGAAACTGGAAATTCTACACCTTTTCTATAAGCATCATAATGTCCGCAAGTATTTGCAATTTTATCTATGCCATAAAGAAGTGAAGTAATAAGCATAGCTTTTTCGCGAGTGTTTATCTTTTCTGATGTATATTCATTTTCGATATTCTCTCTTATGAAACCGATTTTTGAACAGTTTTTTCTTGAAAAGTAGGTATCCGAAAAGTTGTTTGTCATATAGTTTTCTTCAAAAGGTAATTCCGAATTATAAAAATTGATATATTTTTCAATTTTGTTTATATCGAATTCTTCATCTGAAAACCAAGTAAGATGACAAAGGTAATTACTGTATAAAATATCGTTAGTGTAGAGGATTTTGTCTGTATAAGCAGAGGACACCGCACCTGTACCTGCAAAAATATCAGCGAATGAATTGAAATTTCCACATTCGGACGAAATAACTTCAGTTATAAAAGGAAGAAGTCTATATTTGTTTCCGAGATAACGGCGATTGTTTATTTTTGTAGTCAGCAATTTTCTAATCCAAAATCCTTTTGTTTAAATATCCTCAAAACTTCACTTTTTGAAGATGCCTTTAATATACCACCATTTTGATTTAATGACTACAACCTGTCAGGACAGTCGATAAACTCAAAAAACTCAAACGAGGTGAAAAAATGAATGGAATTGTCAGAATGAAAAAAAATTGCTTTTTTATCAGCTTTGATTGCAGGGCTTGTGTCCGATTGCCATTTGATAGTTGCAACAAAAGCACGTCTGCCGCTGACATTTTCGCGTTCGTATAAAATGCTGAAATTTCAGTCATAAGTCCTTGCAAAATAGAATAATTAGCGGTGAGCAAAGCTTTGTTGTTTAAGTATTAGAGGAAATTAAGGGAAATTAGCGGAAAATTTCCCTAATTTTATTGAAAAATTGAATAATCAATGTTACACTGCTTATATGATTGAAGAAGCACCGGACAGTCCGATAACATCTGACATTTTAGAAATTCTTATGAATGAAAATTATGCTCATGCTGTTTTTAAAATAAATGAAGAATATCTTTATTGGGATAAAGTAAAGTATCTGGTTCCAAAAGGATTAAAGGCTGAAGATTTTTGGAGTGCTGTAAAATATTCAAGACGATTACAGACAAAAACATTTAAGTTTTCTGCCTGTAATTTTTCCTTCACGGAAACTTCTTTTATGCAGGAATCCCTCCATAATTTTGATATGAACTTTGGAGGAACTTTAGTGTCTTCAAATATTTTAACCGATAAAAGCAGACATTATTATTTAGTCAGTTCATTAATGGAAGAGGCTATTGCTTCCAGTCAGATGGAAGGAGCGGCAACAACACGTAAAGTTGCAAAAGAAATGCTGCGTAAACAAGCCAAGCCTAAAGATAGAAGTCAGCAAATGATTTTAAATAATTACAATACAATCCGTTATCTTTCTGAGCATAAAAATGATGATTTAACTCCCGAACTTTTATTAAATATTCACAAACAGATAACTGAAAAAACTTTAGATGATGTAAATGACGAAGGAAAATTCAGGTCTGATAATAATATATTTGTTGTAAATGGAATTACTGGAGAAGTAGCACATGAACCGCCTTCATTTACTGTCATTTCTGAAACAGTTGAACAGATTTGCAAATTTGCCAATAATGACGAATCTTTTATCCACCCGGTTATCAAGGCTATCATCATACATTTTATTATTTCTTATCTTCATCCTTTTGTTGATGGAAATGGAAGAACTGCCCGCTCCCTTTTTTACTGGTATATGCTAAAAAAAGGATATTGGCTGACAGAATTTCTTTCTATTTCTCGTGTAATCTATAAGAGCAAAGTTCAATACGAAAAAGCGTTTTTATATACTGAACATGATGATTTTGATTTAGGATATTTTATTCAATACAATTTGAAAGTTTTGAAGCAGGCTTTTGAAGAATTACAGATTTATCTTGAAAGAAAAACAAAGGAAAATAATGCATTACTGGAATACAGAATTCCAGGATTAAATGAACGGCAGATGCAGATTATTAAAATTTGCGTTGAAAAACCTTCTTCTATGTTTACAAGTAAAGATTTAGAAACACGATTTAATGTTTCTGTAAAAACACTGCGTTCCGATTTGGAAGGATTGGTTTCGGTTGGCTTAATGGAAACAGTTGCTATAAACAAACGGCTTACAGGTTATACAAGAAGTAAGAATTTTGAAAATAAATTAGAGGAAATTAAGGGAAATTAACGGAAAATTTCCCTTAATTTACATAAAAAAAATCAAAAATATTTTACGCGACTTAAGAAATCCACTGTGAGTTACACTAAAAGTGAACGCTATGGCGATTAGGGAAGTGCTGATTAACACTTGAAGCGATTACTCAGCACTTCCCGTCAAATTGCCGTAAGTCCATGACTTACGGACAATTAGCTGCATTCAAGATTAACACTGAAAAATCCTCAATAGGATTTATTCAGTGTTAACCAAAGTGTAAAAAATCGCAAGTTTTTTTTTCAAAATTTCTTCATTTTTCCCTTGACCCGGTATTTGCTACCGGGCTTATACATTATTGCAGGTACCTGAAAAAATCAAAAAACTCAAACGAGGTGAAAAAATGAAACATTTAAATCAAATGAAAAAAATTGCTTTTTTATCGGCTTTGATTGCGGGGGCTGTGTGTCAGGCGGTTTATTCGCTTCCAAAGGAAAACCGCGCGAATACAAAAATCCCGAAAAAGCTTTTGAACAGATGGGGGCTTGTGTACGAGGGCGCGCTTGAAAAAAACGAAAACGGCAAGGTCAACATTCACCCTGTAACATACATTCTTGACGGAATTGAAATTGCGGCGAATGTCTACACTCCGGCAGACTACGGCGAAAATGACGGAAAGTCGTATCCGGCGATTGTTGTCGCTCACCCGAACGGCGGCGTAAAGGAACAGGTTGCAGGGCTTATGGCGCAGAAACTTGCGGAAAGCGGCTTTATCACTGTTGCGGCGGACGCTTCGTATCAGGGGGCAAGCGGCGGAATCCCGCGCGGAACTGATTATCCTGCGAACAGAATAAACGACGTAAGCGGAATGGTTGACTTTATTTCAAATTATCCGGGCGTTGACAGTTCAAGAGTCGGCGCGCTTGGAATTTGCGGTGGCGGCGGTTACACTCTGGGTGCGGCTCAGAGCGACAAAAGGATAAAGGCAGTTGCAACGCTCAGTATGTTCAATTCGGGAAGGGTGAGGAGAAACGGCTTTCAGGATTCGGGAATGGAAACGATAATTCAGCGGATTTCTCACGCGGCAGAAAGCAGGGCGCAGGAGGCTTCTGGCGGAAAGACTGTTTACATCGGTGATATGAGTTCGGTGAGCGATGAGGATGCGGCAAAACTTCCGTTTGCTCTGTATCGCGACGGATTTGTTTATTACCTTCGTTCACATGCGCATCCGAATTCAACTTTCAGCTACACGGAAAAAAGCCTTATGCAGCTTATGCTGTGGGATGTTGAGGACAGAATGGCGCTCATTACTCAGCCTCTTCTGATGATGGCAGGAAGCACCGCCGACACCCGCTATATGACGGACGATGCGTTTTCCAAAGCGACAGGAACTTCCGACAAGGAACTGTTTTTAATTCCGGGCGCACAGCACATTGAAACCTATCACATCAAGGAATATGTCGATATGGAAACCGCAAAGCTTTCGGAGTTTTTTAAGGCGAAATTGTAAGGACACCACCTTTCCTCTTGACCCGGTACTTGCTACCGGGCTTATACATTATTACAGATACCTGAAAAATCAAATTACTGTGAGGTGGAAAATTGAAAAAAATTACTTTTATTCTATTTTTAGTTTCGCTCGCGTTGGGTTCTGCGATTATTGTTTCTTGTGCGAGTTCCAAAACGCAAGGCGAAAACGACGGGAAAATTTCTTCTGTCGGGGAGCTTTCTGTTGCGCCGGGCGGGAAGGTTGATGCACCGCGTTTTCTTGGCGGAGTTTACATCAAAAATCTTGTGAAGGACGGGGAGGCTGGAAAGTTCCCTGCGACGAATCTGATTGTCTTTGAGCCAAAGGCGCGTTCTGCCTGGCACTCGCACGGCGGAATGATTTTGCTTATAACGGACGGTGTCGGCTACTATCAGGAAGAAGGAAAGCCTGCCCAGATTTTGCGTAAGGGTGATGTCTTTGAAATTCCCGAAGGTGTCCGCCACTGGCACGGCGCGCACGATGACGGAAAAATCGAATTTGTTTCTGATAGCGAATATGAAAATCTGAAAGAGGAAGAATATTCCGGCCGCGCAAAAAAATGGTTCGGAAGCCAGATGTTCAGCAGGGCGGAAAAGGGCGTAAAGCTTCCGACTTTTACGGGAACGGCTTATGTGAACGACCTTTTGCCGGACGAGAACAGCGCAAAGTGTCCGGGGCTTCACTATGTCGTTTTTGAGCCGTGCGTGATAAACAGCTGGCACGTTCACGAAGGCGGACAGATTTTGATTGCGACGGACGGAACAGGCTATCACCAGATTGAAGGCGAGCAGGTTCAGGTTATGCGCCCCGGGGAAGTTGCAGTCTGCCCTCCCGGAAAAAAACACTGGCATGGCGGAAGTTCAAGTTCAGCCTTTGCCCACATTGCCGCAAATCTTTATACTGAAAAAAAAGGCGTTCAGTGGTTCGACTTGATTTCGGACGAAGAATACAAAACGATTGAAAAAGAAAATTTCGGAGGACATTCAAAATGACAAAGTTCAGCAGATTCTTTATGACACTTTTACTCGGAACTGTGATTTCTTCTGTGAGCGCGCAGACAAAATCGCAGTCGCAAAATGCACCGGCAGGAAAATCCAAAACGCTTGTCGTGTACTATTCTTATTCTGACACTGCAAACACAAAACGGATTGCGCAGGAAATTCAGAAAAAGACAGGTGCGGACATTGCAGAAATCGTGCCGGTCGTTCCGTATTCGAGAAATTATGATGAAGTCGTCGACAAGGCAAAGCGCGACGTTGCAAAAAATTTCAAGCCGGAAATAAAACCGCTCGATGTCAACCTTGCAGACTATGACACGATTATCATCGGCACTCCTGTCTGGTGGTACAAGATGGCTTCTCCTGTGCTGACTTTTTTTAGCGAGAATGATTTGGCAGGAAAAAAAGTTGCGCTCTTCTGCACGCACGCAGGCTGGCCGGGTTCTGTCATTAAGGACATGCGCTCGTTCTGCGAAAAATCAAAAGTCATCGCAACCGCAGAAATTCAGTTTGCCACACGCAAAAACGCCGGCGCACTCGTAAGCCCTCAGTCAGCGATAGACGGATTCATTCAGAAGATAATTGAAGGAACTGGCGGGGGCGGTTCAAAGCTGTAGGGTAGTGATGGTTTTTGTTTTGTGATTTGACGAAACAGAAAATATAGTGTATATTGAACTAAAGGAAGCGCCCGAACATCGGGTTATCTCCACATAGTTGCGAATAGCCGCCACCAGTGTGTCAAACTTTGGCGGCTATATTTATTTAGGTTCAGCCTAAAAAAAAACAAGGCACCTAAAGATGCCCTTTCGTTGCCTCAGGCTGATAAAAATCGGAACTCAGATATTAAAGATAAAGATTTCTTGGAAAAATTGGCAGGACTTATTATTTCCGGCAATGTGACAGGAAAACTTGTTTTCCAAACAGACTGTATGTAAAGCAAAAAATATGCTATAATAAGAACAGGAAATTTTATTGAAAAAAATGTAAAATCTTAGGAGGGCATAAAATGACGGAAGAAAACGAGCTGGACTCAACTTGCGGAATTTCAGACGATGAATTTACAAAACGTTTTATAGAATCCGTAAGAATAGAAAACGAAATTAAAATTGCAAAAGGCACTCCGATTTCCTGTTATGACACAGAAACAAAGCAGGCATATTTAGTGTACCCGGACGGAAGCAAAGAATATGCAGCAGCAAACTACAAAGCCTGAAATTATAGTCTTTGCAGGTCCAAACGGAAGTGGAAAAACGACCGTTACAAAACTTGCAAAAATAATAGAACCTTATATCAATGCAGACGAAATAAAACGAACCAATTATTGCACAGACCTCGAAGCAGCTCAGAAAGCCGAAAGAATGAGGGAAGATTGTGTTTCAAAAAAGCAAAGCTTTACTTTTGAAACTGTACTTTCAACAGACAGAAATTTAAAATTATTAAAAAAAGCAAAAGAACTTGGCTATTTTATAAGATGTATTTATGTGCTTACAACAAATTCAGACATAAACGTTCTTCGTGTAAAATCGCGAACGGCAACCGGCGGACATTCAGTACCAGAAGATAAAATCTGCTCTCGTTATCAAAAAGCCCTTGCACTTGTTCCTGAAGTTGTAAAAGTTTGTGATGTTATGCACATCTATGACAATTCCTCTATTCCGTTCAGAATTTTCAAAAAAAGAAAAAACGAATATTTTTATTGGCAGAATGAAGAATGGGATAAAACGCGAATTCAAAATCTGACAGGAATAATTCTATAACCAAAAAAGAACAATCCGCGTGGCAAAAAAAACTAAAACTTTCTGTTTTCAAAACCGCAGAACCGTGCTATACTTACACTATGTTTACGGACATCAAGATGACAGTTTATTGTAACTTACCAAAAGCTCAAATTTTGACGGGGGGGGGTACGGCTCTCTTCTAAATTTAACGGAAACTACAATATTTACATATAAAGAAAGGACGCATTGGTGCGGTCTGATGAAGTAAAATTCAAAAAGACTGCGCCGTGCGTCCTTTTTGCGTTTAAACCTGTTTTTAGCGTGGCAACAAAACGTTTATAGCGTAAAAAATAGAATTCATCAAAGCAAAAGGAGAAACAAAAGATGAAAAAAATCAAGTATTCTGCGGTTTTTTCTGCAATGGCTCTGACACTGATTTTGTCAGCCTGTCAGCAACCATCCTCAGGCGGTGGTACAAGTTCGACTTATGTTCCTGTTAGTGAAGTGTATGTAGCAGGCGGAACTGTTATAGGAAATACACCGCATCCCGAGGATGAATATAATTATTATAACGGCGTATTCATCGAAAATCGCAAAGTAACCTTGAGCGATTTCTATATGTCAAAATACGAAATAACGCAGGAACAATACAGTGCAATAATGACAGGGCAGACAGTAAACGGAAATGCCCTGAACGCAAATCCTTCACTCTGTACGGCAGGAAGTTCGACTTATGTCATAGCCGAAGGAGAAGAACAGGGGAAACGCCCTGTAGAAAACGTAACTTGGTATGATGCAGTGTACTTCTGTAACCTTTTGAGCAAGAAAGAAAATCTTACGCCTGCATATAACATAAGCGTTACTACAGTTTCAGACGAACACATAACGGCAGCAACTGTAAGTCTTGTTGCAGGAGCAAACGGCTAGCGCCTGCCTACGGAAGCAGAATGGGAATATGCGGCACGCGGAGGAAATCCTAATGCACCAGACTGGAATTACACGTTCAGCGGAGCACCTACGGCAGACGATAAAACTTATACTGACACTGTGAATACAGGACTTGATGCCGTAGGCTGGTACAGGTACAACACCTGTAACGGCGGTACGACAGGTGATGACTATGTCAGCGGAAATCCCGGCTACGGCACACATCAAGTAGGACTGAAATCTCCGAACGCACTGGGCATATATGATATGAGCGGAAACGTATGGGAGTGGTGCTGGGACTGGTATAACAGCACTGTAAGCACAGGCACAGAACCAGAAACCGACCCTCTCGGCTCGGATTCTGGCTCTGACCGCGTTCTGCGCGGTGGCTCTTGGTCCAATAACGCGCGCGGCACCGCGTCTTGTTACCGGAGCTACAACATCCCGGGCAGCAAGAGCTCCCTCCGTGGTTTTCGTGTGGTTCGTAATGCCAACTAGGCGCTGACCGCCTCTGCAAGGAAAATATTAAAATCTTCCGTCTCTGGCGCGGTCGTGTAAAAATAAAGGAGTGTATTACTATGGGTATGGCAAAAAAAGAAATGGAAAAAAAAGAAGAGCTGTCAAAACTCTGCTGCTCTAGGTGCGATAAGTACATACAAAAAGATGATATAAAATTTGCCAGACAGTCTGACAATTTATATCTGTGCCAAAACTGCCGTGCTGAATTGGAAAAAATCCAGAAAGAATAGTTTTTAACGGAATTAAAAAAGCAGTCCGAATAAGAAATTTTATATGACTTTTGCCTGTGTGTTTGTCGGATGACTGACTGAACGCACAGGCAAAGTTTTTTTATGCCGCATTTTCCTTTTTTATTTTTAAGACACCGCTATGACTGAACGGTACAGGATATAGGCAATTCCTGTTCTCCACGTCTCCCACACACCCGTGAGAAAACTCACGAAATTTCACAAAGTAAACAAACTATGAAAATAATCATTATGCCGTATAATTTTTATTTAATGGAAATGATAAAAAAATCCAGATATCGTGTCGGCGGACATTCGTAAAACGATAAAACGCGGAGGACTTTTTATGAAAATTAAACGACTTTTATCAGCGGCAATTTCTTTTGTCATAGGAATTGCGGCTTTTGCACAGGGGACAGATTATTCTTCCCTTCTGGCAAAAGCAAAGGAATACGAATCAAAAAACAAATATGTTTATGCCGCGGCAACTTATTTTGATGCGATGGTACAAAATCCGACAGCAGAGGCGCTTGAAGCATATACGGCATTTAATGAAATCATTAATCTTTTTAAATCCGGCAAACCGGGCAAAGGCGAATTTGACGATTTTACAAAAGCCGCTGGCTGGGTTGAAGTTGCAAAAGAGGCAGAAGAATATTTTACGTTGAATGCACCGTTCGATGTTCAGATATATTATGCAAAAGGTGAACTGAATACGACAAACAGAACATGTACTTATTATTTTGCCCCTCATATTCAGTATTCAGAAAAAGCCAAACTGATTATTGATGCAATAAAATCAGGTATCGATAAATGCGAAGGAAGTCCGCTTCGGAGTAGCTGGCCGAGGTTTTCAGCATATAATTCATCTGCAAAAACTGGAAAAGCTGCCGTAACAGGCGTAACCGTTCCTGCATCTCCAAAAGCACTTGTAGGATACTGTACGATAGACGGTCCTTACCTTTCAGACAAATATCCTGCAGGAAAAACATATTATTCTCCTGCCTGGGCAATAAATTATTTTCAGTATTCTGCAAATACATATCCTAATGTACGCTGTTCATTCTATAACCTTGCAATCGACATCGTTGACGAAAACGGAAAAGTAATTGCAACACTCCCTTCAAAAAGAATGAATTATGTAGACCCGGCCGGCAATTACCGTGACGAGGTAAGTCTTTCGCTTGTATTCTTTCAAAATCTGTTTGAGGATACTGCGTTAAGCAAAGTTACGGTTGATGCTGACGGATACAAAGCAATAAACGAAGGTAAATATTCATTCCGTGTAAACTCAGTAGTTTTAGCCAATACAGATTTAAGTGCAAATGTCGTTTCTGTAACAAAAGAAATCTTCGGAAAAAAATCAACCAGTAATGTCGCATTGTTCTCAGAAACTCAAAAAAACGCAATCAACGTAAACAAAGACAATATCAGATTTTGTAAGCCTCATAATTGTAACCCAAAAGAAATGTATTGGCTTGATGAGTATTGCTCTCATAAAATTGATATCATTTGGTTAATGAAGAGTGAAACAGAAAGAATAGCTCGGGAAAAAAAGGATATTAATAAACTGCGCAATCTGAGCTTTGGAGTCATGGTAAACGGAGAAGATATAATTCTGCGTGCTAAAGAATCTCTGGAATTTTCAGGCAGAGGAAAAAACTATAAATACTACATTATGAACCGCGCCAGCGTTGAAGAAGGTCTTGAACCTGTCTATTCTTTAAACGGAGAAACAGACACTGATAAATGGGATTTGTCAGATTCAGATAATGACGAAATTAAAATTGTATCAAATCCAAACGCAAACGGTTATAGAACAGAAGAAAACGGCGATTCATACTATAGCAGTCTAAAGTTCTTCAGAGTTCCTTCCGGTGCAGAAAAAGAAAAATACGTTTCAGAATATATGGCAGAAAAAAATGCCGAGAGGGCAGCTCTGGCAAAAGAAGATGTTAAAAATCTTCGTGATGCGGAATATCTGCTTGCCGTAAATGAAGAAAAAGCATTTATGTATTCTGATAAATACATAAGTTTCAAACTGAATAAAGAAAACTATAAATACTACATTCTGAACTGCGCCAGCGTCGAAGAAGGTCTTGAACCTGTTTACTCTTTAAACGGAGAATCAGACCCTTCAAAATGGGCTTTATCATTCTCAGGCGATTACAAAGGCAAAGTTGAACTGAATCCGACCGCAAACGGTTATAAAATCATTGGAGAAGAAGAACGCTCTGTTTTTAGGGATTTGCAAGTTTATAGACACAATGATTTTTGCAAAGGACTTCCAAAAGCCGAAGCAGAAAAACACATTGCAGAGTGCAGGGCAGCAAAAGATGCAGAGAGGGAAGCTCTTAGAAAATCAAATGTTGACGCTCTCCTCACTCTGGATTTTAAAGTTTTCATAGATCAGGAAAAAGCGTTTATGTATTCTACTAAGACTACAACATTTCCAAAAACAGAAAACTATGTTTACTACATTCTGAACTGTGCCAGCGTTGAAGAAGGTCTTGAACCTGTTTACTCTTTAAACGGAGAATCAGACCCTTCAAAATGGGTTCCGTCATTCTCAGGTGATTTTAGCGGCAAAATTGAACAGAACCCGAAAGCAAACGGTTATAGAAAAATTCAAAGTGCAGATGCTCATGTCCTTGACAGTTTAAAAATCTACAATTACAAAGATTTTTGCAGACTTCTTTCGCCGGAAGAAAAAGAAGAAGCAGAACGTGAAATACAGGAAGCTGAACTTGCCAGACAGAAAAGAATTGATGATGCCGTTGCAGAAGTGTTAAGCCCTTTTAAAGAACAATTCCTGAAAGACCCAAAAGAATACAAGTCACTTTTTAAAAACGTAAAAGGCAGTTTTACAGTAAACATTCCTTTAGTAGGCGAAACAAATGTCAGGCTTGATTTTTATGTCAGTCAGGTAGAAGTAACTCAAGGTCTTTATGAAAAAATTATGGGAACAAATCCAAGTCAGGGCGTTAAAAATGAATTGTATCCTGTAAACAATGTCAGCGTTTACGAAGCTATGGTTTTCTGCAATAAATTGAGCATTGCCGCAGGTCTTACTCCGGCATATACTTTTAACAAAACGACAGACCCTGATAAATGGGGCGAAATTCCGACTGCAAAAGATGCCAAGTGGGATAAAATTACTGTATCAAAAAAAGCAGACGGATTCAGATTGCCGACATCAGAAGAGTTTAACGCTTACTCAAATAATACTTCCATCAGGTATGACAAAGTTTATTATGTCGCACTTGCAGAAAGTGCCAGTTCAATTACAGTTGAAAAAGTAAGAATCTATAAACCTGTTCAAATACCGCCAAATAAATTTGGACTTTACAACACGGACACTAACATACTTGAAATGTTCAGAGATCCTAAAGTATGCGGTGCAAAAGTCGGACGTGAAGCAGGTTCGATAAACCCGTCAGCAAAAGACCCGAGAATCGGTTTTAGAGTTGTCAGCGGAAAGAACTAGCCGTAATTATCAAATTATTAAGAGCATTTAAAACATCAGCAAAAAGTCGGTTAATACAAAATGTTAACCGGCTTTTTTTTATGGAACTTTTAAATTTCCGCGCTTTCAGACTTCAACCTTCTGCCGTCCGCGCGCCGCCTTTAGCACTCCACTTTCAAAATAATCGTCGTGCCGATTTCAGGCGAAGATTTTATTTCTGCCGTTCCGCCCAAGATTTCTGCGCGGCTGAAAATTCCTTTTATTCCAAGGTGGGTGCTGTTTGAATCGGTATCAGTTATTTCCTGTGACTGCGATTTTTTGTCCTCGTCTATTCCTTTGCCGTCATCACTTACGACAAAAACGAGTTTCTGTTTTTCTTTTCCGCCTGCATTCTGCGCATTTTCTTTTTCGCTTCGGACAAAAATGCTGATTTCTTCCGCGCCTGAATGTTTGAGCGCATTCGTTACGGCTTCCTGAATTATTCTGAAAATGTGAAGTTTCTGCGTGCCCGAAAGATTTTTGTAAAGTTCCGTTTTTTCGGCGTAGAATTTGCATGGCAGTCCGTTGAATTCCGTGACATTGACCGCATATTCGTTTAACAGATTTATGAAATCGGCGTTTTCAATTTCAGGCGGAGTAAGGTTTCTGATGATGTTGCGGATATTCAAAAGGTTTTGCGTTTCAAGCGACTTGATTTTTGAAATCAAAGCGGTGCTTTCGGCTTGCGCCTGTTCAACCTTCTGCTGATTTTCTTCTATATTAATCGCATTAATTGCTTTGTTTTCTTTATTGCTGATTTCTTTGTTGAACAGCTGATTTAAAATGCCTTCAAGCCTGTTTACAAAAAGCAGGACAGTCCGCGAATCCTGCGTTACAGTGTCGTGAAGTTCGCGCGAAATTCTGTTGCGTTCGCTTTCCTGAATTTCTACAATCGACTTTGTAATGAGTTTTTCGTGAATGTTTTTTTCTGTAAGAATTTCAAGCTTGCGTTTGTTGTTGAGATAAGCCATTGCGGCGACAACAATGAGAATTGCAAGAAATGAAATCATACTCAAAAGTTCCACAAACGGAAAGAGTGATGAATTCAAATTTTCGATTACGGAATGTTGAAAATAATTCATACAAAAACAAAGGTTTCTGCACGAAAGCGTAAAACTCCTGTCATCGCCGTCTTGAATTGCAGAAAGCGCACCGTCAACCTCAAGAAGCGCCTCTTCGATGTAATGCGCTGTTTTTGAAAGCGCGCCGTTAAGTTCAACTATGTAAAGGTCTGATTTTTTGTATTCAAGAATTGCACTGCGCAAATTTTTTAAGTACGAAGCACATTCTTCACGCCGTGCACTTTGAGCGGGCAATGCAGGCTGAACTAAAGAATTGTCCTCATTCTGAATGTAGCGGTCAAAAAAATCATTCCAGCAGAGCAGGACTTTTTCTTCCGGCGACATATCGTGTTGCAAAGGGCGCGCAAAAACTGACGGCGAATTGCAGAGAGAAATGCAGAAAGCGCCCAGGAGAAAAAAAATTGTTTTAAACGGAAAACGTATTTTCATTGTCAGTTTATCAGTTTGCCATCGGTTCAGTATCAGAAAATATCAGAAAGTGTCAGTCTGGTGCTACTTTAATTTTTCGAGCAGTTCCCTTCTGTTCTGACAGCCGAGTTTATCGTAAATTATGCTGATGTAATTATCAAGTGTCGTAATTTTTATATTCATATTCTGCGCAATTTCTTTGTTCGACAGATTCTGCTCTATGAATTTTATAATCTGCTGTTCGCGTTTTGAAAGCATCGAAAAAAGATTTTGCCTTGCAAGAAAATTTGTGATGAGGTTAGTCTGAATGTACGTGTACCCCTGACTTACGGCATCAAGCGCATCAATGAGAATCTGCTCGCTTGAACATTTTGAAACAAAACCTTTTGCGCCCACTTCCGCGCTCATCGCCTTTTCAATGCAGCTTCCCGTGTCGTGGCTTGAAAAAATCACAGACGGAATGTTCTTTTCTGCAAGCATTTTTACGGCGCTGAATCCGTTTGAAAAACTGTATTCGCTTTCGCTTTTAAGCTGAATATCTACGACCGCGACAAAAATGTCCTCGTCCCGGCACTGTATTTTCTCCAAAATCGCAGGAACTTCGTCAAGACTTTCTGCTTCAAACGCAATCTGCCAGTCAGTTTTTTCGGTAATAAAAGAGGCAATCCCCTTACGGAGCATTTTGTGGTCATCAATCAAAATCAACTTTTTCATTTGAATTATTATAGCACAAAAATTTATAAAATATGCAGATTTTACTCACGAAAAATAATGATAGAACTCACGAAAAAAAAGTGCGTTATTCATCAATGCGCATTAAGTTCAGAACCTATAGTAAAAAATCTTCGACGTTCTGAGGGCTTATGACTGAAAACTCAGCATCGTTATACGAACGCGAAAATGTCAGAGGCAGGCGTGCTTTTTTTGCAGCTGCATCAGACCACTTGAACTCAAAAGCGCGAAGAATGCCGTTGCTTTCTTCAAGATAGTCGACTTCCTGCTGTTCTTTTGTCCGCCAGAACCAGTGATTTTCCATAATGCCTTCATATTCATTCTTTTTAATCCTTTCGGAAACAAGATAGTTTTCCCAAAGTGCACCGGCATCGTTTCTGTTTTCTATTTGCGAAAAATTTGCGATTACGGCGTTTCTGATTCCGTTGTCGTAAAAATAAATTTTCCGGCTGTTTTTAAGTTCGTTGCGCAGATTCCTGCTGAATGTTCCGAGCCTGAATATTATAAAAGCCTGTTCCAGAATCGTTATGTAATGTTCGACTGTTTTTGAATCCATAGAACAGGTTTGCGCCAGTTCATTGTAAGAAACCTGCGAGCCAATCTGCCAGGCAAGCGCCTGCAAAAGTTTTAAAAGCTTTTCTGAATGACGGATTTTTTCAAAAGTCAGAATATCCTTGTAAAGGTAACTTTGCGAAAGTTCTTTCAGGACTTCAATTTCGTTTCCCTGCGAGGTGACGACTTCCGGGTATGCGCCGAACACAAGCCTGTGCGGAATCATTCGTTTTTCTGAAAGCAAATCGGAATTCTGGACAAGTTCCTTAAAGCTCAACGGATAAAGATGAAATTCCCGCTTGCGGCCGGTTAAAGGCTCGTTTACGCTGTTTGCAAGGTCAAACGATGAACTTCCTGTCGCAAAAATCTGAATGTCGGGAATGGAATCTGCAATGAGTTTTAGCCTGAGCCCGATGTCCGCAATGCGCTGGGCTTCGTCAATGACAAGGATTTTTTTGTTTGCAAGATAAGCCTTAAAACGCTGGGATGAAAGACTTGCAAACAGATTCTGAACGTCAAGTTCGTCGCCGTTAAGCCATAGCACCGAATCAGATGAGTTGAAGAGCGATTTTAAAAGAGTAGTTTTTCCGACCTGCCGTGCACCAAGCAGGATTATGACTTTTTTTGACTGTACGGCAGCTTGCAATCGTTCTGCGCCCAGACGAGTTATCATTTTTGCCTCCTGTTTCAAAAATACAACTTTTTTGGAATATAATCAAGAAAAGTTATAACTTTTTAGGAATATAATGCTAAAAAGTCGGTTTTTAGGCGGGTGTTCAAGTTAAAATGAAAGGCAGGGTGGGGCTATGATGAAAAAACTTTCTTCCCTTAAGCCTTGCTCAAAAAGGGGGAATTAAGATATAATCAACCATCCTTATGCAAACAACTACCAGCGAAAACGAAAATACATCTTTACTTCAAGAGCAAAATGATTTTCCAAAATTTTCGGTTCTTTGTCAGATTGGGATTGGACTTGTCTGCGGAGTGCTGAACCTTTTTCAAGGCCGTTTTCAGGGGTTTGCGACAATTCCGCTTTTTATGGACACGATGTTTATTTCGCTGGCATCTTTCTTTGGTCTTATAAGCGGACTTGTTTCTGCAACTGTAAATCACCTGCTTTTCCTCGTCATCGAAAAACAGGAAGTCATCAAACTTGTCTGGGCTTTGTGCAGTTATTCGATTGTTTTTATAATCCGCATTTATATCAGAAAGAAATCAAAGCTTTTTCTGATGGACATAATCAACCTGATTTTTTTGACCGCCGTAATTATCAGCATTGAAGGCGCCCTGATTTTTACAGTTCTTCACGCACTTGTAAAATACAACGAAGACAGCGTCATCCGCTCAATGTTCTTTATGCTTATCCGAAGCAACTTTTCTACCTTTGTGAGCGCACTTCTTCCGCGAATTCCCGTAAACATTCTGGACAAAGGAATAAGCATCGCATTCGGCTTTTTTGTGTATAAAGGAATCAAAAAACTTTACGAAACCGCACGGAAAAACTTCAAAAAAACGCCGTAAACTTTTTGAACTTTCCGCATTTTCCGTTTATATTATTGTTGTCTGGCACAACAAAAGCCAGCGTGGAATCTGCGTTATTGCAGAGGGTTTCGGGCTCGGCAGCTGCCCAAGGAGCGGGAGCTGCATTTTACGGAGAAAAGATTTATGCAAGACAAAATGCAAGAAAAAGAAGAACTTATTACTGTAGGCTGTCCTGAATGCGGCACTCTTTTTTCTTTTAGCAGGAATGTGCTTGATTACAACAACGGAAAAGGCGTAATTCAGTTTTCCTGCACAGGGTGCGGAGATATCGTTCAAATCTTTTATGAACGCGAAAAAGAAATCTTCGTGCAGATTATGTGTCACCTTTATTAAAGTCTTTATTAAAGCCTTTGTTAAAGATTATCGTCCTTTATTTTTTCTGCATAAAAAGCCAGTCGCGCACGGCTTCAATTTTATATCCGTAATTGAACGAAGCGTTGTGTTCAAAGCGCTCCGTGTCAGAAAGGACAGTTCCTTTTTCAAAGCGGATAAAATTGATGTTTTTCTTTTTGGCAATCAGTTTTTTTGCGCGCCTGTTCTGACCGGCTTCGTATTCCTTTGCGCTCCAAGTTCCAAAGGAATACGGAACGGAATTTTTCTTAAGCATTTCCATCACCGCAGACTGACCGCCGCTTGCCATAGCATCTCCGCCTGCCGTTATGTAAAAGAATTTTTCGTCTTTTAAACTTTCAAGCACGTCAATATTCCACTGCCCCGAAACAAAAAGTGAAGCCGCAAAAAATCCCGGATTTTTTGAATTCAAATAAAGACTTATCATACAGCCCATCGACTGCCCCGTCGTGTAAATCCTGTCTGTGTCAACATCGTATTTTTTTGCAATCTCGTTTACAAGCGGAATGACAGACTCAACCTCAACGGAAGTGTTCCAGTCGTCATCAGTCGCAAGAACAGGAAACGCCGGAACAAGAACGACGCACGGATTTTTTTTCTGAACGCTGTCCGACACCCAGATGTCCGCACCAAAATACTGCTCCACAATTTCCCTCGCACTTTTGCTTACGGAAGACGCGTCCGCAATAAACATCACAAGCGGAAGTTTTTTGCCGGAATGATTTTCAGGAACAAAAAGACTGTATTCAAGCTGCGTTCCGTTCGTGTCAGTAAAAACCGCCTGAACAAATTTTTCCTTGCCCTCGTCAATGACAGAAACGATGTACGGATCAGTTTCAACCTTCACACGCCTGTCGCCCTTTGCCCCGACCTGCATACTCCAGGAACGCCCTTTCGCCTCCGCCCCGTCCGCCGTCTTTTCCGCCTGCACATTCGAATCACAGAACCCCTGCCAGCTCAAAACCGCGCCCAAAATCAGCGCCCCGCAACCCTTCAAAACTTTTTTCATATTATCACCTCACAGGTTAGTTTTATTCTTTATAAATAAAACTAATAATTACCAAAAGTTTTTGTCAAGTAAGATTTTTTTAGTTGGACAGTCGGGCGTGCCCCTGCGCTCCGCTTCGGGTCGGGCTTTTCGTGGCTCCGCTATCGCTCCGGTGCTCCGCACTTGCCAGGCAACCACTACAATCCCTCACGTTGCAGGCTCGCAGGAGGGCATCGGGGCTGCAAGCAGTCCCTCACGCGGAAGTCTCGCAGGCAGGAAGTCGGGGCTGCAAGCAGTCCCTTACGCGGAAGGCTCGCAGGCAGGAAATAAACTGTTGATTTTCAAAATAACGCATTTGTGGTAAAGTGTATAAAAATAAAATTTACAGGAGATATGAATGAGAAAAATACTCTGCTTGCTTCCATTAATATTGATTTCACTTTTATGCACGTCTTGCATTGACTGCGTGCAGTCGGTTACATACAAAGACGGTAAATACCAGATGTATTATAAAGTCACGTTTTCAAAATTGCTTTTTGAACTGGCAGAAGAGGACCCCGAAGAAATACTTGAATTGCTGGATAAAGATGATTTCCCCAAAAACGCAAACGTAAAACCTGTGAATACTGATCTGGAAGTCGGTGCAGAATTTTCTTTTTCAATCGACCCTAAAACTACAGATGAAACAGAAAAGGCATTTCTTCCTACTGTGTCAGGTCAGAAATATTTTTTTACATTCCTTGCCGGCGAAGAAAACGATTTAATGACAGACAGTATGAAGTCTGACTCTGAAATGCAAGAAATTACGGAAGCCGTTTTGTCCTCTGCAAAGTGCCGGGTAATAATCAGCAAAAAGATAATTTCTTCTATTGACACTGCATACTTTGAAGGTCGCGCAGGTCAAAACTATTCTATACCTGTCTTTGATTATGGAGAAACTTACTGTCTTGAAATTCCATTTATCGTCCTTTTTGAAAGTTCAATGTATAAACTGGACAAAATTGTAATAGTTAAAAATACATAAAAATTACAGAAATGAGGCTTGAAAAAGGCTGGACTGAATATGAACTTGCCGAACGCTCAGAATTAACGCAGTCTACTATTTCTTCTTGGTACAGGAAAAAACTCATTCCTTCAATTCCGTCTTTGGAACATATTTGCAATGCGTTCGGAATTTCTCTTTCACAATTTTTTCTTGACGACAACTGTTTTTCAGAACAGCTTACGCAAGAACAGATTGATATTTTAAAACGCTGGAACCGCCTGACAAAAGACCAGCAGAAAAAACTTGCTGATTTTCTGGATTCATTGATTTAGTTTTCCTGCGATATAATTTCCAAGAATTGCTCCAAATAATTATTGACAAAAAGATAATTTCTGCCATATTTAAATAAAAGAGTGGTTCTGCTTAGTGGACGATTCAAAATCAAACTGGAAACAGTTTTACAAGGCTTTCTTCTTTAAGGAAGCCTTTTTTCTTCCCCCATATCCAAACCCCAAGAATTGTGTTAAAATAAAACAACCCCAAGGAGAACGAACGATGGCAGAAATTACACGGCTTCCTTACATTTACGAAAGCAAATTTTCTATAAAAAAGCGCGCAAAAAAGACGCTTGAAAAATGCCTTAAATCGCTGAACGAATCACAGCTTGACAGTATGATTTGCAGTTACGACAACACCGGCACGCTTTCGTTCGGGGCGAAAAAAGAAAAAATCGAATTTCTTTACGAGCAGATTCTTTCGTGCGTTTCGGATTTTTTTGTTTACGACAGTCCGGTTTTGTACGGAACTTTCAAATATCTTCTGGACACGAAAAACCAGAAGACAGGAATTTCTGACGTTTCGCAGTTCATTCCGATGACGGACGAAAACAAGCAGGAAATTCAGGAATACAATTTTTATTATGATTTAATGGAAGTTCTTTTCAAAAAAGGTTTTGCGTTTCAGTTCTTTAATAAGCGCAGGGGCGACAGTTTTGTAATCCCGGAAGAAATCTGCCAAAAAATCAGTGCTTCTGCAAAAGTTCAGGGGGAAGGCGAATTTGGAAAATGGGGGAACATCGACATTTTTGCTTCACGGATAATTTCGTTTTACGGAATTCTTACGGCAGAAGATTTTGCAACGCTCTGGAACGTTCAGTTTTCGGAAAATCCGCTTTCGTCAGTTCAGGCTGAAAGCCACTTGAAAAAATGCGCGGAAGCAAAAAAAACGTTCGTATGGTTTGACGACATTAAAATTGCGGCAAAAAATTTCCTCCCCAAACCGCAGGCCGCCGACATTCTTGAAAAACGGCAGGACTTTGAGCTTTATGTTCCGGCAAAAGAAGAACTGAACGAATGGTGGAACGATTTTTCTTCTGCGGACGACAGTCAGCTTGACTACTGGGACGATTACGAAGCGGAATGGAAAAATCCTGCGTACGGCAATATGAAAACTTTTCTCCAGAACCTGCTCGGAACGGAAAACGACATCTGGTCAAAAATCCTGTACCGCATAATGTTCTATATAAAAAACAATTTCACGCTCGAAAGTGCGCTTTTATATCTACAGAAAAAGTTTGCCCTTCTTGAACGCTTTGACGACAGCCTTTCCCAGCAGTTCGTAGAACTTTACATTGACTTGCACGACAGTTCGCACTCCTGGCTTAACTACGGCTGGAAACCGGACGACCTGCCTGACGAAGAAGTGAGTGAAAGCGATAGTGCGGAATGAGCGCCTGTTGATTAGTCATATAGAAAAGTTTTGATTAAGTTCATTCTGTAAGTTTATATCTCAAATTTTGGTATCGTACAAATTCAGTATTGTCTCAAAAAAAATTTACAAAAAAACACGAAAAAAATTTGACATTTACTAAAGGCGTTACTATATTATATAGCCCGATGCCAAAGGTGATTTTTGGATAACGGAAGGTTTTTGGTTCAGCTGCGATTTATTCGAGGTATGCGATTGTCAGAAATAAATAATATTTATCGTAAAGAAATTGAAAAGATTTCTTTGCTGTCTGCAGAAGAAGAAAAAACTTTGGCCGCTAAAGCATATAGCGGTGACAAGACGGCTCAGGACAAACTTGTGGAGGCAAACTTGAGGCTGGTCATAAAAATTGCCGGTCAGTATAAAGGTTATATGGACTTTGAAGATCTGGTTGCGGAAGGCAATATCGGGCTTATCACTGCCGCAAAAAAGTTTGACCCGGCGCGGGAAAATAAATTCTGTACGTATGCGATGTGGTGGATAAAGGCTTCCATTCAGCTTGCAATCCGCGAAAAATCAACAGGCGTCAGGTTTCCTGCCGAATGGTTTGAAGAAATGAAAAAATTCCGGCGCAATCTTTCAAGCCTTGATAAAGTCATCAGAGATGACGAAGGATCAGAGGCTGCAATCGGTTCATTCCTGAAGGACGAGGAAAATTTAAATTCCGAAGAAGAGTTCTGCAAAAACGAAACATTGTTTGAACTTGACAGGGGCTTAAAAATTTTGAACTGCAAGGAACGGACTGTCATTTTAAAACGTTTCGGGCTTGACGGCGAAAAACCGATGAGCCTTTCTCAAGTCGGTACTCTTATGGGGTATTCACGCGAACGAATCAGGCAGATTGAAAAAACTGCTCTTGTCAAATTACGGCAGAATATGACCGGCTCTGACTGTATGGTTTATTTTGCCGCATAACAGCAAGTCTTATTATTGACGGAATCTGCAAAGTTCCGGGTAAGACAGAACTTGGCTCGCGGTCAATATTCACTTTTTTTCATTCAAGGTTGCGTTGCAATTTTTACCTTCACGGACAGGAGTCGGTTGAATATGGAATTGCAGATTCTTACAGCAGTTTTGAGAGGCGGCATATCAAAAAAAAGTCTTATGAGCAGTAAACTGTCGGCGAACTCACGCAGAAGAAGCCGTGTCTTTTGAGCCTGCAAAGTGAACTTAAAAAAGCCCGTAATTTTTTTTATGGTCACGTAACTTTTTTAAGTTCTGCAATCTTCGACTTTGTTCCACACAAAAACGCAAAGTCTGTTTGTAAGCGGCGTAAGTGCCATACTGAAAAGTTTTGAAAGCACGACCGAGGCGGCGGAAAAGACAAAAAAGTTTACGAGAATATTTACGCCTTGATTTATTCCAAGACTGTTCAGGTACAAAAACAGATTTGCGTTGACTGAAAAAAGTACGAGCGCGTGAATGATGATGATTGCAAAACTTTCTTTTCCGAGAAATGCCAGAATCCGGCTTTTAAAAAATCTGGAGTTTTCAAAAAGTGCGCTCACTGAAAGAAGTAAAAAGAACGAACCGATTGCATAAAAGACAATTACACCGCACCAAGCCGGAAGCAGAACCGGCGGAAAATTTCCTGTCACAAGAGCGATAATCAGAAAAACGACAGAAAGAATTTTATTCTTCTTTAATTTTTCGTTCAGTGTTGAACTGCATAAAATGTCGGCTGCGGCAATTCCGGCTATAAACGAAAGGCAAGTAGGTTCGGCATACAAAAAAATGCAGAGCACAACATAAAGCGGAATGCGGTTTTTAATTTTTCCGTAGAGCATTAAAATTGAATAGGACAAAAGCGAACCTAAAAAAAGATAGTGCAGACACCAAAGCGAAGTGACGACGTCAGTTCCGTGCAAAAATCCGCCTAAAAGTCCGTCGCGAACCGCAGCCCCAAAAGAACAGTCAAGCGTTCCCTGCGTATGAATCCAGAAATTCCCTGTCGCCTCGTAGAACTGCTCAAACGGATAAAGCGAAAGTCTGTTGAGCAATGCAGAAATCAGGCACGAAACAAAAACCATCGGCAAAAACCTGAAATACCGCACGCACGCCTGCTTCACGATAAAATCACTCTTCCCCGAACTGAAAAAACTGTATGCCGGAATAAACGCAATCAGCGCCATAAAAACATAAAGCGCAAACGAACTGTTCGTAAAAATCGAATACGGAAACGCCCCAAAATAAACAGCGCCCGGATTCGTCTCCGCCTCCGCCGTACAACCCCAGCCGACATATCCGTCTGGAATAAACATCAGCAGAAAATGCAGGACGCATATACAAATACAGCAAATCCCCTTCAACCCGTCAACATAATAAAGTCGTTTTTTTTCTTCCATAGGAATGATTATATGATAAAGTTGGAAAAAAATTAAGTTGGAGGAGTGTATGTGGCGAGGGATAGAACTTCGGAAAGAGCGGGTTCAAAATTCAAACCCCCTCACTTCCTTCCCGCGCCCTTGTTCACCCAGTACCCTACCGCCGCAAACAGTACAAAAATCGAAACGTAATCCAAAACAAAAAGAACAAATCCCCTCTGCATATCAAAAAAGAAAAATTCCTGCGCCAGAAACATATACTTCCACAAGCCGAGCCGGACGAACGTAAAAAGTCCGTAGAGCGAAAGCGCACCCACGGCGCAATTTACACTCACACGAACCGACCGGGATTTTTCCTTGAGCTTTAATCCGCTGAAAACTGCGCCGGCGTGAAGTGAAAAATGAAACGCAATCAGAATGTAGTACCAGTGGCTTGCGGCAAGATGAGCAAGGCGCGCAAAACCCATTCCGTGTTCAATTCCCAGAAAAACGAAAATATGATTTGAAAGCATAACGCCGCTTACGGCAAGAAGAACGCACGAAGCAAGAAGGGCGGTATTGATGACAGTCATCACAATGCGGAACGGCGTATATTTTCCCTTAAAAAGCGACTTGTAAAAACTGCGGTTTAAAACGATGTGCGACGCCCACAGAAAAATCAGCGCCGTCCCGAGAATTTCGTGAACGACATCGCTTGGAAAAAGAAACAGTCCGCCCATCAAAAGCACGGAAAGAATTGTCATTGCAAAATCAAGCGCGCGGCGGATAATTATTTTTTTGTTCATAATTTATTTTACCCTGCACCCTGCATTTCTTGCAACACGAAAACCGCGGCTTGCAGATGCTTCTTCGGGCAATTCGCTTGAACGGAACGCACAGCGCAGATGTTTTCCAAAGTCATTCCAGCCGCCGCCTCGGCAGACTTTTGTAGAACCGCTTTCCGCGCCGGACGGATTTTTTACCGCATTTTTAGGGTATGCGCCGTAAAAGTCAAAACACCATTCGCTTACATTTCCGTGAATGTCGTAAAGTCCGTTTCCGTTCGGCTCAAAACTTCCGACCTCGACAGTTTTCTGGCGGTAATAGCCGGGGCGAGTTTCAAGAACGCTGTCGTTAAAATAGTTCTGCTCGATGTTGAGATTTGCTAGTTACTAGCGGTAATCCCGGCTTTTGAATACTTGTTATAAATCACTTTCTAAAGAACGACTAATTCTTTTTTGCTATTAAAAATAGATTTGTATTCTATAATGCTGACAGTAGAATTTTTAAATAAAATTTTGTATTCTATAAACTATGCTGAATGCGTTAGATTTATTCTGCGGTTGTGGAGGTCTTTCTCTTGGTTTTGAAAAAGCCGGAATCAATGTTCTTGTTGGTATAGATGCCTGGAAAGACGCAATTACTACATTCAATTACAATCATAAAAACTCTAAAGGCATTTGTGCAGATTTATCAATCCTTGCTCCTAAAGAGATTGAAAAAGAACTTGGTGGCAAAACTGTTGATTTAATTATTGGCGGACCACCTTGTCAGGGGTTTTCTGTAGCTGGTAAACGAATCGTTGATGATGAACGAAATAAGCTTTATAAAAACTTTGTACGTTTTGTAGAATATTACAAGCCAAAAGCCTTTATGATGGAAAATGTACCTAATATTCTTTCAATTGGCGAAGGAATTGTCAAAGATTCTATCGTTAAGGATTTTTCTGATTTAGGATATAAAGTCGTTTATAAAGTTCTCACTGCTTCAGATTATGGAGTTCCTCAAAATCGTAGAAGAGCTGTTTTTGTTGGATTAAAAAATGAAAAGGAATTTAAATATCCTCATCCCACTGTAAAAAACAGGATTACATCAAAAGATGCTATATCAGATTTACCAGATAAAACAATTATTGACGGGGATAAATATCCTGTTGAGCCTCAATCAGAATACCAAAAAATCATGCGAAAAAATGCAAAAGGTCTATATAATCATCGAGTTACAATACATACAGAACAAACAAAAAGAATTATCTCATTAGTGCCTGATGGTGGAAATTATAAGGATTTACCACTGGAGTTACAAAATACTAGAAAAGTTCATATTGCTTGGACAAGATTAGATAGTTCTAAGCCGAGTTTTACAATAGATTGTGGACACAATCATCATTTTCATTATAAATATAATAGAGTCCCAACTGTACGAGAAAGTGCAAGACTTCAATCATTCCCAGATGATTTTATCTTTATTGGAAAATCAGGAAGCCAATTACGTCAAGTCGGTAATGCTGTACCACCATTGATGGCTGAAGAAATTGCAAAACAAATAAAAAATTACTTGAAGGAGAACACATAAATGTATGATGTAAAAAAACAATATCGTTGTGATATTATACGTGGCAAGGCTCAATCACAGTTAGAAGATATGCTCCCAGCTTATGCAAAAGTAATAAGCGATATTTGCCCGATAGAAAAAGAAAAATTTGAGAAAGCCTTTAATAATAATTTAATTCAATATTTACCAAGTTCTTCTAGAGAAAAGAAAACCCTTGATAATCACAGAACTGAAATTGCAGGAAAACTTTTCGGAATGTATGTTAATTCATCGGATGGTAAAGTTTATTGTTCTGAGCGTACTCGAAAATTCTTAGAAGATGGGGATATTCCTGCATTTTTTAAGGATATTTGTTATAAAATGCAGTTTCCTAATGTGATGCAGAAAATAAATACAGTATCTCAACGACTGCAAGATGGAATCAGTATTCGATCAAATTGTTATGTAATAAAAGCCTTAGAAGAGTCAGAAAAACGAAAAATAAATCTTACCAAGCGTGATATTGGAGTATACATACTAAATTCACTTGATGTGCTACAACGAAAGGCTTCCGTTTCTGAAGTTTTAGATTGTATAGAAAAAGATAAAAAAGCAGATATTTATAGAGAAATCGAAGGAGAAGAAGCGGATTCGAAAAAATATCAACATATCAATGAGCAATTAAACTATCTTGAGCTTGCAAATTTAATTTATATCGATGGTAAGAAAATTGTACATTTAAATCACAAAGAACAGAAAACTATAGAATTATTCTCGCAAGGCTGGAATGGCGAACTTCTATTTAAACTTGATAAATCTGATGTATTAGATTCTGACCATTTTAAAGATTTGCAATTTAGATGGAATGAATATTATGGAAAATTAAGCGATGTTGCAAATTCTTTTGAGACAAAAATAGATTCTCTTTCGATAGAAAATACAATAAACACTAGTTATAAAATTTTTGGTAACACTGTTGAATTAGGCGATGAGGGAGAAAATTTTGTTTTCAATTACGAAAAAAAACGTGTAGCAAAATACAATCCTCGTTTAACAAATAAAGTAATTTTATTCGGAAAACAAAAAGGACTTGGTTATGATATTCAATCTGTCATGGCAATTGATAATAACGATATAGAAGAATATGCAGAAATGGGAAAATATATCGAAGTAAAGGCTACAAGACGTGTTACGCCACCAAATATTCAAGATTCTGAATGGTATGACTCAGTAAATATAACAAGAAATGAATGGATTGCTGCAACAGAGAAGAAAGATTTTTATTTTATTTATAGAGTCTTTTTTACAAGAAATGGTGCATTTATATATACAATGCAAAATCCTTACCAAAAGAAAATGGATAAACAAATTTCTGTTATTCCATTGACGTACCGCATTGAAATTGACAAAAATTCAATAGATGATGTAATAGACATTAAGTTAAAAAGCGAGGTGACAAAATGAAAGTCGCGTCACTTTTTTGCGGTTGTGGTGGTAGCGACCTTGGAGTTTTAGGTGGGTTCTCATATTTAGGCAAAGAATATGAAAAATTAAATTTCGATATTGTTTATTCAATAGATTTTGATCCAAAAGCTGTTGAAACATACAATGCCAATTTTTCGCATAAAGCAATTTGTGGCGATGTATGTGAAGCAGATTTCTCTAAAATAGAAGATACCATTGATGTTTTGGTTGGAGGTTTTCCCTGTCAATCCTTTTCAACTGTAAATCCAACAAAAGATACAAATGATGCTCGTGCAAATCTATATAAACAAATTGTAAGGTTTCTGAATGAAAAACAACCTAAATATTTTGTCTGTGAAAATGTAAAAGGACTTATGACTCTAAAAAAAGGGGACATAATAAACAAAATAAAGTTTGAATTTGAAAACTGCGGAAATTTCGGTTACAAAGTTGATTATAAGCTTCTAAAAGCAGTGGAATTTGGAATCCCTCAAAGAAGAGAAAGAGTTATTATTGTAGGGATACGCAATGATATTCATAAAAATTTTGAATATCCGACACCTATTGTTACAGAAAACAATTATACTCCACTCTCAAAAGTAATAGATAAGTTATCAATTGATGACAAAAGATATTATTTTTCAGAAAGAGCAGTTGAAGGCATGAAAAATGCAAAAAATAATATGAAGCGAGGCCTTTGGCAAGATTTAAGTCATCCTTGTTTGACTATAACATCACATCTTGCAAAGACAAGTATAAATTCTCGAGATCCAGTTCTACTTGTGGATTCAAAAAAAGAATTATATAGAAGGTTTACTCCAAGAGAAGCAGCTAGAATACAATCTTTCCCAGAAAATTTTCAATTTCCTGTTTCCGAACATTTTGCATATAAACAAATAGGAAATGCTGTTCCTCCAGTATTAATGTGGTATGTGATGAAATCATTGCAAAATATAATTGAAAGTAATAATCAGGAAGAATCGTCAATAGGAAAACTTATGCCTGAAACTTATTCTCAAGAAAGAAAAATGGCATAAGAGCAGAATTTTCTTTTTGATGGCATAATACAAATATAAGTATGGAACATGGACTCGAATCTGTAAAAAGCATTCAGAATCAAAAGAGATAAATCTTCTTGGAACTCTTGAACAAAGTGGCTCGGAAAATGCAATTTGCGGTTGTATTGGGTGCAGGAATGAAGCGATAGCGAAAACTTAGAAAGTCTGTTTTTTCGAAAATAAAAAAAGCAGAAAATCACCTACCAAACCCTGCATTTCTTGCAACACGAAAACCGCGGCTTGCAGATGCTTCTTCGGGCAATTCGCTTGAACGGAACGCACAGCGCAGATGTTTTCCAAAGTCATTCCAGCCGCCGCCTCGGCAGACTTTTGTAGAACCGCTTTCCGCGCCGGACGGATTTTTTACCGCATTTTTAGGGTATGCGCCGTAAAAGTCAAAACACCATTCGCTTACATTTCCGTGAATGTCGTAAAGTCCGTTTCCGTTCGGCTCAAAACTTCCGACCTCGACAGTTTTCTGGCGGTAATAGCCGGGGCGCGTTTCAAGAACGCTGTCGTTAAAATAATTCTGTTCGATGTTGTACGGATAATGGGCGTAAAAGTTCGCATCGGAATCACCCGGTGCTTTTTGCGAGTAAAACGGCGTTGAAGTTCCTGCACGCGCGGCATATTCCCATTCGGATTCAGTCGGGAGGCGGTAGCCGTCCGCGTTTTTGTTCCAGACGACATTTTCTCCGTCAACCGCGTACGCTTCTGTCAGACCTTCGATTCTGCTGAGCGCATTGCAGAACTCAACCGCATCGTACCAGCAAACGCTTTCAACCGGCAGACGTGCGCCCTTAAAGTGCGACGGATTTTTTTTCATAATCGCCTCGTATTCAGCCTGCGTCACTTCATATTTTGAAATGTAAAAATCGTCCAGCGTTACATCGTGCAGAACTTCGTCCTTTTCGCGCCAGGCTTCCGACAGTGGGCTTCCCATTTTAAACGAGCCGCCCTTTATCAAAACCATATTTTCTTTTGACGAATAATTTTTTCCGCCCGAAGTTTTCGCTTTCGTCACAGTTGAACTTTGCGAAAAAATCATCGTTCCTGCACATATTACACATATCAATAGAACAAACAGAACTGAAATCTTTTTCATAAAACCCCGCTTTTACATTTCATTCAGCAAAACTGAAAAACTAAAACACAAACCTGCCAAACCTACAACCAAAAACTTAAAATCCGTTTTTAGCAAGCCACTTGTCCAGATCAGAGTCAAGCGTTGCACCGCCTGAATAATAAATCGAAAGCGGATTTTGAACTGTTGCATCCGGAACGAGTTTTGTGATTGCAGAAACGCTCTGACCAAGCCGTCCGCCGCCGTTCGAGCAGAATGGAACGACTGTTTTTCCTGCAAAATCGTAGCTTTCAAGAAAAGTCGCAATCGGCATAGGAATGGACGCCCACCAGTTAGGATAGCCCAAAAGGATTGTGTCGTATTTTGAAAAATCGCTGACCTTGTTCTTGATTGCAGGGCGCGCCTGATTGCGCTGGTCACGCTGGGCTTCGTCAAGGACTGTGTTGTAGTCAGTCGAATACGGTTTTACAAGTTCAATTTCAAAAATGTCGCACCCGAGTTTCTGCTGAATTTTTTTTGCAATTCCGCGAGTCGTTCCGCCCCAGCTGTAAAACACGATGAGCGTTTTTTTAGAATCGCGCTTTTTCTGACTGCCTTTTGAACTTTGCGAAACCGCCGTTCCTGCTGCGCCAACCAGCAATGCAAACGCAAAAACTGCCGCAATGATTTTATTCTTCTTCATAATTTTTTCCCTTTGACTTCAATTTTATTTTTGTTCAGACAGTTTTTTAAGCCACTCGCGAACGGCTTTTTCAGAGGCTGCGGCATCGTTCTGTGCTACAGTTCCGCGAACGGCAAGAACGTTTCCGACAGTCGCACCCTTGCACACTGCCGCAATTTTCCGGTCAGTGCCCGAAGAGCCGCTTCCCTCGTGAGTGCAGAACGGCAGGATTTTTTTCCCTGCAAAAGAGTACGATTCCAAAAAAGTGTAGACTATCATCGGCATATCGCCCCACCAGTTCGGGTAGCCGATGTATATCGTGTCGTACTTGTCAAAATCTTCGATTTTCCCTTTGAACGCCGGGCGCGCTTTCTGCGCCTGTTCCGTTTTTGCAACTTCCGTCGTGGCGCGATAGCCTTCCGGGTAAGGTTTTTCCGGCACAATCTCGAAAATGTCGCTTCCAGTCTGAGCGGCGATGATTTCCGCGATTTTTGCCGTGTTGCCTTTTTCTATCGTTCCGACCCCGTACTGTTCGCCGGTCTTTGAAAAATACACTACAAGCGACTTAGCGTGCGCCGCCGTAAAGACACTTCCTGCAAGAAAAATTGACATCAGTTTTTTCATTTTCACACCTCAGAAAAAAATATACTTTCTTCCGGGCATTATGTAAAATACTTATTTTCTATTGCTAATTATGCACTTTTTGCATACACGCTGAACTTAACGCAGGCGCTTTTTCTTTTCTCCTGCGCGTTTTTCGCAACGTCATCATTCTCCCATAAACTTGAACAAAAGACTGACCTCTGCTTCTTTTAACATTCCGCAAATCGAACTGTCCTCAAACCTTCCGATTTCCACAGCCCTTGACGGAGTTACATTCTGGTCAGCGTACGCGATTGAAAGCGCCTTGTATTCGATGTTGTAATAAACGTGCCCTGCCTTGTACGACGAAACAGTTTTTTCGTCCGCAGAAACCGAAAACGGAATGTTGCAGTAAAATTCAAATCCGCCGAATTTCCTCATCTGCCTTGCCAGCTTGTCAGAAACAAGAACGTCCGCAAACTCCCGCGCAGTCTTTGAATCCGCCAGCCTGAGAACCCAGTTTTTTCCGTTTACGTCTATATTAATGGAATTGTTAATCGAATTATTGATAGAATTCATTGAATTCATTTTTGCCCCTGCCTTTTTCCCCTGCGCAAAAACCGCCGCACTTCCCAGCGCCAGAAGCACAACCACCGCACAGACCGCCTTTACAATATCCCCGCTTTTCATAAAATCACCTCGCATATCAGAATTTATAACAGAATGATAGCCGTATACTCGCGCTATAGCAAATACTTTGTTTTTATAGGAATATATGCTTTTAAGGCATAAGTAGGGAGTGGGTGTGTGCGGGGTGAGGTGGGAGAGAGAAATTGTAAAACCGGACTTCAATTCACGGAAACTTACATTTACTGTAATTTTCCTGTCTTGATTTCGTTCTTTAAATAATCGTACACATAGAGGGGACTTTGAAAATAAAGCCCTGTTTGGGGGTCACAGAGTTTTTGATAAGTTTCAGAATTGTACACGGCTCTCAACGCCTGTTCCACAGTAAACGAAAAATCCCTTACAATATAAGCCGCCAGGTCGCGCGTCGTACATTCTATTTGATATTCAACGTCATTCATTGCAAAGTCCTGTTTCGACATTGGAACCGTGATACAAGAGCACTACAAATTTCCCCCGTAATTTTTGCAATACAGTGCAAGGTCATCAAGAACTTCTGAAAAGGGGAGTGTATGCGTAATGTTGTAATGCTGGTTTATAAAATCTATCGCATTAAACCGGTCAAGATAATTAAAAGCCTGTGTCGTAGAAAGCGAATGTTTTTTTGCAAAATCAGTTACAAGAGAAACAGTAAATTCTATTTTGTCTTTTACAGGAACTTCCGCCATTGCAATTCTCCAATAAGAATATAATATTACACTTATCTTAAATCTTCAATAAAGCCTGTACAAAAAATGCCCGAGCGTGCGGTAAGATGGCTTTTCTTCTATAATGTAATCTTTCATCGCTTTGCTCGCTTTTTTTATAAAACCGTGCTATATTATTTTAAGGAAAAACTAAAACCAAAGGAGGCGCACAATGGGTGAACAGTTAATGACGATTTATAATTCTCTTACCGCCGAAGCTCAAAAAGAAGCCTATGATTTTATAGTTTATTTATCCACAAAAAAAACGAATACGAAAAACAGGAAAAAAGCCGACGGCAATTTATTCGGCGCGCTTCATAAATACGCAAATCCGTCTTTAATCAAATCTGAAAAAGATGTCTGGGAAAATTTCGCAGTCGCAAAAATGAGCGAGTGGAACGGCTACCCCCTCCAGAGGTGACAGCATTATGGAACTTCGCGTTTTGCGGTATTTTCTTGCGGTGGCGCGGGAGCAGAATTTTTCAAAGGCGGCGGATGCGGTTCACATTACGCAGCCTTCGCTTTCACGGCAGATTATGGATTTAGAAGAAGAACTTGGTTCACCGCTTTTTGTCAGGAGCAGGCACAACCGCGCGGTTCTTCTTACGGAAGCAGGTCAGCGGCTTTACAATTACGCGCTTGAAATCGTTGCCCTCGCAGACAAAACAGTGCAGGAATTTCAGGCGGACATCTCGCAGATTGAAGGCGACATTTACATCGGTGCAGGCGAAACGGAGTCAATCAGATTTATCGCAAAGACGGCAAAAAAACTTTCAGAAAAATATCCGCGCCTTCGCTATCACTTTTTCAGCGGAAACGCAGAGTCGGTGCGCGCAAGGCTCGACAAAGGACTTCTAGACTTCGCAATTTTCATCGGCGATGCGTATACGGAACAATACAACTACATCACGCTGAACTCAAAAGACCGCTGGGGAATCTGGACAAGAAAAGACAGTCCGCTTGCCGCCAAAAAAGGAATCGCGCCCGAGGACTTAAAAGACGTTCCGCTTTTTCTTTCTTCGCAAGCTCACTCGTCAAACGAAATGGCAGGCTGGTTCGGGTCGCTTTACGAAAAGCTGAACATCGCAGGAACGTACAATCTGATTTACAACGCTTCGATTATGGTCGAAGAAGGCTTGGGCTGTGCCGTCGGACTTGACAGACTTTTGCGCACCGGAAAAGACAGTCCGCTTTTTTTCGTTCCGCTTAATCCGCCTGTCGAAGCGCACCTCATTCTTGCCTGGCAAAAATCCGCGCACTTTTCACGCGCCGCAAATCTTTTTCTTGAAGAATTAAAAAACGAACTCAAAAACGAAAAATAGAATTTCAAAAAGTTTTTTGTTTTAAGATTTAAAATAATTGATTATAAATTCCGCACGCATTAAAATCAAAATATGGAATTACGGCATTTAAAATTTTTTCTTGCGGCGGCAAACGAAGGCAACATCACCCGGGCGGCAGAAATTGTCCACACATCGCAACCCAATCTCAGCAGACAGCTTCAGGAACTTGAAAACGAACTCGGCTGTACATTGTTCAACCGCGGAAAAGTAATTACGCTCACAGATTCAGGTGAACTTTTAAAACGCCGCGCAATTGAAATTTTAAGCCTGACTTCCAAAACAGAATCCGAGCTTTCTGCATCGCCGACAGAAATCTCAGGGACAATCTCAATCGGCTTTGGCGAAATGCAGCCCGTTCAGGACATCACAAAAATCGCCGTCGAATTCAAAAAGCAGTATCCGAATGTCCGCTTTGATTTTTTTACGGGAACGGCAGATCAGGTAAAAGAGCAGATGGAAAAAGGACTTCTCGATGTCGGACTTTTGCTTGAACCAGTCGAAATCGAAAAATACAATTTTTTCCGCCTCAAAAAAAAAGTCCGGTTTGTAGCCGTGATGAAAAGTTCTTCACCGCTCGCCGCAAAAAAAACAGTTACGCCGTCTGACCTTGCACCTCTTCCGCTGATTTTTCCGAGCAGGCGGAACGTACAGGGCGAGCTTTTTTCCTGGTTTTCTGAGAACGCTCAAAAACTGAATGTCGTCGCAACAGGAAACCTCGCCGCAAACACAGTCATTCTCGTATTAAACGAACTTGGCGTTGCAATCGGCTCGGAAGGTTTTTCAGTTCCGCTCGGATACGAAAACGAAATAACGTTCAGACCGCTTAGCCCCGAGCTTTCTTTTTCTGCGGTTTTCGCATGGAAAAAAACCAGCAGGATTTCGCACCTTACAGAATCATTCCTGCATTTTGTAAAAGAATATCTTGCCTTGCATTAGTTCAATTTATTCTGCGATTATTCTACGATTGATTTTAACTGCTTCATAAATTCAAAAGGGCAGACGATGTAGTACGTGACGTTTACTTCTTTGTCGAGCAGGGGAATTTCGACGCGGTCTTTTTTTGTGTACTGCGGAAGCAAATCTGACTTCATCGAAAAATCAGTAACAAAACCGGGCAGCGTTGACGAGCCGATGATTTCGCGCAAATCAGAAAGTTCCTTCTGCATAATGAATTTTGCATCGGGAATCATATCTTTTTTAACGCGCGACCAGAAACCCAAATCCGCAAACATAATGAAAGTTTCGCCTGCAAGATCTTTTAAATGCAATGCTGAACTTAACGCAAGCCGGTGATTTTTTGGCAGGAACACTTTTAAGTGTTCAGAAAAAAATTCCATCGCGTAAAAAGAATCCGTTTCAGGAAATTCGTTTAAGATTACAAAATCAAATTTTCCTTTTTTCAAACCGTCAAGCAAGTCTTTGTTGTTGTCAAAAATTTTTGTCTTAATCTGCGGCTTTTCGTATTTCTTTTTTATGAGGTCTGTCATCTGATAAACAGGAGCAGGCGCAATCGAACCAAACGAAAAACTCTGCATATTACTGCTGAATTCTTTTAAGCGGTTTTCCATTTCAGAGTGGAGCGCGAGAATCTGCTTTGCGTATTTTACGGCAAGCTTTCCGCTGGCGTTCAGCGTAATCGTATTTTTTGTTCTGGTAAAAAGCGGAATCCCGAGAGTGTCCTCAAGTTTTTTAAAAGACTTTGTAATTGCCGGTTGAGTAATGTTCAGTTTTTCGCTTGTCTTTAAAAGCGTTCCACATTCAGCAAACGCCGCAAGATTTTCAAGAATGTAAGTTTCTATCATCGCGCCCTGTGTTTTTGGTTTTAGTTTTTTTATTCGATTTAAATATACAATAAGTAAGCGCCTGTCGCAATCAGCGATTTTTAAAATTGACGATGAGCGTTTTTCGAGTTCAATTTATAAATTCCCATTTTACAAGTTTTGCAAATTCTTTCCCTCGTCATCTCGCCAGCACGCGCAATTTCTTTCTACAATCTTTCTATAACTTTTAGTTATACTACAGTAACAATTTTTCATTGTTCAAAAAATCAGGCTTGCGTTATATATGAATGTGGATTACACAAAATTTTTATCAGCCAGACGTTCCAGAGAAAACTTGCGTATGAGCGGATTTTATTGCGGACAGTCGGCTGACTTTTTATGGAGATACGAATGAAAAAATCATTTTTTTTACTGACGGCTTCGGCTTGCGTTTTATTTTTGGCAAACTGTAGCGACGCTACACTTCGCATAAAAAAGCAGGGCGTTTTTTCTTCAGGCGGAAGCGTCACCGAGCCTGTTCCGGGTACTTATGACGAAACGACAAACTGGCTCAGCGCAACACGCGAAGGAAACACCGCGCACGTTGACCACGCAAACGTCTTTTTCCAGATTCCCGAAAGCGAAACAAAAAATCCCGTAGTCTTTCTGCACGGATACGGACAGAGCCGGACAGGCTGGCAGACAACCCCTGACGGTCGCGAAGGCTGGGCAGATATGTTTTTGCGCGGCGGACATTCAGTTTTTCTTGTAGACCAGCCTCGCCGTGCATCAGCCGGAATGACGGCAAAAATGACGACGTCAAGCCTTGATGCCTGGGGCGAAGGCGGAATGTATTACAAGCCGGGAGATCAGGCATGGTACACGCATTTTAGAATCGGACGCGTTCCGCCACAGCGTTACGAAGGCTCGCAGTTCCCGGAAGGCGACGAAGCGCAGAATCAGTTTTTCCGCCAGATGACAGTGAACACAGGCGACTACGACGAAAAACTTTTCGGCAAATCGCTCTCCGCAGTTCTTAGCGACGTCCGCAAAATGACAGGAAAAAAATCAGTCTACATCACCCATTCGCAGGGAAGCCGCGTAGGCTGGCAGACAGACGTAGAAAACATCGCCGCAATCGTTGCAATCGAACCGGGCGGAACACCAGAGCCAGACTCCGAAGAATACAAAAAACTCCTCGCCGCAAAAATCCCTGTCGCAGTCTACTTCGGCGACTACATCGACAACGGCCCTTCCGACATTCAGTCAACAACATTCTGGAAAACCGTCCGCGACAACGCCCTCATCTTTGCCGAACGCTACAATGCAGACGGCGGCACTGCAATCGTCGCAGACCTCCCCAAAGAAGGCATCACCGGCAACAGCCACTTTATGTTCCAGGAACTGAACAACGCCCAAATCGCCGCCCACATCGAAGAGTGGCTTTCCAAAGTCTTAAAATAAAACTCAAGGAGGGAGGAGTCCCTCCCTGCGGCCGCACTCCGTTGCGTCCTACCCACCCAACGGGGGCTCCGCCCCCGTAACGCCCCCCCCCCCGGTGTTGGGTTAGATACACGTTTTCATTGTAATTTTTTTAGGATTTAAATCGTTCTCCGACTTCAAAAATAGTTTTAGTCACTTCATCAGAAATTGTTTTTACAAGAAAATCTGTGTTTAAACTGCCGGTATTTGAACTTTCATTATCCATACAAAAGAATGTCGAAACAGGAACATCAAAAAAAGTTGCGAAGCGGGCGATTGTTTCTGGGGAAACCCATTTTTTACAATTTTCAATATCATTTATAAAAGTAAAAGCCATCTGTATTTCATTTGACAGTTTGAGTTGAGAAAGTCCTTTCTGTTTTCTAAGTTTTTTGAGATTTTCCGCAAATATTCTGCGTACTTCTATTTCTTCCATAATAAAAACTACTCCATTGGCATATAGTTTAATTACACCAATAGATTGACTTTTTAACAAAAGGTTGGTAGAGTTGTATTATATATCGCTATTAGCGGATATTCCTGCTACGTGATATTTTTAGTTGTTAAGCTAAACAAATAACTGTAATCCAAAATATACGAAGGAGAAAGAATATGAAGAAAACGGTATCGGCAATACTGATGTTATTAATTGGAACAGTACAAATATTAATTGCTCAGACTGTTCCTGTAAATAAAACATCAAAAGAAATTACTTATAAAACAGTGATTACCCCAGAAAATCATGATTATAATGTTATGCAAATTGTAAAATGGGTAAATCAAACTTTAAAAGAATATACATATGATGTCGGTAGTAAAAGTGCTTTTTTAGGAAAAAGTCGGGGAGATGCAGAAAATTCAGAATATAGACCAACTATTACATATAAAGATGACAATTACATTGCGGGATATTCCAATATAGGTAAAGGACTTAGTCCTTACTTTTTTGATTTTGAAATAGAAATTACTCCTGATGAATTAATTATTACTTATAATAATTTTCTTACAGGAACTAAAAAAATCAAAACTGATGGAAAATATTTTCTAGATGTTCTTTCCGCAATAACAGAAGAATTATTTGCTAAATTAAAATAGGAGAAAACAAATTTCTTTTTTCTTACAAAAACATTGCCATATAAAACGGAATGAAAGTTACGCCGTCTTCGTATTTTAAATCTTTTGCGTAAATGACATAGGGATTTGAAATTAGACCGGAATATTTTTTGCAGAACACGTCCAGCGAGCGGTGGTTTTTGTATGCGGAAGATTTTACTTCAATCGGAATGATTTTTTTTCCGTCAGACAGCATGAAGTCAATTTCGTAATGTTCGAAGTTGTGGAAATACAAATCGTAGCCTTTTGAACGCAGAATCTGTGCAGTTACGTTTTCAAAAACAATTCCGAGCTTGAGGCTGATTTTGTCAACTATCAGCTGTTTGTAAATGGAGTCTTGAATCGGCAGTTTTGAGTTCATGAAAATCTGTGTTGTCAAAAGTCCGGTGTCGCCCATAAAGATTTTCTGGCTTCCAAGGTCTTTATTCAGATTGAGGGCAAAATTGGGGTCGGTGCAGTTGTTTGCGATGTTCACAATCATAGAATCCTGTATGGCTTTGAAAGAACTGTAATTCCGCGAAACACGCGCATTTTTGCCGAGGACTGTCGCTTTGAAAAGCCGGGAATGGGAAGAAAGTTCTGACGGAATTGCATCGAGAATCAGAGATGTGGAAAGGTTGTAGGTTGCATCGAGTTTTTTCAAATCGTTGCTGTAGAGTGTCAGTATGTCGCGCTTGATTTCGTCTACCCTTACGTAATCGTTTGATTCCAGAAGTTCTGCCACCGCCTGAGGCATTCCGCCGATTGCCATATACAGTCTGAAATCTTTGATGATTTTTCGGTGAACTTCATCTCCGAGCGGTCTTTTCTGAATAAAGTTTTCTTTGATAAGTTTGATTGTAATTTCGTCGCCTTTTGCCCACAAAAATTCTTCAAAATCCATCGGATACATATTTATGCTTCTTTCTTCACTTGGCAGGAGAATTTTTTCAACATTCTGGCGGAGCGTGATGAGAGAACCTGTTTCGATATAATGAAAGCGGCCGTCTGCGACAAGCTGTTTTATTGACTGCCGGGCAATCGGAAACAGCTGAACTTCGTCAAAGATTATAATGCTTTCGTGCGGAATGAGTTTTTTTCCGTAAATAAGTGAAAGGCTCCTGAAAAAAGTGTCGAGGTCGGAAATGTCGTCAAACAGATCCTTTACTTTTTTCAAGTCGCTTTGAAAATTTATGAGTATATATGAAGAATATTCGTTTTTTGCAAATTCTTCGACAATGGTTGATTTTCCGATTCGCCTTGCTCCCTGTACGAGAAGCGCACGAGTGGAAGCCCAGTTTTCTTTCCAGTTGAGAAAATCTTTGTAAATCTTTCGTTTAAATGCCATACCGAATTATATGCACAAATAGTAAGGTTTGTAAACAGAGAAAATGCACAAATACAAAGGTTTTTGAAGAGGAAAATTGCACAAATAGTACGGTTTTTAAAAGCGGAATTTGCACAAATAGTAAGGTTTTGGGTGTTTTGACTTGGTTACCGATATATCAAAGGGTAGTTTTCGGGGGCTTCGAGGCTTTCGAGTTCGATGTCGGCGTCGAGTTTTGGCCAGTGAAGGTTTCCTGAAAAATCGGTGGTAACGTCGGCGATTTGTTTTATGGTTGCGCTTTCAAATACAGGGTAATCTTTGTAACTGATGAAATATTCTTTGTCATTTGTTAAAATCCAGATTCCGAAAGGCGAAATATTTGTTACTTCCGTTTTAGTTACAGACAAAGTGTTTGTTCCAGCATTCATTAATATCCTCCTTGCGTTTCTGTATGATTTCAAGAATTTCATTTACTTCGACAGATGACAGGTTAATAACTTTTGCAACGCTAATTTCGGGTTCCAGCCATATTTTGACTTCTCCATTAGAAGATGCAACATGAATGTGCCTGCGAACTTCTTCTCGTGAGAAAAAATAAAAACGATATGGACCTTCAATAAATACTGTCGGCAACTTATTACTTCCTATGGTTTAATAATATCATGTTTATAGAAAAAAACAAAATCAAAAAGCCTCCATTTTTTTAGATTTTTGTAAACAGAGAAAAGGCACAAATACAAAGGTTTTTGAAGAGAAAAATTGCACAAATAGTACGGTTTTTAAAAGCGGAATTTGCACAAATAGTAAGGTTTTTGTGGTTTTAACTTGGTTACCGACACTCTCACGCCATTAGCAAACAAACGCCGCCATATACAACGGGAGGGTGATTATGCCGTCGGCGGTTTGACCGAAATTTCTGTCGGCAAATTTTAGGGCAAGCGGAATGTTTTTTTTGTTTTTCAAAAGCCAGGTAAGGGAAGTTGCCCGGGAATTGCCGCTTTTTACTTCGACTGGAATGACCTGACCTTCTTTTTGGAAAATAAAGTCTATTTCGCGTTTTACTGTTTCGTTTTTGTAAAAATAGGTTTTAAGGCCTTTTTTATAAAGAATGTCGGCGACGGCACATTCGTAGATTCCGCCTTTTGTATTGCCGTCAAGGGTGTTTTCTACGATGTGCTGTTTTATTGAAAAATCTTTCATTGCTATCAAAAGCGACAAATCAGTGGTGTACGCTCTGAAGAAATCTTCCCTCGAATAATCGTCCAGATCAAAGCGGACGTCTGACACAATGTGGCAAAGATGAACGATGTCTGCTTTTAAAAGCCATTCAATGCTGGAAAAATATTTCTGTGCCCTTGCGCCTTTTTCAATTTCCCTGTACTGAAATTTATGATTTTCTTTGTCCAGAAGCTGTCTTGCCAGAGAAAGATAGCATTTTTCTGCCTTTACTTTTTCTTCTGCCGTTGCATAATGGGCAATATCGTATTTGTAATCCTGCAAAAGATTACGCTGAATTCTGTCGGCTTCCCTGAAATCTTTTGTATCGACATATTTCTGGACGACTTCCGGCATTCCTCCTATTGCAATATACGTTCTAAAATATTTCATCATTTGGGAATTTATGGCTTCGGGAATGACTTTTTTTTCATCGGCAAAGTCGTACAGGCTTTTTGTCAGTTCCTCAGGAACTCCGATTGCCCACAAAAATTCTTCAAAATCAAGACCGTACATTTTAAGGTAATCCACATACCCCACAGGATAAGAT
>JBJETJ010000038.1:0-2161 GCA_051883255.1 Treponema sp.
TCTGTGGTATAAAAATGCCCGGAAAATTTCCGGGCATGAACATCATTACTTATGCAATTGCTTTTTTAGCGATCTCTGCGGTACTTTGACAGTTGAATAAAATCAAATCCCCCGCAAACCGCATGGTTGCGGTATTTTTTTGTCAAATTTTATTCTTTTTTGTGTTGTATATGTTGTATATTTATGTTATAATGGTAACGGAGGTTGATGCCATGAAACTTTTTTACAATAAAAATGCAAAAGATCCAACTTATTATGCACAGCAGGGAATCCGAAACGGGAAAAAGACTACCACCCGCAACGTCAAAAACTTCGGCAAGCATTCAGAACTGTTAAAAATTACGGACGATCCGCTTGCTTATGTAAAAAAAGAAATCAGAAAGATGAATGAGGAATACCGGGTAGGACACGTTTCGTATGATTTCAACGCAGATTTTAACGAACGCGTCGAACATACCAATGACGAGGCATCTTCATCAAAAGCACTAAACATCGGCTACTTTTATCTTCAAGAAATTATGCAGTGCCTGAAACTTAAGGATTTCTTTTCCAAAGAAACCGCAGGCCGAAAGATTACATTTGACTGCTACACGATCCTGCGTTTTCTGGTCTACGCAAGGATTCTTGATCCCGGCTCCAAGCATTCCATGTGGGAACATCTTGAAAACTATTACGAGAAACCGGACTTTGACTACCAGCATATTCTCCGATGCATGGATATCATTCATGAAAGCCATGAGGATTTCCTGAAATGGATTTACGAGAAAAGCAATTCCGTCATCAAGAGGGATACATCGGTTCTCTACTATGACTGCACAAACTTTTACTTCGAGTGCGAAAAGGAAGATGATGCCATCGTGGATGAAGTGACCGGCGAAATCATGTGCGGCCTCAGAAAATATGGTGTCAGCAAAGAACACCGCCCCAACCCGATTGTCGAAATGGGGCTTTTCATGGACAGGGACGGCATTCCGATTTCCATGTGCCTGCATCCTGGAAACACCAGCGAACAGCTTACTGCTGTTCCACTGGAAAAAGAAATCCTGAAAATGACAGATGGCGCAAAATTTATTTACTGTGCCGACGCGGGACTCGGTTCCTATAACATCCGCAAGTTTAACAGCATGGGCGGGCGGGCTTTTATTGTCACCCAGTCTGTCAAAAAGCTCTCTGACGTGCTTAAGGAAGCCGTTTTTAATGATTATGATTATAAGCTTCTTTCCAACGATGAACCAGTCAGCGTGGAATATCTGAAAACAATGGACAAGGCAGATACGGCAAACCTTCCTTTTTACAAAGACATGGCATACAAAGTCGTCATTGCAGATAAAGCCGTTGACCTTGGCCTGTATGAAGAAAAAATATTGAAAAACGGGAAAGTAAAAAAGGTAAAATCCACCGGGCAGCTCCGGCAAAAAGTAATCATTACCTTTTCAAGAAAAATGATGGAATACCAGAGGACTGTCCGCAGCCGCCAAATAGAAAGAGCCAGAAAGATGGCTGCCAAAGGTGATCCGGAGGAAATCAAAAAAGGTCCTAATGATGTCCGCCGCTTCATGAAAAGAACCGTAAGGACAAAATCGGGTGAAAAAGCAGTTGTGGAATATACTATTGACGAAGAAAAAATCAGAAAAGAAGAAAAATATGACGGTTACTATGCCGTAGCCACAAACCTTGATGATCCGGTAAAAGACATCCTTGAAGTCAGCCATAACCGCTATAAGATAGAAGACTGCTTTCGGATCATGAAAACGAACTTTTCCGGACGTCCGGCGTTCCACTGGACAGAACCAAGGATAAAAACCCATTTTCTTATATGCTACACCGCCTTGCTTGTATATCGGCTTTTAGAAAACAGACTCGATAAACAGGGAACTCATGTTACAACAACAAATCTAATTAAAACCCTGCAAAATATGAATGTAGTAAATGTGCACGACATTGAATACATGGCTATATACAAAGGGAGCAAGGCGTTGGATGCATTAACGCAGCTTTCCGAACTGGAGCTTGACCGTATGCACTACCGTCCAAAAGACCTCAATAGAAAAATCAAAAAAATTTTATAATACATTCCAATATACAACATTTTCAAAATGCAAAACAAGCCGAAAATCCCATGAATACGGGATTTTCGGCTTATTAACTGTTAAAGTCGGGA
>JBJETJ010000039.1:0-2154 GCA_051883255.1 Treponema sp.
TAAAATCCGCTCGGTTTTAAAAGGATTTTACGGCAATCTTAAAGGCGAGGACGCGCACCTCAAATTCGTCTTTATCACAGGCGTTACGCGTTTTGACAAAGTAAGCATTTTTTCCGACCTGAACAATCTGAACGACATTTCCCTTTCCGAAAAATATTCTGCCATCTGCGGAATTTCTCAGGCTGAACTTGAAGAAAATTTCGTCCCGGAAATTGAAGCAATGGCAGAAAAAAACGAATATTCAAAAGAAGAATGTCTTGCCGAACTCAAGAGAAATTATGACGGATACCATTTTTCGCAGGACGTAAAAACTGACATCTACAATCCGTTCAGCCTGTTAAAGGCGTTTTCTGATTTGAACTTCGGAAGCTACTGGTTTGCAACAGGCACGCCGACTTTCCTCACAAAAATGATTCTTGATTCCGGCTTTGACTACAAATCGCTTGAAGAAGGCGTTGAAGTAAGCATGCGTTCTCTTGAAAACTACCGCCTTACTTCAACCGAGCCTCTTCCGATGCTTTATCAGACAGGATACGTGACCATAAAATCTTACGATAAGGAATTCCGAAGTTTCTTTCTCGGCGTTCCGAACGAAGAAGTAAAATTCGGTCTTTACGAGCGCCTTCTTCCCCTTTACGCAGGCTACACGCAGAACTCTGATAATATCGAAGTCCTCAATTTTATCCGCGAACTCCGCGACGGCAAGGTCAACGAATTTATGGAACGCATAAACAATATTTTTGCCGCCGCCCCAAAGCAGTCAAACCAGAAGCAGTACGAGCTTAACTGTCAGGCGTTTGTGTGGCTCATATTCAAGCTGATGGGCGAGTTTGTCCTTTGCGAAGTGCAGAACGGCAAGGGCAGGAGCGATGCAGTCGTATGGCAAAAAGATACGATATACATCTTTGAGTTCAAAATGGACGGCACTGCAAAAGAAGCCCTTGAGCAGATAAACAGTCAGAATTACCCGATTTCCTACAAAAACGACGGCAGAAAAATCGTCAAAGTCGGCGTAAACTACTCAAGCACGGAAAAACAGCTGACAGAGTGGCTGATTGAATAGGGGAGGAACATACCACAAAATCCAATTTACATAATAAATCCCGCTGATTAATTTTCCCTTCAATGACAAAAACTGTTTTTCGTGCTATATTATGTATATGAATAAAATGCGTTATCTGCCAATCGGCATTCAGACATTTGAGGAACTTCGCACAAAGGATTATGTCTACATTGATAAGACTTCTTTTGTAGAAAGCCTTGTGCGTAACGGAAAACCTTATTTTTTGAGCCGTCCGCGCCGTTTCGGCAAGTCGCTTTTTCTTTCGACATTGCGGAGTTATTTTGAAGGGCGCAGGGATTTGTTTGACGGACTTGCAATTTCCAAAGTCGAAACAGAATGGAAAAAATATCCTGTCTTTTATTTTGACTTTACGGGTAAAAATTACGAAACCGTTGACGATTTAATCTTAAAAATTGACGACATTCTTTCTGAGCTGGAAGAAATCTATGGTAAAAATACTGAATCAGCCGATGTCGCAATCAGGTTTAAAAATCTTATCAGAGCGGCTTATGAAAAAACCGGCAGTCAGGTAGTCGTCCTTGTTGATGAATACGACAAGCCGTTGCTCCAGAATGTAGATGTTCCCGAAGTTGAAGATAAAATCCGCTCGGTTTTAAAAGGATTTTACGGCAATCTTAAAGGCGAGGACGCGTACCTCAAATTCGTCTTTATCACAGGCGTTACCCGTTTTGACAAAGTAAGCATTTTTTCCGACCTGAACAATCTCCGCGACATTTCCCTGTCAGAAGAATATTCTGCCATCTGCGGAATCTCGCAAACTGAACTTGAAGAAAACTTTTTCCCTGAAATCGAAGCAATGGCAGAAAAGAACGGCTACTCAAAAGAAGAATGTCTTGCAGAACTCAAGAAGAATTACGACGGCTACCATTTTTCAAAAATCGTGCAGGACGACATCTACAATCCGTTCAGCCTGCTGAATGCGTTTGCGGATATGCGTTTCGGCAGTTACTGGTTTTCAACAGGTACGCCGACGTTCCTCACAAAAATGATGCTCGACATGAGTTTTGACTACAAGTCGCTTGAAGAAGGAATTGACGTCGATTCCCGCTCGCTTGAAGAATACCGCCTCA
>JBJETJ010000040.1:0-10380 GCA_051883255.1 Treponema sp.
AAAGCGAACATCATCCGCTCAAACTGGTTTTTCGGCATAAAGCACCTCGCATAAAAATAGAAAAAATTGAAAACGCCGCAACGCAAAAAAAAATCACGGACGCACCGCCAAAAAGGGCAATGTTCCGTGATCAGATTTATATGAGGCGAACCTCAATACGTGTGTCGTTTACATTAAAAATAAATTGTAAAAGTAATATACCAAAAGAGAAAAAAAAGCGCAAGAATTCAAAAAAAATCCCAAGCCGATTTTAAGCAGAATTTCCTATTGCCGTTTTTTTGTTTCTTTATTATTTTATTTGTTACAATATTTTTATTGAGGTAAAAAAATGGCTACACATCAGTTTCAGACAGAAGTAAACCAGCTTCTTAAATTAATTATTCATTCAATGTATTCAAACAAAGACATCTTTTTGCGCGAAATTGTATCGAACGCGTCAGATGCGCTGGACAAATTAAAATATCTTACAGTTTCAGATGATGCCTACAAAGGAATTACTTTTACTCCGCGGATTGACATTACATTTGACGATAAAGCAAATGTTCTTTGCGTTCAGGATTCTGGAATCGGAATGAACGAAGAGGACTTGAATAACAATCTTGGAACGATTGCCCGTTCAGGAACAAAAGCCTTCATGGAAAAACTGACTGCGGAAGCTTCAAAAGATTCTGCTTTAATCGGACAGTTTGGCGTAGGTTTTTATTCAGCATTTATGGCGGCAAAAAAAATTGACGTCTATACACGAAAGGCTGCCGGCGACGGAAAAATAATGCACTGGTCAAGCGACGGCACAAATTCTTATGATATAGAAGAAATCGCATCTGACAGTGAAGCTGCAAAAAAATACGGATTTGACAAGCTGGAAACAACAGGTTCTGCAATCGTAATGTCTTTGAACGATGATTCAAAAGACTACGCAAGCCGCTGGAAAATTGAAGAACTTATCAAAAAATATTCTGACCACATCGCATTCCCTATTTATCTCCATTATGAACAGAACAAATACGACGACAAAGGCAATGTTACTTCAACAGAAAGCAAAGTTGATCAGGTAAACAGTGCCTCTGCATTATGGAAGCGTTCAAAGTCTGAACTTAAAGAAGCCGATTACAATGAATTCTACAAGACGTTTGGTCATGACGGACAGGATCCGCTTTTTTACGTTCACACTCACGCAGAAGGAACTCAGGAATACACGACGCTTTTTTATGTTCCGCAGACTGCTCCGTTTGATATGTATCAGGCAGATTATCAGAGCGGCGTAAAGCTTTACGTAAAGCGCGTTTTCATAACAGACGATGACCGCGAGCTCTTGCCGTCTTACCTTCGCTTTGTGCGCGGTATCATTGATTCAGAAGATTTGCCGTTGAATGTAAGCCGCGAAATTTTACAGCAGAACAGAATACTTGATAATATCCGCACAAGTTCCGTAAAAAAACTTTTGAGTGAATTCAAAAAACTCGGCGCTGATGCAGACAAGGCACGTCAGGTTGAAGAAAGCAAGCGCACTGACGACGACAAAAAAGCAATCGAAAAATGGAATAAATTTGTAAAAAATTTCAACCGCCCGATGAAAGAAGGCTTGTATCAGGATTATGCAAACCGCGATGAAATTGCAGAAATCGTAAGGTTCAAGTCGACAGATGCAAGCGGAACAGGCGATGACAACTGGACAAGTTTTGCAGATTACGTTCAGCGAATGAAACCAGACCAGAAATCAATTTTCTATATCACCGGCACTGATGAAAAAAATCTTCGCGAAAATCCGCTTCTTAAAGCCTATACGTCAAAAGGCTTTGAAGTTCTCGTAATGGCAGATGACATTGATGAAATCGTAATTCCGGGATTCGGCAAATACAAAGACTTTGAACTCAAAGCCGTAAACAGGGCTGGCAGTGACGAAGACCTTGGCGGTGATAAAGAAGAGGCAAAGAAGAAAGAAGAAGAATTCAAACCTGTTGTCGAAAAAATTAAAAAAGCGCTCGGCGACAAAGTAAAAGAAGTAAAACTTTCAAAAACTTTGAGCGGCGAAAATCCGTCATGTATCGTTGTTGACGAAAACGATCCGTCTTATCAGATGGAACGAATGATGAAGGCAATGGGACAGAACGCGCCGGAAGTAAAACCGATTCTTGAAGTAAACGGCGACCATCCGATTGTTGCAAAAATCAAAGAGTCAAACGACGAAACTTTGATTGCCGATGTTTCTGAAGTTCTGCTTGATCAGGCTCTGCTTATTGCCGGCGTAGAATTAAAAGCGCCTGCTGAATTTGTAAAGCACTTGAATAATCTGTTGAGCAAATAAACGCAAGTCGAACAAGTCGAATAAACAGAAAATTCTGTTTTGCAATTTTCGATTTAAAATAAAAAACCGGAAGAAAGAAATTAAAAAATCTTCTTCCGGCTTTTTTTTGTTCAGCATTATTTGCTTTTTATTTTTTTGTCCATTCTGCTACGGCTTCTAGCATCTGGGCTTTTGTAATTTTCCGTCCGCAGCTTTTTGCTTCGTCGCAGTAACCTGTAAATTCGCATTTTGGCAGAAGAAGGTTGTCGCAAATCCATTCCCATTCAGGGGAAAGCTGTCTGAGTTTTTCTTTGAGTTCCATTGATAAGGCGCGGATTTCTTTGTAGGCTCTTGAGCAAAGCCTCAGGTTCATAAAATGAATTAAGGCGCGCAGGTTGATTTTCCAGACGATTTTTGTATCCATTCCCAACGGAAGAATGTTTGCGGCATCTTCTTTTGCGTAACCGAGTTCTTCAAGTTTCTGGTACGTCTGCATTATGCCTGCAAGTCCTTCTTTGTAAACGTCTGAAGCCTCGTCGCTGAACGGATTGTAAAACTCGTTTTCAATGTCCATTGATTTTGCATCAACGTAGCGCGTTGAACTTTGAAGGCGCGTTGTTCCGACGATGTGCGTGTAAAGTTCGCGGATACATCGGGCAGAGTAGCCTTCAACAACGCAAAAAACATCTGGGTATTCTGCGGTTCTCGTATGACCGCTTTTAATGCAGGATTTTGCGCGTTTTATATTTTGTTCTTTATTGTCGACAGGACTGTTCCAGCAGACTCCTGCGCAATATCCGATTGTATTTAACGGTTCTTTATCTGTTTGCGGTAAAATCGTAATCATTTTTTTCCTCCCGGTTTTGTCTTGTTTTTTCTTGGACTTTTGGTTTTAAGTTTTAATAAAGAAAATTTTAAAAAGAAAAAATTACAAGCCTGTCGGAATATCAATAAATTCAGCTTTGATTTTCTTTTCGCGAATTAATTTATTCATCACTAAATTTACTCCGACTGTTTCTGTCTGATAATGCCCGCCTGCAATTACGTTGATTTTATTTTCCTTTATATAATGGAATAATTCGTGGCAGACTTCTCCAGTTATATACGCATCAAGATTTTCCCTGACTGCCTGTTCAACGTCATCGCCAGCGCCGCCTGAAATAATGCCGACAGTTTTTATTTTTTCTTTTCCACAGTTAAAAATTCTGCACGGCGGTTTTCCTTCCAGAACTTTGGCGGAAAGTTCTCCGGCTGTAAGCGGTTTTTTTAAAATTCCTTTGACACCGAGGCACATTCCACGCCAGACTCCGAACGGCTCGATTTTTGTAAGCCCTGCGCGGTTTGCAAGTCCCCAGTTGTTTCCGCATGGCTTGTTTGCATCAAGCGGAATGTGGTAGGCAATCAGTGCAATGTCATTTTTTATGAATGTGCTTATGCGTTCGTAAAAACTTCCGGTGATTGTTTCAGAGCTTCCCCAGAAAAGCCCGTGGTGAACAAACAAAACATCGGCTTTGCATTCGATTGCTTTTAAAACAGAGTCCTGACAGGCATCAACTGCAAAAGCAACTTTTTTTATCTGTTTTGAATTCGGGCTTGAGTTTTGAATTTGAATTCCGTTTAGCGAAATGTCATTTGAAAAATTTTCTTTTTTTAAAAACGAATTAAAGTATTCATCAAGTTCAGTTAATGTCATTTTTTGCCTCGATTGCCGTTTTTGTTTTCATCGCCATATAGCTCGGAACAAAAAAAGTCCGGTCTTTTTTTAAATTGAATTTTAACTTTGCAGTGACAGGGTCAGCCTGTTCGATAAATCCGAAACCGCTTGTTTTGTATTCAGGAATTGAACTCATCAAAAAACATAATTCTATCTGTCGCGCCGGGTTTTTGATTTTGTAAAGCGATTTTTCTGCAAGTCCGTCTGCAACGATGACAAACTGTTTTGTGTGCGGTTCTGTTTTGTCGGCAATGGCAGAAAGAATTTCGTATTCCCTTGCATAGATGTCCTCGTAAGAAGAATATTCGTCATAAAATTTTTCGGGATTTTTAAAATACGTTTTTGTCATTTTGTGCTGTTTCAAAAAATGCAGGTTTATTTTCTGTTCAGGCTGAACGTCTGCAAAACCGAAGTCAGCTTTATAAACTGTGTAGCCGTATTTTGCAAGCAAAATCAAATATGGTTCGTAAGAAAGCCTTGCTGCCCTTTTGTCAGGGACAAACAAAATTATTTCGTTCTGTTCTTCTCTTTCCTGTTTTATGTCCGGTGAATAGACTGTAAGCTTTAAATCTTTTTTTGCCGCAGTTTCCGGTGCTTCGACGTATTCAGCGTAAGGATTTTTTGTGAAAAATTTTTTTCCAACGTTCACCTGATATTTTTCTGCGTTCAAATGTAGCGGAGAAAAAATGCAGAAAAACACAATAAGTCCGATGGCAGAAATCAGCGAAATGGCAGAAAACACAATAAACAGGCTGCTGTATGTGTCAACGTAAAGCCTGTTGCAGAACCGTAAGAATCCGCGCCAGTTTATGAAAAATATAAAAAAAGAAAAATAAAAAATAATTAGTTCTGAAATATTTAAGCCCCAGGCAAAAATCTGCAGAATTGCCAGAACCAGAACAAGAGGCGCAAACAAAACGATAGAGTCAATTCTTGTATGTTTAATAAAAAAAACGCGTGAACAGATTACGATAATCAAAAGCAGGATGAGGATTTCGCCATAAAATGCTGTCATAAACATAAATAAATATTACTTAAAAAAAGAATCATATTCAACTTGTCAAATCGTGATTATGCGCTTTATTTTATTTTGTAAAGGTGGTAAAATAATTTATTGAATTATAAGGAATTGTAAATATATGTCACTGAACAAACGGATTGAGGTTGATAAGAAAAAAATTGAAAAGGCAATAGATTTAGGAATTCCGCTGACTATAACGACATATACTCTTCCGCACGAAATGGAAGTTTATATGGGCGATGTCCTTACGGCTTTCCTGAAGGAACTGGATCAAAGCCAGATGATTGAATATTTAAATTATTGTCTTAATGAATTAATCACAAACGCAAAAAAGGCAAATACAAAGCGAATTTATTTTAAACAGAAAAATCTCGACATTACGAATCCAGACGATTATGACCTTGGTTTAAAGACATTTAAAGAAGACACGCTGAACAATATTAATTATTATTTACAGCTCCAGAAAAACGCAGGTCTTTATGTAAAGCTCATTCTTCAAGTTCGTGCTAATAAAATCAAAATCGAAATCAGGAATAATTCAAACCTTACGGTTTTTGAATACAAGCGAATTCACGACAAGCTTTCGCGCGCCCAGCAGTACACTTGCATTGAAGATGCAATTTCTCAGGTTCTCGATGATTCAGAAGGCGCAGGACTTGGCTTGATTATCATGATTCTTATGCTTGAAAAAATCGGACTTACGGAAGAAAATTTCCAGATACTTTGCGAAAACGGCGAAACCATCAACAGAATAATTCTTCCGCTCAGCGAAAAAACTCAGAAAGACATCAGCATTATTTCTGCGGAATTCGTAAAACTGATAGACAGGCTTCCGCAGTTCCCTGAAAATATTTCGGAAATCAACAGGCTTTTAAGCGACCCGAATTCTAAAATGTCCGACATCGCAATGCACATTTCAAATGACGTTGCGCTTACTGCGGAACTTTTAAAAATGGTAAACTCTGCGGCTTTTGCGCTTGCAAGTCCGTGCCACAGTATTTCAGACGCAGTAAAACTTGTCGGTCTGCGCGGAATAAGAAATCTTTTGTTCAGCATCGGAACTGTCCAGACTTTTAAAGAAGTGGGCGGTGACAAACTTGATTTATGGAAGCATGCTTATCAGGTTGCGTTTTACTCGTATAATCTGGCGCGCAATTTCTGTTCAAAGGAACGTGCCGTTATAGAAGATTCGTATATTTGCGGTCTGCTTCACGACATGGGAAAAATCATTTTTGAAACTTCCCACCCTGACTTGCTCAACCGTATTAAAGAAATCTGCGAGGCAAAAGGTATTTCGCCTGATTTGATTGAACGCCTTATCGCAGGCGTGAATCACGGTGAAATCGGCGCTGAAATTGCGCAAAAATGGAATTTCCCGGAAGTCATTACAAATGTAATCAGATACCATCATTCCCCTGAAAATGCGCCGGAAGATGTAAAGACACTTACAAGCATTGTTTATCTTTCTGACATCATGACGTGTTATCAGACAGGCGAAGTTGCATTTTATCAGATTGATGATGAGATTCTGTCGATGTTCAAGATTACGACGGAAGACCAGTTTAAAAAGATTTCTGACAAACTGCTGGCTTCTTTTTCAAAGGAACAGGGTGAATAAAATCTAGGAATCCTGTTTTTTTACGGCTTCAATCCATTTCTGCATAAGGATTCCGAATGCTACTCCGACATTGAGAGATGCCTTTATTCCCGTCATCGGAATCGTAACGCAGCCGTAAGTCGCTTTTTTTAAGGCTTCGGGACTTGCGCCAAGTTCTTCTGAACCGATTATGCAGATTCCTTCTTTTGGAAAAACAAATTCATCGATTGGAGTTCCGCCTGTTTCAAGGACAAAAATCGGCTTGTCAGTCGGCAAATCGTTTAGGGATTTGCGTTCCCATTCCAGAGTTTCGATACAGCCCATTCCGCTTCGTACGGCGCGTGGATGATTCGGGTCGCAGCAGAAAGGCGAAAGATATAATTTTTCTGCGCCGAGCCCTTCTGCAGTCCTGAAAATTGAACCGAGATTAAACGGCGAGCGTATGTCCTCTGCGTAGGCGCAAATGCCTTTAAAAAAATTGCGCGATTGAATTTGTGATTCGATTGAATTTTGCGAAATTTTGTCGTGGCTTTCTTGCAGTGGATTTTGCATCGCAAGCGGATTTTTGTGCGGGGCAATGATTAAATCCCATTCGGCAGGAAAAGTTCCGATTATTGCAAGAAGATGGTTTCGTGCGCAGTTGCAGGCGCGGTGTTCGTCAAAAGGCTTTTCGTTGAGCAGGGCAGTCAGTTCTGAAAATCCGGCTTCTGGGAGTTTGGGGTCTTGCAGTAGAATTTTTATGAGTTCTTTTACGTATTGTTCGCGCGGCATTGAATTGAATGAATATTCAGCGCCTTTTTCTGCAATGCCGATAATGTCCCGTTCCAGCGCACCAAAGCACAGTGCAAGCTTGCGCCGTTTCTGACCGCCTGAAAGTTGAAAAAGTTTTTGAGGTTCAATCATTTTTTTATTATAGTTCAGTACAGTTTAGAAAGCAAGTTTCAGCAAATCAAACAAGTCGTCGGAAGTCATACTCCGAGGCAGTGTATTGATTAAATCCAGTTCCCCGGCATCTTCTGCACAGAGTGCGAGCTGGTCGATGGTGATGGACAAATCTTTTAACCGGGCAGGGAGATTGTTCTGCGCGATTTTCTGACGTACGTATTCAGTAAGCCCTGAAACTGCTTCTTCCTGAGTTGCTTCTTCAGGTGCTGCACGTAAAATTTTTGAAAGCTTTGCAATTTTGTCTGCCTTGAATTTTGCCGCATCTTCGATTACATACGGATATAAAATCGAAGAAACGAGCGAACGCGAAATTCTGCAACGAGCATTTATTGTCTGAGCCAGAAGCGTTGCACACCCCGGCGAACTCATCGAACTTGCAAGAGATGCCATACAACCGCCCTGTGTCAGGAGAACTTCTGACGGCGTTGTAATCGTAAGGGTAGGCGAGCCGTCAAGCGCGTATCCTAAAAGTTCCGTGCCTTTTTCGACAATCATATCGCTGAAGAAAGTGCTCTTTTGTGAGATGTAGCTTTCTGTTGCAAGGCAGAGGGTTTCGATTGCCATTGAGGCAGTCTGGTTTTCTGTAAGGGTAAGCGAAAGGTTAGGGTCAAAGAGAACGAGTTTTACAAGTCCGTCTTTGTTGCGCAAAAGTTTGTTTTTATTTGAGCGCGAATCAATGACAGGCGTAAAAGGCGAAAATATAAAAGGATCTCTCATCGTTGTAGGAACGCAAAGCAACGGAAGCGGTGCAACAGTAGGAGAAGCTCCGTCTACGAATTCATATAAATCGTGAACTTCGTAAAAAATCGAGCAGACAGATTTTGCAATGTTGATTGTCTTTGCACCGCCGACGGCAATAACTCCGTGGATATGAGCCTGACGTGAAAGTGTCAGAGCCTGCGAAATTATCTGTGTAGTTGCGCCGTTTGTAATTTCGTCAAAGATGAAATAGTCTATTTTGTGTTCATCTAATGGCTGAAGAATTTTATCTGAAATTCCAACCTCTTTGAGCATAGGGTCAATGATTACCATGAATTTTGAGCCTAATTCCTGTGCATACTGTCCGATTCGGGTAATTGCGTAAGAACCTAAAACTATGTTTGGAGAAATCTTAAAAATAAAATCTGCCATAATAAACTCCGATTGAAAATAAAACAAAAAAAGACGGAAAAAAATTCCGCCTTTTTATTGATTTGTTATCTCAACTTAAAATCAGTTAAGTCAAGGCGTAATCTGTTTCAGATGTCCTGACCAAACGTATTACATCTTAAAACTCTGGAATTAGATACCGTAACTTGCCATTATTCTTTCTGCAGTAGAGTTAAGAACTTCTGCACTAAGATATGATGAATCTTTGATTTTTTCTTTAATCTGAGCAATAAGTTCAGTTCTAACATCAGGAGTTTCTGCCGCAACTTCATTCAGATAGTATGCTTCTGCCATTTCTTTGGCTTCTTTAGATACGCTGATGGAATCTGGTGAAGATTTTACGTTTGCAGAACTTTGAGTACGTTTTGTATTCTGAACGTTGTTAAGAGGTGAAATGCCTCCAAGTTTGTCTATCATCATATAATCCTACCTTATACCTTAATTATCGGTATTTTCTGCTGAAAGTTTAACATTATTAATGCCGGAAACGAATACTGCAAACTCTCCTTTTATAGATTGTCTTGCAGCAAAATCATCTCTCAATTCCGCAGAAGTTCCTTCTATGATTTCTTCATGCAGTTTTGTAAGCTCTCGACCGACTACTACCCGCCGGTTACTATCAATATCGGCAAGATCTGTCAGCAACTTTACTATTCTGAAAGGACTTTCGTACAAAATAAATGCGTAACTCGTTTCCAAAAGTTCCCGCAAACGTTTTCTGCGCTTACCGGGACTTGGAGAAGTAAACCCTTCAAAAACCAATGTCTTTCCGCCGGGCCCTGCCACACTTACAAGCGTTGCAAAAGCACTCGGGCCGGGAATTGGAACAACTGAAAACCCTGCTTTTCTTACTTTATAAGCCAGAATAGAACCGGGATCACTTATTCCGGGCATACCTGCATCGCTTGCATAAGCAACTGACTGCCCTTTTTGCAGCAGCTGAATGATTTTGTCTGCCGCAAATTCCTCGTTTTGAGATCTGCACGATATCAACGGCTTTTTAATCTCAAAATGCGTCAAAAGTTCTAATGTATGGCGCGTATCTTCACAGGCAATAACATCTACCGCTTTAAAAGTTTCTAAAGCCCTGTAGGTTATATCCCCCAAATTTCCGATTGGCGTTCCAACAATATACAATTCCGACACACTATAATTATATATCGAAAGCGGGGATGGTGCAATAGAGCGCTCGTAAATTTCTTTGACTCACTGGCACGGATTTACCTCGCGCCAAGAGAATTGCACAGGGGCAATTCTCTGTGTGGGGTGGGAGCGTTCGGGTGCTCGTAAATTTCTTTGACTCACTGGCACGGATTTATCTCGCGCTATGAGTTTGCAAGGGGTTGCAAACTCTATGTCGGGCGCTCGTGAATTTTGTTAGCTTACAAACACAGGTTTACCTCGCGCCAAGAGAATTGCACATGGCGCAATTCTCTGTGTGGGGTGGGAGCGTTCGGGCATTACGGTGCGGGCGTTTGCCTGATGAACTTTTCGGAGTTTTGTGGTATCAATGTATGATTTCTATAACAGCATTGAAAATTTTATCTACAACAGAAGAGGGTAGTGATGAAATCTTTTCGATAAAGCACGTTTTATCCAAAGCGGTTACAAGCGGAACAAGTGCAGGACGGCGAAAACCGGCAGCACTGCCTACAGGAACACCAAAATCT
>JBJETJ010000041.1:0-2086 GCA_051883255.1 Treponema sp.
TTCATTGTCGAATGAGTTGAATTTATTTTTATTCCGCTGACTTCATATCCTTCAGCATAGCTCAAACTGCCGTCTGATGCTGTGTCTGATTTTTTTCCTGGAAAAACTTTTATGCCTGAATCAGTCGCCTGAATTATGTCCGGGATTGAGTCTCCGTTTATGTCAGTTACAGTCTGCGTAAGTTTGCCGCTGTTCTCGTTTGTTCCGGTGTTGCTTCCGATGCCTTGAGAAATCTTTGCCAAAAGATTCAGGTTAAGTTCGCCGACATCTTTTAGAATTTCAATGTTCGCCAGAGAAGTGTCAGCGTTGACTCCGTACGTCCTGTCAGTTCCTTCGTTGCGCGCCATTCGAACAAACGGAAAATTGAATGTGGAATTTCCTTCGTCAGTTTGTGCAGAACTTGAATTCTGTATTTCGTCTTGAACTAATCCTTCAATGCTGTAAAAAGAGTTTCCTCCGGTTCTGCCAGCGTGAATGTAGTCGCCCTGAATGAACGGAAAATAATACTGCGTTTCCATTTTAAAACTTCCGTCCGAGAGTTCAGTTTTTTTACAGCTCATGCTTACCTGTCCGATGAGAGAGTTTTCAAGTTCACCAATGCCTGAGGCTGATTCTTTTTTTACCGGATAAATGTCAGAGCCGTCCTGCTTTGCGTTGACAAGCGGAATATAAAAAGGCTGCTCTTCGTTCTGTCCTTTTTTTGATGCCGCTTCTTCTTCGCTCATGTTTTTCAGTTTTTCTGAATCGTATTTGTTTTTGTAATCATCTTTATTTTTTTGTGACAGCAGGGTTTCGATTTTTTTTCCTGTGAACGACGATGCCTCTCCAGTCCAGATTCCGAAAAACCAGTTTCTGTTTCCGGCAAAAAGTTTTTCGCATTTTTCAACGGTGATGACAGTTTCTTTATCTGACGTTTCTTCTTCATAAAGAATTTTATCGTCTGGATTGTTTGCATTCTGTGCGCTTTCAAATTTCCATGCATCAGCAGAATTCCATTCTGTCTGTCCCGGAGAAAAATATTGTTCTGCAACATCAAAAGAGTTTTCTGTTATCCTTATGCTTGAAAATTTGCCGCTGCCGTTGAGGTTATATAATCCGTTGCAGTCGTATTTTATAGAAACTTGTACACTGCAGTATTTTCCAAGTCCGTGCGCACTGCATTTTTCTATGAGAAACTTCTCCGCTGTCTTGCGCTCGTCGGAGTCATTTTCTGAAACGCCTGATGCGTATTCTGCTTTCAGCTCATATCCGTTTGCAGAAAGTGCGTAAAAAGGGAAATCATTTTCCGTAACTTTTTTGAATTTTACATTTGCTAAAATTGAAGACGCTTCTTTAAAATCGTCTTCTGGAATTTTTTCTTTTTTTGAAAAGACAGTTATTTTTTCTGGTTCAGATTTTTCTTCTGACGGAACTTCATCACTTTCTTTTTCAGTTTTTTCGAAAACGAGTTCAAGGAATTTTTTTTGCTGGTTATCGTCCATTCCGTACTTACTCATAAGATTAAGCGCTTTACTTTCTTCAAGTTCATTCCACTGCCAGACTTCGTCGTTAAGATTTTCTCCATTGATAAAAAAATCATCGACAACAGATTGCATTTCATCCTTTGTCATGTTGAATGCTTTTTGTTGAAGTGCGCTTAATGTGTAAATTAATTTTTCGTTATTGCTTTTACGCGTCAGCGTGACAACTGTCTGCGTGTCATTTTCTTTAATCTCTTCTTTAATTTCAAATGTAAAATCCTGAGTTTCGTTTTCGTCTAGAAATACTTTGCCGTCTTTTTTTGTAACGCTTAAAGTTTTCTCATTGAATTTTCCGAGGATGATTTTATTACCGTTTTCAATCTGCGTTCCGCTTATCGTTTTACTTCTTGTCAAACCTGTACCGGCTTCATCAGATTCCTGTCCGTAAGAAAATCCTGACTTACCGTAGCATGCTTTGATTCCGAAGCGGGCGTAATTTTTCCACGATTCGCGTATGATGTCTTTTGCGTTCAAATCATCATAAAGAAAGTTAAAAAATTTTTCGTCAGTGTTGTCGCGGATTATGTAAGCGCGGCAAGTCATGTCGTAAATGAATTTTGATGCGA
>JBJETJ010000042.1:0-9981 GCA_051883255.1 Treponema sp.
GGCATCGTTGCCCTTCCGCTCGCAATAGCCTTTGCAATAGCAAGCGGCGTAGGTCCTGAACGCGGATTATTTACCGCGATTATTGCAGGATTCTGCATTTCTTTTTTTGGCGGAAGCCGTGTGCAGATTGGCGGACCTACAGGAGCATTTGCAGTCATCGTTTTCAACGTAATTGAAAAATTCGGATATTCAGGGCTTGCCGTTGCAACGCTGATGGCAGGAATTCTTTTGATTTTGCTCGGCGCTTTTAAAATGGGCGGTCTTGTTAAATTCATTCCTTATACAATCGTAACAGGTTTTACGGCAGGAATTGCAGTTACTATCGCGACAGGACAGATAGGAGATTTTTTCGGACTTGTTCCTGATTTTTCAGTTCCGATTACTTTCTTTTCTCGGACGATTACAAAAATGCCCGGCGATTTTTTAGGAAAAATCATCGTATACGCAAATTCATTTTCTGCAATAAACTGGTACTCGACAATCATGGCAGTTGTCTGCCTTGCGATAATTTTTATCTGGCCAAAAGTTACAAAAAAAATTCCGGGCTCGCTTGTAGTAATTATTCTTGCAACTCTGACAGACCTTTTTGTAAAAAATAAATTCGGCTTGCAGACTGCGACAATCGGAAGCCGTTACGGTTCAATTCCGTCATCGCTTCCTGCGCCGAGTTTGCCTGCTTTCAATTTGCAGACTGTCATAGATTTATTTCCGACGGCAGTTTCAATCGCAGTGCTTGCGGCAATCGAATCACTTTTAAGCGCCGTTGTCGCAGACGGAATGACAGGAACAAAACACGACTCAAATACAGAATTAATCGCACAGGGAATTGCAAACATTGCAAGCCCGATTTTCGGCGGAATTCCTGCGACAGGTGCGATTGCAAGGACTGCGACTAACATCAAAAACGGCGGCAAAACTCCGGTAGCAGGAATAGTCCACGCACTCGTCCTTCTTTTGATAATGGTCGTTCTCGGAAGGTTTGCAGTCTACATTCCGATGGCGGCTCTTGCGGCAGTTCTTGTAAGCGTTGCCTGGAATATGGCAGGACTCCCTGCGATAAAGGCGCTTCTCAAAGGTCAGAAATCTGACGTATGCGTTCTTGCCGTAACTTTTTTGATAACTGTTTTCATCGACCTGACAGTCGCAATCGAAGTAGGACTTGGTTTTGCAGCCTTCTTCTTTATCAAAAAGATGATTGACGTTTCTGAAGTTCAGACGCAAAAAGACACGCTCATCGGCGGAATAAAAAGCAGTGGCGAAGCTGAACGGCTTGACATTCCCAAAGGCGTTCTCGTTTACGAAATCGAAGGTTCGCTTTTCTTCGGAACTGTACGCAAATTTGAACTTGCTGTAGAACGCGCTTATGTCGATTACAAAGTTCTTGTTTTAAGAATGAGAAATACGATTTACCTTGATGCAGGCGGACTTCGCGCTCTGGAACAGTGCAAGGCGGCGTGCGACAGGCACGGGGTTACGATAGTTCTCTCAGGAATACACACCCAGCCGTACATGCTCTGCGAAAAAACAGGCATGGCAGATAAAATAGGCAGGGAAAATATTTTTGACAACATTGCAGATGCTCTGGCAAGGGCAAAGGAAATCGCAGGATAGCACTGACTGTCTTGCAGACAGATTTTCATTCTTCCGGCAGGTTTTTCCGTCAGGTTTTACTGATTCGTTTTTTTGAACAAATTTTGATTTTTAAACTATAAATTTAATGACAAAGTTTGTTCAAAAAAATATAATGGTAGAATACAAATTCAATTTTCGCTTCATTGGAATGTTCCGTGATGCAGAAAATTTATACGTTGCCTTTCGGTAACAGATTTTATTTATTTTACAGGAGACTCCCATGTTCAAACTTTCAGAAATTCTTAACCGCTTTTTTAACGTTCGCCTCGCAGACACAGGTGATATTCGTGAACAGAATTCTTACGTGCAGTCTGAACATGTCGTGAAACTTTCACGTCTGCTGCATATAAATAGGACTGCTGCCAGACTAATTACAAAACTGGCAACAGCGGAAATTATGATTCCGCAGTTAAATTTTTTTGCAGACACATGGAGAAAAAACCAATGGAGAATATATCAGTCATATCAAAACCAATAATAGATTTAGAAAAAACCGGCGAACAGATAAAAAAGCTCCGCACGTTAAACGGATTTTCAGTACACGACATTCAAAACATTTTCGGTTTTGAATACCCTCAGGCGATATATGCCTGGGAACAGGGAAAATCAGTTCCGACTATAGACAACCTTTTGATTCTTGCAACAATCTTTAACGTTGCAGTCGAAGAAATAATAATTACCCACATAGTTGAAATTGAACTTTCCACTTCCGTACAGATTCCTGCATGCAAGAACTGCAAAAAGCCAAAACAGCAGAAAGCCGCTTTTGTAAAAATTGCATGATTTTAGGTTTTTATGGATTAAAAAAAGGCTGCCTTTCGGCAGCCTTTTTATTTACGGCACTTTAATTAAAATTAAAGGCTTGCGTGGCAAGTACGAGCGATTACGTCGTCCTGCTGTTCTTTTGTAAGGTTGATAAAGCGTACTGCATAACCAGATACACGAACAGTAAAGTTTGCATATTCAGGTTTTTCAGGGTGAGCCTGACAGTCTTTGAGTTTTTCAACGCCGAATACGTTTACGTTCAAGTGGTGTGCACCTGTGTGACCTGAGTCTGCACTGATGTCAAAATATCCGTCAAGAACGTTTACAAGGTTTTCAACCTGTTCAGCCTTGTCATGTCCGAGAGCACTCGGGTTGATAGTCTGAGTATTTGAAATACCATCAAGAGCATAATGATACGGAAGTTTTGCAACAGAGTTCAAAGACTTGATAAGACCTTTTGTTTCTGCGCCGTAAGAAGGGTTAGCACCCGGTGAGAACGGAGCGCCAGCCGGACGACCGTTAGGAAGAGCACCTGTTGCTTTTCCGTATACAACGTTAGAAGTAATCGTAAGAATTGAAGTTGTAGGTTCTGAATTACGATATGTAGGATGTTTTTTAATCATTCCCATAAATGTCTTCAAAAGCCATACAGCAATTTCATCGGCACGGTCATCGTCCTGACCATAACGAGGGAAGTCACCTTCTACAGTAAAGTCTTTTACGAGAGTTACTGTATCAATAACGTTTCCTGCCTTGTCTTTTACTTCTACCTGTTCGCGGTTTACGTGAACTTTTGCATATTTCATTGCAGAAAGTGAATCTACTACATGAGAGAATCCTGCGATACCAGTTGCAAACGTACGTTTAACATCAGTATCTTCAAGAGCAAGTTCAGCTGCTTCGTAGTAATATTTATCGTGCATATAGTGAATTGCATTCAAAACATTTACATAAACGCCAGCAAGCCATTCAAGCATTGCAAGGTATTTCTTTTCTACTTCTTTATAGTTTGAAGCATCGATAACATCTGCTGTAATAGGAGCATATTCAGGACCAATCTGCATACCTTTTTTAAGACATTCATCTTTACCACCGTTGAAAGCGTAAAGCAAAGCTTTTGCAAGGTTAGCACGTGCACCAAAGAACTGCATTTCTTTACCAGTCTGAGTTGCAGATACACAGCAGCAGATTGAATAATCATCGCCCCAAATCGGACGCATTACATCATCGTTTTCATACTGAACAGAAGATGTTTCGATTGAAATATGAGCACAATATCTGCGGAATGCTTCTGGCAGTCTCTTTGAATAAAGGATTGTCAGGTTAGGTTCCGGAGAAGGTCCCATGTTTTCAAGTGTATGCAGGAAGCGGAAGTCATTTTTTGTAACCTGAGAACGTCCATCCTGTCCGAGACCGCCAACTTCGAGTGTAGCCCAGATTGGATCGCCTGAGAACAACTGGTTGTAGCTTTCGATACGTGCAAAGCGAACCATACGGCATTTCATTACAAAATGGTCAATAAGTTCCTGTGCGCCTTCTTCTGTAATAAGGCCTGCTTTTAAATCGCGTTCAATGTAAATGTCGAGGAATGTAGAAACGCGTCCTACAGACATTGCAGCACCGTTCTGTGTCTTGATTGCAGCAAGGTAACCAAAGTACAGCCACTGTACGGCTTCACGTGCATTTTTTGCAGGGGCAGAAATATCATAACCATAAAGGGCAGCCATTGCCTTAATGCCTTTGAGGGCTTTAATCTGGTCAGTTACTTCTTCGCGAAGGCGGCAAACATCTTCTGACATAGTACCATCGCCGATGTTGTTAAAGTCTTTCTGTTTTTCCTGAATAAGGAAGTCAATACCATAAAGAGCAACACGGCGGTAATCACCTACGATTCGTCCGCGTCCGTATGTATCAGGCAAACCAGTCAAAATATGTGCAGAACGAACAGCTCTGTGTTCAGGAGTATAAACGTCAAATACACCCTGATTGTGTGTCTTGTGATATTCAGTAAAGATTTTTTTAAGTTCAGGGTCAACTTCATATCCATACATTTCGCATGACTGAACAGCCATGTTGATTCCACCGTAAGGCATAAAAGCTCTTTTTAATGGTTTGTCTGTCTGAAGTCCGACAACTTTTTCAAGGTCTTTTCCTTCCGGGCAGATATAAGCCGGACCATACGCAGTAAGACCTGTTACGACTTTTGTTTCAAGTTCAAGAACGCCAGATCTTTTTACGCCGTCCTTACCGATACAAACTTTATTATGTTCTTCTTTCTGAAGTTTCTGCAGTTCATCAAACAATTTCTTTGTAGCAGCCGTAGGCCCTGCAAGAAATTTCTCGTCGCCGTCATAAGGCGTGTAGTTATTCTGAATAAAGTCACGAACATTGACTTCTTCTTTCCATAAGCGGCCTTTAAAACCGTTCCATTCTTCTTTCTGAATCATAATCTATACCTCGTATGAAAATAGAATTACTTATTTGCCTTTTATATTAAAACAAAATTCAGTAAATTACAACCACATTATTATGCAGAAAAGAAATATACTCTTTGTTTTAATGTAAAATTCCGGCAAACTTTGTATCTTTGCTAGTCCATATAGGTTTGTATGAATTGGTTTAGATACATCTTTGTACTTAGTACACTTATGATATTAATTCAAAAAGGATTTAAAGTCAACTGAATTCTAAAAAAAAGAACATGCTGAACTTAATAAAGGCGGATTTTCAAAAGAACTCCAGCGGAATTCGGAATTACAGCGGAATTTCCCAGAAATTTGAAATTCAACCGGGAGATTGCATTTTTGCAAACGAAAAATGGTGTACAATAAGTTCAACTCAAAGTAATGTATCATCAATACAATTCCACGAGGTAAAATATGGTATTAAGTGAAAAACTTGCGATGCTTCGCAAACAGAACGGACTTTCGCAGGAACAGCTCGCAGAAAAACTCAAAATTGCGCGCCAGACTGTAAGCAAATGGGAAACAGGGCTTGCAATCCCGGAACTTGACGGACTTATTTCTTTGAGCAGGCTTTACGGAATTCCGATTGACAGAATCGTAAAAAATGACGATGACTGCAACATAAAGCTTTCGCCTGCCCCGGAAGGGAACACGGCAGACTGGATTTCGTTTCTGATACGCGCAAAGCGAAACTGCTATGCAGGACACGGCGCTGAAGTCGAGCCGAGCCGCCCTAAATCGCACGATTTAAAATACGCAGAAAACAACCTGCTTTATATAGATACTTACATCGGCGGCGAAAAATTTGCAGGCGAAGAAGCGCTCTGGCAGGACGGACTCCCTGTCTGGTCAATGAACTACTGCGGAAGGGTAACAGGTGAACATTTTTCAGGCGATTTCCTGAAAGAAGCGCTCTACAATGTTCCTGCCCAAATGTGCTATCGCGGTCCGGAACTTTACCAGAACGGCGATTACGTCTATCACTGCAAGGCAGAAGGCACTTTTGAATGGTATCAGGGCTACGAGGACATTTTTTATTCTGACAGAAAAATTTACGAATTATATTTCCATGGCGGCCTAATCCGCTCGTAAATTCCGCTTGCCTCACCATCACAGGTTTACCTCGCGGTACGAGTTTTGCGGTGGCAAAACTCTATGTCAGTGCTGTCAGTGTAGCTTGTAAATTTCGCTTGCCCACCATCACTGGTTTAACTCGCGGTACGAGTTTTGCGCGAGGGCAAAACTCTATGTCAGAGATGTCAGTGTAGCTTGTAAATTCCGCTTGCCCACCATCACTGGTTTAACTCGCGGCACGAGTTTTGCGCGGGGCAAAACTCTATGTGGCGTTCAGACCGTTGTAGTGGTAAATTTCAGTTCTTCACAAATGCGGTTTTACTTTGCGCACCGCAAAAACTGTTGCCTAGTCAAACAGGCGGCGGCATTCAAGGTAAAAGCGTTTTTCGCACGCCTCGCCCATTGAAAACGATTTTCTCGGAAGAGGACCGCGCGTGTTTATCGTTGCAAAAAAGCTGTCTTTTGCGACAGGCGGAAGAAGAACGGAAACTGTGTTTTCTTTTGCACCGAGCCTGAACACTTCGTCAGTTCCGTGAATATAGTCAATCTTGTCTTTTGAAGCATTGACTTCTTCAAGGAACTCGTCTATTACAGGCTGAATTCTTGAAACTGCAAGTTCCTTTACGGGCGTTTCAAGAAGAACGTATTTCTGATTTCCGTCCTGCATGAAAACGAATCCGAAACTTGCACTGGAATTTTTTACCTTTTCTGCAAGTTCATCTTTAGATGAGGTTTCACAAACAGTACCGCCAAGTTTTTCCTGAATCTTTTTTATAAAAAGATTTGCGTCAATGTCAAACAATACGCGGTGAATAGGCTCAAAAGTCAGCCCTGAATCAAAAATATTTACGATTTCAACAAGCGCAAAACGTGCATTGTGATTTTCAAAACCGGCAGGAATCGTTACAGTGCCGTCCTCAAGTTTCTGTCCGCCGTTATTCAGTTTTACTTCGTCCCACACGGCTTTTGCAGTTGCAAGCGAATGGTTGCCGTCACCGACTGCAAACATAAAAGTCGAGCCGTCATTGCATGTATTTTCCAGCGCAATTCTTGAAAGCGAGCGTTCGATGTGTTCAAGTTCAGGGTCGCCGTCAACAGGATAGCCCGTAATCGAGCCGCTTTCCTGCATTAATTTTCCGTCGTAGCACGGCTTTGTTCCCTTCGCCTTTACGATTTCGCCTGTTTCTTCAATAAGTTCATGAGAGGCATCATTTACAAGAAGCATGATGTGCGGACATTCAATCGCAGCATCGCGCCTTATTTCCATTCTCGGCGGAATGCGCTCAAGAATCGTCGCTTCAGTTGCACGAATAAGCGCTTTTGAAAAAGGCTTCCATTCGTAAGAGTCAAGGTCAATGCAGGCAACAAGCCCGTGCCGAACCCTACCGTAAGGCGTAGTTCTTTCTATATATATAAATTCTTTTTTTTCGTCATCAAAAACATTGCCTTCAATATAATCTTTCATCGTGGCCTTGATTTTTTGAATGCGCTGATTTTTGTCAGAATCATTAAGGTAAACTTCGGGAAGAATGATGTTCAAAGTTGAATTTTTCGTGCCGGCAGTTTTTTCGGCAGCAGCCCAGTATTCTCTGTCCTGAGTATACTGATCGCACGCAACGACTGACCAGGTTTGAGTTTCGATATTTTTTGGTAATAAAATTTCGGGAATTGAAATTCCGTATCTGCTAAAATTTTTCATAGGTAAAAGTATACCTGTAACTGGAATTTTATGCTATAGTTATGTTATGTCATTGAATTTTTCGCAGACACAAAAAGCATCTCAAAAACAGGTTCAAAAGCTTAATCAGGTTCAGATTCAGTCTTTAAAATACCTGTCGATGAATTCAGTTGATTTGCGGAGCGAAATTTATGCCGAAGTCGAAAAAAATCCGTCACTCGAAATTGCAAGCGACGGAGAGTCAGGCGACAGTTTTTATAACTTTGAAAAACAACATTCGCAGCAGTTCAGTGATTATACAAAAGTGAGGACTGCTTCAAGTTCTGCACAGGCAAAGTCAGAGGCGTTTCAGGAAATTCTTGAAAGCAAGGCGGACACAAGCGAAACACTTTCCGAGCACCTTCTCTCCCAGTTTGAACTTATCGCACTCCCGAAAAATCAGAATGAACTCGGCAAAAAACTTATTCACAACCTCGACAAAAACGGCTTTCACCTTCTTGCGCCTGTTTCGTTTTTAAATTACGAAACTGACACGGAAGACGACTTAAAAAAATGCCTTTCGATTATCCAGAACCTTGAACCGTGCGGCTGCTGCTGCAAAAACGTAGAAGAAAGCCTTTTTATTCAGGCAAAGGCAAAAAACAATCCGCCTCAAGCATCCCTTTTTATTCTTGACGGCCACATCGATTTTTTAGATCCGCCAGTTGCCTCAAAAGTATTAAAGCGAATCCGCGATTTTGTAAAGACAGAAAAGGAAAAAGCATTTTCAAGCGAAAATTTTGAATTTGCAGAAAGATTTGACGAAGACGAAATTCAGCATGCAATAAAATTCATACAGAGCCTCGACCCCTACCCTGCCAGAGAATTTGCGCCTGACGAAAATTCTTTTGTCGTGCCAGAGATTTACGTAAAAAAAATTCCGCTTTTAAAAGACAACGCCGTGCCTGAATTTGACATCATCTCAGGGAACGGCGAAGGCGCACATTCTTTTGTCATTCAGACTGCAAGCGGGATTCTGCCTGAAGTTACGATTTCAAAAGACTACAGGGAACTTTTAAAGACAAAAAGCCTTAATCCGCAGGAGCGCTCTACGATGGAAAAACTTGTTCTTGACGGCAAGGCTTTTCTTGAATCGCTTAAATACCGCAGTGAGTCTGTTTTTACGGCGGCTGTTGAAATCGTAAAGGCGCAGATTGATTTTTTTGAAAAAGGGCCGGGAAACCTCGTTCCGTTCAGGCAGAAAGACCTCGCAGAAATTCTCGGCGTTCACGAAACTACGATTTCAAGAATTGCAAACAGCAAGTATCTTGAATGTGAATGGGGACTTTTTCCGCTCAAGTACTTTTTTGTAACAGGCATCGCGCAGAATAAGACCGCAGGAATTTCAGACGACGGCGCAAAAGAGAAACTTGCAGTCAGCAATGCACACAATGCACGCAATGTACAAACTGTACAAAATACGCAAAACGATGCAGAAAACACCGCAGGCACTAATGACAGCCCCATCGCAAAAACAGAAGAAAACAGGGAAAACGCAGAAAATTCAAATAATGCCGGCATTGTTTCAAAAGACAGGATATTATTTGAAATGCAGGCAATTTTAAGTTCACGCGCAGGCGATGAAAAACAGCTGTCTGACCAGAAACTTGCCGACCTGCTTGCCCAAAAGGGAATTAAAATTGCACGCAGGACTGTCGCAAAATACCGCGCGCAAATCGGCGTAAAGTCAAGCTACGACAGATAGGATTTTTTTCTCATATCGGTTTTACGGTGCATTCCGTGATTGAATTTATTTTACTTTTCGATGTTTCAATGTTAGTATTATATTAATGAGATGAGCAGTTTCTGTTCAAAAAAAAATGCCTGACGGCAGAAAATGAGAGGTACAAATATGACTAAAACAATTAATGCAATAGGATTCGACCTTGAACAAAAACAAGAAGAAATGATTGAAAAAAAACTTCAGCGCATAGATTATGCAGGTGATCTTATTATAGATTTGATTCTTCGCGTAAAACACGAAAAAGAATACAACTTTGATATAGTTGCAAATTTTCGCTGGGGCGTTCAGGCTCACGTAACAAGCGATGACTATGATTTTGCCGCCGCACTTAACAAAGTAATGGATATTCTTGACCAGAAAATCAAAAAAGAAAAAGACAAAGTTCAGGGAAAATAATTTCCTGCCATAAAAGACTGCAAAAGACCGGTAAGTAAAAAAAACTCCCGGTCTTTTTTTTATAAAAAACGCAAAAAAAAGATTTGCAAAGTAAAAAAAACGCTTATATACTTTTATCAGCAGGTTTTGTTTTGTTAAAATCTGCGATTTATTCCATACATATTGAATGAGGTGAAAATTATGAGAAG
>JBJETJ010000043.1:0-9924 GCA_051883255.1 Treponema sp.
CGATAAAGGGCGATTTGCGTGCCTGGGAAAATTATCAGCGTCTGGGCGACGGCTATAGGAGAATCCGAGTTGCGTATATTGATGCGGCAAGGAAGCGGCCGGAGGAATTCAGAAAGAGGCTGGAGAATTTTATTTTGACGACGCGTGAGGGAAGGTTGATTAAGGGGGTTGGGGGAATTGAGAAGTATTATTGAAGAGAGGGGGTGGGGGTGGGTTTGATACTCAAAAGAATAAAAAAATGGTATAATGGGATTTGTTGCGTTTGAGACGCTGAATTGCAGTGCCGCTTGGTGGCAGTGACACGGGAAAATACTGGAATGGATTTGTAAGGGTGGGAAGAATGGCAAAGGCAAAAAAACAGGTAAGTTTTGAAGATGCTCTATGGAGTTCATGTGATAAATTGAGGGGAACGGTTGAGCCTGCTGCGGTTTAACTCATTGTTATGTGGACACCCACACCGGGGCGCAAATTTTATATATAGCTCGACGCTGCATATTTTAAGAGAATTGAATATGAAACGAAGTGAAGTTATTAAAATAATCGATGAAACTTACTCTGTAACTCCAGAATACTTGTGGGACGGAGAAACTCATGCAGTTTTCAGGCATCCGGTCAGCAATAAGTGGTTTGGAATCATCATGGAAGTTAAGAAGGAAAATCTTCATATTGAAGGTTGTGAGTGCAGCGACGAAACTGAAGATGTTATGAACGTAAAAGCAAATCCAGTTCTAATAGAAGACTTGCTTCATGAGCAAACTTTTCTTCCAGGGTATCACATGAACAAAAAATACTGGGTAAGTATAAGACTTGAATTTGTTACAGAAACCGTGCTGAAACAATTAATTGATGAAAGCTGGAATCTTGTAAAACCAAAAATAAAAAAGAGGAGTGCAAGATAAAATATGACTTTCAAAAATCTTTTAAAATCAATTTTCACTAAGCCCCTGACGGTCCAAGCTTTCCTGCGTTAGGCAATGGAGGGGCAGCCGGAGGCTGTTGCGCAAGCAATGGAGTGCCCTGGGCACGGAACCCCGGAACTGCCGACCCCGCTTGCGGGGGGGGGGGCTGATTTTTACCTTTTTATAATTTTTTCTTTATACTTCCCCCATTTTAATTTATACGGTTTTTATTTTTTAGACTGTTTTTTAATGCTGACACACTGTTTTCAAACCTCTGGCACTGTGTTATCAAAACTCAGACACTGTGTCAGCATTCTGCTAAAAGCCTTGCAATGGTTTTCTGATAGCCTTGTAGCGTTTTACCGGCACGCTTATTCAGTCTTTCTATAAGCCTTTTAGCGGAAATAAAATCACCTGTCTGAATAAGATATTTTGCACTTTCTATTTCTTTTTTTACCTTAAGTTCTTCTGTTAAACCTGCAAACTTTGAATCTTTTTGAGCCATTACTATTGCACTGTCATAATAGGAAAGACCGCGTTCTGCATTGTGTTTTATTTTTATCAGGTATAAGCCGTAAGTTGCAGTGTTGCATGGATGAAGTGGAATTGTGGGAATAAAGTCATTCAATAAATTTTGCGAAATTGGTTCTCCCAGTTCAAGGCTTGTAAAAATAATGTTGTTTATAACCTGAACAGTATGTTTCCCGTGAGGATATTTTTTATGCATATCTTTCAAAAAATCAAGGCATTTGTAAACTAAAGATGAGTTCTGTTCTGTAAGCGTTAAGACCTTGAGTAAATCGTTGCATGCAAAAAGTTTTACCGTAGGATTGTCTGATTCAAGCATTAAGATCTGATTTAAAAAACTGCAATAAGTTTCATAGTCACCGGTGTTAAAAAGTGCCTTTAGCCATTCCGTAAAGTAGTTCAAGTAATTGTCTTCCGAAAGTTCAAAGCCTTTTGATCCGTTTGTATTTTCAAAAATCGAAAGCGTTTCTTTGTATTTGCCCTGTGCATTCAAGATTTTCATATAGTTTGTAAGGATAATTTCCAATTGCTTTGATTTTTCGTTTTTGGAGTTTTTCTGCATATTGAATTTTTCAAGTGACTTTGCAATGTTCCGTTCTGCACGGTCATATTTTCTTAAGGCTGCATTGCAAAGCGCAATGTTGTTCCAGACAGCAGCCTGGTTTGTTCCGTCTTCTACAAGCGAACTTAGCCTGTCCAGTGCTTCTCCGTATTTTTCTTTTACAAAGGAACATTTTGCATGGTTGATTGCAGCATCAAAATAAAAACCGTCTTTGTGTGCAGTGTTAAGGCTCAGATAGCGGGAAAGTATTCTTTCTGTTTTTTCAGGAGTTTTTTCTAGATTCAAATTAATGTAAAGACGCAAGGCTGGAGTAAAACTTAAATCAAGGTGAACGGCTATATCGCACCAGTATAATGCTTTTTTTAGGAGTGAATGTTGTTTGGTGGCAAGTACAAGATAAAGCATGCTTAAAGCAAGGGCTGCCTGTACAGTATTTTGCAGGTAAAAAGATTTTCTTAAATAATGAATTGCTTCTGCTGCATCGCCTTTTTTCATAAAAAGAAATGCATACTGAAAATATATTTCATAAGGAACTTCATCGTGTTCGTCTATAAAATGGCATAAGGCTTTTTCTGCGTTCTCAAAGTCATTCTTAGAAAGATACCAGCCGGAAAGTTTTCTTGCAGTTTCTTCGGTATTCAGATTGTAAAGGATTAAAAGGTTTTCTTCCGTGCGTTCTGTTCTTGCAATCTTATTCTGTGCAATTCTTGAAGCATAAGAAGGATTTTCTTTATTTTGAATCTTTGAAAGGCATTCCGCTTCTTTATCATAATCTTTTAATAGCGAATGGAACGCTGCAAGCCTGAAATAGTATGTGTCAGAAAAGCGTTTGTCATTTGCAAGGTCAGAGTTTTCTATTTTATAAACTGCAAGTTCTTTTTTGAGCGTTTCTTTCTGTTCTTTTAAAGCAAGACTTCCTTCTTGTACCAGAAGATATTTTGAAATGTCAGAAACTTCTTTTTTTACAGTTCCAGATTTCTGTTCATTTGCTGCTTTTTCACATTCTGCAAAATTAAAATCAACCGTCAAATCTTGAGAAGAAATATCCATTGTGATTTTTTCTGATTTTCCGCAGAGAACGGAACTTTGCGTGCTGTTATTTTCAAGTTCATTAGAATCAATCATTTTTTTACCTCAGTCATTATCTTTGTTTACAGAAAAAATTTTTTTACGGTGAATTTCCTTTCGCTTTTTGTAAACTTCCCTTAAGTGTTCGTTTTCCAAAATGCGGATGATAAGGCGGATTTTTTCTTTTATGCCGTCAAGGTCATTTTCTTTGGCGCGTTTTCTGTAGTCAAAAGCACAAAGTCTGTTGATTATTGTCTGAAGTTCGTTACGCAAATATTCGGGAATAATTGAATCTTCCGAGATGCGTGGAATTATTATAGAAGGTGTAAAATCTGAAAGAAGTTCATCGTAAAGGGCAAGGCGTTTTTTTGCGTTGCCGTTGAATTCTTCTTTTCCAACTCTGATATTGTTTACAGCTTCCCAGAAAGTAGAACCGTTTGTTTCATTCAGTGTAGTATAAAAACTCCGCTTGTCCAGAAGTTCAAAGAGCATGCAGCCGAGTGAATAGATGTCTGCACTTTTTGCCATTTCCCAATTATCTTCAAAGCAGGAATATAGTTCCGGTGCACAGTACATCATGGGTAAATCTTCCGCATTTGGCGAAAATAGTTTTATTTCTCTTTCAATTTCTTCTGTGGCAAGTGAAAGACCAAAATCAATCAAGACTGCAGTGCATTTGCCGTCTTTGCGTATACCCATTATGTTTGAAGGCTTTAAATCCCTATGGCAGAACCCTTCGCGGTGCAGGTTCTGCACTGCAGAAATCATGGAACAGAAAAGTTTGAGGCGGTTTGCGCAAGTTTTAAGGCGGTCGTTTGCTTCGTCAAAAAAAGATTTGCGTACATCTATGTCCATATATATTGAAGAAAAGAAAGAAACAGAAAAAATATAGTTTTTTTCTTCCAGCTGAATATCGACCTGCATTGTTTTTAGGGGCGTAAAAATCTGCTGCAGGCGCCGGCTTCCCTTTAATTTTTGTAAAACTGCACTTTCCCATTTAATGCACTCTTTTAGCTTAGGTTCTGCTTCGCAGAATAAAGGATTTGTGGCTTTTACGGCTATGTTACGCCCGGTTACAGCATCGTGGGCACGGAATACATAATAAAGTCCCCTGTCTTCTTCATTATTGTCATAAATGCGGCTTATGCATCGGGCATCTTCAAAAAGGTCTGTAAAAGTGCTTGCTCCGGTTATCGCATTGAGCGTAATCGTTTCTGCCATGGCAAAAGAATCTTCAGGAAGTAGTTCTGTATCATAACCTTCAAAATCAAATTCCAGCTGGTGAGGTTCGTCTTTTATTACTGATAAACTATTTTGCATAAAAATATTATACCACAGAAATTGCAGAAAGGATGAAAAATGCAATGTTTAAATCAAATAGCTAAAATTGCGCATTTGATTTAACAAAGAGTTTTTACAAAAAATATAAAATTAATTACTTAAAATGTGATATAATAGTACATTATTATGGATGTGGTTTTACCTGATTTTATTGATAATGTACATAAAACTCTTAGTCAAAGCTTAAAAGATGAAATTAAGCCAGGAAGTAAGATTTCTATAGCTGCGGCTTGTTTTTCAATTTATGCTTATCAGGAACTTCAGAACGAATTAAAAAATATTGATGAATTATTGAACGAATTGCAAAACTGATTCAGCAGAATCTTATTTTTGCATTACAGTTTGAAGAAGAGATTCAGCTGGCAGTGTTTTGTGAAAAGCTATTCACTACAGAATGGATGCCGGAAACAAAAGCTTCAATTGAACTTTCTGGTTTGAACTTTGATGACGTTTGGGAAAATATCATCAAAAAGATAGAATGTGGTGAATGGAATAACGACCTTACTCTTGAAGAAAATATAGAGATTAAGGAAAAGCAGGAAAAGCTACAAAAAGAAATTGAGCGGCTTGAAAAACTTGCACGTAAGGAAGTTCAACCTAAAAAGAAGTTTGAACTTGTGAATCAAAAAAGAAAAATTGAAGAGGAATTAAATCGGTTGTAATAAATTGAGGAATTTGTAGGATATTTCTATGAAAAAAACTGAGAATATAAAAGTGAATTACTATTTTGATGAAGCTGGTGATCCAAATATTTTGGGAAGAAAAGGTGTTAATCTTATTGAAAAAGGGCAGGCTTCAAAAATATTTATGGTGGGATATTTTGAGTCAAAAAATCCAAAGGAACTTTCAAAAACTATAGAAGATTTACGACAAGAAATAATTAACGATGATTATTACAAAGAAATACCTTCAATTAAAAAAACTGCAAAAATGTTTCATGCAACGGATGATTGTCAGGAAGTCAGGGAAAAAGTATTCAGACTCTTAAAGAAATCTGATTTTACATTTTATTGCATTGTTGCAAGAAAGAAAGAAGATTTATTTAGAAAAAAGTTTGACTTGCAGTCTGCAAAATTATACGAATATTTGGTCTCAAAATTGTTAGAAAATAGACTTCATTTATACAGCGAAATTGATTTATATTTTTCAGCAATGGGAAATACTGTAAGACAGAAAAATATGTCAGATGCAGTAAATAAAGCCATTGCAATTTTTGAAGAAAAGTGGGGTAAAAAGAATGAAAATAAAATCAGGACTTTTATTCAGCAAACTTCAGAAATCACATTATTACAGGCTGCAGATTATGTTTTGTGGACTATTCAAAGAGCCTATCAGAATGGTGATTTTAGATATTATAATTACATAAAGGAAAAAATTGCTTTAGTTCATGATATTTTTGATTTTGTTAAATATCCAAAGAATTACTATACGCCTAAAAATCCATTGGAGGCAAAAAAAATAGACCCGGTATAAGGCTAGGTTGCTTTCGCAACGCATGGCATGAAGCCCGCTTTCACCTTAAATGGATCTATTCATAATATAGCATGAAAATAAACTTTTGACAACTTAAATAAAATAACCTACAGGAGACCATAAAATGACAGACCACTTGAAAATGCATTCACTAAACAAAATAGACGAAAACATCGCAAAAATCGCCCGGCTTTTCCCGAACTGCGTAACCGAAGCAAAAGATGAAAACGGTGAACTTACCCACAAAATTGATTTTGATATGCTCAAGCAGGAACTTTCCCATTCCCTGGTTGAAGGTCGTGAAGAACGCTATCAGTTTACCTGGCCAGACAAGAAACAGGCGATTCTTACTGCAAATGCTCCTATAAATAAAACTCTTCGTCCTTGCCGTGAGGAAAGTGTGAACTTTGATGAAACGGAAAACCTTTACATTGAAGGCGACAATCTTGAAGTGCTTAAACTTTTGCAGGAAACATATCTTGGCAAAATCAAGATGATTTACATTGATCCGCCGTATAATACGGGAAATGATTTTGTTTACAATGATGATTTTTCACAGGATGCAGATGATTATATGTCAAACAGCGGTCAGACTGATGAAGAAGGCAACCGCCTTGTAGCAAATACAGAAAGCAACGGTCGCTTTCATACTGATTGGCTCAATATGATGTACCCGCGATTAAAATTGGCAAGAGATTTGCTGAGCGATGATGGGGTGATTTTTATAAGTATTGATGATAATGAAATAGAAAACCTGTCAAAAATTTGTAATGAAATATACGGTGAGAATAATTTTATTGGCAGAATGACTTTGTTAAGCAATCCAAGAGGTTCCCAAAATAGTAAAAATTTATCTTATGTACATGAGTCAATTTTGATGTATTCAAAGAGTTATGATGAACTTGATATTGGTGGTATAAAAAAATCAGAAGAAAGTTTAAGTGAATTTTCAGAAAAAGATGAAAATGGAAAATTATATCGATTATTAGGATTACGAAAACGTGGTGGTGCATGGAGAAAAGAAGACCGACCAAACATGTTTTATTCAATATATGTAAATCCTAAGAATGGAAAATGTTCATTAAATAAAGATTCAGATTTTTGTGTAGAAGTTATTCCTAAAAGACCTACTGGAGAGTTAAGCCGTTGGACATGGGGAAAAGAAAAATTTTCAGAAGAGAAAGATAAACTTATTGGTAAGCCTATAAATCGTTCTGGAGAAGAAGATGCTTGGGATATTTTTAGAAAAGACTATAAAGATAACCCAGATGGAGAAGAAAAAACCACAAAACTAAAAACTATGTGGATTGAAAAAGAAACAAATTATCAAAATGCAAAGAATGAAATTAAGGCTTTGTTTGGAAATTCTGAAATATTTGATTTTCCAAAACCAACATATATTGTATCTCGACTTTCAACAATTATCACAGAAGAACAAGATATCATCCTCGACTTCTTCTCAGGCAGTGCCACAACCGCCCACGCTGTAATGCAGCTCAATGCAGAAGATGGCGGAAACCGTAAATTCATCATGGTACAACTTCCAGAACCTTGCGATGAAAAATCAGAAGCTTACAAAGCAGGTTATAAAAATATCTGCGAAATCGGCAAGGAACGCATCCGGCGTGCAGGAAAGCAGATCTTAGAACTTAGTTTGGAGCACCTAGAGAAAGAAGGGGTGATTGAAAAATATGCAGGAAAATTATCAGAAATTAGAAGTCTGGAAGAAATCTATGGATTTAGTGGAGAAAGTTTATCAGTTGGTGAAAAAACTTCCGAAAGCGGAAATGTATGCTCTGTCGGATCAGATGAGAAGAGCGGCGGTGTCGATTCCATCGAATATAGCGGAAGGACAAGCGAGAGGAATCAAAGAGTTCATTCAATTTCTGAAAATAGCAAGGGGGTCTCGTGCAGAATTGGAGACACAACTATTGATTTGCGTACGCTTGAACTACTTAACAACCTCGGATATAGAATCAAGTTTGAATCTTTTGGAGGAGATAAGCAAAATGACCTCTTCTCTGATAACAACTCTAACAGCGAAACTCTAAGCACTCAGTTATCAGCTCTAAAATCTAAACTCTCAGTTCTAACAACACTCGACATCGGCTTCCGCGTCCTCAAGTGCGACACATCAAACATGGAAGGTGTTTACTACACACCTGACCACATCGACAAACAGGACTTGTTCAAAAATAACATCAAATCCGACCGTACAGCAGAAGATTTGCTTTTCCAGGTTATGCTTGATTTAGGAATTATGCTTTCAAGCAAAATCCAGACAAAGCAGATTGACGGAAAAACCGTTTACTGTGTAGAAGGCAACTATCTTGTAGCGTGTTTTGATGAAGATGTAACAGAAGAAACAATCACAAAAATTGCAAAAGAAAAGCCTTACTACTTTGTAATGCGCGATGCTTCTATGGCTAATGACAGTGTTGCTACAAACTTTGAGCAGATTTTTAAGACTTATCTTGGAGAAAGCTATAATCCAGATAATATCAGGATTATTTAAGAGGGCTTGGATGAACAAAGAAATTGCAATCTTTAGCACTGATAAAGAAACCATAAATGTTGAAGTTCTCTTTGAAGACGAAACTGTCTGGCTGACACAAGACCAGATGGCAACTCTGTTTGAAAAGTCAAAGTCTACCATCAGCGAGCATATAAAGCACATTTTTGAAGAAGGCGAACTGGAAAAATCTATGGTTGTTCGGAATTTCCGAAATACCACTAAGCATGGTGCAATTGAAGGAAAAACACAAACCCACGAGGTTCTTTACTATAACCTTGATGTTATAATTTCTGTTGGCTATCGGGTAAAATCTATCCGGGGCACACAATTCCGTCAATGGGCAACGAAACGCCTTAATGAATATATCCGTAAAGGCTTTGCACTGGACGATAACCGCCTGAAGCAGCTTGGGGGCGGTGACTACTGGAAAGAACTTATGACACGAATCCGCGACATTCGTGCCAGTGAAAAAGTGTTCTATCGTCAGATACTCGATATCTACGCAACAAGTGTTGATTACAATCCCCGTTCTGATATTTCAATTCAGTTTTTCAAGAAAGTGCAGAACAAAATACATTTTGCCGTGCACGGTCAGACCGCCGCGGAAGTGATTTTCAATCGGGCTGATGCGGAAAAAGAATTCATGGGGCTAAAGAGTTTTGAAGGAAAACGTCCTCACCTAAAGGATGCCGTGGTTGCCAAAAACTATCTTGATGAAAAAGAACTTCGTGCTATGGGGCAGATTGTAAGCGGATATCTTGATTTTGCAGAGCGTCAGGCAGAACGACAGATTCCTATGACAATGAAAGATTGGGCTGAACATCTGGATAAGATTCTTACGATGAGCGGTGAACAGATTTTACAGGGAAATGGCATGGTAAGCCATGAGCAAGCTATCGAAAAAGCAACAGGTGAGTATAAGAAATATCAGCAGAAAACGCTCAGCGATGTTGAAGTGTCTTTTTTGGATTCAATTAAAGTAATCGCGGATAAAACCGCATATAAATCAAAGGAAGAGAAATAATGAAGTTTACTTTTAAAATACAAAAATATCAGACTCAGGCTGTAGATGCTCTTGTAAAATGTTTTGAAGGTCAGCAGTTTGCAGATAAAGTTCAGTATCTTCGCGACAAAGGAATTATGCCGCAGGTTCAAAAAATTGAGATAACACAGAACGCTTTGTTTGATGAGGCGGCGTTAGTTGCCTCGAATTCCTGTGACAATTTTGATGAAGAACTTGAACAGGCAGACAACGGCTACCGCAATGCAGATTTAATTCTTGGTGATAAAGAGCTTTTGGAAAATATCCATAAGATGCAGGACAGCAATTTTATTATTCACTCTGCAAAGATTGAACGTACTGCAGGAGTCCCAAGTTTTGATATTGAAATGGAAACCGGAACTGGTAAGACTTATGTTTATACAAAAACAATGTATGAACTGAACAAGGCTTATGGCTGGAGTAAGTTTATGATAGTTGTTCCGACCCTGTCATAAAAACTGTGTAAATGGCAGAGGTTAATTAAAACCGGGAACAC
>JBJETJ010000044.1:0-2029 GCA_051883255.1 Treponema sp.
TTCATTGTCGAATGAGTTGAATTTATTTTTATTCCGCTGACTTCATATCCTTCAGAATAACTCAAACTGTCGTCTGATTTTTTTCCTGGAAAAACTTTTATGCCTGAATCAGTCGCCTGAATTATGTCTGGAATTGAATCTCCGTTTATGTCAGTTACAGTCTGCGTGAGTTTGCCGCTGTTCTCGTTTGTTCCGGTGTTGCTTCCGATGCTATGAGAAATGTTCGCCTGAAGATTCAAGCCAAGTTCGCTGACATCTTTTAGAATTTCTATGTTCTCCAGAGAAGTGTCAGCGTTCATGCCGAACGTCCTGTCAGTTCCTTCGTTGCGCGCCATTCGGACATACGGAAATGCAAATGTTGAATTTCCTTCGTCAGAAACTGTAATTCCTTCAATGCTGTAAAAAGCGTTTCCTCCGGTTCTGCCTGCGTGAATGTAGTCGCCCTGAATGAACGGAAAATAATACTGCGTTTCCATTTTAAAACTTCCGTCCGAGAGTTCAGTTTTTTTACAGCTCATGCTTACCTGTCCGATGAGAGAGTTTTCAAGTTCACCAATGCCTGAGGCTGATTCTTTTTTTACCGGATAAATGTCAGAGCCGTCCTGCTTTGCGTTGACAAGCGGAATATAAAAAGGCTGCTCTTCGTTCTGTCCTTTTTTTGATGCCGCTTCTTCTTCGCTCATGTTTTTCAGTTTTTCTGAATCGTATTTGTTTTTGTAATCATCTTTATTTTTTTGTGACAGCAGGGTTTCGATTTTTTTTCCTGTGAACGACGATGCCTCTCCAGTCCAGATTCCGAAAAACCAGTTTCTGTTTCCGGCAAAAAGTTTTTCGCATTTTTCAACGGTGATGACAGTTTCTTTATCTTCCGTTTTTTCTTCATAAAGAATTTTATCGTCTGGATTGTTTGCATTCTGTGCGCTTTCAAAATTCCATGCATCAGAAGAATTCCATTCTGTCTGTCCGGGAGAAAAATATTGTTCTGCAATATCAAAAGAATTTTCTATTATCCTTATGCTTGAAAACTCGCCGCTACCGTTGAGGTTATATAATTCATCGCAATCGTATTCTGCGGAAACCTGTACAGTGCAGTATTTTCCAAGTCCGTGCGCACTGCATTTTTCTATGAGCAACTGCTCAGCTGCCCTGCGTTCGGCTGTGTCTTTGTCTGAAATGTCTTGTGCGTATTCTTCTTTTAATTTGTATTCATCTTCAAATGGAACGTAAAACGGAAAATCATTTTCAGTAATTCTCTTAAACTTTGCTTCTGATAAAATTTTTCCGATTTGTGCGGTTTCACTTTCAGATAAATTTTCTTTGAGTGAATAAACTGTTTCGTATGAAACTTCATCATCAGTCATAATTTCTTTTGCTGTCTTTATAAATCCGAGTTTAAGGAATTCTTCCTGCTGCTCATCATCCATTCCGTACTTACTCATAAGATTAAGCGCTTTACTTTCTTCAAGTTCATTCCACTGCCAGAGTTCATCTTTAAGATTTTCTCCGTCAACAGGAAAATCATCAACGATAGACTGGAGTTCTTCTTTTGTCATGTTGTATGCTTTTTTTTGGAGTGCGCTTAATATGTAGATTAATTTTTCATTATTGCTTTTATGAGTCAGCGTGACAACTGTCTGCGTGTCATTTTCTTTAATCTCTTCTTTTATTTCAAATGTAAAATCCTGAGTTTCGTTTTCGTCTAGAAATACTTTGCCGTCTTTTTTTGAAACGCTTAAAGTTTTCTCATTGAATTTTCCGAGAATGATTTTATTTCCGTTTTCTGTTTGTGTTCCGCTTATCGTTTTACTTCTTGTCGAACCTGTGCCGGCTTCATCAGATTCCTGTCCGTAATAAAATCCTGACTTACCGTAGCATGCTTCAATTCCGAAGCGGGCGTAATTTTTCCACGATTCGCGGATGATGTCTTTTGCGTTCAGTTCATCATAAAGAAAGTTAAAAAAATCTTTGTCAGTATTGTCGCGGATTATGTAAGCGCGGCAAGTCATGTCGTAAATGAATTTTGATGCGA
>JBJETJ010000045.1:0-9784 GCA_051883255.1 Treponema sp.
TCCAGCCCTGCAGAACGTATTTTGTCTGCATTTCGCTTATTTCTTTTCCTGTCATGGCTCTGCCTCTTTGATTAAGTAATTTTATACCTGCATATTAATATTCAGAAAAATTCCGCTCAATTATTTTTAAATTTTTTTTGACTGTTTTACTCAAAAAAAAATTTTTAATTGTGCTCTGCTGTTTTCCAGGATTTCGTTAATTGTGCACCCAGCACAGATTTTTTTTTTAAGTTCACCCTTGAGCAAACCGCAAAAACTAAATGATGAACAATATCAAGAAATTGAATTGATTTTATATTTCATTATCTATTGAAAAAAAATAATTTTGTGTATATCATTAAAAAAAGATTTTTTTCTTTTCTATTGACTTATCAGGAGTTTTCTATGGGAAACGATGCTTTAGATTTTACGATTGATTCACTGGGACCGTGCACAATCCAGTCACCAATAAAACTTTCAAGCGTTCACGGCGATATGACCGCAAATTATGTCAACGATGATTCTTACGTAATCAACAACGTGAACGTGTACGACAAATCACAGCCTGTCGTTCTTGATTCTTCAAACTTAATCGAAAAAGCCGGCCCGCGCGAAAAGATTTTCTTTGACCCTAAAAATGCAAGGGCAGGAATCTGTACATGCGGCGGTCTTTGTCCGGGACTTAACGACGTTATCCGTGCAGTCGTACGCTGTCTTAACACACGCTACGGCGTAAAAACAGTAAAAGGCTATCAGTTCGGTTTCCACGGATTTTTTCAGGAAGAAGGCTACGAACCGATTGAACTTGACCGCTATTTAATAGACGAAATTCACAAAATCGGCGGAACTTACCTTGGAACAAGCCGCGGCGGCGGACAGCGCGTTTCAGAAATCGTTGACTGTCTTGAACGCGACGGAATAAATATGCTTTTCATCATCGGCGGTGACGGAACTCAGCGCGGTTCTTACGACATTGCATGCGAAGTTGAAAAACGCAAGTTAAAATGCGCAGTTGTCGGAATTCCAAAGACTGTAGACAACGACCTGATGTTCATTGACCGCTCGTTCGGATTTGAAACTGCCGTTCAGCGTGCAAAAGAAGCAGTTGCCGCAGTTCACATGGAAGCTGCAAGCCAGATTAACGGTATCGGTCTTGTAAAGCTCATGGGCCGCGAAGCAGGATTTATCGCAACTTCCGCAGCGCTTGCAAGCCACGAAACAAACTTCTGTTTGATTCCTGAAGTTCCGTTTGAAATGGACGGCGAAAACGGTTTCCTTGCCTGCCTTGAGCGAAGGCTTGCAAAACGCGGACATGCAGTAATCGTCGTTTCAGAAGGCGCAGGACAGGATTTACTCCAGACGACAAATGCAACAGATGCCTCTGGAAACAAAAAACTTGCTGACATCGGTATTTTCCTAAAGAACGAAATCGAAAAATATTTTAAAGAAAAAAATATCGAAATAAACTTAAAGTACATTGACCCGTCTTATCAGGTTCGTGCATCAGTAACTACTGCCGCAGATTCAATTTACTGCGAACGTCTCGGCAACAATGCAGTGCATGCGGCAATGGCAGGAAAAACAAAACTCGTTATCGGACTTGTTCACGACAAGTTCGTGCATTTGCCTATCAAGATGGTAACAAAACACAGAAACGCAGTTGACCCGGAAGGCTCTTTGTGGCGCGATGCACTCGATGCAACAGGCCAGCCGATTCACATGATAAACGATATGGAAAAGGCTCGCTCAAAAATGGCAGAAGCCATTGCAGAAGCAAAGCGAAAGCCGTCTGAACAGAAAAAATAAATTTTTATCATTTGCAAACTGCCTGAGTTTCAGGCAGTTTTTTTTAGTCCTTTTCTTTATTTTTGTAATATGCCGCTTTATTTTCGTACATCCGTTTGTCGGCAAGCATTGACATTTCGTGCACGGACATTTTCGGAAATTCCTTTGCCGATACATAACCGCATGAAACTGAAATTCCCTTTACAAATTCACCTGACCAGTTTGAAGCGATGTCATTAAAATCATCGTTCATCGAATTGAATTTCTTTTCGTCCGCAAAAAGCATTACGACAAATTCATCACCGCCAATCCTGTAAATCTGACCGCTGTTTCCGAACGCCCTTATAAGACACGAAGCAATGCCTTTTATAAGTTCGTCCCCTGCATTATGCCCGAATTTATCGTTGACGGCTTTGAGTCCGTTCAAATCAAAAAGCATGAACACAAAATCTTCCTGCGGTAATTTTTCTGCATATTCAGAAAGGCTCTGTTCGTAAGACCTTCGGTTGTAAACCTTTGTCAGTTCGTCAGTCTGCGAAATGTAAATCAGCTGTTCTTCCTTGCGCTTTTCGTCGTCGATATTCTGAACAGTATAAACGACCCTGTTTGCGTTCTCGCGGTTTACGCGGATATACTGAACGCGAAGCCAGCCTAGCACAGTGCTCAAAAATTCCGCAGTGATGATGTTTTTATTTGCCATTCGTTTTTGAACGGTATTCAAATCAGTAAACTGTAAAAAGGCTTCTTTCTGTTCGCTCAAAATGTGGTCAACAAGTTTCGTGTTTAAAGACGAGTGAATTTCTTTTCCAAGTTCAAATGTCTTTATCGAATGGAAAAACGAATCGAACCTGACGATTATCATTTTTTCAAAATCAATCACGTTGATGTACGAATAAATGTCAGACATCGCATTAAGGATTTCAAGCTGCTCTGAAATTTTCTTTCCGCTTATTTCAAGTTCTTCCTGCTGCTGCTCGACTTTTGACTGCAAGATGTTTTTTTCTTTGAGCTGAAACTCATCGTATTCCCTTGTGATTACAAAAAGCTGAATTATGCAGCAGCCGAATAAATACGAGTACGAATAGAACGGATAGTCCACAAACAGAAACTGAAAACTTCCCATGACAATCATCGTTATGACACAAAACAAAAATGCCGAAAACTGCCGGCTGCTTATGCCTTCATTTTTTCTGCCTGAAAAACACGAAATGAGAATGAGAAGATAAATAAAATACTGCGAAAAAAAACAAAGCGGTCTGAATCTGTAAGTGACGTAATTTCCGTCTGCGGTAATTGCAAAAATCAGCGGAAATTTTATGTTCAGCAGAACCAAAGAAATCTGAAAGAGAACTGCGCAAAGCCCTGCAATGCGGTATGCGTTTGAATGTTTCAGCCTGTCGCCTGAATATTCAAGAAAATAATTGAGCCAGAAAAAACCTGACATACTCGTCGCAAAATGAAAAAACTCCGACGACACAAAAAACGCCGTATTGTATTTTTTGCAAAAATTCAAAAATCCCCAGAAGCTTTCCTGCAAAGTAAAAAATATCAGCCAGATTAAAAGAAATATATAAGCCCTGTCACCCTTTCTATTTTCAGATTTCGACGTAACAGAATAGCACAAAAACAAAACTAAAATTAAAGTTGCCGCCAGCGTCGATACTGAATATATAAAATTATCCATAAAATTATTTTTCTTCCCTCTGATATCGTTATGTCTTTAAAGTTTCGATTATCGTGCCGAGCATTTCCTCAAGATGCTCTTTTTCTTCCGAAAACTTTGACAATTCTTTTGTTGCTAAAGAATTATCCGATGTCTGCAAAATATTGTCAACGGAACTTTGCAAAAAATCAATCGCTTTTTTTAATGCGGAAACTTCCTGTAAAATGAGCGCATTTTCAGAAACAGTCTGCAACGTCAACACGGCGCGAAGTTCTCCGCTTTCGTCGTTTAATTTTCTGATTGAAATTTCTACAAGGTTTGCAGAATTATTTTCGTTTAATTTGTGGAACGTAAATCTGCAAAGGCTTGACGTTTTAAATTCGTTAAGAATGTTTTGTGACGAAAAGAGTTTTCGCATTGTGTCGCGTTCTTCGGGAACGACAAATCTGCTTACGAAAAATTCTGCTATCTGGTCATAAGTTTTTTCTGCGTAGAAATTTGCGCCTGCGGATTTTTCAAATCTTGAACAGCTTGCGTAAGGTGTCAGTGTGTTTGTCTTGAAGTCTATGAGAAAAATCGAATTAAAGCTCTGGCTCAATCCCTGTATTACTTCGCTTCGTTTTTCTTCTTCGGCAAATTTTATGTGCTCGTCAGTGATGTCGTTTATGAACGCATAAAAAATGTTTCCGTATTTTTCGGACTTGACCATTCTTCCGTAATACTGAATGTAGCGCATTTGTCCGTCTTTTCTGAAAATCCTGTATTCGACAAAAACGATGTTGTTGCCTTCTTCAACCTGAGTGATGATGTCGTCTTTGACGTTTTCAAGGTCATCAGGGTGAACCATTCCGTCAAAAGAATTTCCAGTGTGGTTTCGGAATTCTTCCGTGTCGCGGCAGCCGTAGATTTTGAGAAGTTCCTGATTGAACGAAATTATCTCGTGATTTCCGTCTGCGTGATACGTAAAAAATCCGCCGGGCAGGCTTTCGCCGATTTCTGTCGTTGCCTTTATGATGTTTTCGTTTCCTGCAAACTGACTGCTTTTTTCTGTCTGGAGTTTTATTGCTTTTTTGCGCTGGTCTGCCAAAACTGAATTTTCTTTTAGATAAAGTTCAAATGAAGGGCGCGGTAACGGTTTTGAAAAACAGTAACCCTGAATCAAATCACAGCCGAGGCTTCTCAAAGTTTTAAACTGTTCTTCCGTTTCTGCGCCTTCTGCAACAGTTATAAAGCCCAGCCTGTGAACCATTTTAATGATGTTTTCGATTACGATTTCGTTAATCTCGATGTGCTTTACAAAACTGATGTCAAGCTTTATTACGTCAAGCGGGAACGTCGCAAGAGTTCCGAGCGAAGAATAGCCTGAACCGAAGTCGTCCATTTCTATTAAAAATCCGTTGTCCTTGATTTTTTTAATCTGTTCGATGATGACGTCCATTGACTCGGCATACAATGATTCCGTGACTTCCATGTGAATGAGCGAATGATTAATTCCAAAACTGTCGATAATTTCAAGCTGGCGGTCAATCCAGTCAGGTTCAAGACAGTCCCTGCGCGAAATATTTACTGAAATCGGAACAAGCGGAATTCCGCAGTTTTCCCATTTTTTTATGTCCTTGCAGACTTGAAGAAGAACAAAACTGTCAAGCTTTGTTATAAATCCGTTTTTTTCAAACAGGGGAATAAACTGCCCCGGCGACATAAAGCCGTACTCAGGATGAATCCAGCGCACGAGTGCTTCTGCTCCTGCAATTTTTCCCGTTACGCTTTCGTGCTTCGGCTGATAGTAAACGCAGAATTCTTCGTTGAGCAGGGCGTGCTCCATACTGTCAAGAATCCGCTGGTCTGCGGCAAGCTGCTCCTGAAATGCCTCCGTATAAAAAACGATGTCCTGTCCGTAAACGCCTTTTATTTCGCGGATTGCAAGGAACGCTTTGTCGCAGCACCTTCCGATGGGCATTTTTTTGTCAATCGGCGCGTAAATGCCGATTTTTGGAATCTGATGAGGAATCGGCGCACCGTCAAGAATTGACTTTGCAAAATTCTGAATGAACTCAAGGTCTATGGATTCAACGTAATTTATGACCATTACAAACTGGTCGCCTGCAAAACGTCCTGCAAATCCGTCAGTGATTTTTGCAAGGAGCGATTTTCCGATATAGGCAAGAAACTCGTTGCATTTTTCTTCGCCGTACTGCGCATTGGTGAATTTGAAATTTTCAAAGTCGACGCCGAGTATTGCGTATTCCTTTGAAATGTCGCTGTCAATAAATTCCCGGGCTTTTCTGATAAATGCCTGCCTCGTGTACAGGCCTGTCAAATCGTCGTATTCAAGTTCATTGAGCGCAACGGAAATTTCTGTCATTTGGATTATGTTTGAAATCTTTAAGTCAAGCAGTTTTGAACTTAACGGCCGCCTTGCAATATCTGAAACGCCGAGCTCAAGACACGCCTCTTCTGCTGATTTATCGCAGGAAGATGTCACGGCAATAACAGGAATTTTATGGAAATTTGAATCGCTCCTGACGTCTTTGATAAGTTCAGTCGCTTTGGAAAAAGAGATATCCATATCAATAATGATTACGGACACCTGCACTTCTTTTTTTAGAATTTCAAGAGCATCATCAGGATCAGAAACTGCCGTCACCTGATATTTTTGAGAGATTTTGTCTTTAAGGCTTTCTTTTCCGTCATTTTTTTCGACGAGCAAAATTCCAGGTTTTCGGACAGAAAATTCATTTTGCCCTTTGTTTTTTACGGTAGAGTCAGAGTTGAACATTGTATACGCAGCCTCGCAAAAATTAAATTTCCCCTACACGATTTTTAAAACATTATTCTGTTATTTTGTAATTATACCACATATTTGCGTTAATGCAATTTTTTTTAAATGCTGCACAAAGCTGCTGCACTTCCCAAACTCTCTCGACTATGTGCCGGTTTTACGCTATATTATATTTATGGCATACGAAGTAACAGCGACACGACGCCGACCACAAACTTTTGAGGACCTCATCGGTCAGGAATTTGTTGCGGCAACTTTAAAGAACTCTATCGAAAGCGGAAAAATCGCTCACGCTTATCTTTTTTCAGGGCCGAGAGGGTGCGGAAAAACATCTACCGCGCGAATCCTTGCAAAGGCATTGAACTGTCAGAAAGGGCCGACTGCAACTCCATGCGGAACATGCTCGACCTGTCAGGAAATTACAAAAGGTTCAAGCCTCGACGTAATCGAAATAGACGGTGCGTCAAACACAAGCGTTAACGACATCAGGCAGATTAAAGACGAAGTAATGTTTCCGCCAAACTCGTGCCGGTACAAGATTTATATCATCGACGAAGTTCACATGCTGTCTACGAGTGCGTTCAATGCACTTTTAAAAACAATAGAAGAACCGCCTCCGTATGTAATTTTTATTTTTGCGACTACGGAACTTCAGAAAGTTCCTGCGACGATAAAAAGCCGATGCCAGCAGTTCAATTTCAGGCTCGTGGCAATCGAAAAAATCAAGGAACAGCTTGCAGAAGCATGCAAGGACATCAACATAACCGCAGATGACGAAGCGCTTTACTGGATTGCAAGGGAATCGACAGGTTCAATGCGCGATGCCTACACTCTGTTTGACCAGATTGCGGCTTTCAGCGATTCTCACATCACGTTTGAAAAAATCCGCGACAAACTCGGTCTTGTCGGAACGGAGCGCTTGAACGAAATTTTTGAATTCTGCATAGACGAAAAGACTTCGGAAGTAATACAGAAAATCGACGAATTCCTGCAGTCAGGAATTTCAATCGAACAGTTAATTACAAACTGTTCAGACTATTTAAGAAGCCTGCTTCTCATAAAAAACGGCATTGCAAAAGAGTCATTGCTCGGTCAGGCAGTAGAACGCTACAGTAAAAAAGTTCTTGAAAACTGGAATTCAGTTCAAATAGAACGTGCGCTTTCGATTTTCCTTTCGCTGTACAGGGACATAAAGTTTTCGCTTTCACCGCGCTATGAAATTGAATTGAGTTTCAGCAAATTGTGCTGGCTAAAAAATTACGTCAGCCCTGCAGAAATAAAAAAGGCTATCGACAGTGCACAGTCGCTTTTGCAAAAAGCAGGAACTTCGCCTGCCGTGCAAAACTATGCTTCCCGCAATCTTTCGGAAGCGCCTCAGTACGCAAACTCCGATGTCAGAAGTCAGCCGGCTTTTGAGGCAGGAGCGCAGGGCGGTCAGCAGGGTGCGCAGATGGCGACTTTTAACGCGCTTTCAGGCAATGTTTCTGAGTCAGGCTTTGAGCGGGAAAAGGAGCAGGAAAGCCCTTTTTCTGATGGCGGTGCCCTGCCGCCTAAAACAACAGCGGCAGACCTTGAAAAAGTAAAGGCAAAAATCATTGCAACGACATCGATTGACGACGCATTCATAAGCACAGGGCTTATGCAGACAGGCAAATGGGTTTTAAACGGCAATGTCATAGAAACGACAATCGAATCAGACTTTCAAAAATCCCAGCTCGAAACAAAGAGCCGCGAAATTGCAGAATACATTTCAAACATTCTGGGACAGAAAGTTTCTTTTTCAATTTCACTTTTGCAAAAAGAAGAAGAACAAATACAAAGGGAAATTCCTGAACAGGTAAATATAATCGCAAAAACATTCAAGGGAACGATTCTGGGAGGTCAATGATGAATCCTTTTGATATGCTGAAAAACATTCAGTCGATGAAAGAGCAGCTTGGCAACATTCAGGAAGAACTTGCAGAAATCACTGCTACAGGTTCTTCCGGCGGAAACATTGTCAACGTAACGATAAACGGAAAATTTGAAATCGTGTCAGTAAAGCTTGACCCGATATGCGTTGATCCGCGTGACGTGCAGATGCTGCAGGATTTGATTATTGCCGCACACCATGATGCGATGACGAAAATTCAGGAAAGCATAAAAGCAAAGTACGGTCCTCTTTTAAACGGAATGAACATTCCCGGTTTATAAACTTTACGATGCAATTTATTTTTTATAACTGATTATAATTAAGCCTTAAAAAAAATGAACGCAATAGACGAATTGACAGAAAGCTTCTCACGATTACCCGGCATCGGAAAAAAATCTGCCGGACGACTTGTAAATTATATTTTAAAAGCAGATTCATCTTACGTAAAAAAATTTGCCTTGCAGTTAAGTTCCCTGCAGGAAAAAATAAAGCCGTGTTCAATCTGCGGAACCTGGACGGAGAATGACCCGTGTCCGATATGCACTGACACTTTGCGCGACCGCTCGATAATCTGCGTTGTCGAACAGCCGCAGGACGTTCAGACGATAGAAAGCGCGCACGAATACTCAGGACTGTTTCACGTTCTAGGCGGAGTAATTTCGCCGCTTGACGGGGTCGGCCCTGACCAGCTGAACATTGCTTCGCTTTTAAAACGACTGTCAGACGGAAGCGTTCAGGAAGTAATCATCGCGACAAACCCGACTGTCGAAGGCGACACGACTGCGCTTTATTTGCAGAGGATTATCGCTTCTGCAACCGGCACAAAAGTAACGAGGCTTGCGTCAGGACTTCCTGTCGGCGGCGACCTTGAATACGCGGACAAACTTACGCTTGCAAGAAGTTTCAGGGGAAGGACAGAAGTATAGCTTTCGTTTATGAAGTTACGAAAACTTACGAAAGCGCCTGCATAATTTCTTTTTCAAAACCGGAAAATTCAAACTCTTCTTTTTTGACGAACGAAAGATAAAATTTTGCGTTTTCACATATAATCACAGGAACAAAATCTGCGTCTGTATTTTTCTGCAAAAACCAGAGCCTTAAAAACGAAAATTTATTTTTCTGCGTGTATTCGCTTTTAGTGCAAATCGGGCTTGTTATTTTTATGTCTGCAAGATGAGTTTTGCCGTCAGAAAATTTTTGCGTCACTTCAAAAATCTGTCTGTAAAGTTCGTACGCTTTTAAAAGAGATTCTTCGTCAGACTCGATGTCTTGCGTAACAGGATTTAAATATGCAGAAAAATCTTTTTGCAGTTTCAGTTTGCGCTCATTTTCAGAAGCAGTAATTTTTTCCTGCAATATTCTGTCAGGATTTTTCTGCCTGACAATTTCACGGTTTTCGCTTTTGTTAAACTGAGAAAACTTTTTTGAAAAATTAGAAATTATTTTTGACATTGATTTTGTATCTGCCATAGTTTTATTATACTAGACTATAAAAAAATTATCCAATTAAATTTCAGAAAATTTTTTACCGCTGATTTGTCCGCAGTTTTTTAGTATGCGAAGGAAAACGCTTTACACTAATTTAAAAAAACTCAGAAATTTATTTTATTTTTGATAGAACTTTTCAAATCCAAAAGTATGATAATAAGTAGAAAATCTTAAA
>JBJETJ010000046.1:0-1943 GCA_051883255.1 Treponema sp.
CTTGTTACTATGCCATTATACTGAGAACTGAGAACTGAGAACTGAGAACTGAGAAACGCTACTTTCTTTGGATTTCTTTGTCAATAGCATATCTGGTATTTTAGCATAGTTGTCGGGGAAATGCAATTTGTTTTTTTTTGGGATATGAATGTTTTTGTTCAGCATTTGCCGTACAGTAAGTTTTCTACGGCTAAAACAAGTTCACGATGTTTCCTGCCGTCAGTATCTTTCAGTTTTTGTAAATTAAGGAGTTTCCATTGTATGGCAGAAAGATTTTTTATATCAGGAAAACCGGTCGGAGCAATATATTCATTTAAGGATATAAAATCAAGCAGGAACTTTTTGTCATCGTCTGTCAGAAAACTGTTTACGGATTTTACAAGTTCACAAAATGTCTGAACATGATTTTCATAGGAATAATTGAATTCTGTCATATCCTTAAATTGAGTTTTAAAAATCTCGGACATATCTTTTTGATTAGGCTGTAATAACTCCGTAACGTTTCTGCGGTGGGAAAGCAGTTCAATTAAAAAGCCGTTTTTTATATTTGAATTCAGTTCGTTATTTTCAAGCATAAAATGAACGTCAAACAAATCGCGCGGATGCTGTCTGTCAAGTGCCGCACAAATCTTTCCGCCAAAAAGTTCCGGCGCTGAAAGAACGTTTATTTCGGCAAATCCAAATTCTTCCTGCACTTTCTGACAAGTCTGCAATTTCTGCACAGGATATGCAAAGCCCCTGTTTGTATAGTTTGGTTCGATTTTTACTTTTGCCTTATCCGTAAAACAGATGATTTTTTCGATTTCGCCATTCCGCTGAATAATATTACGGATATTGTATTTGTTCAGCTTTTCAGAAATTCTTTTTAAAGCACTGTTTATATTTTCAGTCGCTTCATTACGGGGAGAGTTTTCAATATATGCCAGATCAATATCAACAGAAAGTCGGGGCAGATTTCTGTAAAAGAGGTTGATTGCAGTACCGCCTTTCAGGGCAAAACAATTTTCTTCAGAAATTACAGGCAGACATTTTACAAGAAGCTTGACCTGTTCCCTGTACTGTCCGTTCATTTAAATTTCCTCTTCCCTGACTACGATATTATATTTTTTGACGAAAGTGCCGTTTTTTTCTATTTCCCTTATGCCGTTGCCAAGAGAAATCCGGGACAAATCAAGATGATTGAACCAGCCGTGATTAACTTTTTCTGCAAGATACAAAAAAAGGCGCTTTACTTTTATTGAAGTGCAGTTTTCAAGGAGCTTTTGCAAAAGCGCCGGGCGCAGGTTTGGCAGAAGTTCAAGAAGTTCCCGTGCTTCGGAAACTGTCGTTTCTTTGGGAACGCCGTACAGTAATTCCAGAAACGCCCGCTCTTCGCCTGAGTGAACTACGTTTATTTTGCCGTCATTAAAAGTTTCATATCCTGTATCGGCAGGAAGAAAATCTGTCTGCGAAATCTTTACCTTACTCTTGAATTTTTGCAGAAACCACTGAGGCAGTTTTTGCTCAGGCGAAAGTGTCAGCGCAGGGACAGTGTCATCAGGCAGAACAAAATGAACGACATCATAAAATCTTGCAAGGACGTATTTTCCTGAATAAAAAAGCTTTGTTTTCTGCTTTGCCTGCAAAAAAGACACACATTCATCTAAAGTCGGCTCATATCCGGACAAAACGTAAATTCCTTTGCCAAGAGAACTTATCCATTCCGATTTTCTGTACCACTGTATCAGGTCTTTTGATATTCCGTTATCCGTCAAATCTTCGGCAGAAAGCACCGGCGACGAGCGGAAAAGAGAAAACAGCACTTTTAATTTATTACCTGAAAAAGTAGTCATACTACTATAATAGGCGATAAATTAAAGTTGTGCAAGTTTTTGTTTTATTTATTCTCCCCCTATTCAATCAGCCACTCTGTCAGCTGTTTTTCCGTGCTTGAGTAGTTTACG
>JBJETJ010000047.1:0-8782 GCA_051883255.1 Treponema sp.
CAGTCTTTGTAAAAACATCGGCAATTTTGTCGTTGCCTTCTGCCTTTGCAACCTGCGCAAAGTATGTGTACTTATTTCTGGCCTGTGATTCACCTGCAAAGGCTGCCAGAATGTTTTTTTCTGATTCAGTTCCCGTGTATTTACCCATTTGTATACTCCTATAAAAAGTCAATCAGGAAGTTTAACTATTCCAGTTTGCAACGCAAACTTTGTGAATAAAAAGTTATTTTTACAAACTCTGATTATAATGAATTTGATGATAAAAATAAAGGAATATTCTGTATATTTTGTTATGTATATGAGAAGTTTAAATTGTCACAATTACTTGGGTAATTTTGTGCGGACGAATCACAGGGTTTTTAAAGAGAAATCTTTCTTCAGGTTTATGATTTTAGGAAAGATTTTATAAATTCGTCTTTTGTAATTGACTTTTCTTCACCATAGGAAAAACGCGTAATCTGCCATTGTGCTTTGTCCAACACAGGAAGGTAAAAAATGTGACCAGTTTTTTTTGAAGCTTCCCTATAACAGGCTTTGAGGGCAGTCACTTTATTTTTGTATTCTTCTTCGTCTATATTCAGAAAGGACGATTTGTTTACGCTTTTTACTTCAAAAATATGAATTTTTCCGCTTTTATCTTTCATTACAAAATCAGGATATGAAGAATGAATGCCGTCAAGATAATATTCAAATTTTATCTGGGAATTCAGAGGAAAATTCTTGCCCCACAAAAAGCGGCTCGTTTCAAAAAGTTCAGACTGTTTTTTTGTGCAAGTTCCGATTGAAGATGAACGAATGTCCTTGAGTACTTCCGCCCATTTTTTTTCGGCTTCGCTGTCGAATGAAAAATCAGTGCAAAAATCTTTTCTGTACCAAATCCAGTCGTCAAGCGTCAGACTGTTCTGATTTTCCACAAAGCAGCTTTCAAGCGGAAAACAAACTTCATCGCAGGTGACCATGCTTTTTTCGTAATCGCAGATGTATTTCTCGTATGATGATTTTATTTCGCCCAAATGTTCGGCAAAGACAGTCCATTTTTTATAGCTGTCTGAATACTCGTAGCAAAGTGACTGGATGTCATTTTCCTGTTTTTGCAAATTTCGGTACATCTCAAAAATTGAAGGGTGTGTCAGACTGTCGTCTTTTAAATTATCCAGAAAATTTTTCATATCAGGATTTTTTGTCTTTTTTGGAGAAATAATTTTTACAGGCGTTATGCGGAAATTTTCTTCAATTTCATAATCTGTACAAAGCCTTACCTGTCGCGGAAGTTTTTCTTCTTTTGGAAGAATTCCCCAAATCCAGGCAGTACAGGCAAGGTGTTTTGCTTCTTCGCTCAAGTTTTCAAAATCAGGCAGCCGTGGATTTCTTCTTACGCGTCCCATAACCTGTTCGTCAAGCTGTTTGCTTTTAGAATCTCGAATCTGATAAAGCATGCACGCCCTCGGGATATCCCAGCCTTCTGAAATTACCATTTTAAATATGATTACGGAAACAGAAGATGCTTTTCCCTTCATATAATCTTTCCATTTAAAAAGCGGAAGTTTTTTTAATCCTGAATCGTTTGTTTCGCCGCCTTTATCGTTTATATAAACCCATTTCAATTCCTGATGATTTTGCAGTGCAGGCATTATCGTGTTTTTAAGTTCCTCTTCTGCCTTTTCCTTGTTTGAAATCTGAATTATAAAGCACGGATTTACATCAAGCAGATTTATGTAATCACTGCGGATTTTTTCAAATTTCTGCAGGGCGCACTCAAGACTGTCTGTTTCGCTTCCCTCTTCAACTTTTTTTATGAGTTTTGCATTTTCTGCATCAGTATTTGAAATTTCTACATCAGGTTCCTGTTTTCTTGAAAGTTTTGGCGTTGCAGAAAAATTGATAACGGCACAAAAAAATTCTTTAAGTTCGTCAAGGTTGCTTGTTGCAATGTGACATTCATCTTTTATAAGGTAGATTTTTTTTAGTGGACTTTTCATAAAAGTGTCACCTGTAAGCGAAGAAAGAAAATTGACAAAAGTTCCTTCTTTTTTGAGCTTGCTTGAATCTTTGTACAAGTCGCGGGGCAGAACATAAACATTGTATTCCAGAGGAATAAAAAGACTTCCTTCTCCGCTTGAGTCTGAATTTATCAAAAACGGATTGATAGCTGTAAAAGTTCCGTTTTCTGAAAGTTCCTTGAATGAATTAAAATTCTGGGCTGCAAGGTTGCTTTTTGAAAGCGTTGAAACTATAAAAACAGCGTCCTTATTTGCAGAAATTACGCGGTTCATAAAATCTGCCATCATGTAAGTTTTGCCAGAACCTGTGGGTGCTTTAAAAGTGATTTCTTTTTTGCTGCCTGCCACATTCATAAGGATTTTTGTAAGTTTTGTTACAGCTTTTTTCTGTAAATCTTTTGCTTCCTGCAGCATTTTATTCTTCCACCTTTTTCTGTGTTTTTTCAAAATTCTGGCAGACCCAGTCAATTTTTTCTTTGAGCGAGTTAAATTTCTCTTTTCCATAAAGTGTTTCGTCGATTACATCAAAAGCAGTATTTCCTTCTGCCGTTTCAAAATTTGCAACTGAACCGATTTCGTAAACATCAAGATTTCCGCCGTAAGGAGTGTTGTCTTTTATCCACGGAAAATCTTTTGTGCCGTCATAACATTCGCCTGTCATAATCCTCTTGAGTCGTTTTGCCGTAACATCGTAAGCAATGCCGTTTGGATTAATGTCAGTTTTTTCGTTGAGCTGGCAGAGAATAAAAGTCCTGTTTCCGCCGTCCTGCCTGTTCAAGTCGAGTACTGCGTGTCCTGTTGTTCCGCTGCCGGCGAAGAAGTCGAGGATGATAGGATTATTATTCTTTTTATAAAATGTTGCACCACTTACTAATTCGGAAATTAAACTTGATGGTTTTGGATAAGCAAATAAAGAATCTAAATTTAAACTTTTTAATTCTTTTATTCCATTTTTATTTAAATGTTTTAGTATCGTATAAAATTTTCCACCATCATTCTCAATATCAATTAATTTACCGACAACGGTTTTATCTTTTTCTCTTGGAATTAAGATATATTCTCCATTATCTATCTTTCTATTTATCTCTTTAAAAAATTCTTCGCCTTTGACATCTAAAATTTCTTCATAAAATAATGTACCGTATTTTCCAAACTCTTTTCTTAGCCAATCCTCTTGTATCCAATATTTTTTTCCATCTTTTTCGATAACTTTCCCACGAACATCTCTTGTTTTTGCAAGAGGATAATAATAATCAATTTTTTTTGCATAAGTTAAACAATAATCATGTCCTATTACTGCATGTTTTGCCATTCCTCCACCTTCAGCTCTAACGATGATAAAATTTGCAACAAAATTCTCCTCCCCGAAAACTTCATCAAACAGGCACTTAACATAAGCTTGATTTTTATCATCTATACTGCAAAAAATTACGCCCTCGTCAGACAAAAGCTGTTTTGCAAGAATGAGGCGCGGATAAAGCATGGAAAGAAGATTGTCGCGGGTAATGGCATTTTCATAGTTCGTCCTGGCAAATTCGCCCATGCTGTCTTTTCCATAAGGCGGGTCAATGTAAATCACATCAATTGCGCCCCTGTACTGAATCAAAAGGTTTTGGAGCGCCTCGTAGTTGTCGCCGATAATCAGCTTGTTTACAGGTTTTGTACCGTCTGTATAAAAAGAAAGTTTTTCGTTTTTGCGGAAATAACAAATGCTTTCAGACATTTTTTCAAGTCGTTTGTCAAAGTGAAGCCCCGTACGCTTGTATGTTGTTCCTAACGCCGCAATGTTTATCGCCTCGTCTTTTGATTCTGCATTTTGAATAAGTTTGATAAGAAGACTGGCATTTGACGGTTCAAGAATTTTATCCTGCACGCGCCTGTTGATTTCTTCAATAAGTGATTGTTTGATTTCGTTCATATTTTTTCTCGAAGTGAATTAAGATTATTTCCTACTTTTTTAAATCGGATTGGTAATTACCTACCTTTAGAGAAAATTATGGTATTTACCTAATTTAAAGTGAAAAAGTTGGCAATTTCCTAAAAATGAAAAATATGAGTAATTTTTGGGAACGCGTTGATGAAGAATTAGAATACAAGGGAATGAACAGAAAAGCCCTTGCTACAGAAGTTGGTTTTAATCTTGCAAATATCGGAAAAGGAATTCAGTTAGGTTCCTCTCCTTCCGCCGACACAGCTGTAAAAATCGCAAAAGTGCTAAATGTCTCCGTCGAATACCTTGTAACCGGGCAAAACCAGACACTAAAAGACGAAGGCATCGACATCAAAAAATACAAAGAATATTCAGACCTGATTGCAAAACTCGACACTTTGGACGAAAACCAGAAACAACTCGTAAAGACAATCATAACGCAAATGAGCGGATGGAAAGTTTAAGGTAAAGACATGCAAATTTATTGTAGAGATTCGTTTTCACTTTGCATTATTTCTACTAATTCTGTTGGTGTTACAACAAAAGGTTTTTTGGGAAAATGTTTGCCGTTCCCGGTTACAAGAAATGCCTCCCTGTCTTGAGCTGACAAAGTTACTGCATAGAATACAACATCCTTTGGGTCAGGCATTTGCTCTTCTACTTCTGATATTTCTGTAATTTCAAGACCATTATCCATAATGTCTTTTAACAGATTTATGATTATATTTTCAGGAAGTTTAAATTTTTTGCGTCTTAATACATCATTATATTCCCTTATGATTTCCTCAGAAAAAACAGGAATTATATTTCCAACTGCAAGAAAACGCAAAATTCTTACAACTGGAGAATTTTCATTTTTGGTAATCAAAGCGGAAACAAGTACATTAGTATCTATTACGACATACTTTTTCATATTTATTTTTCTGCCCTGACAGCTTCAATTTCTGCATTTATCTCATCAATTGACATTTCGGGAACATTGTTTTTCTGTATGGATTTTCGTGCTTCATTGTAAACATTCCATCTTTCAGATAAGGAATCATTTCTCAAGTCAAAGGGAAGACCACCTACGGCGATGCTTTTTTTGAAAAATATTCTTATTGCAGTCGGTAAATCCAAACCAAGAGATTCATATATATTTGTAACATCTGTTTTTGTTTCAGCATCAATTTTTACCTGCACCAAACTTGAATTTGCCATAGCAATACCTCCAAAAAAGTATTTATTAGTATTACTTTAACATACTTTTAGATTTTATTCTATTAAAAAATATTTTAATGATAAACAAACGGATTTGCTCAGAACTAACGTTCTTCGCTTTTTCGTGAGCATCGTTAGATGCGAACAAATCCGTTTGTTTTTTTCTTCTGGTAAGTCTTTCAATCAAATGAAAAGTTTAAGACAAAAATAACATCACTTTGCTACAAAATTATTTTCCGTCACCTTTGTGCGGTTCAGCTAAATAAGTTTTTGCAGATTCAATCCATTCTTCCTTTGATATTTTTGAAAAATATTGCGGAATTCTTTCATAAAACTGTTCGGTCATCAGGTATTCCAAAGCAAGTGCATAGCCGTAATCGTCTCCGATTTGTTTATCTTTCATAAATTGCTGAAACTCAACAAAATATGCCGGGTCTGCCGAAGATTCCTCTTTCCACAAGAACGGATTAATCTCGCTCAAAAACTGCCCTAATTCTTCATCTTTCGTTTTCTGTTCATCATATTGCGAATCAAGTGCAAAATAAAAAAGTGAAAATAATTCAAAATCTGTCATTTGTTACCTCTCTTAAATGGATTTTTAAATAGTCCAGTATCATTATCCCAGTGTTTTGGAGTACGGTTATAACCACCATCGCTCAAAACACCTTTATAAACTTTTGCCCAATATTGTCCGCCATTTTTTGCACTTTTAATATACCATCTACAGCCATCTTTATCAGTACTTTTATAGGCAGACTTTGTATTTATCAGATTTAGCAAAGTCTTCCGATTTTTGCTTGTATTGGCAAGATGACCTGGTCTTACTGCAAATATGTGATTAATCTGAGCTTTTTTTCGTGGCAAGGAATTTCTTGCACCATAGGTATTATAATATCTTCCAGAATTACCAGTTCCCATTTTTCTCTCCTAAACATAGTATATCTGCATAATTATAAGAACTAACTTGCTTCTTATGCATAGTAGAAGTCCAATCAGGAATATGAATAAATCTTGTCAGATATTTGAAATCTCCAAATATGTTTAATGGCATCGGACCGTAAACAATTACATATTCAGGTTGTAATTCAACAATAAGAGCACGAAGACCTTCCTTAAAATAAAAACGCTTTTGCGTTCCTTGAATACATCCGTAAGTTCCAATGGAAACAATACTGTGTTTTTCAATTCCTAAAAAAGCAAATGGAAGTTCGCCTGGAATTTTTCTCATATAAGATCGTTCATCACCCCATCGAACATTTGGAATGACATAAATTCCTTGTTCTTGCATATAGTGTGCAACCTGTCTGTTTAAATAAACATTTGTCATTTGCAATACAAGCGGCATATCAAAATAGAGAGAACAATCAGGAGAAACGACACCTTGGAACTTTTTCAAAAATGATATTTCTTCCTTTGTCTTTGTTAGGATTTTTCTGAAATTAATATTATGTTCGTAAAAACATACAAATTCAGAAAAATCTTTAGACTTTCTGCACTGACTAAAAGGAATCATTTTTTTTGGAAGAATAAACTCTGCCGGTTTTTTTATTGCAGGCATCTCCAAAAAACCACAGAAGACGGCATTTTCAACAAGTTCAGCGTTAAAGCCGTCATCAATTATTGAATCAATATGCATAGCATACCTCCATTTTTTTACACATCTCCGTGTATGGCGGATCTATGTAAATAACATTTGAATATTCTCAAAAAAGGCGGTATTCTATGAGAAGGATTTATGGCTGGTAACTATAATCCTCTCAAGAAATCCTTTTTTGAGAACCAACCTTTGTATCGGTACTTTTTTTCTAGAATCGTACCGTACAAAGGTTTTTTGATTTTTAAGAACCTTTTTGTTTTAGTCCTTATGAAAAGGAGTATATACAATTATTTGAAATATTTCAAATATAAATTGACTATTTGAATATTTTCTTTTATAGTTGAGCTATGAGTTATTTTTGGCAAAATGTTGATACGGAATTAGCCTACCAAGGAATGACAAGAAAAGAACTTGCTGAAAAAGCAGAGTGTTCTGTAAGTATTTTTACAAAAGGCAATAAAATAAACTGTGAACCTTCTGTTATACTTGCAATGCGTATAGCGAATATATTAGGAGTATCTATTGATTATTTGCTAACAGGTAAAACCAATGTTAATGAAGACTCTTCAAAGATTGAAAATTCAGAACAAATCCGCCTGTATCGAAAATATCATAAATTAATCAAAAAGTGTGAAAATCTTTCTCCCGAGAATCTGTCTTTACTTATAAAACTTGCTGATGCTTTGGATAAAAAGTAAACTGGACACAAACAAAAAGCACTGATTTTTCTATAAAAATATGCTATACTAAAAGAAAAAGCAGGAGGTGGTTCTATGGTTTCTGTAAAAGGATATTTTGACGGACAAAATTACATAACAGAAGGCAATGTCGCAGTAAAAAAAGACCAGCGTGTAATCATCACTTTTCTTGATGAATTTAACAGTCCCAAGCGAAACTTAAAAAAATTTGTAGGCAAGGTCAGTAAATCAGATTCCGAATTGATAGAAAAAGCCATAACTGAAGGTCGCAAGGTGGATAAAAGTGAATGGTAAACTTGTTGATACAAATGTAATTATCCGCTATATCAAAGATGAAGATAACCTTGATGATATTTTTGAAGAGGAAAACTTGTATTTTTCTTCCACAACGCTTGGAGAACTTCTTTTTGGTGCAGAATGTTCCTCTCGAAAAATAGAGAATGCTGAGGTCTACAAGGAATTTTGCAGCGAACTTGAAGAAATAAAACCAGATTCCTTTGTGACTCCTTTTTATGCAAAAATAAAAAACCAATTAAAACAAGAAGGACATCCAATTCCAGAAAATGATATATGGATGCACCTGCGCGAGAGCGCAATGTTAAATAAATTTCATATATGCAAACGGAGCAAAGCGACGTATTGCTGCCTGTGCAATGGCGTATAATTTGACTATTGTTACAGCAGATAAACATTTTTCGTTTATAAAAGGGCTTTTACTCGAAAACAGATAATAACCAAAAAGAACTCGTAAAGATAATCGTATCAAAAATGAGCGAATGGAAAGTTTAATGCAAAGTCAAGAAAAAATCCGTTCAGCCAGATTTTTGTGTTATACGCATACCCGTGCCCTAAAGGGAACTTCAGAAAATCCGCAGAAGGGCACGGCAGTGGGTGGGGAACTATTTTTTATAGCCGCACTTAGGGCAGACGCCGTTTTCGTTCAGGGCGATACCGCAGAGAGGGCATCTGTCTTTTGTTCCTGTTACGTCGTATTCCTGCGAGGCAGCGTTTACTCCGCTTGTGAAAGTGAGCTTTGCAATGTTCAGCTTGTCTTTTAAGAGGTCATAGACGATTTTAATCATTCCCTCTACGGTCATCGTTTCTTTGGTGACTACAAGCCGGCAGTCCGGGTAAGCGGTTGCAAGTTCCGTTTTGAATGCAGGGCCTTTCATCTTGTTGGTCGGCGCGCCGTTTTTTATTCCCTGTTCCTCGTAAACCTTTAAAATTGCAGGCAGAAGCGGGTCGTCTTCGCGCAAAATCAAAGCGTGGTCAAAGTTCTTGAGGACTTCCCATGCTGTTTTTTGAATTTCATTGCACGGAAAAACCATATTTACACCGGCTTCTACCGAATCTTCAA
>JBJETJ010000048.1:0-41871 GCA_051883255.1 Treponema sp.
ATCAAAAGCCATTATGTATTTCATTCAGTTTTCTCTGTCTTATCTGTACTAAAAAAAATAATAAAATAAAAAATTAGTTAAAAAAATTAACCGTTAAAAACGTTAAAAATATTCGTGCGCATTGCGGATTTTTTCGATTTCGTCGTGCTGCTGTTCAAGTATTTCCATAACCTTGTCTACGATTTTCTGTTTCGGGTCTGGTTCGTCAGCAGGCAGTTTTGCAAGAACGTCATTGCGGAAAGTCTTGCAGTCAAGGACAGGACTTGCGCATAAGATTTTTTCATCTTTGCAGACTAAATCGCGAATCATATTTTCTGTGTCCTCCGGGTTAAAGCGCAGGCAGTTTCCGTTGTTTGAAACTAAAATCATTATGTCAAACAAGCGCAGGTAACTGTCGATTTCACGCAGTCCGCGTTTTGTTTCAGGGTGTCCGGGTCTGTATCTTGTTCCTGCCGGGAATACTAAAATTACTTCGCCTCTTTTTTTGCATGCGTCCATTGCGCGCATTGCCGCAAAATTTATTTTTTTTGCCTTTGCTTCTTCGGCTTTTTTTTCTTCTTCAGAAACGGAAGAATTTTCTACGTTGTTCAGGCTTCTGCTCGGATAGATTACGACCCTTGAAAAACCTTCTGTCCAGGCACGGACAAGCGGGTTTGCTTCGTTCAGCTTCATTCCTGCGATTGCGACAACTCTTGATGACAAATCTTTTGCCCAGTCAGAGCCTTCCGTTTCAAGCATATACAGGATTTCCGGCAAGTCGAGGTTTGAATAATGTTCCATTAAAATGAGGCCGCGTTTGCCTGATTTTACGGCATCATAAAACGCCTTGAAATTTTCCTTGCCTTCAAGCCTTGAACCTTCCAGCTGGTTTTCTTTTATCATATCAAATAAAACTTTTCTTGGAACCGGGTTTGCTTCCTGATAGACATTCGTTTCGTCAATCAATGCAGGCGCAGAAGAATTTGACAAAAGAAGGTCAAAGTAATTTTTGTATTTGATTCTAAGTTCCTGAGGTTTGTCGTTTTCGTCCATAATTCAATACTCCATAATCAAAGTAAGCTTTCGCCTTGTGCCTTTGCGGCTAATATATTTTAAGGCTACTTTGCAGATTTTGCAATTTTTTTATAATAGCCGTTTGCCCGGAAAAATCAAGTCCCCTGTCCGGTGTTTTCGCCCATGCGGTTCGGTGGGTTGGGCGGTTTTTTGCGGTTTGGGCGATTTCTGAACGTGTCTAGTTATACTGAAAATATTTACTATTTTTAAAGTTATTGAATATATTTATAAAAACCTGTATTATTTACGCACTGATTTTTTATAAAAATTATGTCACGGTCAAACGGCTTTTTTCTGCTTACGCTGAACTTAAAAAAGTCATTTGTCTGTATAAAAATATGATGTTGAGGAAAATTCAATGAAAATTACTGGCTCTCAAATTGTTATTGAATGTCTTGTTGAACAGGGCGTAAAAACTGTTTTTGGTTATCCGGGCGGCGCAATTCTTAATATTTACGATGAACTTTATAAGAATTCTGATAGAATTACACATATTTTAACGGCTCATGAACAGGCCGCATGTCATGCCGCAGACGGTTATGCGCGTTCTACAGGAAAGGTCGGTGTCTGTATGGCAACAAGCGGTCCGGGTGCGACAAACCTTGTAACGGGAATTGCGACTGCATATATGGATTCAGTTCCGATTGTTGCAATTACGTGCAATGTCATAAAATCCCTTCTGGGTAAAGATTCCTTTCAGGAAATTGACATAACGGGCGTTACTATGCCGATTACAAAACATAACTTTATGGTTATGGACGTAAACAATCTTGCAGAAACTATAAGGGAAGCTTTTGTAATTGCAAAGACAGGTCGTCCCGGTCCTGTTCTGATTGACATTCCAAAAGACGTAACTGCCGCTCTCTGCGATTTTGAACCTTTGAAAAATCCTGATGAAGCCGTTTCAAAAGCAGCACTTGAAAAGGCAAATTTAAAACGCTCGCTTACAGTTTCTGTTCCTTCGGAAGAACAGATAAAAGCCGCCGCAGAAATGATTAACAGTTCTCAGCGCCCGATTATTTATGCCGGCGGAGGCGTAAAAATTTCCGGCGCAGAAAAAGAACTTCTTGAACTTGCCGAAAAAGCTGAAATCCCAGTTTCTGAAAGCCTTATGGGGCGCGACGTATTCCCTGCGAAACACCGCCTTTGTACGTGGATGGTCGGTATGCACGGAACTAATGCAAGCAATTTTGGAATTACGAACAGTGACCTTGTCATTGCAATCGGTTCACGCTTTAGCGACAGGGTTCTCGGCGATCCGAATCATTTTGCGGCAAACAGCAAGATTCTTCACATTGACATTGACCCTGCTGAAATCAATAAAAACGTAATGACAGATGACTGCCTTGTAGGGGATGTAAAGCAGGTTCTGTCAGCACTTTTGCCTCACGTAAAAAAGGCTACTCACGCAGAATGGCTTTCGCAGATTGATGAATGGAAAAAAGACGTTCCTGAATGTTACAATAAAGAACCGAAAGATTCGATTAATCCTAAATTTATCTGCGAGTGCATAAACAGGATTGCAGGCGATGACACGTTCATTACTACGGAAGTAGGTCAGCACCAGATGTGGACTGCGCAGTTTTATCCGTTTAACAAACCGCGCACTTTCAATACTTCTGGCGGTCTTGGAACGATGGGTTTTGGAACTGGTGCGGCAATGGGAATTCAGTGTGCAAATCCTGATGCGCGTGTCGTTCATATTGCCGGCGACGGAAGTTTTAGAATGAACTGCAACGAGCTTGCAACGATTCAGCATTACAACCTGCCGATTGTAATTGTCGTAGTAAACAACGGCTCTCTCGGAAATGTACGCATGTGGCAGAAGATTTTTTACGGCAACAGGTTCAGTCAGACAACTCTCGATTTCGGGCCGGACTGGTTAAAACTTGCAGATGCTTACGGCATTGATTCGTTCCGTGCGAATAATGCAAAAGAATTTGAAAAGGTTTTTGAAAAGGCATTCAGCCTGCACAAGCCTTGCATTATTGATGCGAAAGTTGACATTGACGAAATGGTATTGCCGATGGTTCCGGGCGGAAAGCCGATTGACCAGCCGATTATGTGCTGGGATAACTAGACGGGTCACAAAACGCTTCGACGGGAATCTGGAGTAAATCGGCAATCTGGTTTACTGTGTATTTTCCGTCGGCAAGAAGTTTTCTGGCGGTTTCGATGGCTTTCTGTTCAGCACCTCGTGCTATGCCGATTGCGATGCCTTCTTCTTTGCCGTCGTCCTGCCAGGTTCTGATACATTCTGCTTCATTATATTCTGTCAAACTCATACCGATTATCTCCTCTTTCCACTTTTTAAAGTATCCGTCAAGAAAGTTCTGGCTGATTGCATAATCGACGGCTTCGTTGATTGCGTTTTTTCTGGGCATCTGTGCCTTTTGATTTTCCTTTATTCGATATACATATTGTACATAATCATAAAGCGGTTTGCAACCTTTTTTAGTTGAACCGGAATATTTTGGATTAAGGTTGTATACCATCGCAGTCCATTCAAAGTCGCCTGAGTTGTCCTCGTTGATGAATGACGATGAAAGCTTTAACTGCCACTTGTCTTTTTCGCTGTCACTGCCTGTATAAAATACGATGAATTTAGGTGTCGGAATTTTTACAAGCCGGGAACTTACGAGGTTCTTTCCGTTTTTTGTAAGGTAAATCTGATACAACTGTGAAAAATACAAAAGACCTCGAAGCGGCATATTGGGGTTGTGCGTTGTCTGCTGTTCATAGAGATTCATCTCACTGTCAACTAAAAATGAAATGTCATTGTGCATCGTAATGTAAATGACGTTTTCGATTGTGTTTAGTTCTAGTGCATCGGGGTCGGTGTAGTTTGTGCCGTTGAGGAAGTTGTACAGTTCAAGGCGCCACTTTTTGCTTTCGGGCGTGTTCCTGCCAAAGATTGCCTTAAACAGTCTGTCTTTGTATTCGCGCTGGGTCTGTATTGTCTGAGCCATTCAAGTTCTCCTGTAAAAAAAGTGATGAGGAATTTTTGCTTTGCGATTTGACTTTTTTAATATTAGCAATGAAAAGTCTTTATATATATCATTCTGTTTTATGTAAAAAATTCTGCGTACTTTTGAAAAAAAGTGAATTTTTTTTAAGGTGCTGACGGCTTTTTTTTGGGGCATATCTGATTGGGCGGGGCGTACTGTACTGCGCAACAGAAAGGGAATGAGCGGGTTGAAAATTGTTGCTCATATTTTAATCTCATTGTAAAATTAATTATATGGTTGTATAATTGATTGGGGAAACAATGGGAAGAAAATTTAGAATTGGGATTCTAATTAATGCAATTTATTCTGATTATAGTGCAAGTGTAATTGACGGAATAAATAAGTTCTGTAGAGAGAATGACTGTGTTCAGATAGTCTTTTCGATTTTACGCGGTAACAATTCTTCGCGATACGATTTTCAATATGATTCAATTACAAGCCTGATAAATCCCGAAAACATCGATGTCCTTATTATTGCAACTGCCGCGCTGTCTAATATGCGCGCGTTTGACGAATTCCTTGATGACATAAAAAATCTTCCGCCGATGATAAAAATTTCACTCGGGATTAAAGTTTCGGGTATGCCTTCGATTACAGTCGATTCTTCCAGCGCAATCGAAGAATTGCTGAACCATGTAATAAAAGAACACAAGCGCGACCAGTTCATTTTAATGCACGCTGACAAACGGTGCGAAGAATCTCTTGAACGCGAAAATATTTTTAAGACAGTTCTAAAATCCAACGGAATAAAATTCAGCGAGAAAAGATCGCTTGACGGAAACTTTGTTCTTGAACACGCTTACGACAATTTGCAGCGCTACATAAAAAAGAACAAGGAGCGCGACTTTAATGCAATCTTCTGCTGTAACGATGAAATGGCGCTTGGCTGCATAAGCTGTCTTGAGGACAATGGAATTCACGTTCCTGAGGACGTAAGCGTAATCGGCTACGACAACGTTCTTTTTACGACGGCATACGATTTTGGAATTTCGACTGTCGACCCTCACGTAGAAACTCAGGCGTACGAAGCTGCAAAAATGGCGTTTGATTTGTTCAACAAAAAGGAACTCAAAGAAACTGTAAAAGTGCTGAAAGCCGTTCCCGTTGTAAGGACGTCGTGCGGCTGTTCCAAAAAAACAAGAAGGCTTGCAAAAGACGACATAATTGCAGAAAAAGAATTTTTGAAACACCGCATTCATCATAAAAGTTCCGTGCAGTTATATATGCTTCATTATTTTCTGCTTGAGTCGCAGGAACCTGTTTCGCTCGAAAAACTTTACAACCGCCTTGTTTATTGTTTTGCACTTTTTGACATTTCAAAAGCGATACTCGTTTTGTACGAAAAGCCGATGTATTTTACGCGCGATTCAGTTTTTATAATTCCTGAAAAAGCCAGCGTAAGAATGGTTTATTCGATTCAGAGCGGAATTATAAATCCTGACATTTCTTTTAATCCTGCCGAAAAAATGCTTCCTGAAAAATACGACAATTTTTTTGACGGCACGCAGATTATTTTTCCTGTGTATGCAGAAAATTATCAGTACGGCTACTTTTTTATGCGCATTGGGCAGTACGAAAAAATTTTTTATCAGACAATGTTTGAATTGATTTCAAAAGAAATTGTAAGCTCGATAAAAATTTCTCAGTCAGAAAACGAACGCGAAAAACTAAAAAGCAAAAATATTTCGTTAAAAGAATATTCTGAAAAACTTCACAGCCTGAGCAGAACTGATGAAATGACGCAGATTTTAAACAGGCGCGGATTTTACGAGGCGGCGCAGTGTATCATTGACAGATACATTGCAATCGGAAAAACAGGGCTTGTAATTTACGGCGATATGGACGGCTTAAAATCCATAAACGATACGTTCGGGCATGAGGCAGGCGATAAGGCAATAAAGGCAGAAGCAAATATTTTAAAATCGATTTTCAGGACGACAGATATTATCGGACGGCTTGGCGGTGATGAGTTTGCGATTGTTGCGCCTGAGATGACAAAGAAAGATTTTTCCGTAATAAAAAAACGGATTACTGACAAGTGCAAGGAATATAATCAGAAAGAAGAAGATACGTTTGTACTTTCTATCAGTGTCGGTTTCAGTCAGTTTGACGAAAAAGAAAGCCGCCTTGATAAACTGCTGAATATCGCAGACGAAAAACTTTACGTAGAAAAACGCGAAAAACATCTTCGCACAGAAAAAAAATAATTCAGAAAAGAAATCACGCGTGCGGTAAGTTCCACTCGAAATGGATTGCAAGAATTCTGAAAACGAGAACTGTAAAAAAACCGCAAATCATCGAAAGGCTCTGTCCTGCACTGTTCCATAAAAGCGCACACACAAGCGCCCCTAAAATCGAAGCGCACGCATAAATGTGTTTTACAAAAATGTAAGGTCTGTCGCCTGCAAGTACATCTCTGAAAATTCCGCCGCCGACACCTGTCAGAGTTCCGAGGAAAACAGGAATAAAATAATTTAAATTCAGCCCGGCATCAAAAACTGCCTTTACTCCTGCAACAGTAAAAATGCCGAGCCCGATTGCATCAGCGATTATGATGATGTTGTGAAAAATATTTTTCTGCTTTTGCGAATTGCGCACTTTTAAAATTTTTTTATGCTGAAGAAAAATTATAAAAAAACAGAGCGCAGAAATTAAAAGCGAAACAAAAACGTAAATGCCGTCGATGAATGCTTTTGGCGGAAAAATTCCTAAAATCATATCGCGCAAAATTCCGCCTCCCACAGCAGTCGTCATTCCTAAAATCATGACGCCCAAAAGATCCATTTCTTTTTTTATTGCAGTGAGAGAGCCTGAAATTGCAAAAGCGATAGTTCCTGTCAGTTCAGTTATAAGAAAAAAATATTTCATAAAACGTGCGGGCCTTGCAATGCTTTATCGTCGATGGCTTTATCAGCCGCCGAGATATGCCTTTTGAACTTCAGGATTGTTTTTAAGTTCTTCGCTTGTTCCGCTTGCGATGATTTCGCCGGTGCGCAGAACGTAACCGCGGTCTGCAAAATCAAGTGCGACTTTTGCGTTCTGTTCAACGACCAGAAGCGTTTTTTTGTTCTGCACGTTCATTCGCTTTAATGCGCGGAACATTTCAAACATCAGTTTTGGTGCAAGTCCCATACTCGGTTCGTCAAGCATGATAAAATCGCAGTCAGTCATAAGCGCCCTGCCGACTGCAAGCATCTGCTGTTCACCGCCTGACAAAAGTTCGCTGCGCTGTTTGCGGCGTTCGTAAAGGCGCGGGAACAAATCGTAAACGAGATCGTACAGTTCCATTGAGCGCATATCGTGGTTTGGAACTTTTCGCCTTCCGTAGCACGCCATTTGCAGGTTTTCTTCGACAGTGAGGTTTCCGAAAATGTGACGTCCCTCGGGAACTAAAACGAGCATTCTGTTTTGAATTAAAATATGCGGCTCGGTTTTTAAAATCGATTTGTTTTCGTAAAGAACGTCGCCGCCTGTTACGGCAGGAGCTTCCGGTTTTGGCAGGCGCGAAAGTGTAAGCAGTGTAGATGTTTTGCCTGCGCCGTTTGCTCCGATTAAAGTTACGATTTCACCTTTATCGACGTTAAAATTAATTCCGTGGAGAGCCTCTATATTTCCATAACCAACTTTTAAATCTTTAACTTCCAGTAACATATTTCCTCCGTAAAATAAAATAGAAAAAACAATTAGAATAATTTTTGCCGGACTTAATCAGCAAATCTCATGCTGAACTTATCCAGGCCCTTATTCTGAATCGGCAAGTCCCGGATACGCATCTTTTATGCTGATGTCGGCATTTCCAAGATAGGCTTCAATTACAGCTGGGTTATTCTGAATTTCTTCAGCAGAGCCTTCTGCAAGTTCCTTTCCGAAATTAATTACTTTTATTCTGTCGCAAAGTGAATTGACAACCTGCATCTGATGTTCAATCATCCAGATTGTAATTCCGAAAGTATCGTGAATCCATTTTATGTACGAAATCAATCCGTCAAGGTCAGAAGTAGAAAGCCCTGCCGCCGGTTCGTCGAGCATCAAAAGCTTCGGGTTTAAACTCAGTGCCCTTGCAATTTCTACGCGGCGCTGAATTCCGTACGGAAGGTTTTTCGGATAGTCAAGCGCACTGTCTGCAAGACTGAATTTTTCAAGGAGCTGCCAGGCTTCTTTGTAAATTTCTTTTTCGCGGTTTTTATATTTTTTTGTGCGCATAAAAACGTCTTTGAGCGAAAAACCAAGCCGCGAGTGCTGGGCGATGCAGATGTTGTCAAGTACAGTCATATCGCTCCAGAGCCTGATGTTCTGGAAAGTACGCCCAATCTGCAAGTCTGCAATTTTGTGCGGCTTTAAACCATTCAGGCGCGTGCCGTCAAAAACGATGTCGCCTTCTGACGGAATGTAAAAGCCGGAAACAAGATTGAATACAGTTGTCTTTCCTGCGCCGTTCGGGCCAATCAGGGCGTTAATCGTGCCTTTTTCAAGTTCAACATTTATGTCTGTCAACGCCTGAAGTCCGCCGAATCTGTGTGTCAGGTGTTCTATTTTTAATAAAGTTTCGCTCATAATTTATTCCTCTTTCGGTCGCTTTTCGTTTTTATTTTCAGGAAATAATTTTTTCAAGAAAGGAAATACTTTTGTAAGTTCCTTTGAGCCCATAATTCCTTCCGGGTGAAATTCCATAATCAAAATCAAAATTAACGGAATGATGACCCACTTCCAGATTTGTGCCGGTCGTAAAAGTTCAAGCAAAATCGTAAAGACTACCGCAGATAAAACTGAACCGCTCAAACTTCCCATCCCGCCGAGGTAAACCATTACAAGACTTTCTGTAGATTTCATAATTCCAAAACTTGACGGATTTATAAAACCTAAAAGGTGCGCAAAAAGTCCGCCTGCAATTCCTGCCAGAAATGAGCTGAACGTAAACGCTATGAGCTTCATTCTGTTTGTGTCAACGCTCATAATCTCTGCCGAAATTTCATCATATTTTACGGCGCTTATTCCTTTGCCAAGTGTCGAGCGCATTAAAAAATGAATAGAAAGAATTGTCAGCACTGCAAAGACGAGCGCCCAGATTAAAATCCAGGGAACGTTGATTGTCTTTGACATCGAAGTCATTACGCTTTTCATTCCCATAAGACCGCGGCTTGCACCTACTGCCGGAATGTTGTTGATTGCCGTCGTTACGATAAAGTTTGCCGCAACTGTTATGATTGCAAGGTAATCGTCGCGCGTTTTAAAAGACGGAATCGCAACTATCAGACTTACGAGCATTGCGGCAAGTCCGCCGATGATTATCGAAAGCGGAAAACCTATAATCGAAAGCCCTTCCGGCAAAAGCGCAGAACCTGAAACTGCATTTCCGTCTTTGAACAGAACGAGTGAAACGACTGACGAAACGTAAGCGCCTGTTGCCATAAAGCCGGCGTGACCGCAGGAGAATTCTCCCATGTAGCCGTTTACGATATTAAGGCTGGCAGACATAATTATGTTTACGCAGATAGTTACGATGATAGTCTGAATATAATTATTTATGATTCCAAACTGTGCAAGAACTGTTATCAGTACAATCATTGCAACAGTCGAAACCGGCATAAAAAGTTTTCTGAAATTAGCAGAAGGATTGAACTTTGAATCCATCATCTCATTAAATGACTTGAGAAAATGTGAATCTGATTTTTTCTTTATTGCTGTTGTCATAAAATTTTCCTATTTAAAAAATACCGTGTTCGCAAAGCGGTAAAATACCGCGTTCGTATCGGTACAGCACATTCATTCGCCGTGCACAAAGACACTCGCGTACAAATGCACTTTCTGATTTAACTCCTGAATTTAAATCTTTGTAGATTTTGCCACACCAAAAAATCCGGTCGGCTTAATCGTCAGGATTACTAAAAGAATTACAAAAGAAACTAAGTCTTTGTAACTTGACGGCAAAAAGGCTGTAACAAAAATTTCGATAAAACCGAGCAGAAAGCCGCCGATAAACGCGCCCTTTATATCGCCGATTCCACCGACAACAGCCGCAATAAAAGCTTTCCAGCCGATAATCATTCCCATGTACGGATCCATTACAGGGTAGCTCATTCCGAATAAAATTCCTGCAACGGCGGCAAGCGCAGAACCAAGACCAAAAGTAAACGTAATGACTTTGTTCAGCGGAATTCCCATTAAAGGAATTGCAAACTTGTCATACGAAATGGCGCGCATACTCATTCCCAAAGTTGATTTTTGTACGATGAACTGAAGGATTATAAAAATTACGATTGCAGAAACAATGACAAGAACTTTTAAACTTGTAATCGTAACAGGGCCTACAGTCCAGATTGATTTTGGCAGTATTTCCGGGAAACTTCTTGAAGAAGCGCCTAAAAGACCGAGGTTTCCGTTTTCAAGAATAAAGCCAATCATCAGTGCAGTAATTACAACATAAAGCCTGTTTGCGCCTTTTTTTCTCAGCGGCCGGTAAGCAATCCGTTCAATGCCGATACCCAAAAGTGCAGTCAAAGCCATTGTTGCAATCAGCGTAATTATAAAAAGCGGGATTCCTGAAAGACCTGCAAAATAAGAAGTTAATGCTGCAACAATAAAAAAAGCAATATAACAGCTTGTCATAAAAATATCGCCGTGTGCAAAGTTGATAAGGCGCAGAACTCCGTAAACCAGACAATAGCCCAAAGCAATAATAGAATAAAAACTTCCCCATTGGAGAGCATTAAAAATATTTTGAATAAAAAAAGTCATTCACTTCCCCCTTAAAAAAATTAGACCTCTTTAAAACCTTGAAACAAGCCTGTGACGTTTTAACATTCGTTTAACATTTTTTCTGACATTCTGACCTTGCAGAACTGTAGCAGAACTTTGCAGAACTCCGGCAGAACTTGTTTCAAGATTTTTTTACAAAATTACGGCTGTAAAGATTTTACAAATTCAAATTCTCCCTCAGGCGTAACTTGAACGACAACTGCTTCTTTTATAGGGTCGCCGTCCGGTGTAAACTGCATATTTCCCGTAACGCCGGAAAAACTCTTTATTCTTCCCATTGCATCTTTTACTGCAACCCTGTCCTTTGCAAGATTTCCTGTAAGCCCTGCGTCCTGAATTGCCTGCAATACAATGTAAGTTGCATCGTAAGTCAAAGCGGCAACGTCATCAGGAACATAGCCGTAAGTTTTCTGATATTTGTCGATGAATTCTTTTGTTTTTCCAGTTGCACCTTTTGCGGCATAGTGAGTTGTAAAGAAATCTCCTACAACAGCACCTTTTGAAAGCGGGAACAAGTCAGCCGAGCCCCAAGAGTCAGACCCCATAACAGGTTTTGTCCAGCCCAAATCTTTTGCCTGCGAAGTAATAAGACCTACAAAGTTGTAATAGTTTGGCAGATACAAAAAGTCTGCATCAGAGTTTACTACCTTTGTAAGCTGAACTGAAAAATCCTGATCTTTCTGACCAAAAGATTCAAACACTACAGTCGAACCGTATTTTGCGTCCCATTCATTCTTGAAAAGTTCTGCAAGTGTTTTTGAATAGTCGTCCTCAAGGTTGTAAACAATGGCAACTTTTGAAGCACCAAACTGTTCCTTTGCAAACTTTGCAGCAACAGGAGCCTGGAACGGATCAAGAAAGCATGCCCTGAAACAGAAAGGTCTGTCTTTTGTAGCCTTAGGGTTTGTAGCCCAAGGAGTAATCATCGGAACTTCCGAATCATTGTAAACTTCTCCTGCGGCAATGGCACGGCCAGAACCTTCCGGGCCTACAGATGCAAGAACTTTGTCAATGTCGATAAGTTTGTTTGCCGCGTTGATTGCTGAATCCGGTTTTAATTCGTTGTCGACATAAATAAATTCGAGCTGGTATTTTGTTCCCTTAACGTCAAGACCGCCGGCAGAGTTGATTTCCTCTTTTACGATTTCACCGGCGTATTTTGCACTTTCTCCGACTTTCGGAGAATCTCCGGTAAGCGGAATGTTAAATCCGATTTTAATGATTTTTTCTTTGCTGCCACCGCAAGATGCAAATCCAAGCAAAGAAACAACTGCCGCAGATAAAACTGCTAATTTTCCAATTCCCTTTTTCATACTAACCTCCAGCGAAAAATAAAAATGTGCAAACAAAAAAGGCGTAGAAAAATCTAAAAAGAAATTTCTACGCCTTTGCAGTTCGTTTTATATTTAAGATTTAAGCACTATTTTTCATTTATTTATATGACTTTTTCCACAAAAACAAGAATTTTTATTGTGCACGCTGAACAAAAAAAAGCCCCGCTCCAATATAACAACTCCCGCATTTGACGAAAAATAAATTATAGTGTATATTGAACTAAAGGAAATGTCTGACTCCGTCGGTCGTCTCCACTTATCAAACTTATAAAGCCGTCCTAGTGGTTCAAACTTGAGGGCGGCTTTTTTTTTAACTCTTTCTGTTTTTTAGGTAAGAAAGGGCTGTCAGAATGAGAATAGCTAAATTAATAGCCAACGAAATTTTTTCGTATAATGTCATTCCGCAAAGCCTCCCTTTATCATATTCCAGCAAATGCCGGTAGAGTCCGGGAGACGCCGCCTTGGAATCAGGCACTTCCAAAGATTATTATAGCACATACTTTTTGTTTTGTATATATTCGTGTAGTAAAAAAATGCCACACGGATTGGTTCGCAACTAACGTTGCTCACTCTCTAAAACGTGAAGACCGTTAGGTCTGAACCAATCCGCGTGGCAAAAAAAACTAAAACTTTCTGTTTTCAAAACCGCAGAACCGTGCTATACTTACACTATGTTTACGGACATCAAGATGACAGTTTATTGTAACTTACCAAAAGCTCAAATTTTGACGGGGGGGGGTACGGCTCTCTTCTAAATTTAACGGAAACTACAATATTTACATATAAAGAAAGGACGCATTGGTGCGGTCTGATGAAGTAAAATTCAAAAAGACTGCGCCGTGCGTCCTTTTTGCGTTTAAACCGGTTTTTAGCGTGACAACAAAACGTTTGCGACGTAAAAATAAAGTTCATCAAAGCAAAAGGAGAAATAAAAGATGAAAAAAATCAAATATTTTAGCGCTTTTTCTGCGATGGTTCTGACACTGATTTTGTCAGCCTGTCAGCAACCATCTTCAGGCGGTGGCAATACTGCAAGCAATAACGGAACTACTCCGACTTCTGTTCCTGCCGGATTTGTAAAAGTTGCAGGTATGAAAATTGAAGGAACAGAAACTTGGACACCGACTTCAAGAGTATTTATAAGCGGAAGAACGCTTACAATCCGGGATTTGATTGTATGCGACCACGAGGTAACGCAGGCAGAGTATGAAACATACTGCAAGTATGGCGGAAGTAATCCAAAGGAATCATACGGTCTTGGCGACAATTACCCGGCATATTATGTAAGCTGGTACGATGCAATAGTGTACTGCAACCTTCGTTCAATGGCAGAAGATCTGACCCCGGTCTACGCAATCTCAGGAGAAACCGACCCAAAAAAGTGGACTGGAATTAGTGGAACAAACGGAAAATATTGTTGTTCTTATACAAGTTCAAACTCAACTTGGGATGGCATTACCTACGATACTACTGCCGACGGCTACCGCCTTCCGACAGAGGCAGAGTGGGAATACATAGCAAGGGAAGCAAATACATCAAGCACAACCTACAGCGGAAGCGGCAACATAGAAGATGTTGCATGGTATACAAGTAACAGCAGTTCAACAAGCCACGAAGTCAAGGGCAAGACGGCAAACTCGCTCGGCATATACGATATGAGCGGAAACGTACGGGAATGGTGCTGGGACTGGTATAACAGCAGCATAGGCAGCTCGACCCCCGACACCGGCTCGGGTTCTGGCGATCTCCGCGTTAAGCGCGGTGGCTCTTGGTACGATAACGCGTACGTCGCCGCATCTTGTAGCCGGTACCGCATCTCCCCGGACTGCAGGAGCAGCATCCTTGGTTACCGCGTTGTGCGTTCCAGTTCTAATTAAAATTTAAAAAAAGCCCTACGGGCTAAAAAAACAATTAACGGAACCGCCGTGCCGCCTAAAGCGGCACATAAGGGCGGTGGAGTAAATTGGTTTTTGTGTTGTCCGCGCCTCTGGCGCGGTCGCATAAAAATATAAAAAGGCAGTCCGAATAAACAAGATGATGACCGGCTCGGATTCTGGCGATAACCGCGTTAAACGCGGTGGCTCTTGGAACAATAACGCGAACAACGCCGCGTCTTGTAACCGGAACAACAACTCCCCGGACAACAGGAACAACAACCTTGGTTTCCGCGTTGTGCGTTCAGCCAACTAGTGTTGGCTGGCTCTGCAAGGAAATTATTAAAATCTTCCGCCTCTGGCGGAAGTGCGGGGCAAGTGCTGATTAAAATTTAAAAAAAGCCCTGCTCGCAGGGCTTTCGGCATTTTTAGGTTCGGCTCAGGCTTTTGACTTGGATGCCTTGTTTTACAAATTCAGCATGTATTGATTTTACAAATTCTACGGCTTTGGGGTTGTCGCCGTGGACACAGATAGTGTCTGCCTGTACCGGGATTTCTTTGCCTGTAATGCTTGTGACTTTGCCTTCCGTGACCATTTTTATAGAGCGTTCGATTGCTTTTTTTTCGTCAGTGATGACAGAGCCCTGCATGCTCCGCGCAACTAAAAGTCCGTTTTCCTGATATGCGCGGTCTGCAAAAACTTCGCAGGCGTATTTAATGTTTTCGCTTTCGGCGGCCTGTACCATACAGCTTCCGTAAAGGCATACAAAAATCAAATCAGACGAGCATTTTTTTATTCCGCGTGCAACGGCTTTTGCAAGTTCAAAATCTGCGGCCGCCATATTGTAAAGTGCGCCGTGCGGTTTTACGTGATTGAGTTCTGTGCCGGCAGAATGTGCAAATGCCTGCAATGCGCCGACCTGATAGATTACAAGGCTTTCTGCCTCTTCTGGCGTAATTTTTATGTTCCGTCTGCCAAAGCCCTGCAAGTCAGCAAGCCCCGGGTGCGCTCCGAGTGCAACGCCGTTTTTTACCGCCTGTTCAACTGTCTTTTTCATTACGACAGGGTCGCCTGCATGAAAACCGCATGCGATGTTTGCCGAGGTGATGTGAGGCAGAATCAGACTGTCCATTTGCAAAAGGTTTGTATATGCGCCAAAACTTTCGCCGAGGTCGCAGTTTAAATCGATTGTTTTCATTTTGTTTCTCCTGATTTTTTTACGACATCAAGTCAGTGTTTTTTAAATCAGTTATGAGCATATTGCCGGGCGAATGTGTTATGCAGAATTCCGGTTTTGAAGTCATTACGACAGACTGCGGAGTTACGCCACAGCACCAGAAAACAGGAACTTCGCCGTCGTTGATTTTTACCGCATCGCCAAAGTCAGGTCTGCCTAAATCTTTTATGCCGATTGCTTCCGGGTTTCCTATGTGAATAGGAGAGCCGTGTACTCGTGGCATTGAGGCGGTTACCGTTACGGCTTTTACAATCTGACTGTACGGAATGGGTCGCATGCTTACGACCATTTTTCCGCCAAAAATTCCTGCGCGCTGTGTTTCTATATTCGTAAGGTACATTGGAACGTTGCAGTTCTGGCTTATGTTCCTTACGTCAATTCCGTTTTCCATTAAAAGCGATTCAAAACTAAAACTGCAACCGATTATAAAACTTACAAGATCATCGCGCCAGAAATCTTTTACGTTGAACGGTTCTGCAATCATTTTTCCGTCCTGCCATACTCTGTACTTTGGAATGTCCGTTGCAATGTCGCTCCCCGGTGCGCACGTTTTTAAAAGCCGTTCGCCTGTATCAGTGACTTCAAGAAGCGGACACGACTTTGGATTGCGCTGGCAAAAAAGCAGAAAATCGTAAGCGTATTTTTTTGGAAGTATGCAGAGGTTTCCCTGCGCATAGCCGCTGCACATTCCGCTTGTCTGACCTGTAATTTTTTCCTGTGCAATAAGAGCCCTTACGTCTTTGGGCAGATAATTCTGATAAATATTTTCGTTCATTTTTTTTCCTCCAGAAGAATAGTCTGTAAATCAGTCTGTAAATTTAAATTTTATTTTTGTTCCGCTTTTGCACTGTGCAAGAATGTTCATATCTTTTTTTACGACACAAGCGATTTTTGCATAGCCTCCGCAAGTCTGTCTGTCCTGCGCCATAATTACAGGCAGACCTTCGCTTGTAATCTGCACCGCACCAAAAGGAATTCCGTCAGAAATTATGTCAGTTGAACTGCACGCAAGCTTTTTTCCTTTGAGGCGGATTCCCATTCTGTCGCTTTCAGGCGTAATTTCGTATTCCGTCGAACAGAATGTTTTTACATCTTCCCTGCTGAAAAACGCAAACTGCGACGACTTTACGACACGGAGCGTAAGCGGACTTTTGACAGGAAGTTCAGTTTTGTTTTTAAGAAGAATTTTGAGTTTTCGTTTTAACTGATTTTTTAAACGCCTTGCAGAATTTTTATCGCAACTCGCATCGCAAAAATTATCGCCGAGTGCAAGCTGGTCACCTGCGCAAAGCCGTCTGCCTTCAAAACCGCCGTACTTGCATTTTAAATCTGTAGAACTGCTTTTAAAAAATTTTTTTACGAGTATTCCGCCTTTAAACGCAACGTAACTTCTAAGTCCGTCAGAGGCAAATCCTGTTTTTAAAACGCTTCCTGCCTCTGCGTGGATTTTTCTGTACATTCCGCATGGCTTGCAGTTCAGCTCAGGATGAATGTCTGCGCCCGTAATGCAAAAGTCAGCAGGAGTAAAAAAATAAATTTCCGGGCCGAAAATAGTCGTTTCAAGGACGGCGGTGTTTTCTGCATTTCCTAAAATTGCGTTTGCCGTTTCAAAAGAAATTTTATCCATTGCGCCGTTTTCAGTTATGCCGGATTTTAAAAAGCCTTTGCGCCCTGCGTCCTGTACTGTCGTGCACAAACCGGGATTTAAAATTTTTATTCCGCCTGTGCATGTAAAGCGTTCTTTTTTTTCACATGCGTTTTCTGCCTTGCTTTCTTTTTCCTGTATCAAAAAAAATTCTTCTTTTGAAACAGGCTCAAATTTTATTTTATCTCCTGCCTTAAAAAACACTGCCGGGTTTCTCTGAATGTCAAAAGTTTTGACTGGAGTTTTTCCGATGATTTGCCAGCCGCCCGGACTTTCTGCAGGATAGATTCCTGTCTGACTTCCGCCGATTGCAACGCTTCCTGCCGGAATTTTTGTACGTGGTGTTTTTAATCGCGGCGTTTCAAGTTTTGTGTCCATTCCGCCAAGGTACGCAAAGCCGGGCAAAAAGCCGAGCATATAAACGAGGTATTCTTTTTGTGCGTGACGTGCGATGACTTCTTCTTTTGAAAGCCCTGTGTGCGCGCATACGTTTTTTATGTCGGGCGAAAACTCATCATCATAGCAGACCGGTATTTTGTGGACAGTCTGATTTTCTTCTTGAGAAGTTTTGTCTGACGAAAAAATCAAAAACAGTTTTTTATAAATTTCTTTTTTTAATAATCTGAGCCTGCGCTTTGTTTTTAAAACGACAAGGATTGCGCAGTAAGACGGCACTGTTTCCTGAATAAAAAATCTGTCTGCAAATCGTTCAGCATCGAGAAAAAAGCAAAGTCTTGAAATGACTGAATTTAACGCAGGCGAAATTTTCTGTTCAAATTGAATCGAGATTGCGTTTTCGCCCGCCTGAACAATTTTTACTGCATTTACTTTCTTTTTTATTTCTGCCTGATTTCTATTGCACGTCATAAAATTTTTTTTCCAGAACTTTGTCAAACCAAGTTTTGTTGTCGTAGTGAATTGCAAACTCCACTGTCGACCTCATAAGCGCGACAACCTGTTTTTGAAACTCAACGTCAAAGCCGTCAATCGCAGGCAAAAGCGAACCTGTCATATCAACCATTCCGCTAAGACAGCACTGGCGCAAAACGGCTTCTTCCATTTTTTCGTCGTGCATGACTGCGATGTCTTTTTTTAGAAAGGCGATTGCCGAGATGACCGCGTAAACTCCCCAGTCGCTGACAGTCGCAGTCAAGACAAAGTCCGCAGAAGTAGACGCGGTTATTCCGTTTTTTGTGCCGTCCGCATACGGAATGAATTTTTTTATATGAGATGAAAGTTTGCCCATTCCGAGTTCGTTTCCTAAATCGCCGACTGCAAACACAGGAACTTTTTTCTTTTTGTAAAACTCAAAAAGCAAGTCTTGTTTTGATTCAAGTTCCGTCATATTTATTCCTGTCGCGTTGTGATATTCGCCGTAAGAATTTGCGCCTGCACATTCCGTTGAAAAAACAAAAAGCGGATTTTCGCTTGAAGTAAATTCTTTTATTTTTGCTTTGGCGTTTTCTTTTTCAACAGGAATCGTGACGTAAGAAAAACTTAACGGCATTTTTTTTGCAGTTTCGATATCGTCGTAAACGTGCAGTCCCATCAGCGCCGCCGCAGAAAGAATTGCAGGAACGTTTTTTTCGTTGACAGAAAGAACGGGCGTTACTCCAAAGGCGTAAATCAGTGAGCGTGCAAATAAAAGCGCGCCGACAATTCCGTCAGTTTCGGGCATTAAGTGGGGACGAAGTACAAAGCCTGTCATTATCAAAACTGTATTTGATTTTTTCTTTTCGGAAGAAAGTTTTTCAAATTCAGCACTTGAAAAAATCGAGCAGATTTTTTTTGCAAATGTCATCGAGGTGCTTTTGTTGCCTGCGGTTTTGCGCGAGGCTTTGTACAAAATGCGCGAAACGCCGTAACCGCGCGGATCGAGGTTCATGATTGAGTCGAGGTTTTCGCCTGTGATTTTTTCTGCAAGTTCTTCTTTTGTCATAATGTACTTCCGTTTTAAATCGGGTTTAAATAAAACGCTTTACGCTGAACTTTGTGCATGCGTTTTTTCTAAGTCTTTACAGAATGTCGGGAACAAATCCTGTTTCCAGTGTAAAGTCGTCGACGGCCGCGCGCTGAAGTTTATGTAAAAGTTCGGGGTCTTTGCCGCCTGTTCTTTTTCCGTCAACTTCGCAGACTGTCATTCCTAAAGTTCCGGCGCTCGTAATCATAATTTCATCGGCATCAAAAAGTTCGCTTAACGTAAAAGTCCGCTCTTCAAAAGGAACGCCGAGCCGTTCGCAGATTTCAAGATAATGCCGTCGTGTCGTTCCCGGCAGGATAAGGTTGTCAAGCGGCGGCGTTATGAAAACTCCGTCTTTTAAAATGTTCACGTTGCTGTGCGCACATTCGGTAACGCGCTCTCCGCGATGAAAAATCACTTCCGAGCAGCCTGCTTCCTTTGCCTGCTGGCTTGCCATTACTGACGGCAGAAGATTTAAAGTCTTTATGTTGCAGTGTAAAAATCTTGTGTCCTCAACTGTGATTGCTTTTTTGGGAATACGTAAATCTGTGAGCGAAGATTCGATTACGTAAATCAAAAGGTTCGGCGGAACGTTCTCAGGAAAAACGTGGTTGCGTATTGCAGTTCCCCTCGTTGCCTGCCAGTAGACAAAAACAACGCCGTCAGAATCCATCGCATCAATACATTTCTGGAGTTCTGCGATTAACTGCGGTTTTGAAAATTCAAGATTTATTTTTACGGCTTTTAAACTGTTGTAAAAACGGTCAACGTGAAAATCTGTTTCAAAAATTTTTCTGTTGGCGGCATAAGTCGCATCGTAAACTCCGTCGCCAAAAAACATTCCCCTGTCTAAAAACGGTACGGACAGTTCTTCCATCAATCCCATTTTTCCGTTATAGTAACCGACGTTTTTCATCTTTACCTCCGCTTGAAAAAAAACGCAGACCCTTGGAAACCCAAAAATCTGCGCCTTTGCATTCATTTCTACGCCCACCATTTAACCACCATTTCTGCCCAATTTATACTACATTCCGTCCAAAATTCCGAAAAAAAATTGTGCACTCCGTCAAACCTCTCATTACGCAGAACCCCCGCTTTTGTGAACAACTTGAAATTTACAACTACAACAGACTGCTACCAACATAGAGAATTGCGCTTTGCGCAATTCTCGTAGCGCGAGATAACTCCGTGCTTGTCCGACCTAAGAAAACCGCGAGCGCCGACATAGAGTTTGCATTCCGCAAACTCGTAGCGCGAGATAATCCAATGCTTGTCCGACATCAGAAAACCGCGAGCGCTTAATTGCGCTTAGAGTTCAATTTCACTATAATATCGCTATGAAACACGGAACATTGACTACAGACAATCACGCGGCTTTGTGGCACGGACGATTTAAAGAAGGCCCTGATGCCGCCGCCGTTGAATTTGAAACTTCCATTTACGTAGACGAGCGCATGGCAGAGGACGACATCAAGGGAAGCATAGCCCACGCAAAAATGCTAGGCGAAACAGGCATCATCTCAAAAGCAGAAAGCGCCAAAATCATCAAGGGACTTGAATCCATCAAAAGCGATTTGAAGTCAGGCAAACTTGCAGTAGATTACAGTGCCGAGGACATTCACTCATTTATAGAAGCAACTTTGACAGACAGAATCGGCGAGGCAGGCAAAAAACTTCATACAGGAAGAAGCCGTAACGACCAGATTGCACTTGATGAACGCCTTTATTTAAAACGCGTAATTCCCGAGCTCCAGCTGAAAATCGTCAGGTTAATCGATGTTCTGACTTCTATCGCAGAAAAAAATACAAAAACACTTATGCCGGGCTTTACCCACATGCAGCATGCCCAGCCCATAACGCTTGCACATCATTTGTGCGCCTGGAGCTGGAGCTTGCAGCGCGACTATGACAGGCTCTCTGATGCCTTAAAGAGAATAGATTTCAGTCCGCTTGGTTCGGGAGCACTCGCAGGAAGCGGACTTCCGCTCGACAGGGAATTTGTCGCAAGGGAACTCGGTTTTAAAGGCGTAACGCAGAACAGCCTCGACAGCGTTTCTGACAGGGATTACTGCATTGAGTTTACTTCGTGTTTCAGCCTTATCCAGATGCACCTGTCGCGCTTTTCAGAAGAAATCGTACTGTGGGCAACGACAGAATTTGGTTTTGTCGAACTGAGCGAAAAATGGTCTACAGGCAGTTCAATTATGCCGCAGAAAAAAAATCCTGACTTTGCAGAATTAATCCGCGGCAGGACAGGCAAAGTCTATGGTCAGCTTGCAAGCCTTTTGACGATGATGAAAGGACTTCCTCTTTCGTATGACCGTGATATGCAGGAGGACAAAGAACCGCTTTTCAATGCGTTCGATACAGTTTCATCGTGCCTGACAGTGTTCACTTATATGATAGAAAGCGCAAAGTGGAATTCCAAAACTATGGCAGACGGCTGTGAAGGCGGCTATCTTAATGCGACAGACGTAGCAGACTACCTTGTCCGCAAGGGAATGCCTTTCAGAACGGCGCACGGTGTCAGTGCAAAAGCAGTCCGCCTCGCAATCGAAAATAACTGCAAGCTTGAAGATTTGTGTGTCGAAGAATTCAAGACGTGTTCCGAATTAATTGACGACGACATTTACGGTTTTATAACGCCGTCTGCCTGTGTTGAAGCACGCAAGACAACCGGCGCACCGAATTCCCAGAAAGTCAAGGCGCAGATTTCAAAGCTTAAAAAGTTTGTCAAAAACTGTACGAGTACAGAAAAAAAATAAAATAATTTCGAGGAAAATTATGAAAAAATTATCAACAGTTTTAATTGCAGTAATTGCAGCTGCCGGATTGTTTTTCGGCTGTAAAGGAAAATCATCAAAAGCAGACAATTCGCTTGTAGAATTAAAAGGCCGCGGTGTTTTTGTTTTAGGACTTGACGACTCATTTCCGCCATTGGGATTTCGTGATGAAAATAACGAAATTACAGGTTATGACATTGACCTTGCAAAAGAAGTTTCAAAAAGACTTGGCGTTACTTTTAAAGCACAGCCTATTAACTGGGACGCAAAAGAACAGGAATTGAGCACAGGAAATATTGACTGTATCTGGAACGGACTTACGATTACGGAAGAACGCAAGGCAATCTTGAGCTTTACAAAACCATATTTGAACAATGCACAGATTGTTGTCGTAAGAGATGACTCGGGCATTAATTCGCTTGCAGATTTAAAAGGAAAGAAAATCGGACTTCAAGCCGGTTCTTCTGCACAGGACGCAGTAGATGCAAATCCTGATTTTAAAAATTCACTTGCTGACATCATTCCTTTTGAACAGAATCTTCTTGCGCTGACTGACCTTTCGATTGGCGGCGTTGACGGCGTTGTAATGGACATCGTTGTCGCAGAATACAGCATAAAGACGGCAGGACTTCCGTTCCACACTTTAAGCGAATCGCTCGCTTCGGAAGAATACGGAATCGCTTTCAGAAAAAATGACATCAAGCTTACAAACGAAGTTCAGAGTATTCTTGAACAGATGGCTGCCGACGGAACTGTTGCCGCAATTTCTAAAAAATGGTTCGGCAGTGACATTTCTGTTATCGGACGTTAAATTTTTTTACGGCGTTAATTTAATCAAAAAGGTTATTTATGAGCGGAACTGACAAAATCTTAAAAATCCTTAGTTCAATGCTTTCGGGAACTGTCGTTTCTGTCGAAGTATTTTTTCTGACACTGGTTTTTGCAATTCCGCTTGCCGTTTTTATCTGCGCCGGAAGAATGTCGCGCATAACAGTCTTGAGGGAATTCGTAAAACTCGTTCTTCTTGTCGTGCGCGGTACGCCGTTAATGCTTCAGTTAATCTGCGTGTATTTTATTCCGGGGCAGGTTTTTGCTTTAAAGTTAGACAGGTTTGTAGCGGCAATCATCGCGCTGTCAGTAAACTACGCCTGTTATTTTGCAGAAATTTATCGCGGCGGTTTTGAGTCAATTCCCATAGGACAATACGAAGCCTGCAAAGTTCTCGGTTACACAGGAACGCAGACTTTTTTTCACATCATCTGTCCGCAGGTCATAAAGCGCATAATCGCTCCTATGGGCAACGAAGTTATGACACTTGTAAAGGACACTGCTTTAGTTCAGGTCATCGGAGTTGTCGAACTTCTCCAGATTTCCAAAACAACTGCAAGCAGGCTTTTTTCTACAGTTCCGCTTTTTATCGCAGGAATTTTTTATCTTATAATGAATGCACTTGTTGTAATCGTTTTCAATAAACTTGAAAAAAAATTATCGTATTACAAATAGGAGAAATTATGGCAAAGACAAAAGTTTTATCTGTCGGTGGTTCTATCGTTGTTCCTGAAAAACCTGATACGGAGTTCCTGACAAAATTCGTTTCGATGACAGGCGGCTGGCTTTCAGAGGACAAGGAACGCCGTCTGATTTTAGTAGTCGGCGGCGGCGGACCTGCACGCGTTTATCAGAGCGCATACCGCGAAATTTTAACCGGCCTTTCTTCTCCACAAAACTTTGACAACTCTCAGGCAGACTGGATTGGCATTATGGCAACAAGGCTTAACGCTGAACTTTTAAAAGCCGCTTTCGGAAGTCTTTGCCAGAATCCTGTCGTATACAATCCGACTGACGACATCGAGTTTAAAGGTCAGGTTCTCGTTGCTTCCGGCTGGAAACCGGGATTTTCTACTGACAACGATGCAGTCCTTCTCGCAGAAAAATTCTGTGCCGACACTGTCGTAAACCTTTCAAACATAGAAAAAGTTTACACAGACGATCCGCGCAAAAATCCCGATGCAACGCCGATTGACCAGATTTCATGGCGTGACTTCAGAAAAATGGTCGGCGACGACTGGGTTCCGGGCAAAAACACTCCGTTTGACCCTGTCGCATCAAAAAAGGCAGAAGAACTCAACTTGACCGTAATCTGCGCTTCCGGCAAAAATATCGAAAACATCAAGAATATTCTAAACGACTCAGATTACGTCGGAACTACGATTAAAACTTCAATCAACAGTTAATGACAGTTAATCAGTTAATAACGATTAATATAGAAATAAAATAGAAAATAAACAGATAAGCAGATGAACGGCAGCCAGAATTCACTTTTTGCCTTTGTCTGTTTATCTGAAAAAAAATTGTAAATTTTAATAAAAAAAATAAGCGGATTGCATTAAACTGTGTTATAATTCTATATTATGCAAAAAATATCAAAAAATACAGTTGAAAATTTAACAGGAACAGTAGTTCCGCTTGGTGCCCTTTATACAAAAAAGTCCCCTGTAATAGGAGAATACACATCGTTAAAAGAATTTGCGGATTTTTGCGCCGCCGCAGGTTTAAAAATAATCCAGCTTTTGCCTGTCAATGACACAGGAACTCAAAGTTCGCCGTACAGCGGGCTTTCTGCATTTGCGCTTCATCCGATTTATGCAGACATTTCAGAAATTGCAGAATTTGCCGGCCTTTATAAGAAAGACGAAAATTTCAAAAAAAAATACGATTCGTTTATAAAAGATTTTCCGTATAAAAGCCGCTACGATTATCAGGGAATTTTAAACCGCAAGACAGAACTTTTGCGCGACATTTACGAAAGCACTGACATTGCAAAAAAATCAAAGCCCGATTCTGCATTGTCAAAATGGATTGACGAAAATCCCTGGATTGCAGAATACGCAGTCTACAAAAACTTAAAATGGCAGAATATGCAGGCTTCCTGGAAGTTCTGGAACAAAAAAGACCAGCTTCCCGGTCAGAAAGAAATCCAGAAACGCTGGAACGATGAACAGCTGAAAAAAGAACATCTGTTTTACGCCTGGCTTCAGTTTAAGCTCAACGTTCAATTTAAAGCATCGTGCGAATACGTAAAGTCACTCGGCATAATCTTAAAAGGCGATATGCCTATCATGATGAACGAAGATTCCTGCGATGCCTGGGCAAACCCGGAGTTCTTCAATCACAGCCTCAGGGCAGGAAGTCCTGTTGACAACGAAAACCCTGCCGGACAAAACTGGGGATTTCCGACTTACAACTGGAAAAACCTGCGCGATGCAGACTACAGCTGGTGGAAAAACCGCCTTCTTTCTGCAAGCCAGTATTACAAGGCATACAGGCTTGACCACATTCTCGGCTTTTTCAGAATCTGGGCAATCCCGGAACGTGACTCAACTGCAATCTTGGGACATGCCGAGCCTTACGTAAGCATTTCGCGTCAGGAACTGAATAATCTTGGCTTTGACGATGCAAGAATACGCTGGCTTAGCGAACCTCACGTAAAAACTTCCGACATCGATTATTTTACCTGGAATCAGGAAAAATCACACAACATTCTTTCAAAAATCTGCGACAGGCTCGGCTCTGAAGAACTCTGGCTTTTCAAAAAACAGATTAAAGGCGACAAAGACATTTATGAACTTGATTTGTCTGCCGAGTGTTCTACGGAAACTGCCGACGGAATAAAACGAAAGCTTGCAGAATACTGGAACAACCGCTCGTTAATACAAATAGAAGAAAATCAGTTTGTTCCTGTCTGGACTTTTTACAGTTCTTACGCATGGACAACGCTTTCTGCACAGGAAAAAGAAAAGCTCGAACATTTATTCAACCAGAAAAACATTCAGCAGGACAAAAAATGGGAAGAACAGGCAACAGACATTCTCCAGAGCCTGACTTCTGCGGTTGATATGCAGGCATGCGGCGAGGACCTCGGCGTAAACCTTGCGTGCGTTCCGAGCGTAATGCAGAACGAAAACATTTTGGGCTTGAGCGTTCTCCGCTGGTCACGAAAATGGGAAATCCCGGGTCAGCCGTATGTTTCGTTTGACGAATACCGCAGGCTTTCCGTTACTACGACGTCTGTGCATGATTCGACAACAATCAGACAGTGGTGGGAAGAAGATTGCTCTGCCGCATCAATGTTTGTAAAACAAAATCCTGAGGCATTTGAAAAACTCGTCAGCATGAACGAAATTCAAAGCGGCGCATCTTACGACAAGTTAAAGGATTTTACGCCTGAAATTGCCGAGGCGATTTTTGAGGCAACTGCAAAGACAAACAGCCTCTGGTGCATTCATCCTTTGCAGGACTATCTCTATATGGACATCAATTACTGGCTTCCAAATTCAAAAGATGAACGCGTAAACGTTCCGGGCGAAGTTACTGATTTCAACTGGACTTACAGAATTCCTTGTCTTGTAGAAGAACTTATTAAAAATAAAAATCTCATTCAAAAAATCAAAGTTATTGCTGAAAAGCATGACGGGAGGAAATAATGAAAATTTCGTACAATGAATTTCATATTAATAAAGCCGTGCGCGACAGCTGTAAATTCAGCAGCGCCCTTTATGCTTCTACAGGAAACGTAATTATTTCTGATATGAAAGCAGTCAGGATTTTTACCGACAGGCTGAACACTTATTTTGACAAAATGGGACTTCCCGAAAAACGCGTTTCAGCAGGTTCTATCAATGCAATGGGACTTATCGACGAAATCCTGCATTACTGCTGTATGCTTTACAGAAAGTCAAAATTGTCTACGGCGTTTTCTGATGCCTTAAAAGACCTTGACAATAAATACGGCAAAGAGAACATCGATGAGCTTTTGATTCAGTTCAATACGGAGTTTCCTCCTACGGCGGTTTATCGCGGCGAAATCACTCTCGAAAAATATATGAGCGAAACTTCTATCGATGTCGGAACAGGAAAGCTCCGTTCAAACAGGGAATCTTCTTTTGAAGAAATGATTATGCTCCATCTTGAAAACGAAAATCCCGCCTTTCTTCCGTTCAGCATAATGTTTAATGACCAGAAATTAGGAAAAAATCCGCTTTATCATAAAACTTGGGCAGATATCCAGCGCTACTTTGCAAAACTGCCTGTGTTCGGACCGTTTAACCACGACCTGATTAATTTTCTGCGCGAGCCTGTAGTTTTCAGTCCGACAAGCCTTCGCGGTCAGCTTGAGTATATTTACAAAAACTGGTTTACGCTTTTAGGCGAATGGCTCAAACGCCTTCTTGCCGGTCTTGATACTTTGAGCGAAGAAGAAAAAGCCGCCTGGCATGGAGTGAACGGTGGCGACGTTGATGTCCCTGTAATGAGTTTTGAAAACCTCATGAACGAATACGAGCGGTTCAGCCCTGACAGGGACTGGATGCCAAAAGTCGTTTTGATGGCAAAGACTGTCCTTGTATGGCTTGACCAGCTTACAAAAAAATACAATCGTCCTATAAACAGGCTTGACCAGATTCCTGACGAAGAACTTGATGCTTTGCGTGACGAGGGCTTTACGGGGCTGTGGCTCATCGGACTCTGGGAACGAAGCAACGCCAGCCGCCGCATTAAGCAGATTTGCGGAAACCCCGAAGCTGCCGCAAGTGCCTACAGTCTGATGGACTACAATATCGCTTCAAATCTCGGCGGTTGGGAAGCGCTTGAAAATCTGCGTGCACGTTTATGGAAGCGCGGAATTCGTCTTGCCTCTGATATGGTTCCTAACCACACAGGTATGGACAGCCGATGGATTGTAGAAAAGCCTGACCTGTTCGTTCAGCGCCGTGACAATCCGTTTCCGCAGTATTCGTATAACGGCGAAAACCTTTCAAAAGACCCTCGTGTCGGCGTATACCTTGAAGACCACTATTACTCAAAGACAGACTGCGCCGTAGTTTTTAAACGCGTTGACCATGCCACAGGAGATACGCGCTACATTTATCACGGTAACGACGGAACCGGAATGCCTTGGAATGATACTGCGCAGATTGACTTTTTAAATCCAAAAGCGCGCGAAGAGGTCATTCAGGAAATCCTGCACGTTGCACGGAATTTCCCGATTATCCGCTTTGATGCCGCAATGGTTCTTGCAAAAAAACATATCCGCCGTCTTTGGTATCCTGAGCCGGGACACGGTGGCGATATTGCAACCCGAAGCGAAACAGGACTTTCGACACAGCAGTTTAACGATGCAATTCCAAATGAATTCTGGCGCGAAGTCGTAGACAGGGTTGCAAAAGAAGTTCCTGACACTCTGCTTCTGGCAGAAGCTTTCTGGATGATGGAAGGCTACTTTGTCCGCACTCTCGGAATGCACCGCGTTTACAATTCAGCATTTATGAATATGCTCAAAAAAGAGGAAAATCAAAAATATCGCGATACAGTAAAAAATACAATCAAGTTTGACCCTCAGATTTTAAAGCGCTACGTCAACTTTATGAACAACCCTGACGAAGAAACGGCGGTTGCACAGTTTGGCAAAGGCGACAAATATTTTGGCGTATGTACTCTTATGGTTACGATGCCGGGGCTTCCGATGTTCGGTCACGGACAAATCGAAGGCTTTGAAGAAAAATACGGAATGGAATATACAAAAGCCTACAGGAACGAAACGCCGGACAGGGATTTGTACAACAGGCACTGTCACGACATTTTCCCATTGATGAAAAAGCGCTATCTGTTCAGTCAGAGCGAGGACTTTTTGTTCTACGACGTGTGGGATAACGGTCACGTAAACGAAAACGTTTTTGCATATTCAAACAGGGCAGGTAACGAACGCGCAGTTGTTTTCTACAATAATAAATACGAACGCGCTTCCGGCTGGATTAAGCAGTCGTGCGAATATGCCGTAAAGACAGGCGAAAACATAAAACTCCAGTCGCGCTCCATTGCCGAAGGGCTCGGGCTTACTGACGAACCTGACAATTACCTGATTTTCCGCGAACAGCGCTCAGGCTTGTGGTATGTCAGAAAATCAAGCGACATTTGCCGTAACGGTTTGTTCCTGAGCCTCAACGGTTTTGAATCTCAGGTTCTTCTTGACATAATCCAGCTGCGCGATACTGAGGACAAAAAATACAGTACGTTGTGCACGGAACTTAACGGACGCGGCTGTTACAATCTTGACGAAGAATGGGACGAAATCCGCTTTAAGGAACTGTACAAGGCATTAAGTGAATTTGTCGACGACAAATTCTTTGCAGGACTTTCAAAACTCTTTGCAAAGCCGTCTGATTCTGCCACAGAAAAATTTACTGACAGCCTTAAAAAGAAAGCCGAATCGTTCTATAAAATTGCAAATGAATTTGCCCAGATTGAACTTGATTCAGAAGCCGAAAAACTTTCTGTTTCTGCGCCAAAGTCAAAGCAAAAAACAGAGCCAAAGCAAAAGAAAATCAAACTTGCATCAGAACAAAAGCAGTTTGAAAAATTTGCAAAGACCTTTGCCGAAATGTTCAAGCTTGCATCTTCCGTAAAACCAAAGTCGGACAAGGCCACTTCAAAAGCCGGCAGTAAAGCAGAGGCAGAAAAACAGGACTTCTCTGTTCTGTTGAATAATGCCGTAAAATCAAAGAAAATCTCTGATTTTATTCTTGCAGGACTTGAAAACGACATACTTTCAAAAGAGGCATTCGTAATCAGTTCGATTGCGCTGGCACTTTCAGAAAACCGTTTTGCATCAAAATGGTCACTGGCAAGAAAATTCGTTCAGTTTATGAGAACGGCAGGAAACCTTAATTCAGAAAATCAGCGCTGGAATCTTGAAAGAATGTTCAATATGCTCGTGCTTTCAAACAAAGATTTCTCTCAAGGCGCAAGAAAAGAAACGTTAAAAGAAATTTCCGTTTACCTGATGAACAGTCCTCATTCTGACAGTCTTGTCGGCGCAAACAATTTTGACAACGTGATGTGGTTCAACAAAGAGGCGTTTGATTCTGCGCTTTATCTGTTTGTCGCTGGCTGTGCGTTTGCATCTGACAAGGCAAAATCTTCCGACATTCTTGAAGTTTACAAGGAACTTGTTTCTGCCCAAGAAAAGTCTGAATATAAGTGCAGTGCTTTCTGCGAAATTTTTGCACCAAAGAAAAAAACGCCAGCAAAAAAATCTTCTTCAAAGTCCTCAAAAACAGCCGTTTCTGCAAGTGAAAAATCCGCAGAAAAAAAGGCCGTAAAAAAGACTTCTGAAAAAGTTTCAGAAAAGAAACCTGCAAAAAAGGTTGAAAAGAAGTCTGAAAAAAAGACCGAAAAGAAAGCTTCAGAGAAGTCAGAGAAGAAAGCAGAAAAGAAAGTTGAAAAGAAAACAGAAAAAGCCCCTGCAAAAGAAAAGAAGTCAGAAAAGAAAACTTCCGGTAAAAAATAATCTTTTGCAGAAAGCTTAGATTTACGCTTGCAGGACTGGTTTTATAAACTAGTCTTGCAGGCTTTCAAGAATTTTTACAAGTTCAGCAGATGTTTTGACAGGGCTTTTTCCTGTGTCTACTGTTTTGCGCAGGTTTTCGATTTCCTGCGGAATTTCAATTTTTTCGCCGATTGTCTGTTTTATGTAGTCAGCAGAATATCCCGGGTGGAATCTGTCAAATAATACGATTGCGCCGCCGTCCTCGTCAGCAAGGTTTTGATTTTTTAATGCGGCGGCATACGCTTTTGCAGTGTTGTAACCTGCGTAGCGTTTGTATTTCATAAACAGTTCTTTTGTCGCATCTTCCGTTTCCTGTTCAGACACATTCGACGCATGAACAAAAGTTTTCATCATCGGTGCGTAATGCGAAAAAAAGTCCTCAAGCCGTTCAAGATTTGACGGATCAGAAGCATCGGCAGTACTCCTCTGTTCGACAGGTACGACGGAATCTGTTATTATCGGATTTCCTATTGCATCTAAAGTCAGCTGCGGAGTTGTCGGCAAAATAAAGCCCGTAACAGGCAGTGACAGTTTCCAGCTGTAAAGCCCTGCGACCAGATTTCCGTAATTTTCTGGGTCAAGCGCGTAAAAAATGTCGCCTGAAACTTTGTTTTTTAACCGCGAAAAAGCGTAAGTAAAAAGAAATGTCTGCGGAATAAGACGGCCGATGTTTGCAGTCGTAGAAACTGTAAGATGAAGTTTTTGTGCAAGTTCCTTGTCGTCAAAAATTTCTTTTATGATTTTATGACCGCCCTCGCCGTCGCCGTCAAATTCAACAGGATAAATGTTTCCGCCGTTCCATACAAAATCTTCTTCTGAAAGTCCGCAGATTTTTCCTTTAGGGTAAACTAAAACAGACTTCAAGTGCTTTTTGTTTTTCAGCGATTGTGCAAGAATTGCGCCGTGTTCGCCTGTCGTATAATCAAGAAGAAGCGCTTTTTTGTTTTCCAGCTGCAAAGTCGTTTCAAGCATTGCAACTAAATACGAAACACCAAAGTCCCTGCTGCATTTTGTCGGCCCGTGGAACAGTTCCAGAACAAAAAGTTTTTCGTCAAGCTGTTTCAAAACAGGCTCAAAAGGGAATGCCTTTGTAGCAATAGTTTCGCAGATTATCGGAGAATATTCGTTGTTAATAAAAGCAGACGTCAAAGCTCCTGCGATTGAACAAAAAGAAGTCTGCTCGTTTGTGTATAAAATCCATCGTCTTAAATTTGCCGTTCCGTCGGGAACATAAAGTCCGCCGTCATCAGGCATACAATTTTTAATTGCATTTGCAAAGCTTGAATTTACTGTCTTGTCTCTCGTACTTGTTAATCTCATACTTTAATTATAACAGTTTTATAAAAAAAAGACTACATTAACTCAAATTCTCACCTCCGATGTCCTGTTTTTTACTTTTTTACATAATCAAACCGGCTTTTTTGCACCATTCAAATTCATCGCGGATTGTTTCTTTGTAACTGCGCGTCGTATAGCCGAGTTCTGCTTTTGCTTTTGAAGAATCAAAATTATTGTTACGGCATAGATTCCAGACTGCAAACGTCGTCATCATCGGCTTTTTTCCTGTTTTTTCAGCCTGTTTTTCCATAATCCAGGCAATAAAATAAGCAAGCCAGCCCGGAATAAAGTTTTTTACAGGCTTACAGCCGGACTCTTCCTGCAATATTTTTGCAAATTTTTTAAAAGAAACTTCCTCGTTGCCCAGAATGTAGCTTTCTCCCTGCCTGCCTTTTTCTGCCGCAAGAATGACACCCTGCGCCAGATCTCGCACGTCCGCAAGATTGAACGAACCTGAAATTCCTGTTTTCATCTCGCCGTTTACGATTTGAAGAAATGTCTTTGTCGTGTGTCCGACTGCAAAATCTTCAGGACCCATAATTCCGCTGGGAAGGACAATGCAGGCATTTAAATCATCGTGATATGCCGCCGCGAGCACTCTCTGCGTTGCCATCGATTTTGAAATGCTGTAGCAGTCTTTGAGCCCTTTTGTATTGTAAGTTTCAGGCTCGGGGATTTTTTTATGGTGTGCAAGCGGAAGGATTGTTCCCGTAGAAGAGCAGTACACAAGTTTTACGCGCTCGCGTTTTGCAAGGCAGAAATTTACTATGTTTGAAGTTCCGCCTACGTTTACGTCCATTACTTTCTGGTTGTATTCGGGGTCGACTGTAACGATGCTTCCGATGTGCAGGACATTGATTTTCTTTCCCTGCGGAACGTCAAAAAAGCGCTCGAGGGAAGCCGTATCGCACAAATCTCCTTCGATAATTTCAACTTCCTTAGGAACAAATTGAACTGCCTTATCTCCGCGCAGGACTAAAGCACGGACTTTTTCTCCACGCTGAACAAGCTGTCTGCAAATCGTTCCGCCTAAAAATCCTGCCGCTCCTGTCACAAGCCATATTGTCTGATTCATAATGCCTCCTGTATGCAAAAAAATTTGCCTTTTGATTTTTTAAGTGATACACTTGTATCATCAAAAAGAAAGATAAAACTGAATTTTTCAAAAGACAAGCGGCGCTTTTCAATTTGAAACACTGCCTGCAATTTGTTCAGCAAAATGAAACAAAAAGAAAAAAATGTTTTATGAAGAAAAATGACACTGACACCTCGATGCAATACATAACTGATGCACTCATTCAGCTGATGAAAAAAAATTCTTACGATGAAATTTCTGTTACTGACATTGCAAAAAAAGCCGGAGTAGGGCGCGCGACGTTCTACCGCCATTTTAAATCAAAAGAGGACGTCATAAAAAATTATTTCATTCAGCAAAAAGAACAGTTTATGCTCCAGACAATTTACAAATCACGTTGCCGCAAAGACTTTGAAGAAAAAATCCTGCGAGTTTTCAAAATGCTTAAAAAGCAGTCAGCCTTTATGCAGATTATCATAAATTCGCACCTTGAATACTTGTACCGCGATTTTGTCAATTCTGAATTTGTCGAAAACATACAAAACGAGTACAGCGGTCAGTCTGTGTACGCCGCATACTACGCCGCCGGAAGTTTTATGAACGTTTCAATCGAATGGGTAAAAGCCGGCTGTACGGAATCTGCCGAGTACATCTCCGAAATTTACATCAACCAGCTTTTCGCCTCCGTTCCGTGATGTCCCGTAACGCGCCGTAAAATTTCGTGAAGTTGCGGAAAGCGTTGTAACGCTCCGTGAAATTCCGAAAAAATTTAAGTTCAATTTATTGCTTGAAAAATAATACTTCTTAATTTATGCTATAGGCTGATTATGAAATATTTGTCAAAAAATTCGATAGAAGAAAGTCAGATTTGCGAACGGTTTGTAAAATATGCAAAAAAACATTCAACAAGTTCGTGCGAAAATGCAGATAAGGGAATAATTCCTTCAACTCAATGTCAGGCAGAATTTGCAAAAGATTTAAGTCAGGAGTTAGTTCAGCTTGGCTTTTCTGATGTCTGCCTTACAGAACATTCTTATATTTACGCAAGAATTCCTGCGACAGGCGGTTTTGAAAATGCAAGGCCTTTTTGCCTTCTTGCGCATCTTGATACGGTCGAAGAAGTTTCCGGTCAGAACGTAAATCCAAAAATTTTCAAAGATTACGACGGAAGCATAATTCAGCTTGAAAACGGAATAACGCTTGACCCTCGCAAAATTCCAGCCCTTGCAGAGGCGGCAGAGGAGCGCGATACAGTCATCACGACAGACGGAACGACACTTTTGGGCGGTGATGACAAAGCCGGCATTACAATCATCGTAAGCGCGCTGTGCTATCTTCTTTCGTACAAAGAAATTCCGCACGGAATGATAGAAGTAATTTTTTCGCCCGACGAAGAAACGGGTCACGGAATGGACAAAGTTCCTGTTGAAATGCTCAAAAGCAAATTTGCGTATACTGTTGACGGCGGACATATCGGTGAACTTGAAAGCGAGTGTTTCAATGCTTTCCGCTCTGACATCACGTTCAAAGGCGTTTCAAGTCATACAGACAGTGCGCGCGCAAACGGAATGGTAAATGCAATTTCGATGGCATCAAATTTCGTTCAGAACCTTCCGCGCCACGAAAGCCCTGAAACTACTGATTTACGGCGCGGCTTTTACTGTCCGATGAAAATCTCAGGTACGATGGACGAGGCACAGGTTTCTTTGTATCTTCGCGACTTTGATATAGAGAATATGCAAAAGCGCAAGTCCCTCGTCGAACAGCTTGCCTCTGCAACGGCATCTTCTTTTGGCGGTAAGGCATCTGTAACTCATATCCAGCAGTATTTAAATATGAACGATACAATCGAAAAATTTCCGTTTGTAAAGCAGGTTCTTGTCAAAGCCTATAAAACAAGCGGCGTCGAGCCTGAGTTCAAGCTTATCCGCGGCGGAACTGACGGTTCAAGACTGACTGAAATGGGAATTCCTACACCGAATATTTTTACCGGCGCTCACAATTATCACTCTGCATCAGAATGGGTTTCCCTAAATCAAATGGTGCAGGCAACCGATATTATAATAAATTTAAGTGAACTAATTGCAAAATTATAATTTCAGAGGATTTTTTTATGCACGAATACATAATCGAAGGCGGTTTTCCTATAAAAGGAACTATTACGACTTGCGGAAATAAAAATTCTGCATTGCCGTGTATAGCCGCAACTTTACTGACAGACGAACCTGTAAAACTAAAGAACATTCCGGCAATCGAAGATACTTTCGTAATGTTCAAAATTCTGGAAGCCCTCGGCGCTGACGTAAAAAAAGAATCTGAACACACCTGGACAGTCTGCTGTGCAAACGTAAAGAGCTCAGAAATCCCTGCCGATTTGTCAAAAAAAATCAGGGCTTCAATTTTGTTTGCAGGTCCGCTTCTTGCTCGTCTCGGAAAAGCCGTAATGATGCCTCCTGGCGGGGACGTAATCGGACGTCGCCGTCTTGATACTCATTTTCTTGCTTTGACGGAACTTGGCGCAAGAGTTGACATTGACGGAAAATTCGTTTTTTCTGCAAACAAGCTTGTCGGAGAGGATATTTTCCTTGACGAAACTTCCGTAACTGCAACAGAAAATGCTCTGATGGCGGCGGCAATTTCAGAAGGGAAGACTACGATTACAAATGCTGCAAGCGAGCCTCATGTTCAGGATTTGTGCAATATGCTCAATTCAATGGGCGCAAAAATCACGGGAACAGGAAGCAATATCCTTTGCATTGACGGCGTAAAAAAACTCCACGGCACTGAATTTACAATCGGGCCTGATTATATGGAAATAGGTTCGTACATCGGACTTGCCGCCGCAACAAAAGGTTCAATCCGCATCGAAAAAATCAATCCTCAGGATATGCGGCCGCTGCGCATTGCGTTCAGCAAACTCGGAATCCGCTGGGCAATCAACGGTAATACGCTTGAAGTTCCGCAGGGACAGGAAATGCGCGTAAATACAGACTTGGGCGGTCAGACTCCTAAAATCGATGATTCACCATGGCCGGGATTTCCGCCTGACTTGACGAGCATTATGACTGTCGTTGCAACTCAGGTTGACGGCAACGTTCTGATTTTTGAAAAAATGTTCGAGTCAAGAATGTTTTTTGTCGATAAGCTCATCAATATGGGGGCGTGCATTACTCTGTGCGATCCTCACCGTGCACTTGTTTCAGGCCCTAGCGTCCTGCATGGCGAACATCTTGTTTCGCCTGATGTCCGCGCAGGAATGGCGATGGTAATTGCGGCAATGGCAGCGCAGGGAGAAAGCCGTATCAGCAACGTCTATCAAATCGAACGCGGCTATGAAAACCTCGTCGAACGCTTGCAGTCGCTTGGCGCTCATATCCGTAGAGTTGACAATTAGACCCTTAGAATTATATACTATAGCATTATGACTTCAAATGAACTTCGAACAAAATATATCGAATTTTTTAAATCAAAAGGGCATGCAGAAATCTCAGGACAAAGTTTAATTCCTGAAAATGACCCGTCAGTTTTGTTTACGACAGCAGGAATGCATCCTCTTGTTCCGTATCTGCTCGGCGAAAAACATCCTGCAGGAACACGGCTTACAGATTATCAGAAATGTGTAAGGACAGGTGATATTGATGAAGTCGGAGACCCGAGTCATTTGACTTGTTTTGAAATGCTCGGCAACTGGTCTCTCGGTGATTATTTTAAAAAAGAATCGATTGCATTTTCGTATGAATTTTTGACAAAGTCGGAGTGGCTCGGACTTGATCCGAAAAAACTTTCCGTAACAGTTTTTGCAGGAGATGAAAACGCCCCTCGTGACGAAGAAGCTGCAACTTACTGGAAAGAAAACGGAATGCCGGAAGATAAAATTGCATATCTGCCTGCAAGCGACAACTGGTGGGCGGCAGGTCCTACAGGTCCTTGCGGTCCTGATACAGAAATCTTCTATTGGATAGGCGACGGTCTTCCGCCAGAAGGTTCTAACAAGGGAACTGACAGCGCAAACTGGATGGAAATCTGGAACAACGTATTCATGCAGTACAACCGCATTGACGAAAAAACACTCGTTCCGCTCCCTAAACAGAACGTAGATACAGGAATGGGGCTTGAACGCACAAACTGTATTCTTCAGGGAAAAACATCTGTTTATCTTACGGAAGTTTTCCAGCCTATAATCCATACTATAGAAAAACTTTCTGACTATACTTATGGAACTGACGAAGAAAAAGACAGGTCTGTAAGAATTATCGCAGATCATATCCGTTCGGCAGTATTCATTCTTGGTGACCAGAAAGGCGTCGTTCCGTCAAATGTCGGTGCAGGCTACGTTCTCCGCCGCCTCATAAGACGCGCAGTCCGCCACGGAATGAAACTCGGAATCGAAAAGGATTTCCTTGCAGAAATTGCAGTAACTGTCGTAGATAATTTCAAAGGTCCTTATCCTGAACTTGAACAGAACAAAGAAAAAATCTACAGCGAACTTTCTGCCGAAGAAGCAAAATTCCGCATTACCCTCAAAAAAGGCGAACTCGAATTTCAGAAGCTTCTTCCAAACCTCATGAAAAACCCGAAGAAAATAATTTCAGGCAAAGTTGCGTATAACCTTTACGAAACTTACGGCTATCCTCTGGAACTTACGCAGGAACTCGGCGCAGAAAACGGCTTTACTGTTGATGTCGAAGGCTTTAAAGAAGCAGAACGCAAACATCAGGAAGCAAGCAAAACTGCCGATGCCGGTGCGGCTAAAGGCGGTCTTGCCGAACAGTCTGAAATAACTACAAAATATCATACTGCAACTCATCTTTTACAGCAGGCGCTCATCAACGTTCTTGGAAATCAGGTTGCCCAGAAAGGTTCAAACATTACGAACGAACGCATGCGCTTTGACTTCACTTTTGAACGCCCGATGACACAGGACGAAATCCAGAAAGTTGAAGCAATCGTAAACGAAAAAATAAAAGAAGACCTGCCTGTTACAATGGAAGTAATGAGCCTTGAAAAAGCAAAGGCTTCCGGGGCAAGGGCATTGTTTACAAACAAATATGGCGAAGATGTAAAAGTTTATACAATCGGGCGTGATGCAAATAGTGACTGGTTCAGCAAAGAAGTTTGCGGCGGACCTCATGTTCAGCATACGGCTCAAATCGGAGATTTTAAAATTCAAAAGGAACAGTCATCGTCTGCCGGGGTACGTCGTATTCGGGCTGTCATCAGCGGCGGACTTCCGCTTGAGTCTTGATACAATCTGGTTTTATGTAACCAAATGATTAAAAACTGTTTTATAAATGTTAGGAAGGTAATATAAATGAAACGTTTATTTTATGCTACTTTGTTTTCGGTAGTCACACTTTTCGGTATGTCTGCACAGGCAAATCTTCAGCCTCTGGTTGTCGTAAAATTGAATGGCTATGAAACTATTTCTTTAAAAGATTTAAAAGATTCTGTAGAAACATACCAGTCACAGTCTGGTCAAAAGTTTAACATTGAACAGAAAAAAGAAATCCTTGAATCTTTAATTGACCAGAAGCTTATCGTTCAGGCAGCAAAAAAAGAAGGAATCGTTTTCTCTGACAGTCAGGTTGACCAATATTATCTTGCCAATATGTCCCAGATGATCGGACGTCAGGTAACAGAAAAAGAATTTGCCGACATCATCAGACAGACTCAGAATATGTCTGTTGACGACTTTTTAAAATCTCAGCTCCGTATGAATGTTGCTCAGTACAAGTCTTATTTAAGAAGTCAGTTGATGGCACAACAGTATGTAATGACAAAAAAACAGGCAGAAATCAATGCCGTTGCACCAAAAGACAAGGATATCCGTGATTTTTATGAATTGAACAAATCAAAACTTGTCTGGAACGATATGGTTCACATGTTCCTTGTTTCAGTAAAAAAAGACAATAATCCTGATGCCGCAAAAGCAAAAATTCAGAAAATGATGGCAGATTTTAATGCCGGAAAACTTACGATTGATGCAATGCGCGAAGCCGTAAAAAATCCGACTGCGGCAGGTTATGTTGCCGGCGACTTGATGGTAGAAAAAACAGAAAAATACGCAATGATGCTTGGCGTTTCGTACGAACGCGTACTTCAGATTTTCACAGAGCCGTTGAACAAAGTTTCTGATTTAAAAGAAACTGACGTTGACTATCAGTTCTATGTTCTGCTTGATAAATATAACGCAAAAATGCTTGGAATTTCAGATATTATCCAGCCGGGTTCTACAATCACTGTTTACGAATATATCAAACAAACTCTTACAAATCAGATGAGGAGCAATGCTTTGATAAAGGCCGTGCAGGATATTTCTGCAGAACTTAACACACCTGCAAATGTCGAACGCAAAAAAACAGGTGCCGAGCTTGACAACCTGCTTAACTGGTAAGGGAGTCTTTCGTGGCACGCAGAAAAAGCAGGATAATTGCATTTCAGGCGATTTTCTCCTGGGACGCAGGCGGCGAACCGCTGGAAGATTTGCTCCAGTTTTCCTGGGTCGATTCAAAACAGAATCTTGACGAAAGCGATCTGTCGTTTTCCCGGATTCTAATTGCAGGTACAGTTGAAAATATCGAGCAGATAGATGGTCTTATAAAATCTCATCTTGCAAAAAACTGGAATTTTGACAGACTGAATAAGGTTACTCTCGCCATTTTGAGGATAAGCATTTATTCGATTATGTACCAGAAAGAAATTTCGCCGTCCATCGTAATCGATGAGGCAATTGATCTTGCAAAGCAGTTTGATTCTGATGACTCGTTTAAGTTCATCAACGCAATGCTTGATACAATACGAAAAGAACAAATTGCAGGCTGAATTTTCTTTATTTTAGAAGGAATTAAATTTGAAAAACTGTTTGCGGTCTTATTCATATTTTAAAAAGATAGTGATAATCCTTGCAGTCACTGCATGCAGTTTTTTTTCTTGTTCTACAAAAATAAAGTCAACTTCTATAATCGGCATATTAGACGAAGCTGACCGTTATATAAGTCAGGGACAAACCGACAGCGCCTTGAAACTGCTTTCAAAAACAGACAGGCCGGGTTTGTCACCTGACATTCGGCTTGGAATTTACAAACGCTATTTAAAACTTGGCGAAAATTCCCTTGCGGAAAAACTTTTAAAATCATGTTTCAAAAAAAATCCTGATGACAAAAGAGTGATTGCCGTTTATTCGTCCCGGCTTTTAAAACAGAACAAAATAAAAGAAGCGCTTTCGGTAAGCAAAAAACTTTCCGGTTCAGAATATTCATCGATTTACGCGCAGGCGGTTTTGCGCAACCGGATTTCCGTTATGAACGCCGACGTTTCGTTTGACGATTTCTGCACGGAAGATTATATGAGCGTCTACTTTGATGCTTTCAACGGCTCAAAAGACAACTGCTGGCTTAGAAACTGTGCCGTAATAAATCTGGTTCAGGGCAATCTTGCTCAGGCTCTGGCATGTACTCCGGCAGTTTTTTCGGATTCGCTTGATGCGTATTTCTGGGCAATGGTTTACTACGACAACAATCGTTTTGTCGAATCGTCGGAAACTCTGACTCAGGCAAAAAATCTGATTGCGCAGGAAATGAATGATTTTTACATTAATAAGGCATCTTCAAAACAAAAGGAAAACCTCGCCCTTAAAATCCGCTCGCTTCTGGCAGATTCTTACATCAATTTGTCAGAAGAAAATCTTGCCGAAACTGAACGCAATTCCCTGCTTGCGTATATTTCTACTCTTGACGAAGAAGAGCCTTCCGTTTCAGAACTCCCGGGGGAATATCTCGTTCCGCCTGTTGATATTTTAAGCGTCATTTATTTGAACAGCGCGCTTTGGTCGCTTTCAAAAGAAGACTACAATGCCGCGTATCAGCTTTTGAAATTTGAGGTTGAAAAATGGCCTGATTATGCGCCGGGATTAATTGCCTACGGAAACTTTGCATATAACTCATCTCAATTTGACTTGAGTGATCCCATGACAGTTGAACTCAGGAAACTTGGCATTCAGTCTCTTGATATGAAAAAGTTTGACAGCCTGCCTCGTGTTCCTGTTGAAGATGCACTTTTTAAGATGAACTCAAGCCTTTCGCGTTTTAAAAATTTTGAACTGTATGTTGCAAAGCTTGATCTGGAAGACAAAATTCAGCAGAAGTCAGAAAAGGCTCGGCTTGCAAGAATCTATCAAGAACTTGAACGCAATTCACTCGGCACAAATTTGTATCCGCCGGAAATTGCCCGTTATGCAGTTCACGGTTTTTTAATGCTGGATTCAATAGAAGAAGCAGAAAGTTTTTTCAATAAATATATTGCAAGCCAGTATTCTTTTGATTCAGACGAAGATTTCTTTGACGAATTTTTCCGCAACATTCATCAGATGCGCGCCTGGGAAATTGAATACGCAGCCTGGTTTTCTGCAAATTCCTGCAAGGCAAATCTTGCCCAGCGTCTTTATGAATTCCTTGTGCTTAATGAGTATCTTCTGCAAAATCAACAGGTTCAGAAAATATCTCATCGGGCAACTTTTTCTTCTATGTTAAATCTTGCAATGATTTATTCAAGCACAAAAAATAAAGACGAAGCCTTGAATCTGTATGGCGTTGCATCAAATTCTGCAAAAACGCCGGCGCAGAAAGCAGAGGCATTGTACAGGGCGGGCGTTCTGTATTCAGAAAAAGGTTCTGTTGACTCTGCCGTCAAGTCTTTAAAATATGCCGTTTATCTTGACCCTTCTCACACAAAGGCACGGCTTCTTTTGGCACAACTGAAAAAATAAATAAAAAAAAAGGTCATTGCAAAACTGCAATGACCTTTCTATTAAATATTATTGTTATTTTTCAATTACAGCAATAATATCTGAGTTCTTAACGATAAGGTAATCTTCTCCGTCAATCTTGATTTGTGTACCTGCATATTTGTCGTGCATGATAGTTTCGCCGACTTTTACAGTTACAGGTTCTTTTTCAGTTCCCGGACCTACGGCTTCTACAGTTGCAGTCTGAGTTTTCTCTTGTGCTGCTTCCGGAATGATGATGCCTGATGCTGTTTTTGCTTCTGCTTTTACAGGTTTTACAAGAACTCTGTCTGCTAATGGTTTGATTTTCATTATTAGCTCCTAATTGAAAAGTATGTGAGGAAATAAACATTTCCGAATTTGTTGTTTTATTTACTTTATGCTGAAATTGTAAAAGTAAATTTCAAATATGAACTTACAACGTAAGCCCTTTTGTTCTGACAGAAATATGATGATTTTTGTCAGCCGATAATATAGGTTATATTTTAATCTATTATTAAGTGATTACAATATAGTAATTTTCATTGAAATTCGTCAAGAAAAATAAATTTAAAAAAAATAAAAAAATAATAAAAAATCTGTTGACAAATAAATTAAAAACATGATATATTCACATCACTCGCCGGAAAAGGTGCGGGTGAA
>JBJETJ010000049.1:0-8613 GCA_051883255.1 Treponema sp.
CAGGCAATGGTTTTTGCCAAATTATCCGATTCTTGCAAAACTCGAATTTTGACCTTTTATAAATTTTGTGGAATTACATATTCATAACAAATTCGTTTTTTTTCAAAAGAAATTACGCCATAAAAAATTCCGCTTTCAGAAAAAACTGAATATTTCTGGTTTTCATCAAAAATTACGTCAGGATTTTCACCTGCAAATTCAGCACGAATGGCATTGTCAGAAACATTTTTGAACATCGATTTTTTTAGCGGACGGCCGTTAAGAAAATTCTTCTCGTTCTCCTGCGTTATGCAGACAGGAAAAAGTCCGCATGTTTCGGCAACCGCAGGCGTCATCGGCTGGATTTTCTGCTTTATTTTTTCAATCATTATGTCCATTGTTTCAGGATTTTCTTTTTGCGCGGAAGAATTGAATTTTGAAATTACGCTTTCAATCGTAAAAACAGTTTTTTCTTCAAAAGAGGCGGCATCTTTAAGTTCAAAACAGCCGATTTTCGTGCGCAAAAGTCCGATAAGATATGCACGGCTTGAACAGGAAATTCCGATGTCGCGCGCAAGGGAACGTATATAAGTCCCTTTGCTGACTTCAAATTTTATCCTTGCAAAATGAACTTTACGGTTCTGGTTTTCGTCAATTTTTTTGCAGTCATCATTTTTTTCGCCGTCAAAAGAAAGCGCAGTGCCGTCGTCAAATTTTACTTCGAGGATTTGTGATGAATAAACGGAAACAGGGCGTTTTTTAAGTTCAACAGTTTCGCCTGAACGCATGAGGGCGCTGGCACGTTTTCCGTTTACACGGAGCGCACTGTAAGAAGGCGGTACCTGTTCGATGTTGCCCCGGAATTTATGCAGGGCATCGGCAAGATTTTTTAAAGACGGAAAATCGGCCGTTGCAATGACTTTTCCTTCCGGGTCTAATGTGTCGGTTTCTTTTCCGAACTCGATTACGGCTTCGTATGTTTTGTCGAACGCAACTATATGGGAAGCAAGCCTTGTTAAGTTCCCTGCGCAGACGACTAAAAGTCCCTGTGCAAAACTGTCAAGAGTTCCCGTATGACCTACTCTGGAAGTTCCGAGCGCTTTTTTTACGGCATAAAGAGAAGAAAAACTTGTCAGCCCGGACTGTTTGTTTATTAAAACGATTCCAGAAACGTTGCTATTCGTCTTTGCCATCAGTTATTTTCGTCAAAGTTTTCGTTTTCTGATTTATAGCCTGATTCCTTTGCCTTGCGCGCAATTTCGGCATCGTGCAGAGCCAGTTCATCGAGTTTTTTTACCATATTAAAACCGTCTTTTAAACTGGTATCTGCCACAAAAGTCAGCTTCGGAAACTGCCTGATACGAAGTTTCTTTGCAATCGAACTCTGGATAAACCCTGCCGCACTCTGTAGCCCTGCAACGCCTTTTGCAAGCTGATTGTCTGCCATAAAAGTCGAAACAAACACTTTTGCATAGGCAAGGTCAGAAACAACTTCGACCCTGTTTATCGTCAGAAACTGGTTTACACGAGGATCTTTTATATCTCCGCGGAGAATCAGATTTGCAATTTCACCGCGTATCTGTTCTCCAAGTCTGATAAGTCGATATTCACCCATTATTCAGCATCACCTGTTTCAAGTTTTTTGCCGGCAGCTTCCTTTTCTTTTTCCGGTGCAATGGAATCGCCGAGTTTTCTTGCAACTTCTACAGTATCAATTACTTCAAGAGTATCGCCTACCTTGATGTCCTGCCAGTCAACAAGTCCGATACCACATTCAAATCCTTTCTGAACTTCTTTTGCATCGTCTTTAAAACGTTTGAGTGAAGCAATTTTTCCGTTAAAGATTACGATGCCGTCACGAATGAGGTTGACTGCACAAGTTTTCTTGACAGAACCTTCCGTAACGTAACAGCCGGCAATGACACCGATTTTCGGAACTTTGAACGTATCGCGGATTTCAACCTGTCCGATAACTTCTTCTTTTGTATCAGGACTGAGCATACCTTCCATAGCCTGCTGGATTTCTTCAACACACTTATAGATGATATTGTATTTGCGGATTTCTACGCTTTCCTGTTCTGCAAGGACTTTTGCCTTTGGTGTAGGACGAACGTTAAATCCGATGATGATTACATTTGAGTCAGCGGCGGCAAGCGTAACGTCTGATTCGTTAATTGCACCGGCACTTGAATGGATTACGTTCAGGCGGATTTCACGTGTCGTAAGGCGTTCAAGCGAAGTTTTAAGCGCTTCTGCAGAACCCTGCAAATCCGCCTTTATGATTACTTTAAGTTCCTTGACTTCGCTGTCTGCAATGTCGCTGTAAAGGGATTCAAGCGTAGTTTTCTTGACTGCTTTTGCAGCTTCAAACCGCTTTAATTCCTGACGTTTTGAAGAAATTGCGCGTGCATCTTTTTCGCTTTCAGTTACCTGGAACGGATCGCCTGCGTTAGGCATTTCTTCCATACCGAGGACTTCGACAGGAGTTGAAGGGCCTGCTTCCTGAATGCGCTTTCCTTTATCGTCAAACATCGCACGTACGCGGCCTGAGTAAATTCCTGCAACAAACGGATCGCCCTGATGCAGAGTACCTTTCTGTACTACGACAGTAGAAACAACGCCACGACCCTGATCTACGCGGCTTTCAAGAATTTTTCCTTCTGCACGGCAATCCCAGGCGCTCTTTAATTCAAGCATTTCTGACTGAAGCAGAATTGCATCAAGAAGGTCATCAATACCTTCTTTCTTTAATGCAGAAATGTGAACGTACTGCGTATCACCGCCCCATTCTTCAGGAGTAAGCCCGAGTTCAGAAAGCTGTGTTTTTACGCGTTCAGGATTTGCTTCCGGCTTGTCGACTTTGTTTACTGCAACAATAATCGGAACTTTTGCATCTTTTGCATGGTTGATTGCTTCAAGTGTCTGAGGCATTACGCCGTCATCAGCCGCAACTACGAGAACTACGATATCCGTAATTTGGGCACCGCGCGCACGCATCATCGTAAATGCTTCATGTCCCGGCGTATCGAGGAACGTAATAGAGCCTTTGTCAGTATGAACTGAATAAGCACCGATTGCCTGCGTAATTCCACCAGCCTCGCCTTCTGCAACATGACTTTTTCTGATTGCATCGAGAGTCTTTGTCTTACCGTGGTCAACGTGTCCCATTACAGTTACAATCGGCGGACGAGGAATCATATTTTCATCGCCTGCAGAATCTGACTCGATTACGGTTTCGTCATACAGACTTACAAGATGAACTTCGCAGTTATATTCAGCAGCCAGAAGAGTTGCCGTGTCAGCATCTATTGACTGAGTAATCGTAACCATCATTCCCATCGACATCAATTTTGCAATGATTTCAGAAGCCTTCAAGTTCATCTTTCTTGCAAGGTCTGAAACGGAAATTGATTCCATGATGTCAATTTTTGCAGGAACTGAACTTGCAGGAGTTTCCGTTTTCTTTTTAGTTTCAAAGAATTTTGACTCGTCAAAATCTTCTTTATCTTTCCGGCTGTAAACCTGTTTTTTGCCTTTAAATGATTTTTTAGCGGCAGTCTTATTTGTAGTAATGGCATCTGCCGGCGGAACAAAACTTCTGCCCGAAGCACCGCGGTTCTGACCGCCAAATCCACCGCCCTGCCCCGTACGGCCCTGTGCGTTAAAACCTGACCTTCCGTCACGACCGAATCCGCCGCCCTGAGCACCTGAGCGCCCCTGTCCGTTAAAGCCTGTCCTTCCGTCACGACCAAAACCGCCGCCTTGAGCGCCTGTCCTGTTCTGTCCGTAAAAACCAGACCTTCCGTCGCGGCCAAATCCGCCTGGCGGGTTTCCTGTCCTGTTCTGTCCGTCACGCTCGCGGTTTTGATAACCCTGCCGTGCCTGTGCGCCTGTAAAACCGCCTTCGCGGCGCTGATAACCGCCGTGACCATCACGGTTTCCGTAATTTGAGCGCTGAGAATGATCAGACAAATTGCCTGCTTTTACATTTGGGCGCGATGAATTGATTTCAAAACTTCCGGAACGCCTGAAAGTTTTTTGACCTTGACTTTGAGTAGCGGAACGCTGTTCTGCAGCAGGTTTGCGTTCAGTTTTCTGCTGGTCTGCGGTCACTGCCGAAGATGATGCAGGCTGAACTTTTTCAACCGGCTTGTCGTCCTCCTGCCCTGTTTTTTTCTCAGGAACTGCAGCTTTCTTTTTTACGACAACGACTTTTTTCTTTTCGGTTTGAGCTGGAGTTTTCTGCGTTACAGCTGCAGAGCCGCCATTTGAACTGCTTGCTGACTTTTTGTGCAAAACAACTGAAGGTTTTTTTTCTGTTTCATCTGCCATATATTTCTATTAGACCCCTATCTTATTCATCCTCTGTAAATTCAAACTCAACACCGCACTTAGGACAATGTGTCATATCAAGTGTAATTTTAGCACCGCATTCAGGGCAAAAATATTCTTCTTCATCGGCATCTTCCTGCTGAACATCTGCGCCGTCATCTGCGGTATCAGATTTTTCTTCGCCTTCTTCAACGATTTCTACGTTTTCAGAAATAATCGTATTAATGGCTTCAATGTCGTTTTCTGAAAGTCCGTCAATGCCGTCAAGAGTTCCTTCTTCATAAGCATCTACAAACTGCTGAATATCAACAATGCCGTTTTCCTTTAAGATTTCAGCGGCGCGCTCGTCTACGCCCGGAAGGGAAATGATTTTATTGTCATCGTCAGAGTCTTCGTCGTCCTTAAACAGGTTCAAGGCAGCCTGACGGCTTACAACTTCGCTCAAATCCATGTCAGCGGCCTGTTCTTCTGTCTTGACGTCAATAGTCCAGTCACAAAGCTTGTTTGCAAGGCGGACATTCTGTCCCTGTTTTCCGATTGCAAGAGAAAACTGCGTATCAGGAACGATTGCAAGCGCCTGTTTTTTGTCTGCATCAAGAATGATTACTTTTGAAACTTCCGCAGGGCTCAGCGCATTTTTTATGAACACAGTCGGATCGCTGTCATATTTCAAAACATCGATTTTTTCGCCGAGCAATTCCTGAATTACATTCTGAATGCGGTTTCCCTTTAATCCGACACATGCACCTACAGGGTCAACGTCTTCGCGGTTAGTATAAACTGCAATTTTAGTCCTGTAGCCTGCATCGCGCACGATTTTATAAATTTCTACTGTTTTATCGTAGATTTCCGGAACTTCGAGTTCGACAATCGAGCGTACAAATTCAGGATCACTTCTTGAAAGTACAATCTGAATACCGCTTGAAGTCTTTTTTATGTCAACGATAAGGGCTTTAATGCGTTCGTTCTTTTCGTATTTTTCTCTCGGCGACTGGAATTTTGCAGGCAAAACGCCTTCGACTTTTCCAAGATCAACGTAAATGTTTCCGTTTTTCTCGCGCTGATAATAACCGATGATGATTTCGCCGATTTTATCTTTGTATTCATTGTAAAGGTTGTCCTTAAAGCTTTCGTTCAAGCCCTGATGAGCAGTCTGCTTTCCTGTTGCAACGGCAGAACGTCCGAAACTTTTCGGATCTTCCTGAATGTCAATTTCATCACCGACTTCACATTCGGGATTCAGTTCAACGGCTTCTTCAAGTTCAATTTCCGTAACAGGGTCATATACGCCGTCTACAACCTGCTTTCTTGAGTAAATTTTTACGTCTGACAAATCGTCTTCAAAAACAACTACTGCGTTGTCGGCAGTTCCGTAAGTTCTTTTATATGCAGCTTTAAGCATATTTTCTATTGTAGCTTTTACTGAATCTTCTGAAATGCCTTTTTCCTGCATTAACTGGCGGATTGCCTCGCCTATTTCTGATGCCATTTTTTAAAATCTCCTATGTTATATGTGAATAAATTTAGCTTTTGCAATGTTTTCAAAATTTACAGTTTTGATTTCTTTTGTTTCCTGATTTTCAAGCGAAACTGATTTTGAATCGGCACTTTTTATTACGCCGCCAATCCAGTCGCTTACAGTCTTGTCCCAGACACGGACTTCCCTGCCTGTAAAGATTTCAAATTCCGCAGCGTTCTTTATGTTGCGGTCCATTCCAGGCGAAGTCACTTCCATGCACGTGTCCTCTGTCTTGAGCAAGGCTTCAAGGCGCGGAAGGAGCGCACGGTGAACTTTGGAACAGTCGTCGATTCCGATGTCTTTAGTAACGTCTTTAGCAGCGATGACCGCACTGATTTTTACAGTTGTCTTTGCAGGAATTATTTTCAAGTCGACAAGAATGTATCCAAGTCCGCTAACAAGCGGCTCACAGTCTGAATAATACTGAATAGATTTTAATGAAATGTAATCCAATGCTTTCCCCTAGATACAAAAAAAGACCCGTTCCCACGAGTCCATCTTAAAAGGTAATTAAAATGTACGATTTTGAGTATATAGGAAAAAACCGGGCTTTGTCAATAGTGCGCTCGTAAATTTCAATTCCTCACAAACACGGATTTATCTCGCGCCACGAGTTTGCAAGGGTGCAAACTCTATGTCTGGGAAGTCGGTGTAACTTGTAAATTTCGCTTCCTCACAAACACGGATTTATCTCGCGCTACGAGTTTTGCGCAAATGCAGAACTTTATGTTTGTTCAAAATATTGGGCAAAGTTTACGGGGATGGTGAATGTCATTGATTTTGTGCCGTCAACTGGAACCGTCAGTTTTGAACTGAAAAGCTGGAGGCGTTTTATTCCGCAGAGTTTTTTAAGTTCTTTGTTTGCCTTGAAGTTTCCGTGCCTGTCGTCGCCTGCAATCGGGAAGCCGGCTTTTGCAAGGTGAATGCGAATCTGGTGCATTCTTCCTGTTCCAAGGACAAGGTGAATGTGCGACAGTTCGTAATCTCCTGTTTTCCAGCTTTGCATGACTTCGTAATACGTCAGCGCGGACTTTTCAATTCCATGCTCGATAACCGCAGATTTCAGCCGGCCTTTTTTTTCCTGCGGAATTCCTATGCAAAGCGCATCGTATTCTTTTTTTACGGTTTTTCCTCCGATTAAAAGCGTCCATTTTTTTGCCGCCGACGGAGATTTTGCAACTATCAAAAGTCCGCCTGTTTCCTGATCCAGTCTGTGAACGAGAAAAACAGGATAACCAAGCTGGAGCGGAAGTTCCCTGTCAAGCGGATGGCTGACGTTTTTTCCGCCCTGAACTGCAATTCCCTGTTTTTTATTTATGATGATAATTTCCTGATTTTCGTATATAATTGGAACTGGATTCATATTTTCACTATATAAAAAGAGGCAGAAAATGGCAACACAATTTTTTTCGTTCAAATTCAACAGGCTGAACAAATCAAAGGCGGCTTTATTTTTTGCAGGACTTCTCTTCTTTTGTTTGCAGACAGTCCGCGCAGAATACTACTCGTTTCAGGAACTCAATTTCACGATGGATCTTCCCGAAGGATTTGAACTTAAAGAAACAGGCCGCAACTACGATTCATTCTATTTTGAAACAAAATTAATGCCCGTAAAATTTGCCCTCAAACTGTATCCTGCTGAACAGTACGCAAACGCAAGGGCGGTAATTGACGATACTTTAGTTCAGCTTAATGCAAAAGGTTCTGTCGAAGAATTCAACTGGTACGGCAGGGACTGCTTTCTGTCGGCTTTTTCATTTGCAATGCCTGACGGGAAACTTTATTCAGGCTGGGCGCTTTCGGTTCAAGTTCCGCTAAAAGACACCCCGGAAGAAAAAGTGAATATGCTTTTTTTAACGTACGCAGACAGTCAGATAAGCAGGGACTGCGATCAATATATGCTTTCAATCATCGACGGCGTTTTTTTCTGTCAGGAAGATTTCAGAAGGCCCGGCCCTGTTACGACCTTTGCCTTTCCCAAAACAAAAGACATTCAGGTAATTCTTGACATCGCAGGAACTTCGATAAATTCCGCAATCGAATCAGAAGCCATAGAACGGAGCAACTTCGTAATAGAACGCGAATATGCCGTTTTAAAAATCTACGCAAACCAGAAAAACTGGCGGGAAGCCTGGCAGAGGTATTACAGGCTCATCTTTAGGGAAAGCTACAGTGCGCTTGATAAAATCGCAGACGACATCTACAAAAAACTTCTTCCCAAAGCGCAGAAAATTTCTTTTGACGACACGACTTACGAAATTGCAAGAATGCTTCTGGACTGGGTGCAGGATTTTGATTATGTCAGGGATACGCAGAACGCAGACTTTACGGCAGTCACCGCAAGCGTTCAGGGTGTCGGTTCCGACTGCGACAGCCGTTCCATGCTGATGTGCATTTTAATGGAACACTTCGGAATTCAATCAAAACTTTTCATTTCAAGAGAATACAGCCACGCAATTTTCGGGCTCGCGCTGAAAAATCCCGGCGCAAAAATCACCTGCGACGGAACAGATTTCCTGCTCGGCGAAACGACTGCCAAAGTCGACATCGGTCTGATTGCCCGGGACCAAAGCACCACAGAAAAATGGATTCCCGTCGATTTGCCATAAAAAATAAGCCGTAATTTCAGCTTTTCTCATACGCTAAAAAAGTGAATTTTGTTATATAAATTCACTTTTCAAAAACCGCAAAATTCCTCAGAAAATCCGCAAAAACCTCCCGATTTTTTCCTGCCAAAAAATCATAAAAATAAAAGGGAGGTTTTTTCATAATGAAAAAAATCG
>JBJETJ010000050.1:0-41738 GCA_051883255.1 Treponema sp.
ATAAAAAACTCGAAGTCTAAAATTTTTTCTTCTTTCGGCATTCACCCGCAGCTTCCGCTTTTAGAAAATCTTTCTTACCTTGAGTCCCTACTGGAAGAAAAAAAACTGAACGCAGTCGGCGAAACAGGTTTTGATTTTTATACGGAAGAATTTTCAAGAACAGAAAATCAGCAGACAGAAGCATTCCTCGTCCAGATTGAACTTGCGCAAAAACACAGTCTTCCCGTAATAATCCACGGACGCAAAGCCATAGAAAAATTTTTCTTTTATTCAAAAATGCTTTCAAAAATTCCGCTCGTAATTTTTCATTCGTTTTCGGGAACATGTCAGGAAGCGCTTTCTCTTTTAAATCACGGCATAAACGCAAGATTCAGTTTTTCAAAACAGATTTTAAACGGAAATAAAAAAGCCGTTCAATGCGTAAGTCAGCTGCCACTGGAAAAAATCCTTTTTGAAACAGACGCGCCGTTCCAGACTTTAAAAGGAGAAGAAAATACAATGCCGTCTGAAATTTTAAAAGTATACGAGGAGGCTTTCTTTTTGAAAACAGACTCCTTTGTAAAAGACGATAAAGATGCCTTTCTTGAGTTCTGCATGAAAGTCAGCAGTAATTTTTCAGGAATTTTTTAAGTCATAATTTTTTACGTCACTTTTAACGCAATTTTAAAACCGGAAAAAAATCAATGAGTTTCAAGAAATCCGCTGACTGCATTCTGCGTCTTAATGTAAATTCCGCAGAAATCATTTATTAAGCGCGGAAGGTTTCCGTCTGATTTGCCTTTGAGGATATCTTCGATTTTCTGACCTGTTTCGCATGCAAGTTCTGCGCCGATTTGAGAAGAAGAACCTTTTATGCGGTGAATGTAAGTTGCCGCTTCCTGCTTTGATTTTACGATTAAATCAGTAAAATATTTTACGTCAAATTTATTGTCCGAAAGATAATATTGCAGAAGTTCTTTATATAAATCAATGTCATTGTCTGCAAGGTCAAGTGCGGCTTTTGTATTTAAAATTTCACTCATACAAAAAATATAGAATGTTTTGTCGATTTATGCTATATTTTTTGTATGAAAAGTATTTCGATTTTTATTTATATTAATTTGATTTTTGCAGCGTTGTTTTCCCTGTCAAATATCTGTTTTGCAATCGATGTTTCATGTCTTGCATTCATAATAAGTCTTGTTTATTCAGCGTTTATATTTTATTTTTTATGGTTTCATATTTTAAAAAATGAACGGACAGAAAAAATTTTTGCCGCGCGAAAACTCCTTCAATACGAACCTTATGTTTTCCTACTTGCGTTCATTGCAAGGCGTTCAGGCGAAAAAGGAACTTCGTTTGTGTTTGACGTTTTTTCAGTAATATTCTGGCTTGCAGTTTTCGTTTCAAGCCTTTATCTCCAGCATTTGTTTGAACCGAAAAAATACAATTCAATTTCCGATAAAAAAATCCAGACCATAAAAAACGAAAGCTTTGCAAAAATGTTTTCAAAAGGCAAAACGCGTGACGGAAAAAAAGCCGGAGCGATTGATTACGTAAAATGGTTTTTCTTTGAAATTCTTGACTGGGCAGATGCACTTGTTCAGGCGGTGTTTATGGTTCTGCTTTTTCAGATTTTCTTTTTTCAGTTCTACAAAATTCCGTCTGAATCTATGGTCCCTGAATATATGATAAACGACAGGGTAGCGGTAAGCAAAATTACAAGCGGTCCTAAATTTCCTTTGAGCGACGTCGGACTTCCGTGCATAAAAAAATACAAGAGGGGCGACATCGTAGTTTTCAGAAATCCGCATTACGTAATTGACAGAAATTCAGAAGTAAAGACTGTCGTTTCGCAGATTGTGTATATGCTGACGTTCACTCTCGTAAATACAAATCTTGACGAAAACGGTCAGATAAAGGCAGACCCTCTCGTAAAGCGCATTACAGGCGTTCCCGGGGAACAGCTTATGATGCAGGACGGAATTTTATATTCGCGTACCAAAGGGCAGAAAGAATTCCTGCCTGTAACGGAAGATTCAAAATGGGCTTCCTACAACCTCAACGAAGAAAATGAAGAATTAAAAAAATATATCCGTGACTATAAAGTTTCTGATGAAATTTACAGTGAACTTGTTGAAATCGAAACTGCCCGCAACGCAATTGACTTGAGCAAGGCAGAAACTGAATGCCGTCAGATTGCAGAAAGCTTTAAAAACTATGTTTACAGAAAATCAACAGACATTCCTGAAAATGAAATCCGCCAGATGTTCAAAGACTCTGATTTATTTGAATATATGCTTTGCCGTGATTACGCAGGTTTTGCACAGAAACTCATTACAGTCGAAAACGGCGCAAGATGGTTTTCTTATTTTATGACGGACTGGTGCTCTAAATATAAAGAACTGCAAGACGACGGTTTTATCGGCGGCAGTCTTTATGATGATGCAAATTACAAACTGAACGTAATGTTTAAAATTTCGCTCGGAAAACTTTTCTTAAAAACGGCACAGAACATATTCAGCGAAAAACCTGTTGCTTCCTGGAGTTCTGATGCAGAACTTATTGAATGTGAAGAGAACGTCAGAAAACTCCATAATTACATCTGCTTTATGGACAGACGGAATATGCCTGTATTCCCCGAAAATGACAAAGACGGAAATCCTCAGTACATTCCTGAGGACTGTTATTTTATGATGGGCGACAACAGGTTCAATTCTTTTGACATGCGCCATACAGATGCAGAATCCTTGATAAAACTTACTTCGCTTGATGATTATTCAATTACTTATTATTCAAACATAAAGCCTATGTATGTTCCGAAAAAACTTATCCTTGGTTCTGCAAAAGTCCGGTTCTGGCCGTTAAACAGACCTGTAAGAAACCAAAGGTAAAACTGCGGTAAAACAGCGCTAAATTTAAATGGCAATTTTATATAATGTGTGATATAATAATTTCATTATGATATCACCTTATATAAAAGAAATGATTACCAGCAAAAGTGCATCTGCAATCCGCAAGATGTTTGAGCAGGGAAAAGTTTTAAAAGCCAGATACGGCAATGATAAAGTTTTTGATTTTAGTCTCGGAAATCCAGATTTAGATCCTCCGAAAGCAGTTTTAGATACCGTAAAGCAGATTGCAGAGGACACTTCTCACGGCTGTCACGGCTATATGTCAAATGCAGGCTATGACGAAGCACGTCAGGCTATGGCAGACAAAGAAAGCCTTGAACAGAACGTAAAAGTTACGTCTGACTGCGTCGTTATGTCTGCCGGAGCGGCGGCGGCGATCAATACGGTTTTTAAGACGATTCTTTCTGAAAACGATGAAGTTATAGTTCCTGCACCTTTTTTTGTTGATTACAGAAATTACGTGAAGAACTACAACGGAAAGCTTATAGAAGTAAAAACAGCGCCGGATTTTTCACTTGATATTGAAGAAATAAAAAACACGCTTTCTTCAAAAACTGCCGCAGTCCTCATAAATTCTCCGAATAATCCGACAGGCAGAATTTACTCCGAAGAACAGATTTCACAATTATGCCAGATGCTTAAAATCCATGGTGAAAAAACAGGCCGTTTTCCGTATTTAATTTGTGACGAACCTTACAGGGCAATCACTTATGACGGAAAAAAAGTTGCTTCCGTTTTTGACAAATATGAATATTCTGTTATAGTAACGTCATTTGCAAAAAACCTGAGCATTCCCGGTGAAAGAATGGGCTATGTCTGCGTAAATCCTTCCTGCCCTGAAAAAGCAGATTTTATTGCAGGCGTTATTTTTGCTACGCGCGTTCTTGGATTTGTAAATGCTCCTGCGTTTTTCCAGAAAGTCGTTGCCAAAAGCTGGAATGCAGAATGTGACTTTTCTGCTTATGAAAAACGGCGGAATTTGCTGATGGAAGTTCTTGACAATGCCGGATTAAAATATGCACAGCCGGAAGGCGCTTTCTACATTTTCTGCAAAGTTCCTGACAGCTGGGGCAGTGATGATGCCGGTTTCGTCGAAGTTCTTGAAAAAAATCTTATTCTATGTCCCGGCGGCAGCGGTTTTGGAATGAGCGGCTGGTTCAGGATATGCTATTGCGTTGACGAAAAAACAATCGTCAATTCCCGAGAGGCTTTTTACAAGGCTGCTCATACAGAAAAAGAATAATTTAACTGGAGGCTGTTATGAAAATATTGATGGTAAGCGCAGAGGCAGTTCCTTTTGCAAAAACAGGCGGACTTGCAGATGCAGTCAGTGCGCTGGCAATTACACTGACAAATATGGGACATGATGTCAAAATTATCATGCCTCGTTATTATAAAATTGACAGAAACAAACTGACAAAACTTGAAGGCCCGATGGGAATCACTGTCGGCGGTGGAGAAGTCTGGACTGCCGTTTACGAAGCTTCAATGCCGGGCTGTGAAAACTTAAAAGTTTATTTTATTGATTACGAAAACGCATTCGGTCGTGACGGCGTTTACGGAACTCCGAGCGAAACAGATTTTCATGACAATCCGTACCGCTTTGCAATTTTGTGTCACGGAGCTTTTCAACTTGCGCGAAAACTTAACTGGATTCCAGATATAATACACTGTCATGACTGGTCAGCTTCTCCTGCACTTGTATTTTTAAAGCATATTTATCGCTGGCAGGAATTTAACAGGACGGCTGGAGTCCTTACTATCCATAACCTCGGATATCAGGGGCAGTATTCTAAAGAAAGTTTTGCCAGCTTCGGCATTGACTGGGGACTTTATTACGGCGCAGGATTTGAACGTCACGGCGGAATAAATTTATTGCAGGCAGGAATTTCAAGCGCCGACATGATAACTACAGTTTCGCCGACTTATGCAAAAGAAATCCAGACTGCAGAAGGCGGCTTCGGGCTTGACGGACTTTTGCGCGTAAGGACAGATGTCGTCAAAGGCATTCTTAACGGCGTTGATTTAAAATCCTGGAATCCTCAGACAGACAAACGGATTGCAAAAAACTATTCGTCAAAAACTCTTCAGGACAAGGCTGTCAATAAAAAAGCCCTGCAGGAAAAAATGGGACTTGAAGTAAATCCCGACATTCCGCTTTTTGGAATCGTAACGCGCCTTGCAGACCAGAAAGGCATTGCAGAACTTTTTGCACCGACTTACGGCTGTATTTACAATATGTGCAACAACCTTAAAATTCAAGTTGCCGTTTTAGGTAGCGGCGAAGCCTGGTGTGAAAACGAAATAGGCGTTTTACAGTCAAAGCTCCCTAATTTCAAGGCATATATCGGCTACGATGAAAATTTAAGCCACCTGATTGAAGCCGGCAGTGACTTTTTCATCATGCCTTCAAAATATGAACCTTGCGGACTGAACCAGATATATTCGCTTTTGTACGGAACGCTGCCTATAGTCCGCAGAACAGGCGGGCTTGCCGATACTGTTGAAAATTACGTAGAAGCAACAGGCGAGGGTACAGGCTTTATGTTTGACCAGCTTACGCCGGATGCAATTTACAATACTGTCGGCTGGGCAACTTATGCTTATTACAATAAAAAAGACCACATCAAAAAAATGCAGCAGGCAGGAATGTCAAAAAGCTTTACCTGGGATAAATCCGCACAGGAATATCTTGACACTTACGAAGAAGCAATCCGCCGCGGCTGTAAGTAAAAACCTTTGATTAAATTTTAAAAACAGATAAAACAAAACCCAAAGGGAACGGAAACAAAACTTCCGTTCCTTTTTTTATCCTAATATTCTATTACAGTATGATTTTCTGAAATATACCAGTCTGCAATAATCATGCTTCCGTTCAGCGCATACCAGGAAATACTGCCGTCCGTATTTAAAACTACAAGATTGTCGTAATTTGCCCGGCATTTTACAGGCAGTGCACACGTCCTGTTTAATACAACAGGATTTTTATCTTTTTCTGATATAAAAAAGAACTCACCGCTCAAAGTATTTGAAATCAGATTTTCGCCGTAAGCAAAAATAGAGGCGTGCAAATCAAGTCTGTCAAACGTCTTTACAGTTTCCGTTGTCTTGCTTTCATCATCGTATCTTAAGATAACAGTAGAATCAGCACCGTTTTTGTGCATTATACCGACTGCATATAAAAACCTTGAACTGCCGTTGCCCTCATTTCCGCCTGACTCAAGGCAGTAAATCAAGTCTACTCCCAAATCCAGATAAACAGTTTCAGAAGTCTTTGTATTTACGTAAATCAGAGTTTTTTCTGCCGGGTTTGAAACGGCTTTTGCAATAAAAAGATTATTCTCTCCGATTATAACTGCATCCTGAATTCCAGAACCGTAATACAATTCTTTAAGTGAAGCCGTTTCAAAATCATAGCAGTTTACAGTTGAAGAACCTTCGATTTCAATTAAATGTCCGTTTGAATTTTTAATCGCCAGGACAGGTTTCTTTGAAACAAACAGTTCTTTCAGTTTATTTTCAGTTACGTTAAATTCCGAAACCTTCGTATTTTTTCTCTGCGACCACAAAATCAGCCTGTCTTTATACGAAACGAAATTTGAATATCCCTGATTTTCCAAAACTTTTATGACTTCAGTTTTTTCTTCATTCGTTTTCAAAATAAATTCCTGTGTCAAAAGATATAAATCATCGCCGATGTATGCTATGTCAAGAATTTTCTTTGTCATATCGCTTGAAAGAAGTTCTGCCTGCGTTGACGAAGTTTTGTCGGAAGCAAAAATATTCCCTGATTCTGTTCCGAGAATAATCTGATCCGGTGTCATCAAAACAGAAGAAATTTTTTCGTTCCCGGAAAGGCTTATGTTCTTGCAGATTTTCGGCGCTTCCGTTTTGTTTTCTTCAAACCTGAATAACGATGCAGTCTTGTTTGTAAGCTGTTCAAAATAATAAAGTTCATCTTCAAAAGTCAGAAGGACAGGATTTACCGCTTTCATTTCAAAAACTTTTTCGCCTGACATTGCATTGATAATAAAAATCTTTTTGTCTTTTTTTCCTGCGATGAATTTATTGCGGTTAAAAGAAACGACGTTTTCAAGCGCAGGTTCTGTCTGAATTTTTTTCAACAGTTTTCCCGTTGAAAGTTCGTGATACGAAATACTGCCTGTCAGAGCATAAGACATCAATGATTTTTCACTGCCGGCAGTTTCTGCATACGTTATCATATTCAAGTTTCCAAAAAACGGCTTTTCAAATTTCCCTGTAGCCGCATTTATAAAAACAGTGCCTTTATCGCTTAAAGTTCCTACGATAACGTAATTTCCTTTTTTACTGTAAGAAAGCGACAGAACAGAATCTTTAAAATCATACGAAAACTTTTTTGTATAATCCGAAAGATTCCAGACAGAAACTGTATTCACGGAATTTCCGTCAGTTTCGTAAACTGCAATTTCCTTTCGGACAGGATTTAACGATGCAAATTTGATTTCATAATTTGAAAGCTGAAAATGCTCTGCCTTTCCGTCCTTATTCCAGAGAACGATAAAACCGTCTTTGCCTGTTGAAAAAAAAGAACCGCCGTCTGAATATAAATCGTATTGAACTGACGTTACTTTATCAAGATGAGGCATTAAAGAAAACCTGCTTTGCGCAAAACAGAGCGAACAGAAAACAAAACATAAAAAAACAGAAAATTTCTTTTTCATTCTAACGGCTCCATTTATTTATAAAATATTTTACATCTCCGGTCATTCCGATTAAGAAAATAAAAACGATGATTATAACTCCGATTATCTGTATTTTATACTGAATTTTAGGCGGAACTTCTTTTCTGACTAAAATTGCAATCAGTGCAAATAAAATCAGTCCTCCGTCCAGAATAGGAATCGGAAGAAGATTCATTATTCCAAGAGAAATGCTTATCAGCGCAACAAGATCTAAAGTCGAACACAACCCTGCATTAAAACTGACTTTAAATCCTTCAGACACAGTTTCTCCCAGCATCGAAGTAACCCGAGCCGGGCCTGAAAGTGCGTTCGTAACGTCGACTCCCTTAAAAAGAATTCCAAGGCTTTTTACTGTCCTTGCAATCATTTTTCCTGTTTCCATAATTCCCTGTCCGATTGCAGGAAAAAATGAATACGTTTTAGACTTGACTTTCTCGTATGTTGAACTGTCACCGATAATTCCGAGAATTCCGTTGCCCTGATTTTTGTTTATTAGAGTAACGACTTCAAACGTAAGGATTTCGCCGTCGCGGTCAACAGTTACGTTAAGTTTTTCTTTAGGCCTGAGCGAAATCATTTCATACAAATCATTAAAAGTTTTAGTTTCAGTATCGTTTATTTTGATTATTCTGTCGCCTGTACGGATTCCAGCTTCACGGGCAGGGCTTTCGACTGTTTCATCAGGAATGATTATTTTATTTGAGAGCGTGTAATATTCATATCCTGTCATGCTTATTACCGTAAAAGCGACTGCGGCAAGAATGAAATTAAAAAGAGGTCCTGCAAATGCAATCAACGCTCTCTTTAACGGGTGAACTCCGTACAGAGAATCTTTATTTTTAGGAATCGAATCAAGATTATTTTCTATCGCTTTCTGAAAATCTTTTTCGCCTGCCATTCCGCAGTAACCTCCAAACGGAAAAAGCGAAATCCTGTAATCAGTTCCCCTTATCGTTTTATGAAGCAGAACCGGTCCCATTCCGATTGAAAAGCTCAATACCTTTACTCCAAAAATCTTTGCAAAAATAAAATGTCCCAGCTCATGAAAAAAAACAATGAAACTAAAAGCAATCAAGCCGATTATAATTTTCATACCGATGCCTCCGCGTATTTTCTTGCAAGCATGTCAATTTCAAAAATATCTTCAAAATTCTCTGGAGCAGTCGAAAAATCATTTTGCAGAACTTTGTATGTAATTTCAGGAATATCAAGGAATTTTATTTTTCCGTCTATAAAGCCCTGCACGGCAATTTCATTTGCAGCATTAAATGCTATTGTATATCCGGCATTCTTCCGTGCCGCTTCAAAAGCATATTTCAGCATGGGAAAATCATCACAGCGCGGTCTGTAGAACTCAAAATTCCTGTCAAACAAATCAAAAGGCTTCATGTAATTTTTTCTGTTCTCAGGATAAACCAGACTTTGAAAAATCGGATGCTTCATGTCAGGGTCAGAAATCTGAGCATATAACATTCCGTCATTAGTCCTTACGATTGAATGAACGAAACTCTGCGGATGAACAACAACTTTTATTTTTTCAGCAGGCATATCAAAAAGGCGGGTAGCTTCGATTACTTCAAGCCCTTTGTTTGCAAGTGTTGCAGAATCTATCGTAATTTTCTGACCCATATTCCAGGTAGGGTGATTTAAAGCATCGGCGAGAGTTACGTTTTTTAACTGTTCCCTTGAATAATTCCTGAAAGGTCCGCCGCTTGCAGTAATTATGATTTCAGAAACATTTTCTTTTTTGCACTGGTTGATAAGGCAAAAAATCGCAGAATGTTCTGAATCAACGGGAATTATTTTTGCATTGTTTTTTTCTGCAAGGGCTTTTATCAAAGACCATGCCATTACGACAGTTTCTTTATTTGCAAGCGCAAGGTCAATTCCGTTTTCAAGAACGATTTTACTCGGCTTTAAACCTGCGCTGCCTGCGATTCCGTTTACGACAATGTCAGGCTTTGTTTTTTCTATAAGTTTCAGGATTCCGTCAGTTCCGTCCGTACTTGTCAGGCTTGCAGGGCAGTGAAATTCATCCTGCAATTTTTCAAGTTTTTCTTTATTTGAATTTGCCGTAATGCCTGCAATCGCAAAGTCAGACGGCATGTTCCTTGCTATGTCAAGAGTACTTGTTCCGATTGAACCTGTTGCACCTAAAACTAAAATTTTTTTCATTACTTATTAACTTATTTTTATCAGACTTTTTTAAAAAATAAATTCAACAATGACATAATAAAAAGGAGCAGCCGCAAACATTGAATCTATAGAATCAAGCGCACCGCCTCTTCCTAAAATGACATTTCCGCTGTCTTTAAAACCGCAGGAACGTTTAAAAACAGATTCAGCAAGATCGCCGATAATGCTTGCAGTCGTAACGGCAACGGCAAGCGTTATAAGTTTTACGGAACTGCTCTGTCCCAGAAGGTCTTTAAAAAATACATATTTACTCAGTATTGCAAAAAGAATCGTCCCGAGATATGCTCCGATAAATCCTGCAACACTTTTATTAGGGCTTACGGCAATAATTCCCCTGTTGTTTTTTCCAAACAGCATTCCGACAAGCCAGGCTGCAGAATCACTTATAAAAACAAGAATTACGAACAGGCAGATTATCTGTATTGAATGGTCAAAAACTGTAAGCCTTGATATAAAAGTCGGCAGCAAGCCGCTGTACGCTATCGTAAAAATTCCGTTTGCAATCTTGCAGCTGGAATCAGAAAAATCTTTGTTTGCAAATGCTTCTGCGGCAAAAATTACAAGACAGTCAATCGTAAATGCAATGCCGACAATGTCAAAAGTTATCTTGAACAATCCGCAAAGATAAGAAACTACAGGCAGCAGGACGCTCAAAAAAATAATCAGCGGTCTGGAAAAAGTTTTGCTTTTTGCCGCAAGCATGTCATTGAGTTCCCATGCGGACATAAAAGAAAAAAGTGCTATCAAAAACTGGAGGGGCAGGTGATTCAAAAAACGAGGAATAATAAAACAAATGACAACTGGAATTCCGACAAAAAAAATTAATAATCTTTGAACAATTTTAGACATTCTATTCCCCTGTAAAAATAAATTTCAATTCTATTATTTTCCGTTTTTTAAATTACATCTCCAAAACGCCTTGTACGCCTGTAAAACTCTTCAATATTAAGTTTCAGTTCTTCCGGTGTATAATCCGGCCATAAAGTGTCCGTAAAAAGCAGTTCTGCATACGCTGAATGCCACAGCAAAAAATTGCTAAGACGTTTTTCACCGCCGGTTCTTATCAAAAAGTCAACGTCAGGCAAATCAGGAATATCAAAATTGTCAGAAATCAATTTTTCTGAAATTTTATCAGGCGCATATTCCTTTTCTGCAATTTTTTTTACGCTCCTGACAATCTCATCTCTTCCGCCATAATTAATTGCAAGAATTACGGTAAGACCTTCAAAATGCTTTGTATCTTCTTTTGCCTTAAAAATTTCTTCCTGAACATCTTTCGGAAGTCCTGACAAATCTCCGATATGTTCGATTTTTATGTTGTTTTTTTTGTAAAATTCAAATTCAGCGCGCAGATGACTCTTTATCAAGCCCATCAAATAGCCGACTTCATCTTGAGTTCTTTTCCAGTTTTCAGTAGAAAAAGTATAAAGCGTTACATACTTTATGTTGAGTTCTGCGCATGTTTTGACGATTTTTTTCGCAGATTCCAAGCCCTCCTTATGTCCGGCAGTCCGCGGCAGACCTCTCTTTTGAGCCCATCTGCCGTTTCCGTCCATAATGATTCCTAAATGAATCAGAGGTGCATTTTTTTCTGAATCTTTTGAAACGCCGGACATAGTTAGTCCATTATTTCCTTTTCTTTTGCATCATAAATAGAATTAATTTCTGCAATGTATTTATCTGTTGTTTTCTGGAGTTCGTCTTCCATCTTTTTCAAATCGTCTTCTGTAATTTCGCCTGACTTCTGCTGTTTTTTCAAGTCATCATTGCCGTCGCGGCGGATATTTCTGATTGCAGTTCTGGAAGTTTCTGCAATTCCTTTTGCCTGTTTTATAAGTTCCTTGCGGCGTTCCTGTGTCAAAGGCGGAATCGAAATGCGGATTACCTTGCCGTCATTAGAAGGATTAAGTCCCAAATCTGCAATTTGAATGGCCTTTTCAATTTCTGAAATCAATGATTTGTCAAAAGGCTGAATGATAATACTGCGTGCTTCTGGAACGGAAATAGTTGCGACTTGTGATAACGGAGATTTTGTTCCATAGTAATCAACCCGCACTTTATCAAAAATAGCTGCCGAGGCACGGCCTGTCCTGATTGCATTAAAAGAATCTTTAAGTGCAGAAATCGTTTTGTCCATACGTTCTATACTTGTATCATTAGACATAATTATAACCTTCCAATTTAATAAATATTTTTAATATTATATCACATAGTTTATAGAAATTCAAAAAAAAAGCGGTTTTTCCTTAAAAAAACAGGAAAAAACCGCCTTTTTTATAGAATTATTTTCCGAGAACTAAAAGTTTTGTTACTGCAAAAGACAATTCTGCGCCGGCTTCTTTTGAAACCTGAGCAAGTTTTGCAGAAACAGAAACTTTGTCATCTTTTACGAACATCTGGTCAACAAAACAGTTTTCTGCAAGAAGTTTTTTGATTTTTCCTTCAAGAATTCCGTTTTTAACGTTATCTGGTTTTGATGCCATTTTCGGATCGTTGTCCAGCTGTGCTTTAAAGATTTCTTTCTGTTCGTCAATGTAACTCTGCGGAACGTCATCTTTTGTAATGTATTCAGGCGTAAATGCTGCAAGGTGAAGACAGCAGTCATAAGCAAACTGTTTTACTGCATCAGCAGTTGAGCCTTTTACTACTACGCAAGATGCTGTTTTGTGGTCAGAGTGAATGTAAGTTGCACTTGCAGCTCCTTCAGGAACGTCAATTACAACGACATTGCGTACGGCCATGTTTTCGCGGATTTTAAGCTGTAAATCCTGAAGTAAAGCCGTATGGTCTTCAGTTACGGAAGTAAGGCCTTTTTCAAAAGTTACGTCAAGGAGTTTTTCGCCGACTGCAATGAAATCAGAATTGTTTGCAACAAAGTCTGTTTCACAAGTAAGTTCAACAAAAACAATCTTATTTCCATTCTGGCGGACAAAAATACGGCCTTCAGAAGTAGCTCTTTCAGAACGTTTTTCAACAGCGGCAAGTCCTTTTTCTTTAAGGATTTTTGCAGCTTCTGCTGAATCTCCGTTTGCTTCGATGAGAGCTTTTTTACATTCCATTAATCCAGCGCCGGTTGCTTCGCGCAATGCTTTTACGTCAGATGCTTTGATTTCCATAAATTATGCTCCCAAATTATTTATAAAGTCTGTCTTCGTCAACAAGACTTTCTTTTTCGTCAGCTTCAACATCTTCTTCTTTCTGTTCTGTCGGCTGATAGTTTGAATAGTCAACGATTTCTTCGTCTTCATTCTTGCTGACTGCATCTGTCTGTATGCCGTCTTCGTCTTCGTTAAGATTTTCAATGATTTTAAGACCTGCATCGTTGTCTGCTTCGATTACGGCATTTGCAATAATAGAAGTGAACAAAGAAATTGCACGGATTGCATCGTCATTTCCCGGAATAGGGTAGTCAATTCCTTCAGGATTACAGTTTGTATCAACAACTGCAATTACAGGAATTCCCATTCTGTGAGCTTCTGCAACGGCAATCTGTTCTTTATGGGTATCGATAATGAAAATAGCTCCCGGCAGTTCTTTCATTTCTTTAATTCCGCCGAGGTTCTTTTCTAATTTTGCTTTTTCTTTCTGGAGGGCAGAAACTTCTTTTTTTGTAAGGTTTGCAAAAGTTCCGTCAACTTCCATTTTTTCGATTTTCTTTAAACGCTGAAGTGATTTTTTAATTGTAGAGAAGTTAGTAAGCATACCACCAAGCCAGCGGTTGTTTACATAGAACATTCCGCAGCGTTCAGCTTCTTTCTGAATGGCCTGCTGTGCCTGTTTTTTAGTTCCTACAAAGAGAACTGATTTTCCTGATGAAGCAATTTTTCTTACGGCTTCATAGCTTTCACGGATTGCAGCAATAGTTTTCTGCAAATCAATAATGTGGATTCCGTTGCGAGAAGCAAAAATATACTTCTTCATGCGCGGATCCCAGCGCTTAACCTGATGACCAAAGTGTACACCAGATTCAAGCAGACTTTTCATGGTTACAACTGCCATGATTTCTCCTTCACCGGTAAATTTAACCTGTCCACCGCTGAACTGACAGCTTTTATGAACGGCATTTACCACCTGACTCTATTACACGTGACAAACTTTCGTTTGCCCGGAAGATTCGGTTCATACATTAAAATCTACGATTTTGTACGAATCCGGCAGCAATCATTCTATTCAATGACAGAATATCCCTGCGACTTTAAAATATCATAAAGTTCAAATATTGGCAACCCTATAACGCAGCTTTGACTGCCTTCAATTTTCGTAATGAAACACGACGCCAGCCCCTGAATCCTGTATGCGCCGGCCGCTCCATGCCATTCGCCTGTTTCTATGTAAAACTCGATTTCTTTCTGCGTCATCGGACTGAACGTAACTTTTGTAACTGCCGTTTTTGTGGCAATGACTTTCTTTAATTCGTTGTAAAGCGCTATTGAAGTGCAGACTGTATGAGTTTTTCCCTGAAAAGTTTTTATAAATTCAAAAGCCTCGTCCTGATCAGAGGGCTTTCCGTAAATCCTGTTATTCAAAGAAACTACAGTATCAGCTCCAAGTATCCAGGGCACGACCTGTTTTGCAGGAAGGGAATGGACTACAGACATAACTTTCAGTTTTGCAAGAGTTTCAGTCAATTCTGCAGGAGATTTTGCAGAATCAAGGTTTTCATTTATGTTCGGCATGATGACTTGAAAAGGAATGTTCATCATTTTCAAGATTTCCTGCCTGCGCGGAGACGATGATGCTAAAATTATTGGTTCCATAATGTTTCCTTGAAATATTATTAAATTTTGACTTGGATTAAATTTTTATTGACTTTTATTTTAATAAACTATATTTTTACAGGAAAGTTGAGAAATTAGCTCATTTGGATAGAGCGTTGGCCTCCGGAGCCAAAGGCGGCGGGTTCGACTCCCGCATTTCTCGTTAAAAAAGGTATCCTGCAGTTCTTCTTATAATGAACAAAACGCAAGATACCTTTTTTTATTTTAAAGCCTCAAAATAAATTAATTTTTGCTTTCGCTGTCAGAATTTGATTTTTTTGAATCTGAACTTGAAGCACCGGAATTTGCCTTGAGCAGTTCCAGAGCCTTTGTCCTTACAGGCCTTACAAATCTGTAATCGCTTGCAATTTTTGTCAGAGAATCAATTACAGGCTTTTTATTTTTTGTAGAAGGCAGTAATTTTTCGTAAGCAATGATGATTTCATTTGCAAGTGAACTTGTAGGATTTAAAACTTCAACTCTGTTAGAAATGAAGGCAATAGTATCAGTTACTTTGTCATCTTCATTTGAGCCGATAACGCCAAGCGCACGTACGGCACTTGTCAAAACCCATGGTTCGTTGTCTGTCTTTACTACAGTAGTAAGGATATGTGCAGCTTCTTCAGTTCCGACTTTTCCAAGAATATCACATGCTTTTGCACGAATGTCAGGATAGTTATTTGAAAGGCGTCCTTTTGTCCTTGACTGAGTCGAAACGCCTTCTCCTGAAAGCTGGTTCAATGCTGCCATCATATCAGGCGATATGTTTCCGTTGTCAGCAGCTTCTTCAAGATATTGAAGGGCAACGAGCTTGTTGTCCCTCTGGTCTGAATTTGCCATTTCCATAATGACAATATCTTCCATACTGCTCATGTATTCGCTTTCAACAGATGTTTCGTTTCCGCTTTTTGATGATTGAGCATAAACTCCTGCGCAAATTGTCATACTGGCTAATGCAACTGCAATAAGCTTATCAGTTTTCATATAATCTCCTATAATAAATCAAATATATACTTTGTTGTCTGTTCTAATCTTCAAAATTATAAAATAGATAGACTAAAAATTCAACAAAAAATATCATTCATTTTGCATTTTATCTGTTTTTTTAAAGAGTCGGCAGTTCTACAAACCATTCGTCATTTATTTTCTTGAAGTTGTAAAAGATTACAATGTCATCTTCCCTGACCTGAACGGCTTTAATTGACGATGATGAAATGTATCTGATTTCGTCAATCTGCCTTCCCATTCTTGACGGAATGAAAACATAATTGAAATAATCTTCAAGGCTCTTTAACTGAATGCCTTTTATCGGCAGCTGTTTTGAAGCAGAAGAAAGGTTCTTGCGCTGAGACCAGTAATTGATTGAATTCGGTTCAATAAAATTGAGCCAGGACTTGTAATCGCGGCTTTTCATTATCAGGTTCAGATTCCTGATTTTTTCGAGGATTATACGCTTGTCTTTTTCGTATGTATCTCTTGAAACTGTTTCGCCTTCAAGGTCCTGCGTTGCCCGTTCATATTCCAGGTCTTCTGCTGTTTTTACGACTTCGGCTTTTTCAGGTGCTTGTGGTTCTGCATCGGAAGAAACGCACGAATTAAAAGTCAGTATTAAAAGTGAGAACGTTAAAATACAATTGATTATCTTTTTCATACAGTCAAATATACTATGCTTGTTGAATTTCGTCAAATGTGTTACATTATTTTTATGACTAAAGCAGTTTTCCCGGGATCTTTTGATCCGCCGACTTTCGGGCATTTGAACGTAATAGAAAGAGCCAGTTCGCTTTTTAATGAAATTGACGTAGTAGTTGCCGTCAATCCTGAAAAGCATTACCTTTTTTCTGCAGAAGAAAGGGTTGCAATGCTTTCTGAACTGACAAAAAAATATTCCAACGTTCAGATTCACACCTGGAATTCTTTAATAGTTGATTATGCCGTAAAAAACAATGCAAACGTACTGCTTCGCGGAATAAGGAATGCAACTGATTTTGCCTATGAATTTGACCTGTCGTTAATAAATCATTCGCTCAATTCCAAAATCGATACTGTTTTCATTCCGTGCGAACAGAAATACGTAACGATAAAATCAAGTTCAATAAAGGAACTTGCGCGTTTTGGCGGTGACATTTCCCAAATGGTGCCGGAATTTGTTGCAGAAAAACTTAGGGAAAAATTTGCAGGCTGATTTTCAGTTTAATTTTTATCTGACATTTTTTAAAAAAGTGTTTGACAAAATCAGTATGTTTGTTATAATGAGTTGACACTCAAGGATAAATTATTGTAATATAACCTTACGTTATATTAGAGCAAAACTAAATAGTGAGGTTTATATATGGCAGTACCTAGAGCGAAAACATCAAAAGCCGTTTCAAAAAGACGACGTGGAATTAATATGCGTCTTGATGCTCCGCAGCTTGTTGCTTGTAACAATTGCGGTAATCTCGTGCAGTCACATCACGTATGTCCAAAATGCGGATTCTATCGCGGCCGTCAGGTTATTACACCTGAATCAAACGGCTAACAAGGAGTAAAAAAATGGACGAATTGTTCAACAAAATCCAGAAGCTTATTGCAGAAAAATTGGAAATCGATGAAAGTAAAGTTACTATGGATTCTTCATTCCGTGGTGATCTTGGAGCAGACAGCCTTGATACTTATGAACTTGTTTATGCAATTGAAGAAGAATTAGGCGTAAGTATCCCAGATGAAGCAGCTAACGAATTCGAAACAGTTCGCGATGCTTATGATTTTATTAAGTCTGAACAGTCTAAATAATAAGTTTTCAAATTTTTGAAAAGAAACACAGATTTTTTTCTTAAAACAGAAAAAGGTCTGTGTTTTTTTTTGTTTTTTCAGTATATTTAATTTGTCCGGGCAAGTCCTTTTTTATGGACGGCTTTTGCAAAGGTGGAAAGATTGAAAAACTTAAAGAAGATTTTTTTCGGTTCAAGAAAAGTCTCTCAGGAAAGAAAAAATAAACTGTATGAATTCTGTAAACCGCTTGGCCTCAAGTTTAATGACATAGAACTGCTTGACCTTGCTTTTCATCACAGGTCTTATTCCAACGAGAACCTTCAGCATAAAAGATACAATAACGAGCGCCTTGAGTTTCTGGGAGATTCCGTTCTGGGAATGGCAACGGCGGCGTTTCTGTATGTTGACATGGCAGACAACCCTGAAGGCGACCTTGCAAAAATAAAAGCCGCCGTCGTTTCAGAAAAAGTGCTTGCGCCGATAGGACTTTCAATCGGCATTGACAGAATGCTTGTCCTTGGCAAAGGCGAAGAAATGACTGACGGACGGCACAAGCCTGCAATCCTTGCCGACTGCGTAGAAGCCGTCATCGGAGCTTATTACATTGATGCGGGATATGAAAAAGCCCGTGATTTCGTGCTGAATTTCATAGTGCCAGAAATCAGAAAAGTCCAGCAGCACAAGGGAAACCTCGACTACAAAACCCTGCTTCAGGAACTGTTCCAGAGAGAAAGCAAGCAGTGCCCTGTCTATGAACTTGTAAAGACATCAGGCCCTGACCACAATCAGACTTTTTATATGTGCGTGCATTTGGGAAACAGAACTTTTGGTCCTGCAGAAGGAAAAAGCAAAAAAGATGCCGAGCAGAACGCGGCAAAAACGGCTTACGAACATTTAACGAAAAATAATTCAAAACAACCGGCAGGAAAATAACTGGAAAACTTTTTATGAAAAAAAAATCATATCTCAAGACAAAGATAACGGTATTTGCAGTTCTGCTTGTTTCCCTTTTTGCAGCCTGCTTTTTTGCAAGGCGGAACTCAGTTTTAAAATCAGGATATGACGATATTCCTGAATTGTCTTTTACTGAAAAACTGATTTTTGAAAGTAAAATAAAAGAAGCAGGGTATGAGCGCAATGATATAATTCACCCGCTGCCTTACAAAACGATTTCTGCTGAACTTGACATAAAGGCAGAATCTGCAATTTTAATAAATTCAGATACAGGGGATATTTTATACGAAAAAAATGCAGACGAGCTTATTCCGCCGGCATCAATGACAAAAATTTTTTTGATGTACACAGTCTTTCAGAAAATAAGTGAAGGCAAAGTTTCGCTTGACGACTTCGTTCCACTGACGGAAGAATGCTGGGCAAGCAGAATGCCTGCAAGGTCGTCGCTTATGTTTCTGGGAAAAGGGCAGACAGTTACGTTAAGGGAACTTCTTACAGGCATTGCAGTCTGTTCAGGAAACGATGCAAGTCATGCGGTTGCATACTATCTGTTTGGCGATACGGAAAAATTCATTTCTGAAGTCAACAGGCAGATTCAGCTTCTGGGGCTTACGAAAACCCGGATTGCAGAACCTTCCGGCTACAGCGAAAAAAACGTTACGACTGCGCGCGAAATGGCGGCGTTTGCAAGAGTGTACGTTTCAAAATTCCCCGAAAGCCTTGAACTTTTCCATTCCGTAAAAAAATTTACTTATCCGGCGCAGAAAAACCTTCCGCCTGAACAGAGAAAAAGGCCGCCGCAGGATTTTTCAAGCGGAATTCCTGACGAAATATGGACGCCTGTCATGCAGGAAAATACTAACAAGCTTTTAAAATCTCTTGAAGGATGTGACGGATTAAAGACAGGCTATATAGACGAAAGCGGCTACAACCTTTCTTTAACGTGCCTTAGAAACGGCGTGCGGTGCATTTCCGTTACGATGAAAGGACCGGGAAAAAATCTCCTTGAAGGAAACGAATACAGGATTGCTGACGGAACTCTGCTTCAGGAGTTCGGTTTTAACGGCTTTTGTGAAATTCCTGAACTGAATGAAATAAAGGATTTGTATTATGTTTCCGTTCTGGGCTGTAAGGAAGACTGCGCAGGGCTCGTTCCTGCGTTTCCTGTAAAAACTGTCGTGCCGAAAATTTACGATGAAAACGGCAATAATCTGTTCGGCAAAATTGAAGTTGAATATGAAATCCCGAAAGCATTATACGGAAAAATCTCGTGCGGAAATGTTTATGGAAAAATTACCGTAAAAAGCGGAAACTTTGTAATCGAGGAAATTCCGCTTGCGGCGCAAAAAGATATTGAAGAAAGTTCCGGATTAAAAAAAATGTTTGACAGGCTTGTCTATCATTCAGTGAAAAAATAATGAATTAAAAAACTTTTGCAAAATAGAAAAAGGCAAAAAAAAACAACCTTAACTTTAAGGTTGTTTTAAGCGGATGAAGGGAGTCGAACCCTCGTCATCAGCTTGGAAGGCTGAGATAATAAGCCGTTATATGACATCCGCATTGCTTATGTTGTTAATATATAATTTCCGAAAAAAAAAGTCAATAATAAATTTATTTTTTTTAGGATTTTTTGCAAAAAAAACTGACGGGCCGCTTTTTTAAATTCACATTTTAAATTCACTGTGCTATAATTTTTGAGCATTTTTATGTTAATCTTTTTATTCAGAGGTTTCTAATGAACTCAAATGGTATTTACGGGCCAAATGACAAGCCGCCTTTGGCAAAGTGGATTCCGCTCAGTTTCCAGCATGTATTTGCAATGTTTGGTGCTACAGTGCTTGTTCCGCTTTTAACAGGTTTAAGTACTTCGACTGCACTTTTTACGGCCGGTACAGGTACTTTGATTTATATCCTGATAACAGGCGCGAAAGTTCCGGCATTTTTAGGTTCGTCGTTTGCATTTATTCCGGCGTTAATCGGAATAGGGCAGCAATACGGAATTCCGTATGCGATGGGCGGAGCTGTTTTTGCAGGACTTTTTTACTGCATAATTGCCCTGATTGTAAAATTTACGGGCAAAGAATGGATTGACAAGGCGCTGCCGCCTGTTGTAATCGGTTCTGTAATCGTAGTCATCGGTCTGTCGCTTGCACCGACTGCAATTCAGGAAGCATTTTACATAAACAATGAATATTCACTTGTTGCACTGAGCATTTCTGCCGTTACGCTGACAATCGCCGTAGTTGCAACGATTTTTTTCAAGGGATTTTTTAATACGCTTTCAATTTTAATCGGATTAATCGGCGGTTATCTTTTTACTTTGATAATGGGCTGTTTTTTTCCGGCATACAATCTGATTGATTTTACGGCAGTAAAAAGTTCAAAATGGTTTGCGCTTCCGTTCTTGCAGACAGGGCTTGACGGAAAATATTTCTGGCAGCTTCCGAAATTCAATCTTGTTGCAGTTCTGACTTTTATAATCGTTTCAATTTCTACAATCTGCGAACACCTTGGCGACACGCTTACGACTTCAAAAGTTGTAGGAAAAGATTTTTACAAGGAACCGGGACTTCACAGAACTTTGATTGGTGACGGCGTTGCAACTGCCTGGGCTGCCCTTTGGGGAGGACCTCCGAACACTACATACGGCGAAAACATCGGCGTAATGGCAATTACAAAAGTTTATTCAGTATGGGTAATAGGAGGAGCGGCAGTAATTGCAGTCCTGCTTTCTTTCTGTCAGAAATTCGGGGCTTTGATTTCGACTATTCCGACACCGGTACTCGGAGGAATCTGTACTCTGCTTTACGGACTTATTGCTTCAAGCGGACTCAGGACGATAGTTGATGCCGGAGTTGATTACCAGAATAAACGAAACCTTACGATTTCTTCTGTAATTCTCGTGCTTGGAATCGGCGGCGGTGCATTGAAATTCATGATCGGCAAAGATTTCCAGTTCAGTCTTGGCGGAGTTGCACTTGCTACTGTCGTAGGAATTATCCTTAACCTGATTATTCCTGATTCAGAAAAGTAAAGGGAATAATTAACGCAAAAAAAAGCTGCCTAAAGAATTCTTGCATTTAGAATTTTGAAGGCGGCTTTTTTTCGTTCAATTTGTTTAATTCACTTAAGGGTGAATTTCTAGTCCTTTTTTATTTTGTCAGTGCCGGTAATCTTGTCGATTACGATGCTTACTTCTTCGATTAAGATTCCTGTAAACTTTTCGATATTGTCAACGATGTACTGCTGGAGTTTATAAATTTCGCCTGTCAGCTGTTTTCCAAACGGAACGTCAATCGTAATGACAAGCCTGTAGCCTCTGGAATTTGTCTTTATCGAAAATTTCTTTACGCGTATGTTCGAGTCGAATTCCTGAACGCAGTGCATCGTCATCTGCGTAAGGGCCGCTTCCGAAATTATTACCCTGCCTTTTTTTGAAAACTCAGGCGTTACTACTGATTTTTCAAATGTTTTTGCGCCGGCATTTTTTTTGCCGAGCAGTTTTGCAGGTTTTGAAAAAAATACTTTTATGGAATCGTAGAAAATCTGGGAATAGTTCCGCTTGATTTCGATGGCAGGAACAGGGATTACGTGCTTTCCTTCGACCTGACGGGAACGGATTGCCCTGTCGATTTCTTCGCGGGTTGCGATGTCTTCAATCTTTATGATTTTTGAAGGCGGCGGAAGCTGAAGGCGCGTTGCGATTTTTATTACCATTTTTTCTGACGTGCCGAGGATAAGGATTTTTTTTATGTGCGATCTTTTTAAAATTCGTGCAACAGAATCCCTGTGTTCCTTATCATCAAACAGGGCAATCCTTACGGCGCCCATGTAAGTTTTTTCTGTCTTTGCAGAACGGCCGCCAAGGATTTTGTCATTCTGAATTAAAAGTCCGTCATCAATAATTGCATCGATTCCGTATTTTTGAGCAAGAAGTTTTGATTTAAAACTCTTTCCTGTTCCGCTTTCTCCGACAAGAGCCATGACTGAGATACCGGAAAATTTTTTAAGTAGATTTGATATAGATTCCATACTAGTTCATTATAATTCTGCCGTCCCAATTTAGCAATGAAAGAGTTAAAAATTCTTGATAATTTTCTGGAAGAGAGGCAGAAATTTCTTGGGGAATTCCGCATGGATTGTCTTTGGGGAAAATCATTTTATACGCGTGAAGGAAAAAATCCTGTTTTTCAAAAATTTTTTCTGCGCCATAGGCAGTATCGCCCAGAAGTGCAATGCCGTGAAAAGCTGACTGACAGCGTATCTGATGTTTTTTTCCCGTAAGGATTTCAAACTGGCACAGGGTTATTTTTTTGTTTTTGTAGATTCCTTCGGCAAGTGGAGTGCAGACAGTTGACGCAAGATGTTTTCTGTCTGTGCAGGAACTGTCGATTTTCATCGTGTAGAAATTTGATTTCCTGTTAAAATCAGGAATTATGCAGTCATTCCAGATTTGCCGGGTCTGCAAAGTTCCCTGACAAATTCCGACGTAGAATTTTCTGACTGTTTTGTCTGAAATTTCCTTTGAAAACCAGACTGCACCTGAAAGGCTGTTTGAAAAAACAAGAAGGCCCGTCGTTTTTTTGTCAAGGCGGTGAAGAGGACCGGGCGTAAAGGAAAGGGAAGCGGCATGCCTTTCGTTTTTGTATGACTGTTCGATTAGCGATGCAAGGCTGTTTTTTCCGTGTACGTTGACGTCATAGGGCTTGTTTATGATTTTTATGAATTCATTTTGAAAGACGGTTTCAAATTTTATCTGCGGAATTTTGTAAGGAAGTGATGTCAGGCTGTCATTTCTGCTTTCGGAACTGTTTTTAAACTGACTTTCGGAACTGCAAGGCAGTTGAGTGCCATTTTGCTCATCATTACGGGCTTTTTTTTGTTCAGCGTGAAGTAAAAAAGACGCGATTGAAATTTTATCGCCTGCCTTTATTTTTTCATCGGCACAGGTCTTTTTTTCGTTCACTTTTATAAGGCCTTTTCTGATTGCAGAGTAGACGGACGAAATGCCTGCGGATTCTGCTTTTTTTCTGATAATCCTGTCAAGCCTTCGTCCGTCGTCATCAGGACCTGCAAAAAAAACTGAAAATTCCATAGGATAAATATATACTAAATTTTACAAATTTCCTACTAGACAAAATTTCTACTCATGATAAAATACTATGATATGTTTACTGCAATTAAAACAAAAATGTTCCAGCTGTTTTCAAACCCGGTTTTTCTGTCATGCGCATTCAGCTGGTTTTCTGCACAGTTTATAAAAACAATAATCAATCTTTGTCTTAGAAAAATTCACAGTATTCCGGAACTGTTTGAATTTTTAATATGGAAAACAGGCGGATTTCCTTCTTCTCATACGGCATTAGTCTGTTCGCTCTGTACTGTAATTGGTTTTAGAAACGGCGTTGATTCTGACATTTTCATGCTTGCTTTTTGTCTTATGATGATTACCGTAAGGGACGCGCTCGGCGTAAGGCGTGCAAACGGCGTTCATGCAAGAAAAATAAATGAAATCGGGCGGGAACTTGAAAAAAAGGAAATCCTCAAATACAAACCGATTAAGGAAGTTCTCGGACATAATCCAATGGAAGTCGCCGTAGGTGCTCTGCTTGGGTTTTTCATCGGACTTGCTTTTTCTACATTATAGTTTCAGGCTGAAAAATGAATTATATTAAAAAGTTTGTCATTCCGGCAGTTTTTGCAGTTTTCATAATCATATTGCTTGCAGTTTTACGGACAGTTCCCGTTTCAAAATTATGGAAAGGATATTCAATTTTATATGTTCCGAACGGAACTGAGCCCGGCATTGTTTTAAACACTTTGCAGGAGAACGGCTGTAAAAACGTAATTTCTTACTACAACCAGAAAGTTCCTTTTAAAAACAGCGTCCTGCCTGTTTTGCCGTCATCTTCCATAAAATACATTTCGGGACGGAATGCCTATTTTTTTGACGAAGCGCATAACGTAATGCTTTATTACATTCCTGACGAATACGGCAGAAATGCAGAAAAAGCGGCGGCGGATTTGATCAAAAATCATTCGATTGATGCCGGGCTTGACTGCAAGTCATCGTTTCCGCTTGTTCCGCCTGTTATATGCGTGTGTGCGGCGCTTTTTTTCTTTATTTTTGCACGGCACAAACTTGTTTTTTTTGCCGCATCTGTTTTTCCTGTCTTGTTTTCGTTTGCGATGCCGTTTTATACAAGTGCCGCAAGCGTGTGCATTGCGCTTTATGCAGTCTTTTTATGCCAGAAACTGTGGCGCAGAAAAGAGGCTGTAAAATATCTGCTGAACAATTATTTTGTGCTTATTCTGTTTATCGTGTCTGTGGCGGCATCTTTTTTTGCTTCTTTTGTGTCGGGGCTTCTTTTTATTCTCTCGCTTGCAGGAAGCGCAATCCTTTTGCACCTGATTAACGGTGTCTGCACGGAACGCGAAAAAAAGATGAGGTTTCGTCCTGTGCTGATAAAACCTGCGCGCTCCGTAAATATGATGAGCGACTCTGCCGTAAAAAAATCATTTGCTTTTGAAGCGGCAATTTTCCTGCTTTCTGTCTTTTACATAACGAGCGCAGACGTTTTTTCAATATCAAATTCTCAAGACTTATATTTTCCTGTGCCTACAAGATATAATACAGAAAGCGGAATTCCTGCGCTGGACGATTATGTCGTTTTCAGCTGGAATACACTGACAATGCCTTATAAGTCTTTAAACGAAAGTTATTCTGAAATTCCTGAAGAGAATGAATGTATAACTGTTCAAAGATTTAAAAATACTGACGAAGGAATCAGGATATCACAGGAAACTGTTTACCGTTTTGATTCTGAGTTTAGAAATGAAGTCATAAGTCTGATTGACGGCCTTGATTATCCTGCCGTTGAAAAATTGATGAAAAAACAGGGAAATGATTTTTTTGTTGATTATTCAGCAGGGCAGGGAGAAAAATTCAGCAGGGCGTCTTTGATTCTTATGCTGATTCTGATTATCATTCCTTGTGGATTGACGATTTTTTATTTGACTGGACGAAAAAAACATGGCGATTTTATCTGATTTTGCGAAAACAAATAAATATAACGTTCAAAAAACGACTGTCGGTTTTTTGCCTAGAACTGTTGCAATACCGCTAAGTCAGGAAGACAATTTTGAATGTGAAAGCATTGTAAGACCGGGGGACTTCGTAAAGGAAGGTCAGGTCATTGCAGAAGTTTCAAGAGAACTGTACGGCACAAAATCTTTTGGTGCTTCAAAAATTCATTCTCCGATTCCGGGCAAGGTTTTAAAAATAAAAAGCTGTACTTATCCGAACGGAAAGCAGGGAAAAGCCATTGAAATTTTATTGAACGGCACTTTTTCGCACATCGGAAAAATCCAGACTCCGTTTGAATGGAACAATTATTCGCCTGCAATGCTTTTGAGGACAATCAGCGAATGCGGCGTCGTAAACACTTTTTCAAATACGGAATGTCAGTCACTTGAACTTGCCGTTAACAAAGTCCGCGACGAAAAAAACAAAAAGCTCTTTGTAAGGCTGTTTGACGAAGATCCTGCATGCCAGACAGATTCAATCCTTACGAATTCTGATTTTGAAAAAATAATTACGGGAATCCTCATAACTGCAAAAGTCTGCGATGCAGAAGAAATCGTAATAGCACATTCAGCTGAAAATGACATTCAGAATATGCTTACTGACGAACAGAAAGAAATGACAGGTCACATTCCCGTTACGTTCATAAAAGTCGATACTAAATTTTATCCGGCAGGCAGAAAACGTGAACTTATCAATGCCTACATTAAACAGAAAAAAAATCCTGAATCAGACAGTCAGATAAAGAAAAGCTGTATTTTTACTGATTCAAATACGATGGTACACGTATACAATGCCGTCGTACTGAACATTCCTGTTGAAATGATAAATGTCTTTGTTACGGGAGACTGCCTTCAGGCAAATGCGCTTTTAAAAGTCTGCATCGGAACTTCGTTTGATTCGATTGCGAAACAATGCGGCGGATTTGTCAGGCAGCTCGGACGGATTATCGTTAACGGACAGATTAACGGCATTTCCGTAAATTCACTTGATACGCCCGTTACAAAATATGTAAAATCAATTTCATTCGTTTCTGAAAAAGACAGCTTTGACAGAAGCATCGGAATCTGCATGAGGTGCGGAAGATGCCGCATTGCGTGCGATTCAAAATTAAGTCCTGACATGATTTATGCAAACGTAATTTCAGGTGCAGCAGTCGAACAGGTTTACATTGACTCGGCTTCGCTTTGTACAGGCTGCGGAGTATGCAGCTGCGTATGTCCGTCAAAACTGCCGCTTACTCAGGTCATAAAACTTTTACAGAAAGAGAGAATATAATTATTATGGGTAACACTATGCAGAAAAAATATTACAAACAGATAAATCTTGCTCCGTTCATCAATAAAAATTCTACGTTAAAAACTTATCTTTATATTGTCATTGCACTTATTCCGCAGGTAATCATGCTTTTTGTTACGAAAAGTTATGACAACCTGTTTTTGATTTTTACGTGTATTCTGGCATGCCTTTTTTCTGAGGCTGTATATTTTTTCAAGAAAAAGCATACGGGTCTTTCAATATTAAAAAGCGTATTGTACGGACTTTTAATCGGATTTTTTCTGCCGGCAGGATATCCGCCTGTTTCCGTCTTTTTTATAACGCTGATTGTAATGGCAACAGTAAATTTTTCTTTTGGTGACATGACAGTTTCCTGGATAAATCCGATTGCAGTTACTGTTGCACTGTGCTGGTTTGTCGGTCAGTTCAATTTTCCGGGATTTTTAGTGACGAAAAGTTTCCTGCTTGAAAAAAATCCTTCGCTCGTATTGATTCAGGAAGGAATTTTTCCGACTTTCAAATTTGACGAACCTATAACTTCGCTTTTAAACGAAACGGTTTTCGGACTGTTTAAAGTTTCGATTCCGCAGGGATACATTTCGCTTTTATGGGACAATCAGTCTGTAATTCCTGCTTTCAGGTTTAATCTTCTTACGCTGATTTTTTCTGTATTTCTTGTGGCGATTGACGTCATTGCCCTTGAAATTCCGTTTTTCTTTTTGACTTCATATTTATTGCTCGTAAAATTCCTGTCGCCTGTTTTTTCCGGCGGAATTCAGTTTCAAGGGGACATGCTGCTTGCATTACTGTCAAGCGGAACTTTGTTCTGTTCATTCTTTCTTTTGCAGTTTTTCGGTACTACGCCGATGTCAAAGCAGGGAAAAATTTTCTACGGCATAACAGGCGGAATTCTTGCATTCATTTTTTCCGGCTGCGGAACAAGCCCGATCGGTTCAATCATAACCGTGCTGTTCCTTAACATAATTTCTCCTGTCATACAGTATTTTGAAAATCGGAGTATGCGTTCAAAATTAATCAGTTCATTGAGGAAAGAAAATGCTTGAAACAATAGATGAAATGACAAAAAAACGTCTGCGGATTTTTTCTCTTTTTACGGCGACACTGCTTGTAATGTCGCTTGTTTTAACCGGCTTTGCTTTTCTTGCAAAAAAAAGCTGGAACAAAAAACTGCACGTTCAGGTTGAAAAAGTCCTCGAGCAGAGCAGGCCGCTTGATTTTCCTGACAGATTAAAAACAGGAAAGCCCGTAAAAATAAATTCGACGGCAGCCGTAAGTTCAAATATGTATGAAGTAGTTTCTTCATCAGGAAAAACTGAGTATTATGCCTTGATTACGCGCATTACGACTTTCTACGGACCGCAGGCGGGTGTTTTTCTTTACAGCGAAGAACACGGCGTTTCGTTTGAAGGCTTTGCATGCCTTAACTCACGGGTTTTAAAACAGCTTGAAAATAAAGAAACTGATTTGTCCGTAAAATTCTGGATAGAACAGGCAAAAAAGATTTTTGAAAATTCAGTTTATAGTGACGGAGTAAATGATGAATAAATCGATATATTATATTTTTACTGCAATTTCGTTTGCGTTTTTAATTGCCGCTCCGGGACGTTTTGCATTCGGGCTTATTATCTGTGCAGAACTTTTCTTTCTTGTTGTAAGCGGATTTTGCATTTCGTTTTTCATCAAGAAAATAAACCTTCAGGAAATGAATTCCGTGATTACGGTTGCGGCCCTTATTTTTTCTACAGTATTGTACAAACAGATTATAATGTGCATTTTTCCGCTTGCGGCATTGCAGATGAGTTTTGTATTTTATCTTCCTGCGGTAACGTCTTACGTAATCGGAATAATTTACAAAAACATCGGAACTTCTACAAAACAGTCGCTTGCAGATAATCTGAAACTTGCAGGACTTTTTTCGGCATTTGCACTTTTGTTTTATCTTGTGCGCGACATTCTCGGCTACGGAACTTTTACTTTGCCGAGTTCAAACGGCCTGATTGAAAAAATAATTTTCAGCCCGGATTCTTTTTCCTGGTGTACTTTGTTTGCTTCAATTCCGGGAGCATTGTTTTTAGTTTCGGTATCAATACTTCTTTTTATTTTCGTTCAAAATAAATTCAAGATTATCGAAAGGCTTGGAGATTCAAATGATTCTGAATAATTTTGTTTTTTATATTTTATTCTGTTCTTCAGTTTTAATTTACGGAATCGGATTTAACAGGGAATCTGTCATGTGCAATTCTCCGCGAAAGATTATGTTTACGGCAATAAAATCTTATGCCTGCGTAATCATTTCGTTTTTGCTTTCGTTCGGAATAAACAAAATGATGTTGATTCCATTGGGGCTGATAGAACTTTTCCCGTTTTTTTCACTTTTGATTTACATTACGATTTCAGTATTTTTTGAAATACTCATTCAGGTTACGACAAAAAAAAGTTCTGCAGAATTTGCAGTTTCTTTTCTGACTTTAATTCTTGCGCTGAACGAAGGCATTACTTTAGTTGACGGCATTTTAATTTGCGCAGGTTCTTTGACGTGTTTTTATTTTCTGCTTGCCGTCCTGTATTCGATTGAAAAAAGAATTCAGGTTTCCAGAAAGGACAATATGTTCAAACAGAAAAGCCTGATTTTTCTGAGCATGGTCGTAATCATGATTGCGTTGTATTCGTTCAACGTTTCGTGGCTGAACACAGGAGTAATAAAATGATTTTAAGAATAATAATGCTGTTTCTTTTTATTGTCCTCACGGGTTTTCTTTTGTTCTTCATTTACGGAATTTTCATTCCTGCCGTAAAACCGCAGATTGCACAAGAGCAGGATCCGCTTTTTTCGGAAGTTGAACTTAACTACATAGATTCATTTGATGAAGAAACCGTAGAAGTTTCTCAAAATCAGGCTGTCGTTCTGTGCAGTTCAAACAGGACGTTTGAAAAAGAACGGCTGGCATACAACGGAATAAAAAGCTGTGCCTTGTTTTCTTCGATATACGAAACGGCAAACGACTGCAAATTCGGGTGCATAGGATTCGGCGACTGTGCAAAGGTGTGTCCGCAGGAAGCAATCGTCATAAAAAACGGAACTGCCGTAATTACTGACAACTGCTGCGGCTGTAAAAAATGCGTTTCTGTCTGTCCAAAACAACTCATTCATCTATTTGACAAAAACAACAGGGCAGAACTTCGCGAAGTAAAACTCTGCAATGTTTCGGAAGACTGCATTACAACATGCAGTCAGTGCAGGCTTCATAATAAAACGGACAAATTCACTAATCTGGAGCAAAAACACTTTAAATTTTGGAAATCTTGCTATAGAATGTTAAACAAGAAGCAGTAATTTTAAAAAGGTGAGCATGGTAAATCTCTGTCTTGAATTTTCAACAGAATCGTCAAATTTTACGAATATCTCTGATTACAAAACGGTATACGAAAAAATGTATAAGCCGTTGATATCTTTTTTGTATGCTCATCAGGAATGTTTGTTTACGTTTTATTTTTCCGGAATGGAACTTGATTTTATAAAACAGAAAAATCCCGAGTTCATAGAAATCCTGCGAAAACTTGTAAACAGAAAGCAGGTAGAAATTCTTGGCGGCGGATATTACAATCCTGTTTTTCCGCTCCTTTTTCCGCAGGACAGGACGGGACAGGTTGAACTTTTAAGTTCCGCAATCAGAAAATCAGTCGGCAAGCGTCCGCGCGGTGTTTCTCTCTGTGCAAGTGCCTGGGATCCGTCTTTAGTTACGTCTTTTGAAACTTGCGGAATGGAATATGTCCAGCTTGACAGTTCACTTATTCCTGACGATAAAAACGTATTTCTTCCCATCGTAATGGCAGACAGGGGAAAATCGATAAAAATAATTTCAACTCAAAATGAATTTATCCCGAAGCAGAATGAGTCGCCTGAAGACTTTATCATCCGCATAAAAAAGGCCGCAGAAAAAAAAATTAAGGCAAGTGATTTTTATCAGGATGCCGAGCGCGTCATTACGATTCCTTTAACAAGATATTCAATAAGCACGGTACTTGAAAATAACTGGCTTGAGAAATTTCTGGAACTGGCAGGCGGTCAGTATTCTGGTGCCGTAAAACTTTCGCTTCCCGTAAACTGCGTGCGAAATTCCAGAGCGTTCATTCAGTCTTACATTCATTCAGGAATAAGTTCTGACATTGCAAAATGGGTAACGGAGCCTTTTAAGGAAATCGAAGTAAAAGGTTCTGCCGTAAACATTTATGATTTCATGCAGACTTACAAGAGAAGTCAGGCTTTGTATAACCGGATGATTTTTGTTTCGCTTCTTGTCAATAACTGCCACGGCGATAAAATGCGTAAAAAAGCCGCGCGCGAATATCTGTGGGCTGCACAAAACGGAGATGCTTACGTCTGCAAGTCAAGCGGAATTCTCGTAAGTTCTCAGGAACGGCAGAATGCGTACAGAAAGCTGACAGATGCCGAAAAACTCGTCCGCGAATGTGAGAATTTTCAGGAATCGCTTACAGTATTTGATTATAACTGCGACGGCTTTAAAGAATACGTATGCAGAATGGAAAAATACAATGCCTGCATTACGCTTCGAGGCGGTGCAATTTTTGAACTGAACGTAATGAAAAATTCCGGCAATTATGCTGACAATATGTCGCGCATCATGCCGCTTGACAAATGCAACGACAACTACGAAAAAGGTCTTTTTGTAGACCACCTTTTTGAACCGGAAGAATATGAAAATTACATAAACGGCCGTGACTGCAAAAACGGCGTTTTTTCGGGGAACATTTACAGGGAAATAAATTTCAACTCGCAGAAACACGAGATTTTTCTTGAAACAGATTCTGATTTTCCGAGCTTGAACCAGACCGTAAACCTCAAGAAAAAATACATAATTTCTACAAACGGAATTATGGTTCAGTACATCATAAAAAATACAAGTCCGATTGCACTAAAGGCAAAATTTGTCGTTGAATCAAACTTTGCACAGACCTGTTTTAAAATCGACACTTTTGATTCCTATAAAATCGAAGTCGTAAACAACAATCAAATTGAAGAAAAATCTCCCGACAATCTCGAATTTATGAAAAACGTAGACGCATTCATGCTCACAGATACTGACAACAACGTTTCCTTTACGTTTGAACCGAACGAAATGGCAAATCTCGTTTCATATCCGATTGTCTTTATGCGCAAAAAGACAGACTCCAGAAACCTCGAACCCGCCGGCCGGACGCTCTCCCTTTCCCTTGCCTGGGACGTAAACCTCTCATGCGGAATGGAAATGGAAAAAACAATAAACCTCTCAATCATCCCCGGCAGAAAGAAAACAAGAAATTCATAGCAGAGTTCACATTCCACAAACTCACATCGCAAGCTAAATCCGTGTCAGTAATCCACTGAAATTCACAACACAACCGACTTTATCCCTCATAGAGAATTGCCCCCGCGCAATTCTCGTAGCGCGAGGTAAATCCGTGTTTGTGAGCAATCTGAAATTCACGAGCGCACCTTGCACAGAATCCATAAAGAAAATATAATAGTCCATTATGAAAAGAAGACTTATAACATCGGCTTTACCTTATGTAAACAATATTCCGCATCTTGGAAACCTTATTCAGATGCTTTCGGGAGATGTATTTGCCCGTTTTTGCCGTAACAGAGGCTATGATACATTGTATATCTGCGGTACAGATGAATACGGAACTGCAACAGAAACAAAAGCTCTTGAAGAAAACAAAACTCCGAGGGAACTCTGCGATTACTATTATCAGGAACATACGAAAATTTATGACTGGTTCCATATCAATTTTGACAAGTTCGGGCGGACTTCAAACAGTCAGTGCACGGAAATTACGCAGGAACTTTTTACGGATCTTGACAAAGCAGGGCTCATAAACGAACACATCAACAAACAGCTTTACTGTCCAAAGTGCCGGATGTTCCTCGCAGACCGCTATGTAGACGGAACATGCCCTAAATGCAATTCTCCAAAAGCAAGGGGCGATCAGTGCGATGACTGCGGCGCTTTGCTCGATCCGATAGAACTAAAAGAACCGAAATGCCATACTTGCGGTTCAACGCCGGAAATCCGCGAAACAAAACATCTTTACATTGACCTTCCGAAACTGTCAGGCAAGCTTGATGAATGGATGGCAAAAGCCAGCGTTGACGGAAAATGGTCAGACAACGCAATTAATATTACAAAAGCCTGGATTCGTGACGGACTGAACGAAAGGGCAATTACCCGTGATTTAAAATGGGGAATTCCCGTTCCAAAAAAAGATTACGAAAACAAAGTTTTTTACGTATGGTTCAATGCGCCGATAGGCTATCTTTCGATTACAAAACAGCTTGCAGATGAACTTTCAGAAGCCGGAAAAAAATCGTTCGACTGGAAATCCTGGTGGCTGCCGGAAGAATCTGACGAAGCAAAAGGTAAAGGACAGGTTGAACTGTTCCAGTTTATCGGAAAAGACAACATTCCGTTTCATACAGTAATTTTCCCTTGTACTTTGCTTGGTTCGCCTCACAACTGGACAAAACTTCACCACATGAGTTCTTCTGAATACATGAACTATGAAGACGGCAAATTTTCAAAAAGCCGCGGTGTAGGGGTTTTCGGAACTGATGCAATCGAAACGGGAATTCCTGCCGATGCATGGCGTTTTTACATTTTCTACAACAGACCTGAAAAACAGGATTTCCAGTTCACCTGGAAAGATTTTATGGAAAAGATGAATTCTGAACTTATCGGAAATCTCGGAAACCTTGTAAACAGAACACTGCTTTTCGTAAACAAATATTTTGACGGAACGATTCCTGATGCGCCGGTTGACGAAGAATTATGGGCTCAGGTCCGCAGTATCGAAGCAGAAATTACGGAAAATCTTGAATGGGCAAATTTAAAAGATGCGTTCCGTCAGTGTTTTGAAATTGCCGACATCTGCAACAAAAAGTTTCAGGCTGCAGAACCCTGGAAAACAAGGACGACTGATCCTGACTCATGTGCAAAACTCATTCACAATCTTTGCTATGTAATAAAAGACCTGATGATTATGATGAATCCTTATATGCCGCAGTATACGCAGGTCGTTGCAGGATATCTCGGACAGACAATTCAGGAAACAAAGATTGATACGGAATCAAAATCAGGCCTGAACTGGAACGATTTGGGAAAGACGGAAGGCCTTGATAAAGTCGGACCTACAGAAGTTTATTTTAAACCGCTTGACCAGAAGACAATGCTTTCGTTCAGGGAAAAATTCAAAGGCAAGCAGGAAAAAACTCAAGATAAGAATTCCGAAAAAAAACAGGAAAAAAAGAAAGCTGAACCTTCCGTTCTGCCACCTGAAAAGCAGGCTGAATTTTTCAATGCAAACATAGAACTCAAAGTTGCAAAAATCCTGAAAGTCGACAATAATCCTGACGGCGACAAGCTTTATGTAGAAACTCTCGATGACGGCTCAGGAAAAGAAAGAATAATTCAGTCAGGACTGCGGATGTATTTACAGCCTGAAGACCTTATCGGAAAGCACGTAATCATAGCTTCAAACCTTGCACCGCGAAAAATGCGCGGCGTTGAAAGCCACGGCATGCTGCTTGCAGGCGACTATAAAGACGACGGCAAAGACTGCGTTGAAGTACTCGACGCTTCTTGGGCTGCTCCCGGAACTAAAGTCATTCTTGAAGGTTCTGATGAAAACGCAGTAAAAAAAGCAGAAATTACTGCCGACGATTTTTTCAGCGTTCAGATTATGGCTAAAAACGGAACTGTCGAAATTGCAGGAAAAAAACTTCTTGCCGCAGGAAAGGAAATAAAAACGCAGAAAGCCCTTGACAGCGAAATCGGCTGAAAACTTAAAGCCTTAAAATCCTTGCAGTTTTTTAGCGGAAGGTTTTGATTATTTTCTTGAATTCACTTGCAAGATAAAATGAACCTGTAACTAAAAGAACTGCATTGTTTTTTTTGGCATCTTCGATTGCACTTTTTATTCCAGTTTTAAAATCGTCTGTAAAATTAAAATTGACTTTTGCTTTAGAAAACGCGTCTTTCATTTTCTGCGGATTACATGTTTTTGTGTTCCCGGGTTTAGTCAGGGTTACTTTTTCAAACCGGTCTGAAAAAAGGCGTGCGATATGTTCAACATCTTTATCTGCAGCACAGGCAAACAAAAGATGAGCTTTCTGCGCCGGGTAAAATTTTTCAAAAGTGTCGAGCGTGAGTTTTATGCTTTTTACAGTGTGAGCGCCGTCGATTACGATTTCAGAATTTTTAAAATTCGGGCGCTCGCAGTCAATCGGATTTTTTATGATTTCAAACCGTGCAGGAAGGTAAGTTTTTGAAAGTCCTTTTTCGATAATGTCTTCCGTGATTTCCGGGTGAATTAATTTTACGGCGCTTGAAGCAAGCAGGGCGTTCTCTGCCTGTACGCTTCCGAACATTTTTGTCTTAAACAAAAGCGGGCGCAAAAAAAGATTTGATTTTATTTTTACCTGCATGAATTTTTTGCCGTTTTCGCTCAGATAATTGCACTCTGTGCTTTTGCATATTTCGTCTGCAAAAATAATTTTTGAATCATTTTTTTCTGCAAAAGTTTTAAAAACTTTTTTTACTTCGGGAACCTGAGCGGCACACAAGACAGGAACGCCTTTTTTTATTATTCCTGCTTTTTCTGCGGCGATTTTTTCAAGCGTATCTCCAAGAAATTCCGTATGCTCAAGTTCGATTGTATTTATGACTGAAATCTGCGGCTTTATTACGTTTGTTGCATCAAGCCTTCCGCCAAGTCCGACTTCGTAAACGGCTTCGTCAACTTCTGCATGCTTCATGCACAAAAACGCAAAGACAGTAACGAGTTCAAACCAGGTAACGCTTCTTTCGTTTGGAATTTTATCTTTAATCAAATTGAATTTTTCGTAAAGCTCTGAAGCGGCTTTGTCATAAATTTCATCAGGGAAAAAACTGTCGTCAAGCCTTATCCGTTCCCTGAAATCTTCGATATGCGGAGAAGCATAGATTCCCGTTTTTTTTCCGGCTTCAGTTAAAATTGAAGAAATCATTGCAGACACAGAGCCTTTTCCTTTAGAACCTGCGACGTGATAGGAGGGAATGAGGTCTTGCGGATTGTTCAGGCTGGAACATAAAAATTCCATTGTGTCCAGCCAGAAAATATTTTTCTCTGGAAGTTTTTCAAAATTAAGAAAAGAATCGACCCAACTTAAAAATTCTGCAAATGTTTTTGTCATAGACAGCAGTATATTAAATTTTATTAATATTGAAAATACTTGATATTTTGTATAATATAATCTATCAAATTTTTACGGGAGAATATATGCCGGAAATTCAATATACAGATATAAATAAAAGTTTTGAGGCAGCGCTTGAACGTTCAAAAAAAATAGAAGCTGACCTTGCCGTTAATCCTAAAAAATACAGAGTCCTCACAGGCGACAGACCTACAGGCAGGCTTCATATCGGTCATTATTTCGGTTCACTCCAGAACCGCGTGCGCCTTGCAAATCTTGGCGTTCCTACGATGATTTTAATTGCTGACTATCAGGTTTTGACAGACCATGACGCTTTTCAGGAAATCAGCCAGAACACAAAGCAGCTTGTAATTGACTATCTTGCAGCAGGAATCAACCCGGAAAAACAGGACGTCATCATTTATCCGCACAGTTACGTACCTGAATGCAATCAGCTTATGCTGCCGTTTTTGACTTTAGTTTCAAATGCAGAGTTGAGCCGCAATCCTACTGTAAAAGAAGAAATTGAAAGCGCAGGGCTCAAAAACGTAAATGCCGGAATGTATACTTATCCTGTTCATCAGGCGTGCGACATTCTTTTTTGCAAAGGCAACGTCGTACCTGTCGGCAAAGACCAGCTTCCGCACCTTGAAATGACAAGAACAATCGCAGGCCGCTTTAACAAAAAATTCTGTACTGATTCGGGCAAAGAACCTGTATTCCCTGAACCTCAGGCACTGCTTTCAAAAACTCCGATGATTCTCGGGCTTGACGGAAGCCAGAAAATGTCAAAGTCACGCGGAAATGCAATCATGCTTTCTGCAACGGAAGATGAAACTGCGAAACTGATAAAAAAGGCAAAGACAGATCAGGACAGGAACATCACTTATGACCCTGTAAACCGCCCTGAAGTTGCAAACCTCTTGATGCTCATTTCTCTCTGTACGGGAGAAGAACCTGAAGCCATTGCCGCAAAAATAGGCGACGGCGGAGGAGGAATGTTAAAGTCAATGCTCACAGAGGCAATGAACGAAAAACTCCGTCCGCTCCGTGCAGAACGCGCCCGGCTTGAAGCAGACCCTGAATATATCAGAAAAGTGCTTCTTGACGGTGCAGAAAAAGCGCGCGAAATCGGAATTAAAACTCTGGAAGAAGTCCGCGAAGTAATGAATATGAAAATTTAATTTTCAAGAGTTTTTTCATATTTTCGTTTTTTTTCAAATTTTTTTCTGAAAATTTATTTTTCTGCTTTTATGCCGTTTCTGTCATCAAGCAGGATAATTTTGGGCTTCCAGTTTTCAGCGTCCTGCTCCTGTATGTGAGTATACGTAACTATGATTACTTTATCACCGGGAGCAGCCATTCTTGCCGCAGCGCCGTTAAGGCAGATTTCGCCTTTTTTGCCCGGCATTATGTACGTTGAAAACCTTGCGCCGTTATTCACGTTCAATACATCGACTTTTTCCCATTCGTGCATCTGTGCAGCTTTTAAAAGTTCCGTGTCAATAGTAATTGAACCTTCGTAATTTAAATTGGCGTCTGTTACGGTTGCCCTGTGCAGTTTTGATTTTAATACTTCAATTTCCATTTTAATTAAGCTCCAGAATTCTTTTTAAACCGATGTGGACAAGTACCGGCACGATTTTGTCAAAAATATTTTCTGATTCCAAAAGCCGTGCAAAACCGCCTGTTCCTATGACGAACGGCTTTGTATTTTTAAAAATCTGGCTGTTGTAAATCCTTATGATTTCTTTTATTGAACCTGCCTGTCCGTAATACACGCCTGACTGTATTGCTTCGATTGTAGAAGAACCGCACGCTTTCTGCGGTTTTATGATTTCTACGGCAGGAAGTTTTGCAGTTCCAGAGGCGAGGGCATTGACTGAAGTTTTTATGCCCGGAAGAATCGCGCCGCCTAAATATTCATTTTCTTTTGTAACGACGTCAATGGTCGTAGCAGTTCCCATGTCAATGATAATCAAATCCTGCTTTGGATGCAGAAAACTTGCACCGACACTTGCGGCAATTCTGTCTGCACCGATTTCTTTCGGGTTTGCATATTTGAGTTTCAGCCCGGTCTTTATTCCTGACTGAACGAACAGACCTTCGATTCCAAAATATTTGACAAACGAATTTGCAATGGCATGATTTAACGAGGGAACTACGCTGCAGCATGCAATTTTTGAAATCTGCCTGTAGTCAAATCCGTTCAGCTTTATGACATCGCGTAAAAACAATCCGATTTCATCAGAAGTCAGGCTCTGCGCCGTCGCTTTTCTGAAAACCAGAATGTTGTCATCGTCTTCAAACAGACCGCCTTGAATTGTCGTATTGCCGACATCAATAGTCAAAATCATTTTATACCTCAGTTCTTTTTTTCAAGCAATTTTAAAAGTCCGTCTGACAGCGCGTCCACAGAAGTGCACTCAAAAACAGGAGAGAGATTTCTGTCAAAAACAGTACACGGATGAACTGACTCCGTTATTTCTGATTTGTCATTCAATACGACAAAGTCAGGGGAGTCATCAGTAATCTTTTGATTTCTGCCATAAAAAACATTTTTTACGGCATTAAATTTCTCTTCATCAGAAAACCTGTCTGTCAATTTAAAGCCGATTAATACGCAGTCCTTCTTTGAAAAGCGCTTGACGGATTCTATCAATTTTGGATTCTGCTTCATCGTAATTGAAAAACTTTTGCCTGAAGGAATTTTATTTATTGAACCTGCCGGATAATTTTTTCCGTCAACAGTAACAAAATCAGGCGAATAGTCACTGACCGCCGCCGCGTGAATTACTGCATCAAATTCATTCTGCGAAAGCGTTTTTTCAAGAAGAAGCTTTAAATCTTCAAATGTCCTGAACGTATGGACAATACAGTTTTTGCTTTTTACTGCGCGGTATCCTGAAAGGCAGACTACATTGTGACCTGCCTTTACAAGACAGTCTGCAATCAAAGAGGACGTTTTTCCCGTTGAAAAATTGCAGACGCTTCTTACGTCGTCTATAGGTTCTTCACAGCCGCCGCCTGTTATCAATATGTTCAATTTAAAATCTCCCGTGCTAAGGAAACACTGAATAAATCGCTTCAAGTGTTAATCAGCACTTCCTTAAAAATGACTTTCGATGATTTTAAACGCTTCTTCCGGTTCAAGAAGCCTTCCGTAACCTGATTCTCCGCATGCAAGAGAGCCTTCATTGCAGTCAAGGATTTCAGTGCCCCAGTCCTTCAAAATCCCGATTGACTTCTGGACTGACGGATGCAAAAACATCTGCGAGTTCATTGCAGGAGCAACAAGCAAAGGCTTTTTGTAATTATTTGCAATGCAGATTGCGCCGAACAAATCATCGCACAAGCCCTGACTCATTCTGTTAAGGCAGTCGGCGCTCGCAGGATAGGCAATTATCAAGTCTGCCCACCGCTGTGCAAGTTCAATATGCGGAATTTCATATTCGTCATTAAACATATCAGTATGAACTTTGTGGTGCGACAAACCTTCAAGGCTTGATTTTCCGACAAAATTCAAGGAATCTTTGCTTGCAACGACCTGAACGTCATAATTGTTTTTTACGAGCATGCTGATTAAAGAACATGCCTTGAAGCATGAAACAGAACCGCTCACATACAAAAGAATGTTTTTTTTCTTATTCACATCTGACATTGTCAATCAACCTCACGTCTTCCAAAAATACTGCGGCATACAGCCTTCCGTCCTGTTCTGTAAGATAGTCAATTTTAAAACCGGCTTTTTCAAGTTCAGCCTTTTTTTCTTCAAGACTTAAACCGGAAGTTAAAATTTCATGCAGTTTCGGCGCTGTTTTTAAGCCTTCGCCGCTTAATTTTCTGTTCCTTGAACTTATCGCAAGCCCGTTTTCTTCCCTGACTATCGGACATGGAATTATGTTCACATTCATAAAAAATGCCTTTACCATTCCGTCAAGAAGTTTGTACTGCTGGAAATCTTTTTCGCCGAAATAGGCATTTACGGGCCGTATGATATTCAGAAGTTTCATAACGACAGTAAGTACGCCGTCAAAATGTCCCGGCCGGGAAGCTCCGCACAACGTCAGGCTCAAGTCATTTTCCGAAACTTTGTAGCGGTAGTCGTCAGGATACATTACGCCGTAAGTCGGAGCAAAAAGAAAGTCAACGCCGTTGTGTTCAAGAAGGCGGACGTCGTCATCAAAGTTTGCAGGGTAGGTTGCAAGGTCTTTTTTATCGTTGAACTGCGTAGGATTTAAATAAACGCTTACGACAGTAACGTCGTTTTCTGACTGCGATTTTTTTACAAGCGACAGATGCCCTGCGTGCAGACCGCCCATCGTCGGAACAAATCCGATTTTTTTATCTTTTATGGCTGAATAAATTTCATTCCATTCTTCAACTGTTTTTACGATTTTCATTTGCCGTAACCTCAATTTTTCTGACTGGTTTAAACCGATTTTTACTGATTATCTGAATACGGAAAAGTTCCGTCAGCAACTTCAGCTGCATACTGATTGAAAGCGTCAGTAATCAATGACGCTCCCTGCAAATACTGATGAACGAATTTAGGCTTGAAGTCACTCATTCCAAGCATATCCTGCAAGACAAGAACCTGACCGTCACAGTTTTTTCCAGCGCCGATTCCGATTGTCGCAATTTTTGCTTCCTGCGTAATTTCAGAAGCCAAATCTTCGGGGATACATTCAAGAAGGATTCCAAAACAGCCGAGCTGTTCTGAAAGCAGGGCTTCTTCTTTAATTTTCTGCCTTGCCTGTTCAGTCTTTCCCTGACGTTTGTGTCCGCCGAGTGCATTATAGAATTGCGGAGTAAGACCGATATGGCTCATTACAGGAATTCCGCTCTGGACAAGGTGTCTGATGATTTCTTCCTGTCCGAAAATTCCTTCGATTTTTACGGCATTTGCACCGGCAACGAGAAGTTTTCCTGCGCAGTCAACTGCATGTTCAATTCCTTTCCGCGTAGACAAAAAAGGCATATCGCTTAAAATAAATTTGTCAGTTCCGTTTCTTACGGCTTTTGTGTGGCTTACCATCATTTCAATCGTTGCAGGAATAGTCGTTTTTTCGCCGTGCATTACCATGGAACAGCTGTCGCCGATTAAAATGCAGTCGATTCTGGAATTACTTACGAGCCTTGCAAATGATGCGTCATAGCACGTAATCATAGAAATTTTCTGGTGGTTTTGTTTTCGTTCAGAAAAGTCAAGAATAGTCATAGTACCTGTCCTCTTAAGATCAAGTCTGATAAATTTTTGCGGAACTTAAAAAAGCTTTCAGTTCCATTTTATAAAACGTAAAATAAACGTAAAGTCGCTGTTCAAACAGAATCAACGCTCTGACAATGAGTATTATGCGTTTGCAAAATTTTGTCAAGAAATCCTATTCCAACGACATTAAATATCTGCTAAAATAAAATATTATGTCAGAAATTGTTATAAAACAGACAGACGAGTCGGAATGTCAGAACTCAGGTTCATTTTTGCAGACCCCGTTCTGGTGCAGTTTTAAATCCCGGCACGGCTGGACTTACAGGCGTTTTTTAATCGACGGAAAAGAATGCGGCGTTTTAATCCGCAGTTTCTGCAAAAAAATGTTTTCCATTGCATACATTCCGCTTTTTCCGAAATTCCAAAACACGGAACTTCAGGACAAAACTAAAATTGCCCTTACGCTGAATAAAACCGCACAGGCATTAAAACAGTTCCTGCCTAAAAATACCATTGCAGTGAGGTTTGACCCGGACATCAGTTTTGACAGTCCCGAAGAGCGAAACGACTTTAACGCTGAGCTCACAAAGCTTGCTCGTTCAAATTCGATAAAACTGAAAAAGAGCAGCGTA
>JBJETJ010000051.1:0-41699 GCA_051883255.1 Treponema sp.
CAAACAGTGAATTGCCTTCAAGTATGGTGCGTGCATCAAGTTCTGCCATTGCACACAAAAGCCCGACATCAAGCACAAAAATTTTGTATGCAGAAAAATCCCTGTATGCCGAAAGCGGAATGTGCGGTTCGTTTACACGGCTCACTTTATGAACAAGACCGGAGTCCAAAAGCCACTGTATCGCAAGTTCAAACTCGCTGCTCCGCGCACCTTTTTTTATGTTCCCGAAAAAGAATTTTTTGTTCTCTTTTGCAAGTTGCATTGGAATTGAATCCCAGACCATATTGATTCTTGGAAGTTCACGAGGTTCAACGTGTTTTCCAAAATCTCCGCGGTACTGCGTTATGATGTTTTTTTGAATCGTTCGGACTTCGTTATAATCAGAGTGAACGGCAAAATTTTTTACGGTTTCCGGCATTCCGCCGACGTAATAATAATTCTTTAAATGATAAATGTATTTTTGTGAAAAGCCGTCAATAAGCGAAAAATCTTTTGTGAGCAGTGCATCTGCAAGCGGCTGTTCATTCATTGCATAAAGGTATTCACGAAAACTGAGCGGATAAAGATTGAGCAGTTCGACTTTTCCCACAGGATAAGAAACGCCGTGATGAAGAGCGACGCCAAGCAGAGAACCTGCTGCCATAATATGATATTCACTGGCATTTTCACAGAAATATTTGAGCGACTCAAAGGCTTTTGGTGCATTCTGAATCTCGTCAAAAATAATCAGGGTATCTTCTGGCGTAATGGAAAAACCAACTTCGATGTTCAGGTAAGAAAGAATGCGCTTTATATCATAATCAGTTTCAAAAACCTGCTTCATAGCATTGTTGTTGTAAAAAGAGATGTAGGCGACATTCTTGTAAAACCTTCTGCCGAATTCCTGCATGAGCCAGGTTTTTCCGACCTGACGCGCACCCATAACGATAAGAGGCTTTCTGTCAGTTTTTTCTTTCCATTTTTTGAGTTCCTGAATCGCAAATCGTTCCATATTTATGAATTTAACATTTTTTCGGGGCTAAAACAAGTAAATTTTTACATTTTTTCAGGGCTAAAATAGGCGGTTTTTAACATTTTTTCTGACCTGAGAAAAGTAAAATATTACATTATTTAAGACGTGATAAAAAGAAGCTTTGAGATATTTTTTTTTAACGGACTTATAATTTTGTGATATAATATTGCAAAAAGATATTACAAAAAAGGAGCCCCACTATGCCCAGAAAAGAACCATCAAAAACCACTTCATCCCCAAAGCTGACCGTACCGGAAATTATCGATTACTGTAAAAATACTCTCGGCATTACGTTCAATTTTATGGACGAAGAAGATGCCGCCGTGTTCCTTGAAAAGAATAACTTTTTCTTCCGTTTAAAATATTATTGTTCTGTTTGCAGTGAGAAAACAATGAGCGGAAAATATATCGGTCTTGATTTCGGTCATCTTGTTGAACTTTCTACTATTGATATGTTCCTCAGGAAGCTTTTGCTTAAAATGACAATCGATTTGGAACATTATCTGAAAGTCAAGCTTGTAAATACATGCCAGAACAATCTTGCTGACGACGGCTACGAAGTCGTACAGAAATTTCTTGCAAGCCATTCAAAAATCAAAGATAACATTCTGCAGAATAATAGAGCCATTAGTTATGGCGAAAACACATTTGAAAAATATTCGTCAGCTCCTGCCGTCTGGAATTTTGTAGAAATGGTGAGCTTTGGCGATTTCATCAGTTTCTATGCCTTTTACTATGATTATATGAAACTTGACTGTGAATATACAAAGCATTTTGATTCTGTCCGCCGCCTTCGCAATGCCTGCGCCCATAATGCCTGCCTTCTGACTTCTTTTAAGTCTGTTCAGTGGTTTAAACCTGATTTAGAAACGAATTTTGAACTTTTGAGCGGAAATATCGGAATTTCAAACGGAACGATTTCAAGCTGCATGAAAGTTCCGCTTCTCAATGACTTTGCAGTTATGCTTTCCGTTTATACAAAATTAATTTCATCTCCAAAAATAAAGGAAATTACAATTCAGGAAATAAAGGATTTTTTTGACGGCCGCGTGATTTACAAAAAGCAGTATTTTGAAAATTACACTGACGTAAAAAATGCCTATAACTTTGCCCGAAAAGTTCTGGATTATTATTCGGGAAAATAAAAATAAACAGGGACAGACCTTTGTTATATAAATAAATGTCTGCCTCTGTTTGAATAACGCACAGAGTTCTGAGTATAATATTTTCTGGTGTTTTATAACATAATAAAACTTTTCCCTTTGTTTTATTGAGTTATCATATTGCCCAAAATAATTGTTTTATCTTATTCGTCCATATATCCAAAAATAAATACAATTTTTTTGATTGATTTTATTTCTATTTTTTCAGGGGTTTCCTCAAACGGGACATAATTTCATCGCCGATTACTTCCATATATAATATAAGCGTTAATTTTTTTACTAATATTCTTCTCTCATATAACAATTCTGTTTTGTACAGTTTCGGCGTGAATTTTTATTTTAAGAGTTTTGCCAGAACGTCTGCTGCTTTTTTTGATATTTCGTTTGCCGCTTCTGCTATAATTTTTTCATTATTTAAATTTAGTATATCAGAGTTTTCTGTTTTTTGAGAATTTGTTTTAAAAAGACGGTAAGGTTCTATTTTTAGAATTTCTGCGATTTTTTCAATCATTTTGATAGACGGAAGGCTTTTCCCGCTTTCTATCATATTGATGTAATTTATGTTTTTGTCTATCAGTGCAGACAGTTTTTCTTGAGAAAGCTTTGCGTTTTTTCTGTAATGCCTGAGGTTTTCTCTAAAGACAGATTCCAGTGGAATTTCCATACAATGTATAATGATGGATATATGGAATTTATTTCATATCATAAAATGTTGGATAGTTGATTTTTTACCCAATATAATATATTGTGTTTTTCAATATTAAGTTAAATATTATATATGGGGAGAAGGAACTCAATGTCACTTTCAAGTTTATTGTTTCTGTTCGGATTTTTGCCGGTCTTTTTATTAATCTGGTTTATATGCAGAAAAGAATTCAGAAGTTACGTTCTTTTTATTTTCAGTTTATGCTTTTACTTTCTGGCTGATACAGATTTTGGTTTTATGCCAAGACGAATGTTATACATTTTGTTCCTTGTTTTTATAAATTATGCCGTTTCTTTGCTTATATCGTATTTCAGGAATAAAAAACAGGGACTTGCAAGATTGTTTCTCGCATCAGGAATTTGTTTTAACGTAGGAATATTGTTTTTTTATAAATATTCAGCTTTTTTTGTGAATAATATCAATGCGGTTTTTCATTCTGCTTTTCCTGTTCCGAATAAAATTGCGTTACCCGGAATTTCGTTTATTGTTTTTTCGCTGATTTCATATCTCGTTGATGTCTATAAAAATTTATTTCAAGTTGAAAAGAATATCGTAAAATTTTCTGATTATGTCCTGATGTTCCCTAAAGTCATTATGGGTCCGATAGTTCGCTACAAAGACATAAAATCAGGTTTTGATTTTGATTCTGTATCAAAAGACAGCGTAAATGAAGGTGCTCGCCGTTTTATACTCGGTTTTTGCAAAAAAATAATTATTGCAGACAATCTTGCAGTTCTGATTAATAGCGTAAATGTATCTTTTCGTAATTCAGAGGCTACTGTCTTTGCATTGTGGCTCGGCTCTCTGGCTTTTTCGCTCCGTCTGTTTTTCGATTTTTCAGGTTATTCTGATATGGCTGTCGGAATCGGAAAAATTCTGGGTTTCAATTTTAAAGAGAACTTCAACTATCCGTACTGTTGCAAAAGTGTTTCTGATTTTTGGAAACGATGGCATATTTCTTTAAGCGAATGGTTCAGGGATTATTTATATATTTCTCTTGGCGGTTCACGGAAATCTGCCCTTAGAAATGTTTTTAATCTGGCTATAGTCTGGCTCTGTACAGGAATCTGGCATGGTGCAGGTTTTTCTTTTATTGCTTGGGGTCTTGTTTTTTTTGTTTTGATTTTATTTGAACGCTATCTTGTCAAGCCTTCTCGGCGTGGCAGGGCAGGGGCTTTGCTCTGGCGTATTTTTGTTCTGCTTATGATAAATTTTAACTGGGTTTTATTCAGTCATAACGGATTGAAGGAAGGAATAAATTATTGCCTTGCAATGACTGGTTTTAAGTTCAGCAATTCTGGGTTTTCTTTTGCAGGAAATGCGTTTTTCAATTTGTCAGACGTCAGGTTCCTGCGCGAGTATGGAATTTATGTCGTTCTTGGAATTCTTTTTTCAACACCGGTTGTCCGAAACCTCAAGGAAAAATTTTCTCTTCAGAAAGATTCTTCGGGTGTTCTTCTGTCAGTTAAATATAGGACAGTTCTGGATATTGCAGAATGTATTTTATATGTCTGTGCATTTTTATTTGCACTTAGCTTTATTGTGATTAGCAATCATAATCCGTTTATGTACCAGCAGTTTTAATTTGTGAGGTGAATGATGAAGAAAAGCAGTTTTTGTTATGCTCTTGCATTTTTTGCAGTTATATATATTTTTGGCGGTCTGTCATATTTTAATCATATGGGGGAAATTGTTTCAGGTCAGATTGTTGCAAAAAATTATGAATCTGCAAACAGTTTTAAAAATAAAGTTGAAGAAAAATTTTACAATTATATTCCGTTCAAAATGCAGCTTGTAGATTTAAATGGTTTATTTCATAAGTGTGTTTTGCACAGAGAAATGAATGGTGTCGTTAAATTGAATAACGGATATATTACGATTGCCAGAAGTTCTTATGATGCGCAGGGACTTTCTGACAGCGGTAAAAATATCATTGCGTTTAACGATTACTGCAAGGAAAATGGTGTTGTTTTTTTATATGCCCAGACGGCATTTAAAATTTCAAAATTTGATTCTCAGCTTCCTGTCGGCGTTACAGATGTCACCAATCAGGCGATTGACGAAATGATAGAAATCCTTAAAAAAGCGGATGTTCATGTTCTGGATTTAAGGGAATGTATGTACGATGATGGCATTAATCAGTATGATTTATATTATAGGACAGATCATCACTGGACAAACGAAGGCGCTTTTTACGGATATACGAAAATTGCACCGTTGGTTGCAAATCTGACAGGAACTTTTTTAGACACCGATTTACTTGATTTTGAAAATTACAATGTTGAAACATACAAAAAATGGCATTTAGGTTCACGCGGTCAAAGGACAGGCTTGATTTTTGCATCTCCTGATGATTACAATTTAATCAGTCCTAAGTTTAAAACAAGAATTTTTGACAGTTCTGATAATTCCATACAGGATTTAAAAGAAGCTCTTGTTAAAAAAACTGTTTTTGAAAACAGAAATGCCGCAAGCCGTTATACTTATGACCAGGCTTATACAAACCGGAATGTAAATAATCTGACTTCTCTTGATGCAAAGACAGATTTAAATGTATTGCTTTTAAGCGATTCGTTCCAGCAGGGAATAAAACAGTTTATGCTTCTTACTTATAAAGATTTTAACATTGACAGCTACTGGAATCTTTCCCCGGAACTTATAGCAAAATATAATCCCGATGTCATAATTATGCTCCCTTTCAGCGGAAACATAACGGGGCAGATAAATTTTATAAACTCCGACGAATAGATTTTTTTTATAATCCCCACACCCTAAATCCGAATAATCCGTGAATGTGTAATGACTTCGTTTCCTGTTTCCGTTATGAGGACATCGTTTTCAAGCCTTACGCCGCCGGCTTCTTTGTCGTAAAGACCGGGTTCAAGGGTTACGATCATTCCGGGGGTAAACTCGATTTCGGGGTCGGCGCGCGGTCTTACAAACGGAAACTCGTGGATTTCAAGTCCGATTCCGTGACCGAGACCGTGCGGCATTGAGCGCTTTCCTGAGGCAAAAATTTCATCGACTTTTGATGCCGCAGTTCTGATTGAAATTCCTTTTTTGTAAAGTTCAAGTCCTTTCTGCGCTGCCTTTTCGACAAGTGCAATCAGTTCTTCCTGCGTTCTGGTCAGTTTTCCTTTTGCAACGGTAAGCGTCGTGTCGCTCGTATATCCTTTGTAAACGACGCCGAAGTCCAGAATTGAAAGTCCGTCATCCGGCCAGGGATTTGCCGTATAATTCGGAAAGCAGTGAATTGCAAAACTTCTGGAAGGTCCTGCCGCCAGCGTGTCAAATCCTGTTTTTTCACAGCCGTATTTCCGGCATTCGCTTTCGATAAAAAGTGCAGCGTCAGTTTCTGTCTTTATCTTTCCTTTTTTTATGCGCCGTTCGATTTCGTCGATGATTTTGTCGCCGATTTTTGCCGCTTCTTTTGTACATTCGATTTCGTATTCATCTTTTATTGCGCGCATTGCATAAGTGAACTTATGACAGCCGTTTTCCTTACAGCGGACGTCCCAGTCAGGCAGTGCGTCAACGATTTTCAAAAAGAGCAGGTAAGAAGACTCAGGCGGAATTTCAACGACGAGCTTTTTCTTTTTCTGAAACGATGTCAGTACTGCCTTTATCGCCCTGACGTTGTCGCGCTCGTATCTTGTAAACGGAATTATTCTGTCAGCAAACGCATTTTCATCTGCAAGGTTTATGTCCCAGGGAATTAAAATTGATTTTGCATCACTGTCGATAATCAGGATTCCGTCGCTTATGTGACCGCAAAAATATCGCACGCTTGCATCGCGGTGTTCTTCGCTGTCTTCAAAAACGGCAGCCGTAACATTGTTCTGTTTCATAAAAGCGGCAAGGCGTTTTCGTCTTGTTTCGTAAATTGTTTTCATTTCTTCTGCGGAATAGTTTTTCATTTTGATGTCCTTATAAACGTAAAAATTATGTAAAAAAATTTTAAAAATTGTCTGCGTTAAGTTCCTTAGTTTTTCTGTTTCCGTTTTTTCAGTTTGCTGAATATTACGCCAAGCATTTCATCTTTCGTTACGAAAAGAAGGAAAATTCCTGCGGCTGCAAAAACAATGCAGGAAAGCAAAAGCGGAATTCCGTTTCCTAAAAACCGTCCCAGATGAATGTATTTTTTTACAAAGACAGGGTGCAGAAAATAAACCGGAACGCTTGCAATGAGCGAAAGTAAAATTATTTTTAAACAGTACAATATGGAAGCCTTTGCAATTTTGCCGGTGTCTGCGGTGTTCAGCCTGTGCAGGAAAATAAAAAGGCATACAGTGTTTATTACGCTTGAAATCGAAAGCGCAAGTGCAATTCCCGGCCCTTTCCATTTTATCGAAAGCACGAATGCAAGAACGATGTTTGCGCCGAATGAGATTATTCCTGCGAGTGTCGGAAGCTTCGTGTTGCCCTGCGCGTAAAATGCCGGCGAGATTATTCTGTTTGCGGCGATAAAGAAAAGTCCTGCGATGTGAAAGACAAAAACGCTCAATGTCAGTTTTACCGAGTCATTGTCAAAAGCGCGGCTTTTAAATACGAGCGAAATTATTTCCCTGCCTGTGATGAGCGAGTAGAACGTAATCGGAATGCAGATTACTGCGATGATTTTTATTGCGTTAATCAACATTCTGTTGTATTCGTCCCATTTCTGTTTTTTTGCAAGTCCTGCAAGGTCGGGCAGGATTACAGTTCCGATTGAAACGGCAAAAATTCCTAAAATGAGTTCCTGCAGGCGAAGTGAATACTGAAGGCTCGATACGATTCCCTGACCGGCCCTTCCTGCAAGCGCCGTCGAAACAAGATCGTTGAGCTGGTATGACGCCATTCCTACGATTGTCGGAATTACAAGCGAAATTACTTTTTTTGTTCCTTCGTTTGAAAAAGTTTTTTTGAGCGAAGTCAGCGAAACTTTCCAGCCCGATTTTAAAACAAACGGCAGCTGAAAAAGCGCCTGCACAAGTCCGCCTGCAATTACTCCGACAGACATCGCGCGCGCAGGATTTGCCGTTTTTTTAGAAAGAAAGACAGTGCCTAAAATTACGCACAGGTTGAACAGAATCGGCGTAAATCCCGACGGCGAAAAAATGTTCATCGTATTCAAAATTCCCTGAAAAAGGGCTGCGATTGAAATCACGATTAAATACGGAAACATTATCCTCGTTAAAATTATCGTTTCCTGAATTACCGCCTGTTCGGCATCGTTGTAAAAAATTTTTACGATGAACGGCGTAATGGCAATTCCCACTATGACTGCGGCAGTCGTCAGAAAACTTATCAGCGTAAAAGTTGAATTTAAAAAATCCTGCGTTTCCTTTTTTTCCCTGCTTTCTTCAAGATAGCCGCGGAATGTCGGAATGAACGCAACCGAAATGCTGTTTTCTGCAAAGAGCCTTCTCAGCAGGTTAGGAATCAAAAACGCAACTCCAAAGGCATCTGCAAGTCCGCTTGTTCCGAGAAAATGCGCTTTTGTTGCTTCCCTGATTACGCCCAGAATTCTTGAAATTAACGTTAAAAAAGACAGTTTTATTCCTGATTTTACAATGTTTTTTTCTTTTTTTTCTAATGAAATCATGATATAATACTTTATAATTGTTTTTTGATTTTAGCAATGGTGAATATAAATTACGGCTGTTTCGCCCTTATTATATATTTTCTGCTCTGGAGGTATTTTATAAAGTGGCTAGAAAAAAAATATTTCAGTATGTTGGAAAAACTCCAATAGTTCCTATTTCAGTAAAGATTCTTGCAATTTTTATCCTGCTGATTCTTCTGTCAAATTTCATGACGAACTTTCTGTCAATCAATCTTTCTGAACGCCAGAAAACGGCTTTGACTAACCAGCTCATTGTAAATCAGTTGAAAGAGATGTACATTACGGCCGGCAATCAATACCAGATTTATTCGTATTCAAAAGAAAAAGACGAATGTATTGAGTCCTTAAAAAAAGCGGCATCAAGCGGATTTTCCCAGCCGCACAGCTGTGCATTTGCTTTTGACAGAACTGGAAAAATGCTGTTTTTCACGTGTAAGAATTCATCTTATAAAGCAGAAACTTTTTCTGACAAGGAAGTCCTTGACAAGCTGAACGCTGACTTTGACAATTCCGTTGACCAGGGGTCGCTGTCGTTTGACCTTGGATTTGGCGAATATTTCGGCGTGTACAAATACCACAATGACTGGAACTGTTATTTTGTCCGTGCAGAGTCGCGTTCTGACAACATGCGCGAAATGTATACTGTCATCGGAATTACTGCCGTGCTCATTCTCTTTTTGACAGTCCTGTTTTTGTTCCTCGGACTTTTTATGTTCAAGCGTGTACTCGGAAACATTACCAAAATTACGAACAGTTTGTACGACATGCAGCAGCGCCAGCAACTTGAAGTAATAAATATTGATGATGCTCCAAACGATGACATTACGTATCTTGCAGCATCTTTCAACTCGCTTTCAGTTTCCGTAAATAACCTTCTTACGACTTTCCAGAAATTCGTTTCAAAAGACGTCGTAAACAAGGCATATTCAAATCATGCAATTTCGCTCGAAGGAAACCAGCGCGAACTTACGATTTTATTCTCTGACATTAAAAGCTTTACGTACAGAACCGAAACTTTAGGAAACGAAATAATCGATGTTTTAAACGTTCACTATAACAAGGTAATTCATTCCGTGCACCAGACAGACGGCGTTATCGGTTCAATCATCGGCGATGCAATTCTTGCAATATTCGGTGCAGAAGTGACAGGAGCCGTAAAATCCCTTAAGTCTATTGAAGCTGCATGGGAAATTACAAATGTTACTGCCGAACTTCGCGAAAAGATGAAAGAGCGCAGGGCTTTGATTGAGAAAAAACGAAAACTTACAAAAGCCGAAGACCGTGTATATCAGGCTGCCCTGCTTGACATCGGTGTCGGAATTGACGGCGGAACTGTTTTCTATGGTAACATCGGTTCTGACGAACACATGGCAAATACCGTAATCGGCGATAACGTAAACTCTGCAAGCCGTCTTGAAGGTTTGACGAGGGTTTATCATCTGCCTGTCATTGTTTCTGACTACATAAAAGAAGAAGCAGAAACTGTTTCAAAGCGCTATAAATTTTACGAAATCGATACTGTTCAGGTAAAGGGAAAAACAGAAGGCAAAAAAATTTATTTCCCTATAGATACTTTTGTTCAGGGTGCAGTTGCCCTTTCTCAAAAATTCGATGTCTTTGAAGAAGGCCTTTCAGCATATTACAAAGGAGACTGGAGTAAAGCCAGAAAAATGTTCAGGAAGTCAGAACTTGAACTTGCTGAAGTTTTCCTTGAAAGAATGGGACGAAAAAGTGCCCCTGCTAAATGGAGTGGAATATGGACAATGACAACAAAATAGACTCATCAGTTCTTGATAACGAAAATACTGCTATTCCTGAAGAAAAAGGCGACGTCCTTCTTTTCTTGCAGGAAGAAATCATGCCATTGCGTAAAAAGAAAGTTGTAACTACGTACGATTTGGAAAAAGAATACGCAAAAACAAGAAAAAACAAAAACCTTTCTGTATGGATTGTCCTTACGCTGACTGTTGTTGGTGTAGTTCTTGCAACCTGGGCAATCATATCCGGTTTCTCCGCAAATTCCCGGAACATCGAAGTTTCACTTGATGCCTTTGAAGATTTGAACTTGCGCAACCTGTTTGACGCACTTTCAAAAACTCAGGATTTGTACGAAAAAGCCGCAAAGACAAAGGCTGAACTTCAGGCGGCCTTTGATCAGAAAATGACACAGGCAAAACGTTCTCTTGACCTTGACCTTGACTATATCAGAAAGCTCAAGCTTGCAAAAAAAGACAGGACTGACAGGGAAACGCGCGTGCGCAATGCGTATTCAAAAACAGTAAAAGCCATTCACGAGGAATTTGACGAAAAACTGAAGGCTGCTGACATTGAACTTAAACAGTACGAAGACCAGCTGAAAAGCTTTGACAGCGAAAACGTCGAAAAAGCTCAGGAATGGGAAAAGCAGATGGACTCTGAACGTCAGGTTCACGAAATCGAAAAAGGCAAGCTGACGGAAGAATACGAAAATAAACTTCTTGATTTAAAGACCCAGATGTCAGAAGCTCAGGACAGAAGCTATAAAGAAAAGCGCGCTGCAATCAGTGACTTGACAAACCATTACGAAGAACTCGTTGCACGGCTTGACCCTGTAATAAAAGATGCAAGGGTAAATTCTGTCGTTCAAAGGGCATCTTCTTTAGTAAGCTACGATTCTTTTGACCCCAACCTCATAAACCAGAGCGTAACTTATTCAGACGATGAATATTTACAGGAACTGCGCGCATTGCAGAAAAAATACGATGAATACATTGTCCTCAATAATTTTGCTTCTGCAATTCCTTATTCAAACGGAATGGAAAGCCTTGTTCAGTCTGAAAAACAGCTGACGTATGACATGGTGTCTGCTGTTGCGCAGGCAGGTGCAAACCGCATAAGTTCCGTAAAGACAGATAATGCACGGCTTTCAAATCAGGTAGAAAAATACAAAGATGAACTTTCAAAACTAAAAGCTGTACTCGAAAACTCGTCTGTCTTATTTAATGCCTATGCAAAAAATGCCAAGGTTGACGGTTTTGTCCTTTCGGTTACAAGTTCAACTGAAATCATCGCATACATTCAGTCAGAAGTTCGCGTTGTCGTAAAAAATGACGGAAGTACGCGCGTTAATATTCTTGATGGCAATAACAAAAAAGTTGCAAGCGGTGCAATGCGTTTTAAGGACAGCGTTTATTATGTTTCCCTTGACGAAGAATCCGTTGAACTTTTGCCGGGATATTTTATAAAGCTTACAAAAAAGTAAAAACGGGGGAGTATTGTGACTGTTTTAACGACTTATGCTTTGTTGTTCTTCAGCAGTTCTTTTGTCGGAGTAGGGCTTTTAAGCTGGTTTCAGAAATTTTATCTTCAGGGGCAGCCTGAAAAATATTTAAAAGGCGTTCCGATTACTGCGAGCGTAACGCTTTGTCTGTGCGTAATAATTCTGATTATTATGGCAAAAGTTTTAAGTCCTTTAGACAAAATCATAAAGCGCGTTTCCTGCGGCAGTGAACCGACAGAGCAGGACAGGCAGGTTTTTCTGAATACGACAAGGACGATGAACAAAGTTACGATGATTTCAACTGTCGTAGGATTCGTTTTTGGAAATTTAATTACGATGTCAATTCAGATTGCAAAAGGTGCAATTCCGTTTGAAATCCCAAGGCTGATTTTTGCGATTGTTCATTCAATCAGTTACGGCGGCGTTGCGACGATGTATACAATAAACCTGATGGATCATTTTATGAGCGAAAAGCGAAAAGTGCTTAAAATCCGTTCGCTTGATAAAACTCAGGTGTCGGGAACTATGAGTTCAACTCTTGCTTATATGTTCGTCATAAGCCTTCTTGCAGTCGGTTCTACAATCGCAATGGTTCCGTATCAGTGCATATACTTAAAGAACACGGAATTTTTCGGAAGCGGATTGAACTTTTACATCGGAAACGTCATTCTTGTTTCCGTAATTTCTTTTGTGTGCTGTATAGTTCCGTTTGCACTGATTTTAAAAGGACTTTCAAAACGCCTGAAAGAAAATTCTTCGCTTATCCATGAAATTGCAAGCAGCGGAAATCTTGTCGGCCGCATTGACATTGTCGTAAACGATGACTTTGGAATTATGGCTTCTTCCGTAAATGAATTGATGGACAAGCTTTCGTCGATGATTTCAGGGATAAGAACTCAAAGCCAGAATGTTGCTGATTCAGTCGGCAATATTACTGATGCGACTTCTTCGAGCGTTGCGGTTCTGACGCAGATGAAAAGTTCTTTTGACAAAATCAATCAGGGCGGAAACGAACAGTACCAGATTATAAATGATGTAAGCAAGGACATTACAGGTCTTAAAGACGGCGCAAAATCGCTGACGGACTTTATGGTTGCGCAAAGTTCTGCAATGCAGGAAAACTCCGTAAGCATTACGCAGATGGCAGGAAACATAAAGAAAGTTGCCGAGATGACAAAGAAGGCAGATGAACTTATTACAGGTCTTGCAAAAATCAGTGAACGCGGAAACGGACTTGTTTCAAGTTCAATTAATGCGATTACGGAAATCCAAAAGTCGTCTGTAGAAGTTCAGCAGATTATAAAAGTAATTCAGGCAATTTCATCGCAGACAAATCTTCTTTCGATGAATGCGGCAATCGAAGCAGCTCATGCAGGAGAGTTCGGGGCGGGATTTGCGGTCGTTGCAAATGAAGTCCGCTCGCTTGCAGAAAATTCTACGAAGAGTGCAAAAGACATTCAGGCGCACATAAAAGATATGGTTTCAAAAATTTCGCTCGGAGTTTCTGCAAGCCAGCAGGCAGGAGCGGCTTTTCAGGAAATTGAAACAAGCGTAAAAGAAAACCAGCGGATTATGCAGGAACTTACGAACGCAATGGACGAACAGCGTATCAGCGCAGAAGAAAATATGCGCGTTACGAATGACGTTTCATCGGCCCTTGAGCATGCAAACTCGCTTGCAGGAAATCAGGATGAATTTGCCGAACACGTAAAAACTACGATGGACAGCATTGTTTCCCTTACGCGCGAAATTATGTCGTGCATTAACGAAGGTATGCTCGCTGTCAATAATATGCAGGCTTCCGTTACAAAGGTAGAAGAATCTGTTGACATAAACAGAGCCGCAGTTGAAGAAATGGAAACACAGGTTTCTCTGTTCAAATTATAAATTATAAACCGGCATTTTTAAGATAGACAGTTTTGCCGTTTATCAAAAGGGCTGTAATATGGTTTTGATTTTCTGTTAAAACCGTAATGCAGCCTTTTTCTTTGCAAAAATCATTCAGCGGAATGTACGGCAAAAGAATATTGCTTCCGTCGTAAATTTTCAGTCCGTCAGTTTTTTTTATGTCCAGAGCTTTTGATGAAAAATATTCAACCGTAAAGCGCGAAGGCGAGTCGTAAATTTTCTGGACAGTTGAACTGATGTCGGCATAAAAACTTATTTTGTTTTTTTTAGTTTTCGCAGTGTCGAATTTTTCAAACGCGTCTTCTTCATTTTTATTGAGCGCGGTCTTTAATTTATTCCAGTTAAAGTAATACAGCAGGTTTTCTTTTGTTCTAAAATTTTCGCTCAGCAATGCCTCTGCTACAATTTTTGCGAGTGCGCCGTTTTGCCACAGTGCGTCTGCTTTTGAGCTTTCAAAAAAATCGACAGGATAGACACAGCCGGCAGGATAAAAAAATTCTTCCTGCGTTACGGGAAAAACCTGAATTGCAGAAAGCGTGTCTTTTGAAATTTCAAGTGAAATAAATTTTTCTTCAGGCGACCTGTAATAAGTTTTGCTTCCGAATCTGTTTAAGACAGTTATTTTCCAGTTTTGAAGTTCGGGGTAGCCCTGCGTATCATCAGGCGGCCAGATGGGAAAATTTACGGCAATGATATCTGTCCTGCACCCGGCAATCTGGTTTGAATCGCAGGCAGAAAAAATCAGTGCCGTAATTAATGCAGTAATTGCATGAACGCTGAATTTACAAAACTTAAAAAAAGATTTTTTTTGCATATCTTATTCATACAATTTTTTTTAAAAATAAATGCTAAAATCAGATAAAAAAATCAGTTTTTGTGGTTTTTTATTTCTTTCTGGCAAAGTTCATCGCATATTTCGTTGTATTTAATTCCTGCGTGTCCTTTTACCCAGTTCCATTTTACCTGAAGCTGACTGTTGAGGCTGTCGAGTTTCTGCCACAAGTCCTGATTTAAAACAGGCTTTTTTGCAGAAGTTTTCCAGCCGTTTTTTTTCCAGTTTGTAATCCAGACTGTAATTCCGTTTTTTACGTACTGACTGTCGCTGTAAAGGCTTACGGGCCTGTCTTTGAATTTTGGGTTTTCTGCAATTTGACTTAATGCCGAAATTGCGGCGGTTAATTCCATCTTATTGTTTGTCGTAAGTTTTTCTCCACCCGAAAGCTGCATTTCGTTTCCGTCTGCAAGAATTACGCACGCCCATCCGCCCGGTCCCGGATTTCCCGAGCACCCTCCGTCTGTATAAATTACAATATCATTTTCCATAAACTAGATTATAAAAGAAAAAAGACGAAATGACTATAGAAGTCAGAAAGAAGGTTTTGAGGCTGTCAGATAAAAAAGTATTAATGTGGCGCGAAACTAAGAAAATTAGTATAATGGCAAAAAGGGGAATGAATGCCAGAAAGTAATTAACTTTTGAAGGCGTTGAAGGATTATAATGTCAAATATTGATTTCTTTAATGAAGTAATAAATGATTTAAAAAATAAAAGATCTCTTTTTATTTTATGTGATGGTTATGATGATTGGAATTATGGATATCCTGTCAATCCAATCTGTTTGAATTATGATGAATACAAACTTTTAGTAAGTTATTTAAAAAATAAATTAAATTTTGAAGGGTAATAAATTAAAACTTGGAGGGTATATGCAATATAATGAAATGTCTCTGAAATATGAACGGACTATTCCAAAACAACCTAATCAATGGGAGTAAGAAAAAGTGATAATAAAAAAAGATGGAATTATAATATATACAGATGAAAACAATATTGTTTATGAGGTTTCTATAAGCAAATTTACGAATGAAATAAAATCAGAATTACAGCAATATCAATTGCGAAAATTAACTATTGATAGTTCAGATTGTATTGACGACTTTTCGATTATAGCAAAAATAAATTCGTTAACATCCTTATATATAAGAACTGATTATAAAATAATTGAAATATCGTTTGCAAATGAGTTAAAAAACTTAAAATATTTAGGAATAGGAAAATTTAAGGGGGTTCTAAATAATAAAAACCTTGTTCATATTGCTTATACTTGGCATAAAAAGAGTGATATTTCGTACTGCTCGAATATAGAGAGAGTTTCTATATCCAATTGTACAGAAATTTTTCCTTTTATTTCTCAGATTTCTCAGTTGAAGAAATTATGCAAATTAGAATTTTTCAAAATTTCAAGTTCATCGTTTCCGAAATCTGAGGAAGGGACAACAGTAGAAGAACTTGAATTTTCATATTGCCCAAAACTGACAGATTTAGAAGCCTTGCCATCTATTTTTCAAAATGTAACAAAACTGCGACTTGACCATTGTAAAAATATAATAGATTACACCCCTTTGTCAAAGTTTGAAAACTTACAAGAACTCTCTATTCTAGAATCCTCTCCTATTACAGATTTGTCTTTTCTAAAAGAAATAAAAAATCTGTCCTTATTAAAAGTTGGAAAGACAAAAATAAGTGCAAAAAATGTTTGGATTCTTGATGAAATTCCTGCAAGGGTAGATTTGCTATTTACAGGTCTAAAATAAATCGGAGCAGAAAACTGCACAGCTTTCACTTTTACAAAATACTCCATTAAAAACAAAAGAGTTGTTTGATACGCTAATCGAAAAAACAATTCAATCAATTTCCTCTCTGGATAGTGGAATTTCAGACTGTTTGTTACTCCCGTAAATAGCAATTTGTGGGGATAGGCGCAGAAATCAGCGGAATTCCGGGAGAATTCGTGCAAAAAAAGCCGGATTCTGCCGAAATTTTAAAAAAATAAAGCGATGGATTTATCTTTTTTGTGCTATAATCAGGCAGATAACCCGATACGCTATATAGACCCCACAGGACAGTGGCTGGATACATTTATGGATGTAGAGGTATTACTAAAGCTACTATATTAAAAGAAGCTGAAAGGATTTATAAAGATGCACCTGATTTATTAGAAGTAACAAAAAAATGGCTGGAGACTATACAATGAAAAAACATATAATAATAGCCCCTGAGTTTGCAATCGACTCTAGTATAATCAAAAGCATACGCGAAAAGATAACAGGAATATGTTCCTCTACTAAATTACAAATTACCTTGGATGAAATTTCTCACAGCGAAGCAGAAAATGTTATACAATACTTAAATTCTATAGGTAAATTCAAAGTAATATTAGATGAAGATTACTATTCAAGTGAAGAATTATTAAATTTTGATTATTTTTATTGCAGTGGACAAGTAAAACCAAATACAACTATTGACTTTGTTGATTTTGAAATAGCAAGAAATGGTAATTCTTCATTTGATTATTCAGATTATTGCGAAAAATGCAAACAAGGAATGAAACAAATTGCACCATTCGTTGTTAAAGGGCTTACATCAAAATATGAGGCTTCAAAATTTCTAACGCCGTTTTGGACATATTGGATTGTGTCATACGAATTAAGAGAAAAGATTGTTTCTCAAAATATTTCTGGTGTTGAATTTATAGAACTATACAATAGGAATGGAGTAGCATCTAAAACAAATTATCAAATGAAACCTATGAAAATTTTTGAAAAAGCTTTGTCCTTAGAACATGTAAAAAAAGTCAATAATAATTGCAATTGCTCTAATAGCAAAATTGGATTAAAAGAAAATTCTGTAAAACTTTATAAAGAGTCAAGAGGAAATTTGGATGACTTTAATGAACTTTATGAACATAATATTTCTAAACTGAATGGAATGTATATAATGAGCAAAAACTTATTGAGAATATTTATTGATGAAAAAATTCTACCTCATAAAGATATTACTGTTTATCCTGTAGAATTCATATAATAGGTCAAATGTCGAATTTTGTAAATTATCGGATAATCAATCCACGGTTGTACGTAATTTGAAATTGGACTCGTTTATGCTCGCCCGTACAAAGTGGATTCGTGCCATAACTTCGCCTACGCTTGTTTTTGTACTGTCAGGCAACTATACAGTTATGACAACCTCTACCAGTTTATAAAAGTTAACGGTGAAACCTGGGTGGAAAAGACTGCAAACATTGGTTTGGAATATCTGCCATACAAATTTACTGCAAAGGAACTAGACGAAGAAACTGGACTTTATTATTATGGTGCAAGTTACGGGCTATTGCGAATTTAAAGGAGAACCTTTTACATTTCACAATAGAATATCACTGATATGTACAGTTAATCCCGGGGAGCAAAAGCGTTTTGTAGGGAGGGGAAAATAATGCGTAAGATTAATATTATTATATTAATGCTTTTTTCATTTATTTTTTTTGCTTTTGGAAATAATAATTCAAAAACTTATTTAGATAACGGAACAGAAGATATTCTTACAGAGGAAGAACTTAAAAAATATGTTATACTTGCATTAAACGGCGACTTATATGCAGCGTATGATTTATTTAATCATTATATGTCTGTTCCTATGCAATCAAAAGATGAGTTTTTACAGAAAACCCAGTACTGGGCAATCATAGCAGCTGAAAATGATACATACGGTCGAAATATGTATACGCTGTATTCTTTCAATAGATATTCTAATTGTATTTCAGATACAAGAAGTATTTTTTGGTTACAAAAGAGTGCCAGACTAAAATACAAGGATTCTATAAATGAAATTGAACGATTGCAAATTCCTATTGAAAATAATTGCAATTTAGACATACCGCCTCATAATTTTAATCTTGAAAAATACAAAAAATATGCAGAATTTGGGAATCAAATTGCGGCTGTTTCATTAGTGGATTATTATAAAGAATTAGATAATACTGAACAGATAAAATATTGGCTTCGAATCGGTGCACAAAATGGAAGCAAAGAATGTATGAAGGAATATGCAGAATTGTTACGGAAGAGTTCTGACAAATATGACAACATTCGAGCTGAATTTTGGGAAAAGAAGGCTAAGTCATAACCACTACATCTAGCGTTTTCAGAACCACTGAAAACGCAGTATGTTCCTCCCACAAATAGCAATTTGTGGGAAGAGGCGCAGAAATCAGCAAAATTCCGGGAGAATTCATGCAAAAAAAGCCGGATTTTTCCGAAATTTAAAAAAAATAAAGCGATAAATTTATGTTTTTTGTGCTATAATCAGTCAAAAGGAGGCAAAAAGAGGCGTTTCGTTAGACAAATGGCAATTTGTACCACTACGCGGGGAATAACCCGGTACGCTATATAGACCCGGATGGAAATCAGACAAAAGACAATTCATGGTGGATGAAAAATTGGTTTAAAGAACCATGGATAAAAGCAGGTAATAGGCAAGGTGTAGATTTAAATCTTAATCCACAAAATAGGGAAACTCAATTTTATCGTGCAAAATCTCATGTAAGCCCCTTTGATAATAATTATCGTCCATATATTGTTTCTGCGCATGGCAATGAATCTGGTATATTTAAATATTATGAATATGATAAAAATTCTACCGACAGAGGGAAACCTATATATATAACAGCTAAAAAATTAGCAGAAATGATAAAATCAGATCCGAAATGGGAAAGCTCAACTAAAGTGGTAATTCTATATTCATGTGATGTCGGAGTAAATAGAAAAGATGCAAAAGGAAGAGATGTGTCCTATGCACAAGAATTAGCTGATGCTTTAGGCAATGGTGTAATTGTTTATGCTCCGAATGGGGAGATTACAGTTGGTTGGGTAAATCAAAAAAATAAGATTAAAACCAAATCTGGAGAAGAAGGTAAAATGCTCAAATTTGTTGGGGGACAAGAAAATGAAGAGTGGTAATATCATTAAATATTCTAGACTAATGTTTTGGTCTTTCACACTACTCTTACTGTTATGCAGTAGTTATAAACCCCGATTTTCTATAAAGGAGGTACGAAAGATGGAAACCCAAGCTTTATCTGGAAATTTTGAAGCAGCAACAAAACTATCAGATTATTTTTGGGTTGATTTACAAGATACTGCAAATCAAAAGTTTTGGAATTGTATTTGTTTTGAAAATAATCCTATAAAGGGAAGTTGGAATTTTGTTAACATAAATTTTATAGAAGATGGAAAATCTAAAAGATATCAGTACTTAATATTTTTATGTGAACAATATATAAAAGATCTTGAATCTGATTCTTTTATAATTAAAGAATACGAAGAATTGCATAGAAAGTTTTCAAATTTTGAATTTTTCTCTGATGATATCAGTACTACAGATAATATAACAGATGAAAATTATCAGTATTTGCATGATCTAGCTTTTTCAGGAAGTGGTTCTGCAGCATTGCAAATTGCGCAATTTTATGAAAATCAATGTGCACAAAATTTTTATTCAGATTATAACAGATTGTTGGAGATAGGTTGCAAATATAACCCTGCTGAAGAGAAATTTCCGTTATTTTGGTATAGAATAGGCGCTCAAAATGGAAATAAAGCGTGCATGAAAAAGTATGCAGAAATCTTAAAGCAAAGTGATGATGAATATGACAGATTACGTGCTGAATTTTGGGAAAAGAAGACAAAGAAATAACCACTACATCTAGCGTTTTCAGCCCCTCTGAAAACGCGCTATTTTCCTCCCACAAATAGCAATTTGTGGGAAAAATCAAACTGACTCTTAAAACACTTGTAAAACGCTTGCAGCTTTGTAACGAAAGTTATATAATTTTCGTTACAAAGAATTTTTATGGAAAAAAATACACTTGTAAAACAGATAGAACTTAGCATAGCAGACTCATGCAACTCAGAGCCCGGACATGTTTTTTCTGCAATAGATTATGCTCATATTGGAGAATTAAACACCATTCACCAAATTTTTTCACGGCTCGAAAAAGACGGCAAAATTAAAAGAATTATGCAGGGGCTTTATTACGTTCCAAAATTCAGCAGGCTTTTGCAGGAATATGAAGAGCCTTCTCCACATGAGATTGCGCTTGCAATCGCGCGAAAAAACCGCTGGTCTGTGGTTCCCGAGGGAAACACTGCTCTCAATCAGATGGGGCTTTCAGCTCAGGTCAGCGCAAAATGGAGCTATATCAGTTCCGGCCCTTATGCAGATTTTACTTATAAAAATGTCAGGATTGAATTCAAACACAGAACTACGAAGCAGATTTCTGATATGAGCTATAAAACAAGTCTTTTAATTCAAGCCTTAAAATCAATCGGAAAAGACAATATCAGCAATGATGATTTGGAAAAACTGTCTGAAAAGTTTACGCCAGAAGAGAAAGAAAAAATTCTTGAAGAATCACGTTATATTACATCATGGATTTATGAGAAAATAAAAATTATTTGTAAAAGAAAAGAGGCTTCCAATGTATAAAACTGCCAGATATAGCGAAGATGACCTCAGAACGCTTTTCAGAAACACTTCTGTCAAAGCAGGGCTGAATGAAGCGATTATCGAAAAAGATTTTTGGGTGTGCCTTATGCTTAATTATCTTTTTCACAAGTGCGAATACAAGGATGGCTTTACTTTTAAAGGAGGAACAAGTCTTTCAAAATGCTTTAATCTTATTAAACGGTTTTCTGAAGACATTGACTTGATTTTAGACTGGCGCATTTTGGGCTACGGCTTAAATGAACCGTGGCAGGAAAGAAGCAATTCAAAGCAGGATAAATTTAATAAAGAAGCAAATGCAAGGGCGGAACTTTTCTTAAAAGAAACATTGCTTCCTGTTTTGCAGAATGATTTAAAAGAACTGCTTAATCTTAAAGACGCTTTTTATATTGATGATAAAGATGCCCAGACAATCTGTTTTAAATATCCTGCAATCTATAAGGATGATTCTATTTTGCAGATAATACGGCTTGAAATCGGAGCGTTGGTTGCCTGGACTCCCTCTGTAGTAAAAAATGTAAAACCGTATGCAGCGGATTATTATCCAAAGATTTTTGAAACAGGAGCATCAGCAGTCCGATGCGCTTCGGTTGAACGTTCCTTTTGGGAAAAGGCAACGATTTTGCATCACGAGGCGAACAGACCAAAAGAGCTTTCCATGCCAAGGAGATATTCCAGACATTATTATGACCTTTATGTAATGGCTCATTCTGAATATAAAAATTCTGCATTCTCCCGGATAGATTTATTAAGAAAAGTCGCAGAATTTAAAATGAAGTTTTATCCTAGAAAATGGGCAGAATATGAAAACGCAAAAATAGGGGCGCTAAAACTTGTTCCGCCGGAATATCGCCTAAAAGCATTGCGTGAAGATTATGAAAATATGGAAGAAATGTTTTATTCAGATTTTCCTGATTTTGATAAACTGATGAAGTATATTTGCGAACTTGAAAAAGAGATAAATTTGCTAAAATAATAAAACATACATAGTATCTGCCATACAAATTTACTGCAAAGGAACTAGACGAAGAAACAGGACTTTATTATTATGGAGCTAGATATTTAGATCCTAAGTATTCAAGGTGGTTGAGTACAGACCCTGCGCTTGGGGAATACATACCGAAAGCGCCAATAAACGAGGAGGCAAAAAGAGGCGTTTCGTTAGATAAATGGCAATTTGTACCACTACGCGGGGAACAATCCTGTACGCTATATAGACCCGGATGGAAGGGCAAGTGCTCAAACATATAAAAGCCGAATTAACTGAATTAAGAAAAATATTGGAGAGTCAAGAATGAAGTTTATAAATATGAGTGGTTTTTTATTTTCATCTGCATTGTATTTAATTGCAATAATTTTAGGTTCAACAATCAGATTATATATAATGGGTAGATTTAAAATTAAAACAATAATCATCATGGCCTCAGCTAGTTTTATTATTGGAGAAATTGTATTAGCATACTTAATTTTATTTCATCAATCTTGATTTATTAATACTATCTTTAATTCTTCTGTATTCCCACAAATAGCAATTTGTGGGAAGAGGCGCAGAAATCAGCAAAATTCCGAAAAAAGCAACAAAAAAAGAAACAGAAATGGCATTATAAATTTCATAATTTAATAATTGCAGGGGAGTGGTTGCTTCTTACCTGTCTGCAACTTTTATGAGCCAGTCCTGCATTGTTTCTGCGTGTTTTTCGCCGTTCAGTTTTGTCTTTGTCCTGCCGGTTTTGTCGTTCAGTTCAACCCAGAAATGCCGTCGTGTTTTGTATTCAACGTATCTTGAATTTTTGCACCATTTGCCGCACAGTCTGCCTGTTTTAAAACCCTGTTCAAAAATTCCCTTGTCGTCTTCGGAGATTGCAGAATAAAATGAAACAGGCAGTACGGAAATTAATTCCCGGATTGAAATCTGGTAAAATCCGCTGCCTGAGATTACGGCGCGGAAAAGTTCAGGTTTTCTGCATGCAACTTCTACGACAAATTTTGCGCCCTGCGAAAAGCCGTAGCCGATGATGTTCGTTTTGTCGATGCACTTGTTTTTGATTACGACATTCTCAATTAAAAGGCTCATGCTGGCAGGGTCTGTAAAATAGTCAATCCTCGAAAGCGGAACTAAAACCGCCGCGCCGTTTGCAGAAATTTTTTCCTGAAATTCCTTTGAAAGAAAAATCCGTCCGTATTTTGAAACTGCAACGCCTTTTTCGCACGAGCCGTGAAAAGTTACTATCAGCGGAATTTTTGCCTGTTCGTTGTCCTTGTCGTTGCGGAATTTTTCCGGGATAAAGAGAAAATATTTGTGGCCGGTCGGGAGTTCTTCGTACAGCCAGGTTTTGTCCTGATACGAAACGGTTGCCCAGAAATATGCCGCGTCAAAAGCAGGCGAAAGAGGCTTTCTTGTGTACATTCTCTTGACTGCAAAAATTATGCAGCACAAAAAGAAAAAAATTGAAATAATCGAAATCCGTAATTTTTTATTCATTTTATGACTGTCAGGTTAACACTGAATAAATCCTACCTGAGGATTTTTCAGTGTTCACCTTAGTATACTGCAATGAAAAAATATTTCAAGTTTTGCATATCTTTTGTTACGAAATTTTCTTGAGCAGTTTTCTGAACAGAAAAAAAATCCAGATGAATGATTCAAAAATTCCTGCCGTCATAAAAAGCGGATTGTTTTCCATAAATGATTTTCCAATCCAGAACGACGGCAAAAACGAAATTATATACGCATATTTTCCGGGAATAAAATACGGCGCGACAGAACCGAATATCGTAATCGTTGAAAGTTTCGTGACTGCCATTCCTTCAAGCTTATTGGAAGAAAAAGCCGTTACAAGAAGTGCGACGATAATTCCTTCCAGCGCAGTAAAAAACGAAGTAAGAAAAATCATTCCTGTTTTTATTTTTGTCAGGCTGAATACCGGCAGAAGAACCGCCGTAATCACGAACGAAATCGCAAGCGGAATTACAAGCCTTGAAAAAAAATATCCTGTTTTTCCGAGAGTCGTTATAAAAAGATAGCTTTGAATATGGTCGTCGTGTTCTTCAAGAATTACCATCGCGGCAATAAAGCAGAACATGCACGGCGTAAGGGAAGCAAAGAAAATGTCGAATAAACTGTAGTATGGCGACAGTATAAGTTCTTTTTTAAAGTATGAAGTAAGGATTTTTTCAAGATACGGAATTCCGCATTTTATCGCAATGCCTGCAAGAACAGGCGCAAAAGATGCGGCAATGAGCATCGAATCTTTTTTTATGAATTTCATCATCATAAAAAAACTGCTTAAAATATTTTTGTTCATTATTTTGTCTTTTAACTTTTCTTGTAACATTAATATCGAATTCATATTTTTGTTTTTCCCTGTACGCAAAACATTTTTCTGACACAACTGCATGCCACGCTAAGAAGCAGTATAATCAAAACCGCCGTCATAAAAAATCCCGGCAGATTAAAACCTCTTTCTGAAATTAAATCTATGCAGAAACACGGCGGATAGATTTTTAAAAAGTCAGGCGTGATTTTTAAAAGATGAAGTACCGCAGGAACAAACGCAATTATTTCTATCGGAGTTGTCGCAATGATGAACTGATTTAAACTCGAAATCTTTACCCCGATAATTATTCCCGAAAGCGTAAAAAGAATTCCTGCCGGCAAAGTTCCAGAGATTATCCCCGGAATGTTTCTGCTCCCTGAAAAAAATGCAATCAGCACTGCAACAAAAGTTCCCGTAATGCTAAGCGACAGGGTTTTTGAAACGACATATTCAAGCGCAGAAAAAGGCGAAACTGAAAAACTTGAAGTTACGTTCTGGCTTTTTTCCATTAAAATTATTGCGCCCATAAAAAACAGTCCCATTGCCGCAGGGTCAGAAAAAATCAGTATTGCCGAAAGTGCAGGCTTTATGCTTTGCGGAAGCGAAACTAAAACTGCCGTATAGAGAACTGTTAAAAAAGCGTACAGTAAATAAAATCCGTATTTTGCCTGAAAGCGCATATCCCATAGAATTAAGTTAAAAATTTTCACACCAGTGTTTTTCCTGTAAGTTCAACAAAAATATCGTTTAATGTCGGCTCGCTTGAATGAATCGAAAGAATTTTGTTTTCTTCTATTAATTTGCGCAAAATCTTATCTTCCGACGTTTTCTGCAATGAACAGCTTGCAGTTTTTTCGCCGTTGTCAGAATAAGTGTATGAAACTTTAACTGCGCCTTTTTTCATTATCAAATTGTGCGGAGTATCAAGCGCATAAATTGAGCCTGACACGATGAACGCAACTCTGTCGCAAAGTTCTGCGGCGTCCTGCATGTTGTGCGTCGTAAGTAAAATCGTTTTTCCTTTCTGCTTTTCTGAAAGTATTATGTCTTTCATCATTCTGCTGTTGTTAGGGTCAAGACCGCTTGTCGGTTCGTCAAGGAAAAGCAGGTCAGGATTATGAAGAAGCGCCTTTATAAAATTCAGCCTGCTTTTCATTCCTTTTGAAAAACTTTTTACAGGTTTGTCCGCATCGTTTTCAAGTCCGACCATTTCCAGAAGCTCGTCAATCGATTTTCCTTTTGTCTTGTAAAGCGAAGAAAAGAATTTTAAATTTTCCCTCGCAGAAAGTTTTTCATACATTGTTGAAAATTCAAAGTCAACGCCGATGTTTTCGTAAAAATCTTTCCTGCGTTTTTTACATTCAGTTCCGTTTACGATTGCAGAGCCCTGATAGTCCTGCAGGATTCCTAAAAGAATTTTCTGGAGCGTACTTTTTCCTGCGCCGGACGGACCTAAAAATCCGAAGATTTCTCCTTTTGAAACAGAAAAATTCATATCCTGAATAAAAGGCTTTTTTGAATAGCTGAACGAAAGGTTTTCTACTTTAATCATTTTTTTCCTCGTTATAAAAAATCAAAAAGTCTGCGGTGTGTGTTTGTCAGACGATTTGCGATACTACTCCGTAAATTAAAGTTTTTAATGCTTCGTCAAAATTTTCTTCGCCGATTTCTTTTTTGTGAAGGCAGGCAAAATAAATTGCATGAAACGATGCGCTTATGACTTTTGGATTAAAACTTTTTTTTGCAGGAATGATTGAAAAAATTTTTTCTACCATATCGGTGTCGTTCCCGAAATGTTCTGCGACGACTTCTTCAGGGAGCTTTCGCATTAAAAGTTCAACTTCTTCCGTGTTGATTAATTTGAGCACAGGAATTTCAAAGGCGAGTTTGAAAAAATCAAAAATCGTTTTTGTAAGTTCTGTCGCCGTAACTTTTTTGCCTTTGAGTTTACTGAGGCTTTCGATAATCTGGCTGTCAACGAAATCGTGCTGTTCAAGGAGGACTTCAAAAATCAAAAGTTCTTTTGATTCGTAGAACAGGTAAAAAGTTCCCTTGGGAACGCAGGCACGGCGGACAATTTCATCAACTGTCGTGTGCCTTATTCCGTATTGTCCGATGAGCGCGGCGGCTTCTTCTTTAAGACGTTTTTTTATGTATTCCTTTTCTTTTTCCGAATAGCATTTTGGCATTTCTTTTTAACACTCTTTTTGACTAAATCTGTATTTTTAGTCAAAATAACGTTTAAATTATATTTTGTCAATTCATCATTCAGATAAAAATTAAAAAAGGTGAACAGTTTTAAAAAGCGGTTTTCTGCATCATCAAATTTTTTGATTTTTTTTCTTGCCTTTATATTATTTTTTTTATATGTTTATTGTTAATCATAAAAATTTATTCCACTTCCATTAATGCCTAGTGGGATTTTATATAAGGAGCTTTAAATTTATGGCAAAACAGTTATTGTTTAACGAAGATGCACGCAAAAAACTGCTTTCTGGAGCACAGCAGATTGCAGAAGCCGTAAAGGTTACGTTAGGACCTTGCGGTCGTATGGTAATGCTTGACAAAAAATATGGTGCACCGACAATTACAAAAGACGGAGTTTCTGTAGCAAAAGAAGTTGAACTTGCAGATCCGTATGAAAATATGGGCGCTCAGTTTGTACGCGAAGTTGCTTCAAAAACAAATGATGACGCAGGTGACGGAACTACTACTTCTACTGTTCTGGCTTATGCTTTGGTAAGGGAAGGTTTTAAATCTGTTGCAGCAGGAATGACTCCTATCGGAATTAAACGCGGTATGGACAAAGCCGTAAAAATTGCAATCGACGAAATCAAAAAGAATGCAAAACCTGTAAAGGGAACAGAGGACGTAACCCACATCGCAACGATTTCTGCAAACAACGATCAGGAAATCGGTAAAATGCTTGCAGATGCGATTGAGAAAGTCGGCAAGGACGGCGTAATCACTGTTGAAGAATCAAAGAATATGGATACGACTGTAGACACTGTAGAAGGAATGCAGTTTGACCGCGGATATATTTCATCTTATTTTGTAAATGACCGCGACAGAATGGAAGCAGGATTTGAAGAACCATATATCTTGATTCACGACAAAAAGATTTCTTCTATGAAAGACCTTCTTCCTGTTCTTGAAAAAGTTGCAAACGAAGGCCGTGCACTTGTAATTATCGCAGAAGACGTTGACGGCGAAGCACTTACTACTCTCGTATTGAACTCAATCCGCGGAACAATCAAAGTATGCGCAGTAAAAGCACCGGGATTCGGCGACAGAAGAAAAGATATGCTTCAGGACATCGCAATTCTTACAGGCGGTCAGGTTATTTCTGAAGAACTTGGACTGAAACTTGAAACAGCTGACATCTCTATGCTCGGCCGTGCAAAATCAGTAAAGATTGACAAAGACAATACTACAATCGTAGGCGGTGCAGGAACAAAGAAAAACATTTCTGAACGTGTCAGCGAAATCAAGAGCCAGATTGAAAAAACAACTTCTTCTTACGACAAGGAACAGCTCCAGAAACGTCTTGCAAAACTCGCAGGCGGTGTTGCAGTAATCAATGTAGGTGCTACTACAGAAACTGAAATGAAAGAAAAGAAATTCCGCGTAGAAGATACAATCGCTGCTACAAAAGCTGCCCTCGAAGAAGGCATCGTTGCAGGCGGCGGTCTTGCCCTCATCGAAGCTGCAAAAGCACTCGAGTCAATTCCTGAAGATTTGACGGAAGACGAAAAAGTCGGATTTAAAATTGTCCGCCGTGCTCTTGAAGAACCAATCCGCCAGATTGCAGATAACGCCGGCGTTGACGGCGCTGTTGTTGCTGACAGGGCAAAGAAAGAAAAGAAAGGCGTAGGCTACAATGCTTACACAGGCGAATGGGTAAATATGATGGAAGCCGGAATCATCGACCCTGCAAAAGTTACCTGTTCAGCTTTGATGAACGCAACTTCAATCGCAGCTACAATGCTTACGACAGAATGTGCAATCACAGACATTCCTGAACCAAAACCGGCTGCAGCTCCTGCTGCTCCTGATATGGGCGGAATGTATTAATAGAAAAATTAATAGAAAAAACAGTTTTAAAAGACTTGTTTTTTAACTGACATTACGGGAACGGTTTTATGCCGCTCCCGTTTTTTTATGCCTGTTTTCACGGAATTTTTCATTGAGCAAATCCTGTTTTCATATTAGAATATTTCTATGTCTGTCATATTACGCAATTCAAATTTAAAACTCAAAATCGAAACTCCTGCGCAAAAATACCGCGGAAGCCGCTTTGACTGGAACGGCACTGTTACTCAAATCTGGTTCAACGGCAAAAAAATGCTTTCAGGCGAAAAAATGCGCTTTCACAGAAACGACAGGATTTACGGGCGCGGACTTCACAATGAGTTCGGGATAAAAAACTGCATCGGCTACGACGAAATTCCTGTGGGCGAATATTTTGCCAAAATCGGAACGGGCTGGCTTAAAAAAGATGAAAAGCCGTACTTTTTCTATACGCAGTACAAACTTGAGCCGCTTGATTTCAGCTGGAGTCAGAGTTCTGATACAAAAGCCGTCTTCGTATGCAGGGCAGAAAATCACAACGGATACGCCTACACTTATACAAAGACAGTTGAACTTAACGCAGACTCTTTTTCAATAAATTATTTGCTCGAAAATACAGGCGAAAAAAGAATTTCCACGACTGAATACGTGCATAACTTTTTCCTTCCGTGTAATAATGACGTAAATCCTTCGCTTGAACTTGAGTTCAACTGGAATTATGACAAAGAAAAACTGTCAGAAAACGTAAGGACACAGGGCTTAGTCGATTTTACCGAAAAAGGGATAAAATTCCAGAAAATTCCGTCTGAAGAATATTTTTTAGGCGGCGTCTGGGAAGCGCGGAACGACAGTTCCTTTTCTGAAAACGGATTCTGGAAGCTGACAGACTCAAAAAATGGCGTAACTGTTTCGGAACACGATTCGTTTGTGCCGTATCATTGCGACGTCTGGGGTCACAGAAAGTGCATAAGCCCTGAACTTTTTATATGGCTTGACGTCCCTCCGTCTGAAAAGGAAAGCTGGTGCAGGACATATAAGTTTGAATAGATTTGTACAAAAAGTTGATTGACCAAAACGAGTAAATTAATTATATTTTAGGCTAATGATAAAGTTTGGTTTTCAGTCATCAAAATACAACAATCTTACTCTTGAGCAAGAACTTCAATTTTCTGACAACAATAAAATTGATTTTTTTGATGTTTTTTTTGACGATTATCATCCTGATGACATAAGGAACGTTGAACTGCCCGAAACTTTTACGGTTCATCTGCCGGGCGGTTTTGCAAAATTCCCTCAAAGCGAACAGTTAAAATACATTGACTTTATCAACCAGCGCAGTCCAAAAACAGTAACAAGCCATTTCTGCGATTTTTCCCTTGAAAGCCTTGAGTTTCTCTGCCATAACATCACTAATTCCCGGCTCTGCATAGAAAATACGCCTCCCGACTGGAACGACGGCTGCAATAAAAATTACCTTGATTTTATGAAAGCCGCAACTGAATTTGCATCTCAGAAAGGACTTAAAGTCTATGCGACTTTTGATACAGGTCATGCAAAAGTCTGCGGTCATGAGCCTGTTGCTTATTTAAAGCAGCTTATCGAAAATGAAATTGACATTTTTACGGTTCACCTGCACGACAATGACGGAATTCAGGATTCGCATCGTCCGGCAGGATCTGTTTATAACGGCATTAATTTTGCCGCAATTCTTGAAATCCTTAATTCAATTAACCACGATATTTATGCAGTAATTGAACATTGGAATAATAATTATAACGCTCTTGAATATCTGAAAAATTTATAAATTAAAAAAAGTGGTACAACTATGTCATCGGACGTTAATGATAAAAAAGGAACCTTTGAAAAACTGGTTTCGTCTATTTCTGAATCAGAACGTAATGCCCTCCTTGAAAAAATGCACGCCCTTGCAGGCGACCCTACGACGCAGGAGTTCAATTCCGAAGATAAAGAGAACTCTGATGAATTTGTTTCCATCGAGGACAGGCTCAAAGGTGAATCTTTAATTTACCGCTTTTTTTTGTGGATACGTTCGATTTTTTCAAATTCAACTCAGGAAGAAGTTTACAACGAAGACCGCGTTCAGCAGTTATACAAAAAACTCAACCATTCTTTTCCCGGACTTGTTGATTATAAAAACGGCTGGCTTCTGAATGTCTTTTATCAGAAACTCGGTGAACTTAAAAATGCCATTGAGTTCTTTAAGCCGTACCTTGAACTTGCGTACGAAAACCCCGGTGCTTTTTATGTTTTTTTAGGTTCGATAATCTGCCCGGAAGTTACGCAGGAAATGGACAGTCAGGTTGACCCGTATCAGCTTCCGTTGACAAGGGAAGTTACAGGCGAACTTCGGACTTCTTTTGTGCGCAAGCTTGACCAGATTTTAAAAGACATTCCCCAGCACAGGCGCTCGTATATGTATTCCTGCGTAAGCGTAATTGAATGGTTTTACCAGCTGTCAAAACTTCCGTTTGACAGGTTCCGCAATTCTTTTTCGCAGGGCATTATCGATGAATATTGCTGTAAGTTTGAAGTCGTATCAAACGAATTGAATCAGTTTTCAAGAATTCTGTGCAACGGCGGACCTGTGCCCGAAGAAGCCGTGACGTCTTTGTTTTTGTTTTCGGCAAATAAATTTATTCCGCTTGATTCAGAGGCGAACGATGACGAAGGCCGCATGCGCGAGTTTATGGACAAGGCGGCGGCAAATATTTCGATGATTCACATGTTTGTAAAGACAGTTCCTCTGAGGCAGATTTGCAAGATTGCATTTAACAACGTTCAGTGGCAGCCGCAGAATTTTACAGGTGCAGAAGACTGGTTTGTAAAATACAAGGAACACTGGAAAAAACTGTTTGACGAAAAATGGAATCTCTGGCTTCGTGATAAAAAAAAGGCAATGATTCATTCAAAGCTTTCAGGTGCATTTGAACTTGATGATTTTCCTCTTCTGCAGAACCGACCTTGGACTCAGCTTTGGGGCGGAGTTCCTTTTCATTTTGAATATACCGCAGGATTTATTTTCTGGTTTATGGAAAAAAAATATAACGACTTCATTCAGCCGTTAAAGGTCTTGCTGCTCGAAGGCGTTTTTGAAAATAAAGACAACAGGCAGGAATTTGCAAATACGATAAATGACCTTATGCAGATTTACAATGATGTCTTAAAGCTTAGCGAAGATTTGTCAAATCTCGGACAGGTCGGTCTTGTCTTTGAAAAAATTGCATCAAATCATTTGCGGACTTTGCAGGCGCAGTCAAAGATTGAATCAACGATGCTTAATCTTGAAGCTGAAATTCAGAATATGAAAAACAGTTTCTGCAATGACTGCCGTTCGATAAGGCTGATTGTTGACGCGGCTTTGGGAAGCAGGACAGATACCCGCTACGACGGAGTTTCAAACATTAATATGATGCACGGTTCAAATAATTCAGTTTTTAAAGATCAGCTTAAAAATTCAAAAGAAAAATTTGAATGTGCACTTGAAATGCTTAAAGAACTTGAAACTATCGATTTGCCTGATTCGGTAAAATAGCATCGTAAAATGACATCAAAAAGTAATGTCGAAAAACCGCAGACAAAGTGAAAAAACGTCTGCGGAAAATTCAGCATGAAATGTTTTTGATGATTTTTTCTTTAGCACCTAAAAACAGTTTTACAAGTTCCGGGTCAAAATCTTTTCCGGCTCCTTCTTCTATAATCTGAAAGCATTTTTCAACAGGCATTGCATCTCTGTAACAGCGCTTTGCAGAAATTGCATCAAAGACATCTGCGATTGCCATTATTCTTGCCTCAAAAGGAATTTCAGTTTCTTTTAAGCCTTCTGGGTAACCGTTGCCGTTCCAGCGTTCGTGATGGTAGCGTGCGACATTATACGCGGTCTGGAGGAATTCTTTGTCGTCGAGGTCTTTGAAGATTTCCTGTATGATTTCTCCGCCTGCGACTGCGTGCTTTTTCATGACTGCGTATTCTTCGTCAGTGAGTTTTCCCGGTTTTTGCAGGATAGTGTCGGGCGTAGAAATTTTACCGATGTCGTGCATTGGCGCTGCGTTTAAAAGATGTTCTTTAAAATCGCTTGTCATGACGGAAGAATGTAAATGCGCTTTTTCAAGTTCGTCAAGAATTATTTTTGCGTAATTCCTTGTGCGCTTGACGTGGCTTCCCGTACTGTTGTCACGGCTTTCTACGAGCGTTGCAAAACTCGTGACGATGTCGTTGTTGTAAAGCTTGAGCCTTCGCAATGCAGGGTCTTCGATGTTGATGTAAAGTGCTATGATGCAGAACGCCGGCACGATGGAAGAAATCAAAAGTTCGGGGAAAATCATCTGCGAAATAAGGATTGCAAGCGTGATTGCAAGAAACGAGATGATGTTTATTCTTTTGCGCGATTCAAGGTTTCTGATTTTTTTTATCGTGAATACCGAAAGCAGAATGAAATAAAAAAGCGCACAGACGTAGCATGCAACGACTGAAATTCCCATGGAATAATTTGTCGTACTGCCTTTTATAAATTCAAGCTGCGGAAGGAACGCTAAAATTATTACTGCCGAAATGAAAAACGGAATCCACAGTGCAAATCGCAGAATTTTTCTTTTTGGATTTCCTTTTACGACGTGAAGCGTATGAAGGAAAACGAGAGGCATAAAGAGCGCCAGAAGGAGAAAGAAAATTGCGTGCAGGACAAGGTTCAGCATGTAAGGTACTGTTTCAAGATGATTGACTGTCCAGGCAGTTCCGCCGTCAAACAAAACGAGCCAGGGCACGATGACCATTAAAATGTCAAAAAAAGGATTGCACGGCACTTTCGCTCTTGAACCGGTAGTCTGCCAGATGTAAATCAGTTCGATATACAGAACCAGAACAAGACAGCAGATTTGTAATTTTATAAAAGTCATAGGATATTGTAGCCTCTGCGCTCGTAAATTTCAATCGTTCACAAACACTGATTTACCTCGCGCCACGAGTTTGCGAGGAACGCAAACTCTGTGTCGGGGAAGTCGGTTTAACTTTTAAATTTCACTTCATTACAAACACGGGAGTAGCTCGCGCCACGAGAATTGCGTGGGGCAATTCTCTGTGTCTGGGAAGTCTGTGTAACTTTTAAATTTCAATCGCTCACAAACACTGATTTAACTCGCGCTACGAGTTTGCAAAAGTGCAAACTCTGTGTTTAAAAAGTCGGCGTAACTTTTAAATTTCGCTTCATTACAAATACGGAGTTAGCTCGCGGTCGAAAGCAGGCGGACTCTACGTTCCGAAGGTATGTGTAAACGGCTTTATGTGGTACTATCTTTTTAATGGAGAAAAATATGGATGCGGAAAAAATCGGAAAATTAATTTTTGAGGGGCGGACTAAGAAGGGAATGACGCAGGCTCAGCTTGCGGAAAAAATAAATGTGAGCGATAAGGCTGTTTCCAAGTGGGAGTGCGGAAACGGGTGTCCTGACATTACTTTGATTTCTGACATTTCAAAAGTGCTTGAAATCGACATTGTCAGCCTGCTTTCGGGGGAACTTAGGAAAAACAGGTTTTCGGGAGGTAATATGAAAAACATTCAGTTTTACGTCTGTAAGTCATGCAAAAATGTCGTTACGGCAACGAATCCGGTTCAGCTAAGCTGCTGCGGTAAGATTCTTGAACCTGTGCGGATTTCTGGAACGATGAAAGCGGCAGTTAAGGACTGTGGCGGTGAATTTTACGTTCAGTTTGAACATGAAATGACAAAAGAAAATTATGTTTCAGCGGTTTTTGCAGTTTATTATGACAGGGTTCTTGCAATTCCGATGTTTGCAGAACAGGAAGCTTCTTTTGGCGTAAATCAGGTTTCGGGCGCGGAGTTTTATGCAGTTGACTGCGATAATAACGGCTTTAAACTTGAGATGTCACCGGCGCGCTAAAAAAAAACAGGGTAAAATGAATTTCAGATTTAAAATGCAGTGAAAAATCATTTTATCCTGCGCGTTTTGCCCCTCATTGCGACTGATAATAATTCCCTGTTGTCTTGAATTACATCTATTTTATATGCTATATTCTTTTCTATGAAAGTTGCAATTTTCTTTGGTTCAAAATCAGATACAGAAAAAATGAAAAAAGCTGCCGAAGTTCTTTCTGAATTCGGCGTTGAGTACAAGGCATTTGTTTTGTCTGCCCACCGTGCAGGTGAACTTTTACACGAAACTGTCAGACAGGTTGAACGCGACGGTTTTGAAGTAATTATTGCCGGTGCAGGACTTGCCGCTGCTTTGCCCGGTGTCATTGCAGGCATTACGACGATTCCTGTAATCGGAGTTCCGCTTGAATGTATTTCTGAAAAGTCAAACGGGCTCGGCGGACTTGATGCTTTGCTTTCAATCGTTCAGATGCCGCCGCAGATTCCTGTCGCAACTGTCGGAATCGGCAATGCAAAAAATGCAGGCTATCTTGCAGTAGAAATGCTTGCAATAAAATATCCCGAACTCAGAAAAAAACTTCAGGATTTCCGCGCCAGACTTGCAGATGATGCAAAAGTTTCGTGCGAAGCAGTTTTATAAGTTTTTTATAGAAAAAAGTTTTTCAAAATTGAATTCAGACTAAAATAAATATATGGAAGGTCAAAAAATGGCAAAGGTTGATTATAAGCAGTCAGGTGTTGATGTAGAAGAAGGTTATCGCGCTGTCAGTAAATACAGGCAACACGCTGAACGGGCCGCAATTCCTGGAATGTTGACAGGTCTCGGAAGTTTTAACGGAATGTTTGAAGTTCCTAAAGGCGTAAAAAATCCTGTTATGGTAAGCGGAACTGACGGTGTAGGTACAAAACTTGACGTTGCTTTTAAAATGAAAAAATATGACACAGTCGGAATCGATTGTGTTGCAATGAGCGTAAACGACATTCTTTGCTCAGGCGTTCAGACTTTGTTCTTCCTTGATTACATTGCATGCGGAAATCTTGAAGCAGATGTTGCCGCAGAACTCGTAAAAGGCGTTGCAGACGGCTGTGTTGAAACTGGCTGTGCACTCCTTGGCGGCGAAACTGCCGAAATGCCGGGCTTTTACGATAAGGGAAAATATGACCTTGCAGGTTTTGGTGTCGGAATCGGCGATAAAAAACAGATGATTACGGGCAAAGACATTCAGTCAGGCGACGTTTTAATCGGGCTTTCTTCGACAGGCGTTCATTCAAACGGATTCAGCCTTGTAAGAAAACTCGTTCCTGATTTTAACGATAAATTCATTCTTGACGGCAAGGACACAGGCAGGACAATCGGCGAAGTTCTGCTTACTCCTACGCGCATTTACGTAAAGCCTGTAATGGAAGTTCTTGCAAAATACCGAAAGTCTGTTCACGGAATGGTTCATATCACAGGCGGCGGTTTTTACGAGAACATTCCGCGCATGTACCCTAAATCAGAAAATCCGAAAAGACAGCTTGTTTCTGTCATCAAGCGCGACAGCTGGGACATTCCTCCTGTGTTTGGCGAACTTATCAAACGCGGTGCTGATGTTGAAAAAGTCTACAATACTTTCAATATGGGAATCGGGTTCATTCTTGCAGTAAGTGCAAAAGATGCAGATGCAATTATCGAAATGTTCAATAAAAATGCAGGCAAATATTCAAAGCCGGACGTTCCTGATATGAAAGCCTATTGCATCGGACGCGTTGCTTATGCAGAAGGCGAAGTTACAGGTCAGAAAGACAGCGTTATTTTTGAGGACTAGGGTTTGAAGATTTTATGAATATTGGTGTTCTTGTTTCCGGCGGCGGAACAAATCTTCAGGCATTGATTGATTATGAAAAGAACAATCCTGATTGTCCGTATAAAATTGCGTGCGTTTTAAGCGACCATAAAGATGCTTTTGCTCTGGAACGTGCAAGGCAGGCAGACATTCCTGTTTATATCGTAAGTCCTTATGCCGTAATGGGAAAAGAAAAAGCTCAAAGTTCATCAAAAGAAGAAAAGCGCAAGTGCGTTTCTGACAAAGTGCTTGAAATCTGCCTTCATGATTGCGTTGATTTGATTGTTCAGGCGGGCTGGCTTACTGTTTTGTCCGGGGCAATCATTCAAGAATATAAAGACCGCATTATAAACCTGCACCCTGCGCTTTTGCCAAAATTCGGCGGGGTCGGAATGTGGGGACATCATGTTCACGAGGCAGTCCTTGCAGCTTGCGAAAAAGAAAGCGGCTGTACAGTTCACTTTGCAGATTCCGGCTGTGATACGGGAAAAATCATCGTTCAGAAAAAAGTTCCTGTCGAACCGGGCGATACTGTTGAAACGCTTTATGCCCGAATTGCGCCAAAAGAAAAAGAAGCTCTGCTTGAGGCAGTTCTAATGCTTTCAAAGAATTTCAATAAAAGCTAAAAAAAAGTTGACGATTAGTATAGTTTTTTATTACCTTATTCTTAAATAAAAAAATATATAAGGATTTTGATTCAAAATGACAGAAGAAGAATTAAAGCAGCAGACAGAAAACCCTGACAGTCAGGAAGAAACTCAGGCTCAGGAAAATGAGTCTGCTCAGACTGCTCAAAATCAATCTACTGAAGAACAGCCGCCGGAAGAAAATTCAGCTGCTGAAAATGCTGAACCTAATGCAGGCGAAACTTCAGATTCAGAAGAAGAAAAGCCTCAGGAATTAACTGACGCACAGAAAATCGAACAGCTTGAAAAAGAAAATGCAGAATTAAAAGACCAGCTTTTACGCCGTGCCGCAGACTTTGACAATTACAGAAAGCGCATGATAAAAGAAAAACAGGAAACTTTTGATTATGCAAATGCAAACCTTCTTGCAGATTTACTCGACAGCCTTGACAATTTTGACAGAACTCTTGAAGCCGGCGCAACTGCAACTGACGTAAAATCGATTGTAGACGGCATAAAAATGGTAAACGGCAATCTTGTAAAAATGCTTGAAACAAAATACGGACTTTCAAGTTTTGCAGAAGAAGGCGAAGATTTTAATCCTGACGTGCACGAAGCAATCGGAAGGGTAGAAGAGGACGTAACAAAAGAAACTTTGAAACAGGTTTACTTAAAAGGATATAAACTTAAAGACAAAGTTATAAGAAATGCAAAAGTAATGGTAAGCATTCCAAAAAATTAAGGTTTTAGGATAATTTAAGGACAGTTTGCCGAAGTAAATAAAATAGCCGTTAGCTATAAAAATAAAATTTATCTGGGAAAGCCTTTGGGAACAGGCTTTTCATAGGGAGCTATAAAAATGGGAAAAATTATTGGTATTGACTTGGGAACAACAAACTCTTGTGTTGCCGTTATGGAAAACGGTGAACCTGTTGTAATCCAGAATTCAGAAGGTGGCCGCACAACTCCATCTATCGTAGGTTTTACTTCTAACGGTGACCGCATTGTCGGTGCGCCTGCAAAAAACCAGATGGTTACAAATCCGAAAAACACAATTTATTCTGTAAAACGTCTTATCGGTCACAGATTCAGCGAACTGAAAGGCGAAGCTACAAAACTGCCGTATACAATCATTGATCATGGCGAAGACTGCCGTGTTCAGATTGAACAGAACGGCGAAAAAAAAGAATTCAGTCCGCAGGAAATCAGTGCATTCATTCTGCAGAAAATGAAAAAAACTGCGGAAGACTATCTCGGACAGGAAGTTACAGAAGCCGTAATTACAGTTCCTGCTTACTTTAACGACGCCCAGCGTCAGGCTACAAAAGATGCCGGTAAAATCGCAGGTCTTGACGTAAAGCGCATTATCAACGAACCTACAGCTGCTGCCCTTGCTTTTGGTTTTAACAAAGACAAGAGCAAAGAAAGAACTATTGCAGTTTATGACCTTGGCGGCGGTACATTTGATATTTCAATCCTTGAGCTTGCTGACGAAGTTGTAGAAGTAAAGGCTACAAACGGTGATACGCATCTTGGTGGTGATGACTGGGACCGCGTAATTTCAAACTGGCTTATCAGTGAATTCAAAAAAGACACTGGAATCGACCTTTCAGGAGATGCAATGGCAATGCAGCGCCTTCGCGAAGCTTCTGAAAATGCAAAGATTCAGCTTTCTAACCAGACTACGACAGACATTAACCTGCCGTTCATTACAGCAGATACGACAGGACCAAAGCACTTGCAGAAAACACTGACTCGTGCTCAGTTTGAACAGATGACAGATGACTTGTATGAAAGGACAAAAGAGCCTTGCCGTAAAGCTCTGGCTGATGCAGGCATTTCTGCTGATAAAATTGATGAAGTTCTTTTAGTCGGCGGTTCAAGCCGTATGCCTAAAGTACAGGAAGTCGTAAAATCGATTTTCGGAAAAGAAGGAAGCCGTGCCGTAAACCCGGACGAAGCCGTTGCAATCGGTGCTGCCGTTCAGGGTGGTGTATTGAAAGGCGACGTAAAAGACGTTCTTTTGCTTGACGTTACTCCTCTTTCTCTGGGAATTGAAACAATGGGCGGCGTAATGACAAAACTCATTGCACGCAATACTACTATTCCTACAAAGAAGAGCCAGATTTTCTCTACGGCAGCAGACGGACAGACAGCAGTTTCAATTCACGTATTGCAGGGTGAACGCGAAATGGCTGACCAGAACCGCACGCTCGGCCGTTTTGACCTAGTCGGAATTCCTGCCGCACCGAGAGGCGTTCCTCAGATTGAAGTTACATTCGATATCGATGCAAACGGTATCGTTCACGTATCTGCAAAAGATTTGGGAACAGGAAAAGAACAGCACGTTCAGATTACTTCTTCAAGCGGTCTGTCAGAAGAAGAAATCAATAAAATGGTAAAAGATGCAGAAGCAAATGCTGCAAGCGATAAAGCAAAACGCGAAGGCATTGATGCCAGAAACGAAGCTGACAGCCTTATCTATGCAACTGAAAAGAGCTTGAAAGAACTCGGCGATAAAGTCAACGATGCTGAAAAACAGAAAATCAATGATGCAATCGCAGACCTTAAGAAGTCTATGGAAAGCGACAACACTGCTGAAATTAAGGCAAAGACAGAAAACTTGAAGCAGGCTTCATATAAGATTGCAGAAGAAGTTTACAAACAGCAGGCAGCACAGGGCGGCGCTCAGGGAGCAGGTCCGCAGGGTGCAGGCACTGATTCTAATGCAGGAACTGATGCAAATAACGGAACAAAGAGCGGATTTGACAAAGGTTCTGCAGAAGATGTAGACTACGAAGTCCACAACGACTAATATAAAATTGCCTCCTGCAATTTTGTATTACGGAGTTTTGCAAGGCAGAACTTCGTAATACTGTTGTAATGCAAATACGGGCGCCTTCTCTGGCGCCTTGTTTACCTTTAAAAAGGATTTAAAATATGGCTAAACGTGATTATTACGAAGTTCTTGGAGTAGATAAATCTGCCTCTCTTGATGATATAAAAAAAGGTTACCGAAAACTTGCAATAAAATATCATCCTGACAGAAATCCGGGAGATAAGGAAGCTGAAGAAAAATTTAAGGAAGCAACTGAAGCTTACGAAGTTCTTTCTGATGATAAAAAGCGTCCGATTTATGATCAGTATGGTTTTGCCGGTCTTGAAGGAATGGGTGGCGCTGGCGGTTCGGGAGGATATTCTCATGCCTTTACGGACTTTAGCGATTTGTTTGGCGGCGGTTTCGGCGACATTTTTGAAAATCTCTTTGGCGGCGGAGGTCGCTCTCGGGGATTCGGAGGCCGTTCGGCTGACTCAGGGCAGGGCGCTTCTTTAAGATATGACCTTGAAATTGATTTTAAAGATGCAGTATACGGAACAAAAGAGGACGTGCGTTTTTCTCACGAAGTTCCGTGTACCAGCTGCGGTGGTTCTGGCTGTGCGCAAGGCGGAAGCAGGAAAACCTGTCCTACTTGTAACGGAATGGGACAGGTAGGAAGAAGCGCAGGCTTTTTTACAGTTCAGCAGACATGTCCTACTTGCGGCGGAACGGGAAAAACAATCGACAATCCCTGCAAAGTCTGCCACGGCACAGGCGTTGAACAGAAATCAAGCCGCGTAACGCTTACGATTCCTGCCGGTGTCAGCGAAGGCAAGCGGATTGTAATTCCTCATCAGGGAAATGCCGGCAGAAACGGCGGTCCGAGCGGTGACCTGATTGTTGTCATTCACATAAAAGACCATCAGTATTTTGAACGTGACGGATATGATTTGTATTGTGCCGTGCCTGTATCGTTAAGTCAGGCAGCATTGGGCGCAACGATTACCATAAAAACACTTGACGAAAAGTCAATCGACGTAAAAATTCCTGCCGGAACGCCTAACGGAAAGATTTTGCGCGTAAAAAACGAAGGCGTGCCTTCAAATGCAGGGCGTAAAGGCGACTTGTACATTAAATTATTGATTCAGGTTCCTTCAAAAATGACGTCTGCCCAGCGCAAGTTAATGGAAGCGTATGCCGCAGAAGAAAAAGCGTCGACTTCACCTGATTTGATTTCGCTTTCAAGTCTTTCGCACTGATTTTTACACGGCGAGAATTAAAAGAGGCTGCCTTAAAAATGATAAAGGCAGTCTTTTTTTTTGCTTTTTTTAGCCCGGTTTGCATAAAAAAGTTAAAATGCGAATTTACAGGCATTTATTAAATTTCTTTTTCTTTTTTTCCGATATTATGATATAATAGTTTGATGACATCTCTTTTTATGGAGTTAGTATGCTAAAACAACGCAAACGATATGTTGAAATACTTAATTATTTGATTTCGGCATTGCTATTTATGATAGTTTCTTTTTTGATTCTTCCAAAAGTTACTGTTATGGTCGATTCCTTATATTTCTGGCTGCTGGAATTCATGCTTCTTATGTTCTTCCTGATTATGACTTCAACTCTTACAAAGTTTGTAAACAAGACAATGGAAGACAGGGTTCTTAAAAAAGAAGAAACTAAATATATCCAGCTTTTTATAGACAGCCTCCGTTTCTGCTATACTCTGGAAGATTTTTACGAGATTATTCAGACTATACTTGAACAAAAAGCAGACTGCTCCGTCCTGTACATTGACAGCGAAAAAGAATATGTCCTTTACAACAGTCCTAACAGGCTTACATGTGACAAAGAAACTTTAAGGGTTCTGCAGAATAACTTTCCTGTAACATGGCCTGACGGTTTTGACTTTGTCGGCGACAAGCTCGGCATTACTTCTCAATATAAAAAGGCGCGCGGATTCGTTCTTTCTGTAGATAAATTTCACTTTTTTGTACTCTGCCGTTATACAAGGATTTTTGACACAGGCATTTACAAGCCGCTTCTTGAAGAATTCATGCGCTTTAGAAAAAGGACGAATACGATTTCTTCTTTGAGTGAAATTTCAAGCCTTTCAAAAGAGTGGGAACAGCTTGCAGAA
>JBJETJ010000052.1:0-8272 GCA_051883255.1 Treponema sp.
AATTTGTACCACTACGCGGGGAATAATCCGGTACGCTATATAGACCCTGATGGAAGGGAAATAATAAAGCCAAGATTACATCTTTACCAGAATTCCCCAGAAAATAAATCACTTCCTATGGGAGCAACTCCTTCCGGGAAAAAGTCTATTATTGGCGGTGAAGTAACATCTCAAAATACGATAGGACAATATGGTTGCTTATTCACCTCATTAGTGAATATTGCTGATGATGTTAGAAACAAGAGAATCCACAAATATGCCCCTTCTTCTACAAATGTACCAAATTTAAGCGTTAGCAGTTACAATAATAATGATAAGTATTTCACATATTCTGCTGATTACACTTCTGGGGATGGGTATGAAAATGATGCGAATATGTTACTTGACAATATGAAGAGTTTACTATCTGATGCAGGACTTGTTGCTGGTACTAAGATAAATATTACTGAAAAAAAAGGAGCAGACATTAAGGATACGCTTGCAGAACTTTCATCAAGTGGAACTGATAATGCATACGTTATTGGGCACTATAATGGTCATTTCTTTAATGTTACCGGTTATGATTCTCAAACAGGGAACGTTACTATAAATGATGTCTATATTAGAACTTCAGAAAAAGCTAATAATTCATATTTGAATAATGTTAATAATAATGGGATGGATAAGATATATGTTATTAGAATTGAAGATTAAAGACAGGTTGATTAAAATATTATTACTTTTAATTTTACACCTTAGTATATTTGAACTATTATCATGTCGTGTCACTAATGAACATAAAATAGAACAACTTACAAAGGGATATTACACTTGTGATTATAAAAAAATTGAAAAACTGTTAAGTGATGATATAACACTGCCTTTGGCAATTCAAAATGATTTGCTGAGAATATCTCTTGAAATAAACAAGGATCCAAAGTCTGCTTTATTTCTTATAAATCGTTTTAATCAAATAGATGTTTTGTATAAAGGACAAACCATTTTATATTGGGCATTGAAACTGAAAGATAACGAATCTGCAAAGACCCTTGTAGTTAAGGGAGCTGATTTGTTTTCATGCAATAATGGTACCATTTATGATACACCATTTTCTTTAGCGTTGAGAACCCGGAATCATAATTTCATCGATTGGCTGGTAAAGGAATATTTTGATACTCAAAATCTGGACTCATCAACTATTTATAGAGTATTTTCCGGATTGTTTTATAATGATTATGTTGAAACAGCGGAATATATAATATCAAATTCGAAAAACAAAAAGAAATTGGTTGATTGCCCTGATTTAATTGATTTAATAGTGAATAATTTTTACACTGAAAATAAAAGACATATTATAGACGAATTAAAGAAATGCAATTTAAATTTTGGTAAAGATAATGCTTATTTTCATATAGCAATGCTTTTGGATGAAGAAGACATCACTTCTGTTATTAAATGGCTGGAAGAAAATCATGTTAAAAAGAATCAAAAATACTATTTTATTGATCACCCTTGTTCTGTAGGAATGGAGTATACTACACCAGCTGAATTCGCTACATTGCTTGCACATTTTTATTCAAAGAAAATATCAGCTACAGATGAAATCGATATTTCCAAAATAGCCAGATACAAAATGTGGTCAGAATATTTTGGCAGTTAAAAACATAACTCACTGTTTATTTATTGCACAACTCAAATTTTTACCATATAGTATGATTGTATGAAAAATAAATTTACTTTCAGTCAGTTTATTGTACCTGACTTCAAAATAAAACTTGGGTTTATGCTCACTGCAATTTTTTTTATGGGCGTTACGCTTTCTGTCTTAATTGAAATAGGCTGGGGAACTGATCCTGCGACTTTCATGAACCTGCATATCGCGTCTTTGTTCGGGTGGGAGAATGTCGGAACTGCACAGATAATTGATTACGGCATTCTTTTTGTCTTTAACTTTATTTTCGGGCCGCAGTATATCGGTTTCGGAACTCTGGCGAATATGTTTTTAATCGGTTATATCGCAGATTTTTCGCGCTGGGTCTGGAAGGTTACGGGCTTTCATCAGTTCCTTGCAGAAGCAGGTCTTGTGACGCTGATTCCTGTTTTTGCAGTAACTCTGTGTCTTTTTGTAATTTCGGCTTCAGTTTATATAAATGCCCAGATGGGAATTGCACCTTATGACGCCATTCCTGTAATAATAAGCAATGCGGTAAAAAAAGTTCCTGCTTTTATAATACGCATGCTTTTTGATTTTTCTGCAATAGGCGTGGGGCTTATCGCTGCCGTCATTGCGCGCGGAAAATTTACGGGCGTTTCTTCTTTTGCAGGAATTGAACTTCGTACTTCCATCATCGGGTGCGTGTGCATGAGCTTTATGCTCGGGCCTGCGATTTCGTTTGTCGGAAGCATTATGAAAAAAAAGATTTCTGTTTTTCAGGACGCCACTTCTGCCAGATAAATTGCTAAACTCGAAACTCCATATTCCGATAATAGAAGTAACGATTTCTATTACGAGGATATTCTATGGTACGTGGATGGTATATTGGCGCAAGCGGAATGAATGTCCAGCAGAACAGGCTGGACACGATTGCAAATAATCTTGCGAATGTTGATACGGCAGGCTATAAAAAATCAGTTACTTCTATAAAAACATTCAGCGAGCTTCTTTTAAGGCGTAAGGATTTTGACGGCGTTTACGAAAATCCTTTTGGTTCTGCAGATGCCGCGCCTATAATCGGTAAAATTGGACTTGGCGCTGAAACAAACGAAAATTACGTTGACTTTTCAGAAGGTTCTCTAAAGCTTACTAATACTTCTACAGATTTTGCACTTCACGGAAAAGGTTTTTTTGTAATTCAGACCCCGGAAGGCGAACGCTATACCAGAAACGGAAATTTTATGATTGGAAAAGAAGGAATCCTTGAAACAAAAGACGGCTATCCTGTTCTGGGTGAAAACGGAATAATTACTCTCGAAGATGACAAATTCAAAGTAAACGAAGACGGAATGATTGTCACAAAAGACAACGAAGTCGTAGACCGTTTCCGCTGCGTACGCTTTGACAACGAGCGCTACTTGGAAAAAGTGGGAAACAGTTTTTACCGCGAAAGTGACACTTCTGGTCCTGCGCATATTGCAGAAGGAAAAGAGCGCCCGCAGTTCATTCAGAATTATATGGAAACTTCAAACGTAAACGTAGTAAACGAAATGGTACGGATGATAGAAGTAAACCGCGCTTACGAAGCAAATCAGAAAACGATTCAGTCATCAGATTCAATGATGAATACTTTATGGAACAGGGTTGCATCTGTTCAGCGTTAATTTATAGCGCAGAGTTTTTATAGGAGAAAATTATGGTAAGAAGTTTGTGGACGGCCGCAACAGGAATGAACGGACAGCAGTCAAATATAGATGCAATTTCTAATAACCTTTCAAACGTAAATACGACAGGTTTTAAACAGCAGCGTGTTGAATTTGAAGACTTGATTTACCAGAATCTTAAGCTTGCAGGAACTCCTGCGACAGAAGATACAGTAACGCCTGTCGGAATCCAGCAGGGAGCCGGCGTTAAGGTTGCGGCAACTCAGAGGATTTTTTCGCAGGGTTCTCTGCGGAATACAGAAGTTGCAACTGACCTTGCAATCGTCGGCGAAGGTTTTATCAGGGTTCAGCAGTATGACGGAAGCTATGCTTATACGCGCGACGGTGCGCTAAAAATCGATATGACAGGTCAGCTTGTAACTTCTGAGGGACTTCGCGTAATGCCTGAAATTATCCTGCCTGAACTGTCTGACATTAATACGCTTACGATTACTGACCACGGAAAAGTAACAGTAAAAGTTGCAGGCGATGACACTCCTGTTGAAGTAGGTCAGCTTGAATTGTACAGGTTTCCGAATCAGGTCGGACTTGAAGCAGTAGGCGACAGCCTTTTTAAAGTTACAAATGCTTCAGGCCAGCCGATTGCTTCTCGTCCGGGCGCTGACGGAATGGGTGTCATCAAGCACAAGTTTCTTGAAATGTCAAACGTTTCTGTCGTAAACGAAATGGTGCAGATGATTGTAGCCCAGCGTGCGTACGAGTTCAATTCAAAGGCAATCCAGACTTCTGACTCAATGCTCAACATTGCGGCAAATTTGAAGCGGTAAATCTTAGGCAGTAAATTAAAAACGGCAGAATTAAAACGCTAGTTTTGTAACGGGAGGCTTTTATGGCAGGAATAAATCAGTTTGAAAATTTTTCGCGTGCTTCGGCAGTGCTTGACAATGCAGGCTCTTTAAAAATTTCAGGAAGATCTACCCGGCTGACAGGCGACATCTCTTCTGATTTTTCAAAGATGTATCAAAGTGAACTTGACAAAACTGCGCGTCCTTCCGGTTTTGCCGTAAACAGTGCAAAAGCCTCTTCAAACGGCGAAAAACGTACAATCGACAAAACTTCCGAACTTTATGAAAAGTCTTTGGAGCTTGAATCTTTTTTTGTAAAGATGATGGTCGACTCTATGCGAAAGACCGTAACAAAAGCAAGCGGCGAAAACAGTTTTGCGCAGAAAATGTACGAAGATATGCTTTACGATGAATACACTACGGCGCTGACAAAAAATGCGGGCTTTGGAATTGCAGATTCAATTTACCTTGAGTTGAGCAGGTAAGCACAAAAGTTTTACGCTCCGTTCGATTTTTTCTATCGGGATTGAATAATAATTTACGATAAAACATCTTTGCGAATCTTGCGTCGGCTTTTTGTAATAGCTTGAAAGCGGAACTATATTAATTCTGTTTTTCTTTGTGTTTGCAAGAAAGGCTTTTAATTTTTCTTTTTTTACTTCAAGCAGAAGGTGAAGGCCTGAGCTTGCTTCTTTTATTCTGATTGAATTGTCAGTGTCATACTTTTCTATGCTTTTCATAAACAGTTCTTTTTTTAAAATGTAAAGTTTTCTCATTCTGTTTATGTGTTTTTCAAATGCGCCCTGCATTATGAATTCTGCAAGCGTAAGCTGGTCAATCGTCGGCACGGTGCAGGAATAAAATCCGATTTTTTCTTCAAATAAATTTATGAGCGAATTCGGAAGAACCATGTAACTTATGCGGACTGTCGAAGAAAGCGTTTTTGTAAAAGTGTTCAGGTAGATTACTTTTTCAGAAAGGTCAATGCTCTGCAAAGTTGAAATCGGTTTTCCCGTAAACCGGAATTCGCTGTCGTAATCATCTTCGAGCAGAAACCTTGAGTCGCTCTGGTTTGCCCAGCTTAAAAGTTCGTAGCGCCTTGTAACGGGCATTACGATTCCGGTCGGAAAATGGTGTGACGGCGAAATGTGAACGATGTCGGCCTCTGATTTTTTCAAGTCGTCAATTATTATTCCGTTTGAGTCCATCGGAATCTGAACGTTCTTTACGCCGAAACTGTCGTATATTTTTTTTATTTTGTTGTAGCACGGCTCTTCGATTGCGTAGACTTTGTGCATACCTAAAAGCTGGATTAAAAGCGCATAAAGATATTCCGTTCCTGCTCCGATTACAATCTGTTCGGGGCTGACTGACATTCCCCTAAAATCGTGCAGGTGTTTTGCAATCGCCTGCCTTAAAACTAAAGTTCCCTGCGCAGGAGAAGAAGTCATTACTTGTGTCTGCTTTTCGTTTAAAATCTTTCGTATTATTTTTGCCCACACGGAAAACGGAAAAGTCTCCGGGTCAATCTGGTTTCCAGAAAAGTCTGCCGAAAAATCAGAGCCCGGCGCATTTTCTGGCATTGCAGTTTTTTTTTGAACTGGCATTGAATTTGTCTTTGCAATGCCGTTTACAGATTCTGCAAAAAAACCTTTTTTTGCAACTGAATAAATAAAGCCTTCTGCAATGAGCTGGGAATATGCGGTTTCTACTGTAAGCGTGCTTACGCCGAGATTTTTTGCAAGCGTACGTTTTGACGGCAGTTTTTCGTTCCGCTGAATTCTGCCTGAGAGAATTTCGTTTTTTATAAAATCATAAATCTGCTGGTAAAGATTTTCTTCACTGCGTTTTTTAAGTTCAATCGTGATCATAAAAATTCCACGGAAAAACTGGCATTGTAAAATTATTTGAGATTGGTTATTTTTGTAATGCCAGTTTTTTTTATAATATATCGTATCTTGTTAAAAAGGACTATAGAATATGGCAGAAAATCGTTATGAATTGAACAAAAATCTTGCCCAGATGTTAAAGGGCGGCGTAATTATGGACGTAACGACACCTGAACAGGCTCGTATTGCAGAAAAAGCCGGCGCATGTGCAGTAATGGCTCTTGAAAGAATTCCGGCAGACATAAGGGCGGCAGGCGGCGTTTCGAGAATGAGCGACCCTAAAATGATAAAGGGAATTCAGGATGCAGTTTCGATTCCTGTAATGGCAAAGTGCCGCATCGGTCATTTTGTTGAAGCGCAGATTCTTGAAGCAATCGAAATTGACTTTATTGACGAAAGCGAAGTTTTGTCGCCTGCTGATGACGTCTATCACATCAACAAACGGGATTTCAAAGTTCCGTTTGTGTGCGGTTCAAAAGATTTGGGAGAAGCGCTCAGAAGAATTAACGAAGGCGCTTCGATGATACGTACTAAAGGCGAACCGGGAACAGGCGATGTCGTTCAGGCAGTACGCCACATGAGAAAGATGAACAGCCAGATTGCCGCAATAACTTCCATGCGCGAAGATGAACTTTACGAACAGGCAAAGCAGCTTCAGGTTCCGTATGAACTTGTAAAATACGTTCACGACAACAAAAAACTTCCTGTCGTAAATTTTGCCGCCGGCGGTGTTGCAACTCCTGCTGATGCGGCTCTGATGATGCAGCTCGGTGCAGAAGGCGTTTTTGTCGGAAGCGGAATTTTTAAATCGGGCAATCCTGAAAAACGCGCCGCTGCAATCGTTCAGTCTGTAACGAATTATAAAGATGCAAAACTTATTGCTTCATTGAGCGAAGATTTGGGCGAAGCAATGGTAGGCATTAACGAACAGGAAATCCAGCTTTTAATGGCAGAGCGGGGCAAATAATGAAAGTCGCAGTTCTTGCATTGCAGGGAGATTTTGCCGAGCATATTGCAGTTTTGGAAAAACTTGGCGCTGAGTGTTTTGAACTGCGCCAGAAAGCCGACGTTCAGAAAGAATTTGACTTTTTGATTCTTCCCGGCGGAGAAAGCACTGTTCAGTCAAAGCTTCTTCACGACCTTGATATGTTCGATATATTAAAAGAAAAAATCGAAAGCGGAATTCCTGTCTTTGCAACGTGCGCAGGACTTATTTTGCTTTCGCTGCATTTTAAGACTCTGCCTGTAACTGTCAGGCGCAATGCCTACGGAAGGCAGCTCGGAAGTTTTTACACGCAGGACGATTACGGAGAACTTCACGACGTGCCGATGACGTTTATACGCGGACCTGTAATCCAGAGCGTAGATTCTGACGAAGTGCAGGTTCTGACAAAGACGGGCGGAAATATCGTCGCAGTAAGATACAAAAATCAGACGGCAGTTTCGTTCCACCCGGAACTTAACGATGACCGGCGCGTCTACAAAGATTTTCTAAAAATCCAGTGATTTTAAAAACCGCGCTGAAAATCGTTTTTAACGCGGTTTATTTTGCTTTTGCCTGCTTTCGCCATACTACATACCGCACGCGTTTTTCGTCGACGGCCTGTTTTATGGCTTTTTCGCGCTCCGAAAGTTTTGCATCGCCTGTCTTAATTTCGATAAATAGAATTTCGTCGACCCTGCACTGTTCGTTTTCGTCTTTTGAATTGTCAAGTCCGCAAAAACCTATGAAGTCTACGGGTTTTCCCAAAAAGCTTACTTCGCTGTATCTGGCAGGAAAATCAGGAAGCAGAGGTGCAATCTGTTCTATTATCTGACCGTTTATTACGGAGCGCGATCGCTTTACTGCGTCCTGCCGTTCTGATTTTAAAACTCCGGCATGCTTTTTTTCTGCCTTCAGCTTTCCTATAAGGTGTCCGAGCGCAAAAGAAACCAAAAGCAGAAAGGCAAACAGCGCACAGAAAACCGCGAAGTGATTTTTATAAACAGATTCGATTACCGCATATATTTCGTTCATTTTCTGCATTATAGCACAAACAGTGTATGTATTGCATTATTTCGGGTGAAAAGCAGTTAAAATTTTTGCTTTGCGGTAAATAACGCCTGATATAAAAAAAAACGGACTGCCAGTTTGACAGCCCGTTTTTTTTATGGTTTTACTTAAATCCTAGTCAAGTGCGTGTCCTGCAGAGCCTAATACGTCGATGTTTTTGTGCATGTACATTTTCTTAAGCTCTTCGC
>JBJETJ010000053.1:0-8158 GCA_051883255.1 Treponema sp.
TTTCATCGGGCATTTTTTTCTGCTTAGATTGATTTTGAGTTGAACGATACTGCAAAAAATTCAAGAATTCAGAAACTTCGTCCAACAGTTCAACTGGAGTTGCTTTTATCTGTTCAATTACAGTTTCATAACTCATTTTTGTTTCTCCTCTACGCTTTATTCTACCACATATTTACGTTTTTGCGAAAGTTTTTCATACGTTGTTTGCTTACAAACACGGATTTGCCTCGCACCTCCACGCTTTCCCCCCCCCCCCAAAAAAAAACATAGTTGTCTAATTACAATAAAGATATTAAAATCTTGGAATTAAGCAAAAGATAAACGAAAACGCCGGGGATATGGGGAAGTGTTGCCGGGGTTGTGGAGTGGTGTATGGCGTATAAGATTTTTATTGACGGAAAAGAAGGAACTACCGGGTTAAAGATATATGAGCGGTTTGCGGGTCGAACTGATATTGAGATTTTACAGATTGATGACGAAAAGCGCAAAGACCCTGTTGAAAAGGCGAAGATGATAAATGCTTCGGACTTTACTTTTTTGTGTTTGCCTGATACTGCAAGCATTGAATCTGTTGCGCTTTGCACGAATCCAAAGACACGAATTATTGATGCTTCTACTGCTCACAGGACAAATCCTGAATGGGCTTATGGGTTCCCGGAACTTGACAAATCGTTCAGGGAAAAAATCATTTCTTCAAACAGAGTTGCAGTTCCGGGGTGCTATGCTTCGGGGTTTGTTGCCATTGCTTATCCTCTTGTAAAGGCAGGAATTCTCCCGAGGGATTATCCTGTTGTAGTTCATGCGGTAAGCGGATATTCTGGCGCAGGAAAAAAGGCAATCGCACAATACGAAGATGCCGGCAGGGATAAAAGCCTTGATTCTCCGCGCCTGTATGCACTGACACAAAGTCATAAACATCTGCCCGAAATGAAAAAAATTCCGGGACTTGATTTTGAACCTGTTTTTAATCCGTATGTCTGTGATTATTTTCAGGGAATGACTGTAACTGTCGGTCTGCACTCAAGACTGCTTTCAAAAAAGGTTAGTGCAAATGATGTCTGGCAGATGTTTGCAAGTCATTACGACGGCTGTAATTTTGTAAAAGTTGCCGGTTTTATGGGCGAAGGAACTTTGTCTGAACAGTTCATTCCTGCAAATACTCTGGCAGGAACTAATGAAATGCAGATTTTTGTTTACGGTAATGACGAGCGGATTGACATAACGACAAGATTTGACAATCTCGGAAAAGGTGCTTCCGGTGCGGCAGTTCAGTGTTTAAATATTATGATGGGCATTGACGAAACAACCGGTCTAAAAAATTAAAAAGCCGCTTTGATTTGTTCAGCGTGTAAGCATACAGAGTGAATTTTTGAATTACATCATTTCCGTGATTATGTCGCACGGATTTTTGTCGTAGTAAAGCCAGGCATAAATTGCGGCACTTTGAATGACTTTTCTGCCGTAATTTCTGGTTTCTGCAATCGGGATTGTTTCTAAAAATAAATTTGACGGCAAGTCCTTGTAAAGCCCGAGCCCGATTCTTGAAGTCTGGAGCCATCGCCTGACTTTTGTTGCTCCGGCATTGTACGCAAACAGCGCAAGAATGTCCGAGCCGTCAAGCCGTTTTACAAGACTTGAATAGTAATAAGTTCCGACACGAATGTTTGTAAGCGGATCTGTAATGTCCGGGTTTTCGAGTTTCAGTTTTTTTACACATTCGTCAAAGGTCGGTTTCATAAGCTGGGTAAGACCTTGTGCGCCTTTATTGCTTTCTACAATCGGATTAAAGAAACTTTCTGTCCTGATAAGTCCGAGAACGTCGTATTCTTCAACTTCAAATTCTTTTGCGGCGGCGGCAATTTCTTTTGCAAAATTTTTCGGATAGGAAAGTTCAAAAACTTTTTTGTTAAGCGGTGCGTTGTCAAGGTTGGCAGTTTTTGAAATCATCTGCAGGCTTTTGTAATAATTGTTGTTTTCTGCATTTCCGCACGAACGCAAAAAGTCTGCAAGTTTTGAAATTGTTTCAATACCAAAAGTGTTTGGGTTCTGCGCATAAAAATAAGACCATTCAGGATAAATGAATTCTTCAAAGCCAAAATCGGCGTAACCCTGCAAAAGAATTTCTGCTTCATAATCGTTTTCGGCAGAAACGGCAGTCGCAGGAAAGAAAATGTTTTTTTCGATTTCATATATCGACAGGTTCAGTTCTTTTGCCGCAAGAAGCCTGTAATAAACGTCAGTTCCGGCGTTAAGCTCAAAGGCTTTTAAAAAGGCTGCCTGCTTTTCCTGTTCAGTTCCCTGCAAAAATCCTTTGTCGATTAATTGCCCGGTCAGATACGCAAATTTGGAAGTGCTTGCGTTGTCTGCGTATCCGTCAATTATTTTGTAGATTTTAGAAAACGACTGCCATTTTGCGCTCGTAAAAAGCAGGAGCGAAAGGTTGTCGAGAAAGTCTGCAAAGTAATACGGGTTGTGCCAGGTTGAACAGTATTTTTCAAGATAGTCGATACATTTGTCAGTCGAGCCTGTAAGTTTTGAATTCAACAGAAACCACAGTGCCATATCATAGTCTTCGTCAGTCGGTGCGCAGTTCAGTGCATCGGTAAAAGCCTGTTCCGTTTTGGAAACGTACGTTCCAGATTTTTCAAAAATCCGTCCTGCGTAAATAAGCGAATAAAATTTTATCCCTGCATCTTCTGCAAGTGCGGAATTGCTCAGGTCAAGAAAATAATTTGCGTTCTGCAAATTCTGCCTGCTTGTCGAAAAAAAAGTTTTTCCCATATCTGCGACAATGTATTTTGTCAGCGGAATTACTTTTTGCTTTATGCAGTATTCGTCAATTGTATCTAAAAAATTGTAGGCAGACGAATAATCTTTTTTACTGCAAAAAATCCTGAATTTTATCAGGCATGAAAGAAGCGCATTGTAAATCGAAGCATTGTATTCTCCGAGTTTCATCAGCTGGCTTTTGTCGGCTTTTACAGGTTCGATTAATTCGATTTGCGTTGCATCAAGTTTGTCTTTTAAAAACTCGTTGTAAAAATCGATGTGCTCCTGCGAAATTTTCCTGTCCGTAAACCACTGGCTTGTCGTCCGGCTTAAACGGGAATCCTGTTTTTCGTGCATCGCAAGAAGCCGCATTTTTGCAAGTTCATTCGGGCACGTTGAAACGTCTGTAGAATTTGTTGAATTTATGACGAGCGCATATTCCTGATTTTCAAAAAAAATCCTGCATGCAAAAAGCAGGGCATCGTCGTCATTGTAAATTTTCAGATATTTTTTTGCTTCTTCAATCTGCTGCTGAATGTTGCCGAGTTTTATTTTCTGTTCAAAACTTCGGCGGCTTACGTACTTTGTTCCGCTGGCAATCGCTTTGTCAAAGTGATTCATTGCTGCCTTTGTATTTTTCTGCTGAACAGATTTAAGGCCCATAAAATAATCTGTATCTGCGCCGTAAATTTTTTGCAGAGAATTTTCGTTTCTGGAAATTTTACAACCGACATTAAAAGTTATAAAAAGAATTCCGCAAAAAAGAGAAAGTTGTTTTTTAAATTTCATATTAAACTCAAAATTTATTCAGCAGGAATAATGATTGTCGTTCCTGAAATAATATGGTCAGGATTTTTTATTCCGTTATATTTTGCAATCTTAGGATATTTCCACGGATTGTTGTAATACGATTTTGCAAGGTCCCAGAGCGTGTCACCCCATTTTATTTTGTAGGTGATGTTCTTTGAGTTGACAGGTTTTTCCTGCTGAACTTCAGGTACGACTTTTTCGGCAGGGGCAACGATGATTTCGTTTTCCTTTGCTTCATATTTCGGCTGGGCTTCTTTTTGTTCCGGGGCTGTTGTCTGTTCTGCTACGGTTTTTGAAGATTCTTTTTCTGCCTGTTTTTTTACAAGGTTGAATTTTGACGGTATGACAAACAGAATAAGGAGAACTGCAATTATACAGATTACCGCGCATGTAACGCAGATGACTACAGGCACTTTTGTTTTTTTGCTTATGACTTCTGATTCAATGGAATCTGATGCGTGGCCTTCTTTTGTTTCTTTGTCGAGGATGTCAGAAAAATCAAGTCCGGCATTGTTTGATGCAGACAGATTTTCTTCCTGTTCAAAACTGTCGTTAAAAAGGGAATCTTCTGTTTCTGTATTTTCTATATTTTCTGCATTTTCTGTACTTGCTTCATCTGTCTGCGTTTCTGTCGTTCCGTCATCGTCGATGTTAAGGTCATCAAAATTTAAATCGTCAAAATTTGAATCGACGTTAAAATCAGAGTCATCTTCTGCAGAAACAGTTTCGTCATTCGTCTGCTCTGTAACGCTTTCGTCAGAGATTGTGTCTGCGCTTTCAGAATCTGACATCTCGTCAAAAGTGTCATCGATAGAAAAATCGTCAGGTATGTTAAAGTCATCGTCAGAAAGCGCCGTGTCTGCCGTATCTGACAGGGCTTCGTCTGATACGTTTTCAGATAGCGAAGTTTCGTCTGCAATCGTATCATCTGAAAAAATGTCGTCTGATATTTCTTCTGAAATCGTTTCGTCTGAATTTTCTGAACTTTCGTCTTTTTCATCGTTTAATGCAAGTGCAGCGGCCGCGCCTAAAAGTCCTGCTCCTGCGGCAACTGCGGCGGTGTTTTCTGTGTCAGATTCTTCTGTGTCTGTCGTGTCAGTTTCAACTGTTTCGTCAAATGTTTCCTGATTTTCTTCTGCGGGTTCTTCTACGATTGAATCGACGTTTAAAGAATTCGGGTCAAAGCTAAAATCGCCGTCCGCAGAAAAACTGTCGTCCTGAACAGGAGTAGAAATGCTTTTTTCCAAATCAAAATCATCGTCATCTGCAATGTCAGAAAAGTCTGCAGCGTCTTCTGCTTGTGCAAGCGTAACGTCTGACATCTCACTGCGCTGTTCGATTGTGCGCGAAACAAGGCTTACAGTAGTTGAAGAATCTTTGCCTGTTTCGGGGTCATGGAGTTCTGCGTTAAGTTCATTATTTTCGTCGATTGAGATGTCAAGCGCGATGTCAGGTTCTCCGTTGGGGTGTTTTACAAGGTGCTTGATTTCAAGAGTGTCGACGTATTCTGCATCTTGCATGGATTCGGTTTCTGAACGATACAAATCAACTTGAACAGTCGTCTGATTGTCTTTAACAGTCGTGAGATTCAATTCTTTTTTTTCTGCTGTTCCTTCCTTTAAGATAGGATAGAACGAACCGTCTGCAAGTTTGATACCAATAGTTTTCATAAATCACCCCAAATATACTTTAGCATATTATCGGCAAATTTTATTTATTTGTCTACGGGAATTTTGCTTTCTGCCGGTTTTTGCTGAATTTAGAAAAGCTCGTTTTTATGTTGCGTTCCAAGTTTTGCCAAGGCTTGAACCTGATTGTCACATCGTTCTGTCTGTAAAAAATTTTTCAAGTCGATTGTAAATCTGTTCATCGAAAAATGCTGAAATACAAAAACAGAATTCCAGAAAGGACTTTCGGAATATTCCTGTTTTAGGATTTCTTTATACGGAACGAAAATTCCGCCTTTTTTAAGTTCAGCGTAGCCGACAAGCCATAATTGTGGAAGCACGGAATTTTCCTGTTCTGCGAGTGAACATAGGTTTTTGTGAAGTCTTGCAGTTTCTTTTGCAAGCCATTGCTGGCTTTCTAAAATCAGGTTTTTTGCCGGGGAATTTTTGCTAGACAAATCTTCTGCGATTTTTGAAAGGTGTTTTGTCTTTGCAGAGTGAACGGGCGTTTTGTTTAGAATGATTACGTTCTGCCTGAAATCAATCTGAAACTCCGGGTTCTGCTTGAAAAACCTGTCTGCAAGTTTTCCTGCCTGTCCGACAAGATATTTTCTGTTGGCTTTAAGCTGTTCGGATTTTCCGGGATTGTCGCCGATTAAAATCAGTTTTATCTGCGAGTCTTTTGTCAGCTCGTCCAGCGCAGTGTTGTAGACTACAGGCGTTTCAAAACTGTAATCGGGTGTATCTGCCATTGCGGCTTTTTTTTGCAGTGGAATAAGGTCGTCAGAAAATTTCTGCCACTCAAGGCATCGGGCTTTAAAACTTTCTTTAAATTCTGTAAAGATATTCCACTGCGATTCTGTCATTTACGGATTATTCCTCGTCAACGACTTCGGCATCGTTCTGGATAATGTCGCGGTTTTTCCAGGCGATTATTGCCATAATAATAGAAAGAATTATCAATGCAATTCCGCCGATTTTTATCAGCGTAAATCCAAATGACGACGGAAGAAGGAAAACTACGATTGCCGCAACAATCGTTACGATTATTTCTATTACATAGCGTTTTACAGGAACGCCGGCATCGTTCAGTATTTTTGCGGCATAAATTTCCATTGCGGCAGAAAAAAGTGCAAAAACGCCGATGATAATCATCATTACGTTCCAGGCAAACTGAGCCATTGTTGCCGGAAGAATTACTGACAGAATTCCAAGAATTATGCTTAAAATTCCGCGTACATAAATGTCAATCTTAAAGCGTTTTTCTGTGCTTAATTTTGACATAATTGCCATTGAATAAAATCCAGATATAATTAAAAAAACGCCGAGTGCAATTACCAGAACTTTAATAATCGGTTCTGCGGCAAAAATCATAACTAATCCTAAAATCGCAGTTAAGACTGGAATTGAAAATGAATTGACCATAAAAAATCTCCATAAAAATATATGAGTTGACCTGAAAATTTGAAGTCAGGACAAATCCGGCTGCCTTTTGTTACATTCAAGGTTACAATGAAAAATCCTTAGGTAGGATTTATTCAGTGTCTCCTTAAAAGTTACTTTTTAGCATAATATAAAGATACTACATTTTCTGCATATTTCAAAGTAGAAAATTATTGACGCCCTATAAAATAGGGTATATATTTATGTTATGGAAGAACGGCTTAAACGAACATTTATAGAAGTTCCTTTATTTACAAAAAGATGGAAGGAAATTGGTTTATCAGATGAGGATCTACTGGCACTTCAAATTATGCTGTTAAAAAATCCAGAATCTGGTCCTGTTATGGAAGGCACAGGAGGAATCCGTAAAGTTCGTTTTGCGTTAGAAAATCGCGGGAAAAGTGGTAGTGTACGAGTTTGCTATACAGATTTTGCTGAATATGAAGTTACATATTTGATTACTGCTTTTACAAAAAATGAACAGGCAAATCTTTCTGATGAAGAAAAGAATGTTTTGAAAAAACTAGTAAAAGCGTTACGAGAAGAATCTGCAAAGAGCAGGAGGTAATAATATGAATTCTTTATTTGAAGATTTATGTACAGGTCTCCAAGAAGCAATTGATTTTGAAAAAGGAATTGGTGTTGCAAAAAAAACAACATATGTAATCAGTCCTGTAAAGGAATTTAATTCTGAAGAGATCCGGCAAATTAGAAATAATGCAGGAATGACACAAACTGTTTTTGCAAAATATATGGGAGTTTCAAAAAAAACTGTTGAAGCATGGGAATGCGGAAGAACTCATCCAACAGGTCCTGCAAACAGGTTGCTTGATATTTTGTATGAAGGAAAAGAAAAAACTCTTTCCTTTGTAGAAATAAAATAAATAGTCACGTAATAATACTGCTCTCAAAAAGAGGCAAAAAAAGTAAAATCCCGGTAGAACTCGTGCTGAAAACGCAGTGTCTTCCACCCACAAATAGGCATTTGTTTGATGGTCTAAAGTGGAAAAATTCGTGCCCATGTGAACAGTCTCACGCATGTCTTTTTTCGACAATTTCTGTTTTATAAATATTTTGTAAAAGTCATAGTTTATGTTTATGACAGTCGATGTTAAAAATAAATCTTTTGACTTACAATTTGATACTATGAACGGGAATAGAGATTTTACTAGCAATGTTGGAAGAAACTTACAGTTGTTGAGAAAACAATATCATCTTACACAGGCTCAACTTGCAGAAAAATTAGAAGTTTCTGTTTCCCATATTGCTAACATTGAGAGGGAGGAAACTTCGATAAGCCTTTCTCTCGTGGAGAAAATAATTGACCTTTTTGGAATAACTCCGAATGACCTTCTGCTTGAAAAAACTTCCGAAAACTCTGAAGAAAATTCTCCGCAGGAAAAACTCAAGCAGATTATTAGGTCAAATTTCGAGTTTTAGATAAATTTACAAAAAAAGGCATTCCCTGT
>JBJETJ010000054.1:0-7961 GCA_051883255.1 Treponema sp.
TGAATGATTTTGAAGGAAATTTGACTTCGCAAAAATATGCAAAAATCTGCAAGTGCTCGCAGGATACGGCAAACCGCGATATAAGCAGGCTTATCAAAGCGGACATCCTTGCAAAAACAGAAGCCGGCGGAAGAAGTACGTGCTATAAATTGAAATAATGCAAATAATGTTTGTGCCGAATTCCTGTGGAATTTTTATGTGGCATTGAAAAATTTTTTAAATCTGGTTATATAAAAACAGTTCGTTTTTCTGTATTTTTAAGTATCAGATAAATTTTACAAAAAATTTACAAGGAATGATTATGAAAAAGTGCCGTCATATTTTTGTTTTTGCAGTTGCTGCATTTTGTGCTTTGTTTGCGTCATGTCAGAAAAAATCTGAACTGCGCATTTATTCGATTATCCACGAGGAAGAAACGCGAGCGCTCACCGAACTTTTTACGCAGAAAACAGGAATCCCCGTTACGTATCTGCGCGCTACTACAGGCGAACTTGTAAACCGCGTGATTTCAGAAAAGGACAATCCGCAGGCAGACGTTCTGCTTGGCGGTGCTACAAGCTATCACATTCTTGCAGATGAAGCAGGCGCGCTTGAAAATTACGTTTCGCCGCTTGCAAAAAATATTCCTGAATATGCAAAATCAAAAAACGGAACCTGGACAGGTTTTTGCGTTCTCACTCTTGGAATCGGAATAAACGCAAAACGCTTTGAACAGAAATTTCCGGGTACGCCGTATCCTAAAACTTGGGAGGACCTTGCAAATCCGCTTTTCAAAGGTGAAATCGTTTTGACAAATCCTGTCGCATCTTCTACGGCATATCTTTTTGTTCAAAATCAGTTACAGCGCCTTGGCTGGGACGACGGCTGGAATTATCTTTTAACGCTTGCTCCGCTTGTAGGTCAGTTTCCTGATTCAGGAAGTGCGCCTGCAAAACTGATTGGCACAGGCGAATATGCGCTTGGCGTTTCTTATCTTCATGCGCTTGCAAAATATGCTTCGGAAGGCTTTGACATTCAGCTTGCCGCTCCGCCAAAATCTGTGGGAGATGTCGACTGCATTTCGATTATGAAAAATACAAAAAATCTTGATGCGGCAAAAAAGTTTGTTGACTTTATGCTTTCAACGGAAGCGCAGGAATTGATGAGTTCGATTGATTTTACCGTTCCTGTCAACCCGGAAGCAAAGGCTGCAAAAGGTTCAATCCCGCTGAGCGAAATTGACTTGATTGATTACGACACAAAACTTGCCGCTTCGCAAAAAGAACAAGTCCTTGAAAAGTGGAGCAAAGAAGTCAGGTAATTTGAAAAAATTTGATTTAAACAAAAACAGCAGATCACTGTTTGCAGCACGGTCTGTTGTTTTTCTTTTTTTAACTGTCTGCATAATTTTTCCTCTCTTCTGCGTTTTAATTTCTGTCCGGGTTTCAGATTTTGCAAAAGTTTTTTCTTCTGCAAATTTTCATCAAGCGCTTAAAAATACTTTTTTTGAATGCCTTGCTTCTTCGTCAGTTTCTGTTTTAATCGGCTATGTTTTTGCGTACGCCGTCGTAAAGGGAAACATTCCTTTTAAAAAGTTTTTTTCGTTTGTTCCGCTCATTCATTTGATGACGCCGCCGTTTGTGGGAGGGCTTTCGTTCATTCTGCTTTTGGGTCGGCAGGGTTTTGTTACGCACCATCTTCTCGGGCTGAATGTTTCGCTTTACGGTTTCTGGGGGCTTTTGATTGCACAGAGTTTGTGTTTTTTTCCGATGGCTTATTTAATCTGCATGCAGTCGCTCCTTGCTATTAATCCGAATCTTGAACAGGCGGCAAGGAGTATGGGCGCAGGGAACTTGAAAATCTTTTTTACGATTACCCTGCCATTGAGCGCGCCGGGAATTCTTTCGTCGTTTTTGTTTGTCGCCGTAAACGTTTTGAGCGACTTTGGAAATCCGCTTATCGTTGCAGGGCGGTTTCGAGTTCTCGCAGTTGAAATTTATACTCAACTTACGGGCTGGCTTAATGTGGGAACGAGCGCGGTGCTTGGAATCGTGCTTATAATTCCGTCTGTGATTTTGTTTGTAATTCAGAATAAAATGCTAAAAAATTTTATGCCGAAAATTTCAAGTATCGGCGGTAAAAATTCGCTGGCGTTTGGAATTGATTTTAATTCAAAAAAATATTTCGGGCGCGCGTCGTCTTTTTTGATGACTGCGTTTGTAATTTTTATTTCGCTTTGCGTGGCGGCCCAGTTTATTGCAATCATCGTCGGAAGTTTTCAAAAGCTCTGGGGCGTGAACACGAGTTTTACTCTGGAACATTTTTTTGCCGTACGTCATTATTCAAAAGGGCTTGTAAATTCTGTTTTGTTTGCATTGATTGCGGCGGTCTTGAGCACGTCGTTTGCGGCAGTTTCTTCGTACATCGTTCACAGGACGGACTCGCGTTTTAAAAATGCAATCGATATTTTTTCGCAGATTCCTTCGAGTATTCCGGGAAGCCTTTTGGGTCTTGCAATCAGCATCGCTTCAAACATTTTGAATTTTCACGCCGCGCCTGTGCTGATTGTCATTGCGATGACTGTGGCGTTTTTGCCGTTCAGCTACAGGATTATCTCGCAGTCCTATGCGCAAATCAGTCTGTCGCTTGACGACAGTTCGCGCTCGCTCGGTGCAAACCAGATGCGCACTCTTTTTTCCGTGATTGCGCCAATTGCTTCAAACGGAATTTTCTCGGGCTTTATTTATGATTTTATCCGCGGTGTCGGAACTTTGAGCGCCGTCATTTTTCTTGTTTCGTTCAACACGCCGCTGACTTCGATAAACATCGTAAATCTTGCAGAGCAGGGCGACTGGGGAAAATCGTGCGCGCTCGCTTTTATTCTTACGCTGATTACATTTTTAATTTTGGGAATGGGTTATGGAATTGTTAAAATTAGAGAACGTAAAATTCGCTTATAAAAACACAGCCGTTATTGACGATTTTAATCTGTCTGTTGACGAGGGAAGTTTTACGACTTTGCTCGGTTCAAGCGGCTGCGGAAAAACTACAGTCCTTCGGCTCATTTCCGGTTTTCTGAATGTGCAGGACGGCTTTATAAAAATCAACGGCGAAATTCAAAACGGAATTCTTCCGAACAGGCGAAAGGTCGGAATGGTTTTTCAGGACTATGCGCTTTTCCCTCATCTCACGGTTGAGCAAAATCTTTTTTACGGGCTGAACTTAACAAGGCCGACAAAAGAACAGAAAGCGCAAAATGAACAGATTGTAAAAACGACTGCCAGAAACCTCGACATCGAATCTTTAATGAACCGCTTTCCCTCTGAACTTTCAGGCGGTCAGCAGCAGCGCGTTGCACTCGGCCGAGCACTCGTCCTTCAGCCGAAAATTCTTTTAATGGACGAACCGCTTTCTTCGCTTGATACAAACCTGCGCCTCAAAGTCCGCGAGGAACTTAAAGAAATTCAGCAGAGGTTGAAAATTACGACTGTGTATGTAACTCATGACAGGGAAGAAGCGTTTTCGCTTTCTGACAAAATTGCCGTAATGAACAACGGAAAAATCGTTCAATACGACACGCCGGAAAATTTATACTTTAAACCGAAAAACCGCTTCGCCGCAGAATTTTCAGGCGCTGCAAATTTCATTCTGCAAGACGGAAAAACTTTTTTAGTGCGCCCCGACTGGCTTACACTCGTTCCCGGAACTTTGAATTCCGAAGAACACAAAAACAAGAAACTTCTGTCTGGAAAAATAATTTCTTCGTCATTTCTGGGAAGCCGCGTTGAATACAAAATTCAAACAGAACAGACAGAAAGCCAGATTTTAACTGCCGACCTCGCAAGCATAAACCCGAAAATCGAAACAGGCACAAACGTCACCCTCGAAATCCTGCGCCAGATTGAAATTGACTGAAAGCAACTTTTGCTGTTGTAGTTATTGTATTAGCCAGATCTAAAATGCAAGACGACACAGTAAAATGCCCATAACTTTTTCTTATGGTATCGCATAAAAATTTAGATTTTGATTATATCACGCGTTTTTGCTATTCTTTTTCGTATGAAAAGAATTTACAGAACATCAGTTACAGGTTATCCGCGAATCGGCTCTGCACGCGAACTTAAATTTGCAAGCGAGCATTTTTTTGCAGGAAGAACGACGGAAAAAGAGCTTTTGCAGACTGCCGCAGAAATCAGGCGCAAAAACTGGCTCACTCAAAAAGATGCAGGAATTGATTTTATTCCGTGCAATGATTTTTCTTTTTACGACGGAATGCTGGACACGTGCTTTATGACAGGCGCAATTCCTGCTGAATACAAAAAACTCTGCCTTTCAAAAACAGACACGTACTTTGCAATGGCGCGCGGTTATCAGGGAGAAAGCGGCGATGTCCGGGCGCTCCCGATGAAAAAATGGTTCAACACGAACTACCATTATCTTGTTCCAAAAATTGACGACGGCATAGAATTCAACTGCGATTTTTCAAAAATCCTTTCTGAATTTGACGAAGCAAAATCGCTGGGAATAAACGCAAAAATCACAGTCATCGGCGCGTACACTTTCCTCAAACTCAGCCACGCAGAACACCGCACAGACATTGCAAACTGTTACAAAACGCTTTTGCAAACTGTCTTTGAAGCAGGCGCTGAATGGGTACAGTTTGAAGAACCGGCGCTTGTCCTTGATATGACACAGGTCGACATTCTGCTCTTCCGCCGGCTGTACGAAAAAATCCTTGACGGAAAAAAAGTGAATGTCCTTTTGCAGACGTACTTTGGTTATCCGGGCGACTGCTACAATGAACTTTGCAATCTTGCGTTTGACGGAATCGGACTTGACTTTATCGAAGGAACTGAAAATCTTTCGCTGATAGAAAAATACGGCTTTCCGAAAAATTGCGTACTTTTTGCAGGCGTCGTAAACGGCAAGAACATCTGGCGAAACGATTACAAAAAGACAAACGCACTTCTTGAAAAAATAAAATCGCTCTGCGCTCCAAAAGAAATCGTTGCAGGAACAAGCTGCTCATTGCTCCATGTTCCCGTAAGCGTAAAGTCAGAAACAAAACTTCCGCCGTCAGTTCTTGAACATTTTGCATTTGCAGAAGAAAAACTTTCCGAACTTCGCGACATTGCATTTGGCGACGTTTCTGCGCTTGAAAAAAACGCTCGCCTTTTTGAAAAACCTCGCACGCAGAAAAACGATGAACTCTGCCAGAAAATCAATTCGCTTTCCACCGACAACTTTGTGCGACAGCCTGAATTTAAAGTCCGCGAGCAAATTCAAAAAAAAGCGCTTGACCTTCCGCTTCTTCCGACGACGACAATCGGTTCTTTTCCGCAGACGGCAGATGTCCGTGCAAACCGCTCGGCGTTCAAAAAGGGCGCAATTTCAAAAGAGGAATACACCGAATTCAACAAAAACAAAATCAGGGAATGTATTTTGCTTCAGGAAAAAATCGGACTTGATGTTCTTGTTCACGGCGAATTTGAACGCAACGATATGGTTGAATATTTTGGCGAACATCTTGACGGCTGTCTTTTTACGCAGAACGGCTGGGTTCAGTCTTACGGAACGCGATGTGTAAAACCGCCTGTCATCTGGTCTGACATCACGCGCAAAAATCCGATTACAGTCGAATGGTCAGTCTTTGCCCAGAGCTGTACAAAAAAATTCGTAAAGGGAATGCTCACAGGTCCGATTACGATTTTAAACTGGTCGTTTCCGCGCGAGGACATCAGCCTTAAAGAGAGTGCGTTTCAGATTGCGCTTGCAGTCCGCGACGAAGTTCTTGACCTGGAAAAAAACGGCATAAAAATAATTCAGATTGACGAGGCGGCGCTCAAAGAAAAACTGCCCTTGCGAAAAAGTGACTGGCACAAAAATTATCTTGACTGGGCAATCAAAGCGTTCAACCTTGTCCATTCAGGGTGCAGAGCGGAAACGCAAATTCACACTCACATGTGCTACAGCGAATTTATCCCGATTATAAAAGACATTGATGCAATGGATGCGGACGTCATCACTTTTGAGGCAAGCCGGTCGAACCTTGAAATTCTTGATGCGCTCAAAGAAAACAATTTCAAGACGGAAACAGGGCCGGGAGTTTACGACATTCACTCGCCGAGAATTCCGCCTGAAGAAGAAATGCTCGCTGCGATTGAAAAAATGGCAAAGTTCATTCCTGTTGAAAAACTCTGGGTAAATCCAGACTGCGGACTTAAAACTCGCGGAACGGAAGAAACTGTAAAGAGCCTTGAAAATATGGTGAGTGCGGCAAAAAAAGCGCGGAAAAAATTGGGGTAAAGACAAAATGCTGAAAACGACTTTTGGGAAAACATCGTTCTCGTTTGAGATTTTTCCGCCAAAAAAAGACAGCCCGGTCGAAACAGTTTTTGACACGCTCGACGAACTTTCTGACCTGCACCCCGATTTTATCAGCGTAACTTATGGTGCAGGCGGAAGCGGAAACTGCGACAAAACGCTTGAAATTGCACGGCGCATAAAAGACAAGTGCCGTGTAGAAAGCGTCGTTCATTTACCTTGCATTTATCTTTCAAAAAACACGGCGGCTTTAATTCTGGAACAGTTTAAAAGTGCAGGAATAGAAAACATACTTGCGCTTCGTGGCGATGCGGTCGAAGGTCTTAAACCGGCCGGCGACTTTCCGCACGCTTCCGATTTGATTTCGTTCATCAGAAAAAATTACGGCGGACATTTTCACATCAGCGCCGCGTGCTACCCTGAAAAACACCCTGAGTCACACGACACTGAAAGCGACATTGCGTTTTTGAAAAAGAAAACAGACTGCGGTGCAGACCATCTTATAAGCCAGCTTTTTTATGAGAACGAAAATTTTTACCGCTTTCTTGAAAAAGTGCGCGCCGCAGGAATTACAGTTCCCGTTGAAGCAGGAATTATGCCTGTGACAAACCGCGCGCAGATTGAACGGATGGTAAGCCGTTGTGGCGTTGAACTTCCAAAAAAATACAGAGTGATGATGGAAAAATTCGGTGGTGACAATGATGCAATCAGGGACGCAGGAATTGCGTACGCCATCGAACAGATTGTAGACCTCGTAAGTCACGGCGTAGACGGAATTCACCTTTACACGATGAACAAGCCATATATCGCACGGAAAATTTCAGAGGCGGTCGAACGGATAATCAGATAGGGCAATCAGATAGAACAATCAGATTGATAATCAGATTTATTTTATAGAAGAAAAACACTTGTGCAAAAAAACAGCGTACAGTGCCAAAAGTTTTAATACCTGGCGGCAAGCGTTTTGAGTTCTTCAAGATAAAGTTTTGCATACCGGCTGATTTCCGTGCGGTCGTTTACGATGTAGCCGATAGTCATCGTTTCGTCGCCTTCGGTTTTAAGCGGAACTGAAACAATCTGAGTTCCGTTCAAGTCGCTCGTTATTACCCCGGAGCAGATTGTGTAGCCGTTCAGCCCGACAAGCAGATTGAACAAAGTTCCGCGGTCGCTCACGTGAATGACCTTGCGACGGCTCACAGTGCTTAAAATTTCTTCCGAAAAATAGAACGAATTGAAGTCGCCCTGCTCAAAGCACAGGTACGGATAATCTTCAAGGTCAGCAAGCGTTACAAACTTTTTCTTTTCAAGCGGATTTTCGGAGCTTACAAAAACGTGCGGCTGTGCGCAGAAAAGCGGAGTAAACGAAAGATGATTTTCGTTCAGAATTTTTTCCAGGACTTTTCTGTTAAAATTATTCATATAAATAATCCCGGTGTCGCTCTTGAGGTTTTTCACGTCCTCGATGATTTCATAAGTGCGCGTTTCCCTGAGCGTAAAATCGTATTCCTCGGCGTTCATTTTCCTTACGAAATTTACAAACGCATTCACGGCGAACGCATAATGCTGCGTAGAGAACGAACAGATTTGCCGCGCCATTTTTTTTCCGGTGTAGCGCCGTTCCAGAAGTTCAGTCTGCTCCACCACCTGCCGCGCATACG
>JBJETJ010000055.1:0-114054 GCA_051883255.1 Treponema sp.
AGTTATGGAAGGAATCATTGTCCGTATTCTTGCAAACATGAGGGAAGCCTGGACGCAGGTAATTGACTTGAGGCCTCGTCTTGGTCAGATAGAAACGAATCCGCAGTTTGCGCAGATTGTTCCGCCTACAGAAATGGTCGTACTTGTTACCCTTGAAACAAAAGTCGGCGAAGAAGAAGGAATGATTAACTTTTGTATTCCTTATCTGACTATTGAGCCTATTATTTCAAAATTGTCATCACAGTTCTGGTTTTCTTCTGTAAGACGAAGTTCGACGACACAGTATCTTGGAACGTTAAAAGAAAAACTTTCTACTGTTGATATGGATGTCGTTGCAGAAATTGGTTCAATTAATCTGCCGATTCGCGATGTTCTTGCACTGCGTGTCGGAGATACTGTAAGACTTTCAAACACAAAAGTCGGAGACCCTTTGACTTTGAGTGTTGGTAATAAAAAGAAATTTTACTGTCAGCCGGGTGTTATCGGAAAAAAAATGGCAGTACAGGTTACAGGTAAAATCGCAGAAGACGAGCCTGAAGAATTTGAAGAACTTTCCGTAGAAGGAGAAGAAACATATGAGTGATGGTGCTATTTCTCAAGACGAAATTGATGCTTTGCTTTCTGGCGTGCCGATTGACGGACTTAACGCTTCCGGTCAGGTTACGAACGGACCGGCCGTTAATATTGACACTGCGGCATTAGGAAAGTTTGCAGAAGAATTAAGACAGCCTCTTGCAGATAACATAAAACAGATGACGGGCGCTGAATGTTCAGCCTCAAGTGTTGTCGTAGAATCTGCCGTAAGGGATCAGCTGCTTGCAAAACTGCCTGAAATGGTAATTGCCATAATGGCAGATTTTTCAAACGCATTGCAGGGTGATCATATATACATTATTTCTACGGAATTTGCACAGAAACTTGTTTCTTTAATCAATAAAGAAGAAGATGCGGCGCTTGATGATATGTCGCTTTCAATTATTTCAGAAACTCTTTCTACACATACAAACGATGAAATTACTGCACTTGACAAGACCCAGAAATTCCCGGGACTTGCATGCAATCCTGCTGAATCAGTAAATATGCCTAAGGCAATGGTTCGTATTCCGCAGAATACATTTGCGCTGTTCTCTTATCCTTTGACTCTTGACGGACAGCCTTATACAATCTGGGAAGCAATCGCAGGCGAAGCTGCCGTTGAAATTGCAAAAGCATACGGCGCAGAATCTGCAGACAGTGCAACAGGTGCTTTGTCTGCTGCCGACATGGCAAGCATGCAGAGCCTTGCAGGAGGAATGCCGCAGATGAATATGGGCGGTATGCCGCAGATGAACATGGGTCAGCCTGTGATGAATATGGGAGGCATGCCGCAGATGAACATGGGACAGCCTGTAATGAATATGGGCGGAATGCCTCAGATGAATATGGGTCAGCCTATGATGGCAGGGTCAATGCCTGTCAATACGCCGAATGTCCAGACTTTGCAGTATCCTAATCTGCAGGGCGGAGTTGCAACAGGCGAACAGGGAAACATCAGTCTTATCATGGACGTTTTCATGGAAATGACTGTAGAACTTGGCCGTACCAAAAAACAGATTCGTGATATTTTGGGAATGGGCGAGGGAACTATCATTGAGCTTGATAAACTTGCCGGTGAACCTGTAGATATTCTTGTAAATCACAAGCCGATTGCTAAGGGAGAAGTAGTCGTTATCGATGAAAACTTCGGTGTTCGTGTAACTGAAATTCTATCTCCTTTGGAAAGGGTATCTGATTTGCATTAAATAAAACTTTTTAGGGTGGGAAAAAGTTGAACTTTAAAAAAATTATTTTTACTCTTGCTGCATTTTTCTGTGCAGTAAATTTATTTTATCCTCAAAATTCTTCAAAAGAAAATGCTTCCGAAAACGAAATAATCATTACAAGAGATGCTGAACTTGAAAATATGGAAAAGCAGTTTGTCATTACGGATTCTTCTTCCGCAGGAAATACTGCCCAAAGAAGTTCCGGGTCGGGCGGCTGGGCAATCATAAAAATGGTTCTTGTCCTTGCGATTGTCGTTGCCTGCATTTATTTTGTAATGACCTTTATGAAAAAGTCCATTAACGGAGATTCAAGTGCAGATGACCCTTACTTGAGAAAAGTTGCGCAGGTAAATCTTGCACCTGGAAAATCAGTTCAGGTTGTTACTCTGCTTGACAACTGTTATGTAGTCGGCGTTTCTGATTCATCTGTCAATTTAATCGGCACAATCGAAGACAAGGAACTTATAAACGCAATGAACCTTAGCGCAGACAAGGCAAGCAAAAACAGAAAGGCAAGAAATTTCGGTGAGATACTTGAAATGTTCATGCCGTCAAAGTCTTCAAGAGAAACTTCTGCAACACAGCCTGACATTTATACAGAAAGTTCAAGGAACGTACAGGATTTTGTAAAGACACAGAGAAAGAGAATTAATAAAAACAAAGACAATGAGTAAAATAATGAAATTTAAAATTTTTAAGGCTGCGGTATTTTTTGTTCTTTTTTCCTCGTTTTCGGGTGCGGTTTTTGCACAGCAGGGGAATTTTCCGGAAGGCTCTTCGCAGGGAACTATGGAAATGAACAGGAATACTCGTCCCGTTCAGATTCCTAATATCGACATTAACATTACGGAACCGCAGACAGGCAGTGAAGTAGCATTTTCCGTACGGCTTTTGATTGTACTGACGATTTTAACTCTTGCGCCGTCGCTTCTTCTTCTGCTTACGTGTTTCCTGCGTTTTTCGATTGTACTTGATTTTATAAAGCGTGCTCTGTCGCTGCAGCAGGTTCCGCCGACTGCGATTTTAAACGGAATTGCTTTTTTTATGACACTTTTTGTAATGTGGCCGACGTTCAACTCAATTTATAAAAATGCGTACAAACCGATGGCGGACGGCGAAATCGGTATCGAACAGGCTTACAGGGAAGCAGAACAGCCGCTGCGTATTTTTATGGCACAGCAGATGGACGGCGATTACCGTTACATCGAACTTTTTATGTCAATAGGAAAAATGGACAAGCCGAATGATTTGTCTGACGTTCCGACTTACGTTTTGATTCCTGCGTATATTCTGCATGAACTGACTGTTGCGTTTAAAATAGGCATTTATCTTTATATTCCGTTTATCATAATTGATATGGTCGTAGCAAGTATTCTTATGTCAATGGGAATGATGATGCTGCCGCCTGTTCAGATTTCAATGCCTTTTAAGCTCATGCTTTTTGTTCTGGTTGACGGCTGGGGATTATTGATTCAGTCTTTGTTTAATTCTGTTTTATGATTTGGAGTAGCTTATGGAAATCAGTGAAATAATTTACTTGATGCGCAACGGAATTCAACAGGTCTTTATCTTGATTTTTCCGGTTTTGAGTGCGGCTTTGATAATCGGCCTTATAGTTGCGATTTTTCAGGCGACGACTTCAATTCAGGAGCAGACATTGACGTTTTTGCCGAAACTGCTTGTCATTCTTCTTGTTCTTGCCTTAATCGGCGGCTGGATGTTTACGACTCTTGCTGAATATACAAGGACGTTATTCAGTCATATTCAGGAAATAGGATAAAAAGTTCGGGAAGTCAGAAAAACATGATTGATACGATTGCTGCAAATGCTGCTGTTTTTCTCATTGTTGCGGTCAGATGTTTTGCCTTTATAATGACTATGCCGCTTTTTTCAATGCGTTCAGTAACGACTGTCGTAAAAGTTGCCCTTGCAGGATATATGGCGTATTTTATGCTTCCGAACGTTGATTTTAATGCCTATTCGCAGTTTATAAGTTTTGAAACAGGGTTCAGCATGTATTACGTGCTTGTTTTAATCGGCGAGGCGTTAATCGGCATAATACTCGGTTTTTTTGTTTCGATTATTTTTTCTGCTTTCAGTACGGCAGGTCAGTTTTTTGCCTTTCAGATGGGATTCAGTGCGTCTGAAGTTTATGACTCGCTTTCGCAGGTTGAAAATCCGTTGATGGGTCAGTATCTGAATCTTATAGCGATGCTCATTTTTCTTAATACGGGTGCTTTTCAGCAGCTGTTTTTTCACGGACTGAAAGCGAGTTTTTCTTCGCTGTCGGCATATTCGATTGTTGAAGGGAACAAGCCTTTGGTTCAGCTTTTGATAAAAGGACTTTCAGGTCTGTTTACGAATGCCCTTGCGATTTCACTTCCTGTCATGGGCAGTCTTTTGCTTGTTTCTGTCTGCATGGGGATTATTTCAAAGGCGGCACCTCAGATGAACCTTCTTTCTGAGGGATTTCCGATTATGATTCTTTTTTCGTTTTTTATACTGACTGTGTCGCTTCCGTATATATGCGAGTTTTTTTCACATTCATTTCAGGCAGGATTTGCCCAGCTTGAACGGCTGCTTCTGGCGCTGGGAGGAAAGCAGATTTGAAAGAGTCCCGGATAGACTTGCAATGGTTTTCTGCCGAATCGGAAGGGCGGACAGAAGAACCTAGTCACGTAAAACTTGATAAAGCCAGAAAAGAAGGACGTGTCGCAAAAAGTCAGGAATTTAACAGTGCGATTGCTTTTTTGTTTGCAGTCATTGCGCTGATAATTCTTGCAAAGAGTTTTTTCCATCAGTTTATAGAACTCTGCATTTTCTTTTTTTCAAGGGCAGGCACGGAAGAATTTTTTACTGCCGCAAATGCCGTTGCGTTTTTCAGATATTTTGCAAGAATGGTTTTTCCCATAAGCATTGTTGCGGCAACAGGCGGGATTCTTGGAAACCTGATTCAGAACAGGGGATTTTTGTTCAGTTTAAAACCGATTACGCCGAAGTTTTCAAATATAATTCCGCATATTACGCAGTATTTAAAGAAAACTGTTTTTTCAAAGCAGGGTGTATTTAACGTTTTCAAGTCAATCGTCAAAGTTGCTGTTATAGTTGCCGCCGGTTACACCATGATAAAAAGCGATTTGCCTGACCTGCTTTTTCTTATTCAGAAAGGTGAAAATATCGAAGGCTGTATCGGCGTAATTGCATCAATGGTTTTAAAGATTTTCATTTTTGCGGCGATTTTTTTTATCGTAATTTCCATTATTGATTATTATGTCCAGCGCCGTGAGTTCATAGACCAGATGAAAATGACAAAGCAGGAAGTCAAGCAGGAATACAAGGAAATGGAAGGCGACCCCGAGGTAAAATCTCATATAGAAGCCGCAAAGCGGGAACTTTTAAGGCGCAACATTCCGAAGATGGTAAAGGAAAGCGATGTCGTAATTACAAACCCGACTCACTATGTCGTTGCATTAAAATATGATCCGACAATTCCAAACGGCGCTCCTCAAGTCAATGCAAAGGGCGAAGATGAACTTGCCCAGACTATAAAAAGAATTGCAAGGGAGAACGACATTCCGATGGTAGAAAACAGGCCTTTGGCGCGCGGGCTCTATGCAGAAACGAAAGTTGGTGATATAATACCAGAAGAGTATTTTAAAGTTATATCTGTTATTTATGCACAGTTAAAAAAATTTAACAAACGATAGTTTTTAGTTTTGCACGGGTGGGGGACTTATGGCAGACGAAAAAAGACAGGTTTTATCAGACATGATAAAAAACAACTCGATTGCAGTTGCTGCAATTCTTGTTGTCTTGATGCTCATTATTCCTCTGCCGTCATTCCTGCTTGACTTGTTCATGGTCATTAACCTTGCGCTTGCCGTTGTCATTCTGCTCATCGTAATCTATACGCCAAAAGCAAGTAATTTTACTTCGTTCCCGAGGGTAATCCTTCTTGTAACGCTTTTCGGACTTGGAATAAACGTTTCGTCGACAAGGCTTATTTTAACGCAGGGACAGAAATTTGACGGAAAAATGGTCAGGGCTTTCAGTTCCTTTGTAGTCGGAAGTTCTGACAGTGCAAGCGGGCTTGTTGTCGGAATGGTAATCTTTATCATTCTTATTGTAATACAGGTTCTTGTAATTACAAAAGGTGCAACGCGCGTTTCAGAAGTTGCCGCACGATTTGCACTTGATTCCATGGCACAGAAAAATTTTGCCGTTGATGCCGAGCTGAACTCAGGCGCAATTACGGAAGAAGAAGCGCAGGCAAAAAGGGCAGAAATCAGGCGTGAAAGTGATTTCTACTCTGCAATGGACGGTTCAAGTAAATTCGTTTCAGGAAACGTAACGGCAGGAATTTTCATTACCGTAATAAACCTTCTTGCAGGAATCATAACGGGAATGGTTTTGCGCCACGAATCTTTTTCTTCTGCCATTGAAACTTACTGCCGCCTTACAATCGGTGACGGACTTTTGAGCCAGCTTCCGTCGTTACTGCTTTCTTTCTCGACAGGTATGATTGTAACGGGCAGCAATTCTGACGAAGAACTTTCCAAACAGCTCCGAAAGGATTTTACGATTTCTGCACGCGTTTACAAAATCGGCGGTGCTGCGATTGCCGTGCTTGGTTTTATGCCGGGAATGCCCTGGTACATACTTTTGCCGCTCGGCGTCCTTTCGTATTATGCCGGAATGAGAATGACAAAAGCCGAAAAAGAAAAGTTTGCAAAAAAACTTGAAGAAGAACAGCTTGCAAGAAGCAAAACTCAGACAGGCGGCAATCCTGATGACATAAGTCCTGTAGTTCCTCTTGACCCTCTTTCTCTTGAACTTGGTTACGCCCTTATTCCTCTTGTAGATGAAGAAAAAGGCGCAGAACTTCTTGAGCGCATAACGAGAATACGAAGGGAAGCCGCAACTGATTTAGGCCTTGTAGTTCCGAGAATCCGCATCATCGACAATATGACTTTAGAGCCGAGCGAATACTGTTTTAAAATAAAAGGAATTGAAGCCGGACGGAGCAAGCTTAAGCTCGGTTATTATATGTGCATGAACACAGGCGGCGTCATAAAAGAAATGCAGGGCGAAGCTACAAAAGACCCTGCTTTCGGAATGCCTGCAATCTGGGTTCCTGAAGAAAAACGGCAGGAAGCCGAAAACGCAGGATATGTTGCAGTTGATCCGCCGACGATTGTTTCTACCCACATGACGGAAATAATAAGGGCGCATGCTGCCGATATTCTGGGATTAAAGGAAGTCGGTCAGATTATAAATACAATCCGCGAAAAGAACAAAGACGTCGTAGAAGCTGTAATTGACAATGCCAAATTTACTTATGCCCAGATTGAAAAAGTCCTGCAGAATCTTTTGCGCGAACAGGTTTCCATTCGCAATATAGAATTAATCCTTGAAACACTGGCAAATTACGGTCCTCAAGTCAGCACCTGGATTTTGACTGAAAAAGTCCGCCGTGCACTTGGACTTCAGATTTGCCTTCAATACGCAGATACAGATAGAGTACTTCGGGCAATGAATCTTTCTCAAGCCTGGTCTGAACTTTTGCTTGAACATCAGGTCGTTCCGACTGACGGCGCAAAACCTTATGTTGCATTTGATCCTGTTGACGGAAGAAACTGGATTACTGCCGTAAGTTCATCTTTTGCAGCCATGCAGCAGAATAATTATCAGCCGATAATTATCTGTCCGTCAGAAGTCCGGCTTCTTGTAAAGAGTTCTACAGAAAGGGAAATGCCGGGACTTATTGTAATTTCCATTGATGAAATAATGACTGCCGGAAATTCAATTTCTCTTGAAGTATTGGGCGAGATAAGTAAAGACGGAGGCAGTGAACATGGTGTATAACGACCGGGAAGATGAGAATTCGACCATGACAAAAGGTACGATAATCGGCAAAACCCGTGACGAATGTCTGAACAAACTTTATGCTATGTACAACAAGAATTATAAAATCATAGGAATAAAGCCTGTTTTAAAAGGCGGATTTCTGGGATTCGGACAGAAAGAAGCCGTTGAAGTTTCTTATTTAGTGAACAATTTTTCCGAAGTAAAAAAGCCGCAGGACGATTTTGAAAAAAACAAGGAAGAACTTTTAAAACAGTTCAATCCGTCAGCAAAGCAGTTTACGGCACTCGATAAAAAACTTGATGCAATTTCAAGCATGATCGAATCAAAGTTCAGCGACATAAATTTAAATCAGGAAGCACCTCATAAAAACATTTTAAAAATTGAAGAACTCCTTGAAGAAAACGAATTCAGCAGGGAATATATTAAGGAAATGGAAAACAAAATCCGGAGCGAGTTTTCTCTTGAAGAACTTGATGACTTTGAAAAACTCGAACGTCAGGTCGTTGACTGGATTGGTGAATCAATCAATATTTGCAAGGAAAGGCCGCACAGAATTCCGCATGTAATAGTCATCGTAGGACCGACAGGTGTCGGCAAGACTACGACGATTGCAAAAATTGCAGCCCAGCAGATTATAAAGGCAAACAAAGATAATAAGGAACGCCCTTCTATCAGGCTGATTTCTGCTGACGTTACGAGGGTTGCGGCAGAAGAACAGTTGAGGCATTACGGCGATGCGCTTGAAGTTCAGGTTGACAAGGCAGAAAAAGCAGACGACATAAAAAAGATTTACCGGGACTGCAAGGAATCTACCGACATAATTTTAATTGACACAAGCGGCTACAGTCCTAACGATGCAGAAAACATCGGGCGCTTGAAGCAGAACCTGAGCGTTGACGGCTTGAGACCTGACATTTATCTTGCCGTAACGGCATCTACAAAACCGCGTGATTTGCGCAACATAATTCAGAATTACGAGCCTTTTGCGTTCAATTCAGTAATCATTACAAAATGCGATGAAACAGGTCAGTATGGCAATATCATAAGTGTCCTTGCTGAAAAACATAAATCAATTTCCTACATCACTTATGGTCAGGCAGCTGCCCGTGACATAAGCCATGCCTCTGTCGTTGAATTTTTAAAACGGCTGAATGGTTTTAACATTGACAGAATTCATATCGAAGATAAATTTGGAGAAAAAGTATGGAAGAACAGTTAGACGAATTAAAACAGATTATGCAGAATTCATCATCAAAATCAAAGAATTCAGATTCTGATAAACCTCATAATACGAGAATCATCGCCATTACAAGCGGAAAAGGCGGTGTCGGCAAGACAAACATCGCTGTTAACATGGCGATTGCCTATGCCCAGTTAGGAAAAAAAGTAATATTGATTGACGGCGACTTGGGAATGGCAAACGTAAACGTCCTGCTTAACGTTGTTCCAAAATACAATCTTCTGCAGGTAATCAACAAGCAGAAGACTATGCAGGAGATTATTCTTGATACTGAATTCGGAATAAAATTTATTGCCGGTGCAAACGGATTTTCAAAAATTGCAAACCTCAGTGTTGAAGAACTTGAATATTTTGCAAAGCAGTTTACTTCACTTGGCAATGCCGACATCATTATCATTGATACAGGAGCCGGAATTGCAAACAATGTATTGCAGTTTGTTGCAGCCGCAGATGAAGTTTATGTCGTAACTACACCTGAACCTACTGCAATTACAGATGCTTACGGAATCATAAAAATCATTACGACGGAAATCGTTGACCGCGAAATCAACATTCAGCTTCTCGTAAACCGCGTTCATTCTGCGGACGAAGGAAAGCGGATTTCTGAACGCATCATAAGCATCGTAGGACAGTTTTTGAATTATAAAGTAAATTACATCGGCTTCATTTACGAAGACCCTGTCATTCAGGCAAGCGTAATAAGGCAGAAGCCTTTTATCGTCATTAATCCGACTTCAAAACCGGCTGTCTGCGTAAAGCATATCGTCGGCCGCATTGAAAAAACAGACGTCGCAAACAATGAAGGCGTTTCAAGCTTTTTGAGTAAATTTTTAGGATTTAAAAAACATTAAAAAATAGATGTTTTTTTTATAAATATGTATTATAATAGGTTATGGGAGGATAAGATAAGGTGAATTTTAAATTGACAGCTTTTACCGGTTTAATAGCCTTTGTTTTATCCTTTTTTACGGCTTTATTTTCAGGGGCGGGATTTTTGACGTCTTTGTTCAGGGCGTTTATTCTTGCACTTTTTTTTGGCGGTCTGTCTGTCGGAATTCATTTTTTATACAAAAAGTTTTTAAATGATGAATCCTCTGACATTCAGTCATCAGAAAATCCGCAGGGAACTGCAAAAACTCCTGTAGGTAATAAAGTTGACATAACGATAGCTGACGAAGAACTTGCGGAAGACGAAAGTTCTCCAAAGTTCATCTTGACGGGACAGAACCAGATGCTCAATAAAAGCGATCTGGAAAGTGTAAGCAGTGCAAACGGTTCTCCGTCAAGAGAAGATGAAGCGCTTTTAAATGAAAAGTTTGATACCGAAGAAGCTGAACCGGTAAAACCGTCTGATTCAGTGTCAAAAGGGCAGGACAATGAATCTGTTGAAAAGAAATCTGCTTATTCATTTAAACCGGTGGCATTAGGAAAAAGTTCAGGACTTGAATCTGACGAGTTTCCGAATATTGAAGATACTTTAGGTTCTGATTCTATTTTGAATAAACCTTCTGTTTCTGGAGATGACAGTATTGATGAATTTCCTGACATGGAAAATTCTGGTTCGCCGTTAAAAGACGGAGTTGTAACTGACAGCGATTTTGCTTCTGACGGAAAACCGAAAGGCAGGCTGGCAGAGTCTGTTTTTCCTGACGGCTCAATGGCAGAAAGCAAAGATACCGGCTTAATGGCAGAAGCTATTAGAACGATTTTGAAAAAAGAAGAATAAAGTAATAAAGGGTGTGGAGTATGGGATCATCACTTTTTGAAGAAAAGACAGAAGACGAACTTTGGCTGGAATATAGAAAAACTAAATCTCCTCAGTTAAGGGATAAGTTTATCAGGCAGTATATGCCGCTTGTAAAATATGTCGCCGGAAAACTTGCCGTCGGAATGCCTGGCAGCGTCGAATTTGATGATTTAGTCGGCTTCGGGCAGTTCGGACTTCTTGATGCGATTGAAAAATTTGATCCGGGCAAGAACGTCAAGTTCAAAACTTATGCAGTTACGAGAATCCGCGGTGCAATCTTTGACGAATTGCGCCAGCTTGACTGGGTTCCGCGTTCCGTAAGGCAGAAATCGCGCGAAATAGAAGACACAATCGTCGAACTTGAATCCAAATTAGGCAGGACTGCCACTGATGCAGAAATCGCAGAAAAACTCGGCGTTTCAGAATCTGAATATCAGCAGACAGTAATGAAAGTTTCGGGCACAAGCGTCCTGTCATTAAATGATGTCTGGTATTCCGGCAACGACAATGACCACATGTCAATCGGTGACTCAATCGAATCTCCTTCAAGCCTTAATCCTGACGTAATCGTAGAACGCGAAGAAATCAGAAAAGTAATTATAGAAGCAATAAATGAACTGCCTGAAAAAGAAAAAATGGTAATAGTTCTGTATTATCACGAGGACTTGACTTTTAAAGAAATCGGTCAGGTTCTTGAAGTAAGCGAATCAAGAATTTCACAGCTTCATACAAAGGCAAATTTAAGGCTGCGTGCAAAACTCACTAATTTAAGAAAAGGAATAATCTAGGCTTTATGGTAACTTTGGAAACTATAAGAAAAGACATGGAAGCTCAGCTTGCACTTGACAATAACATTCAGAGTGTCGTTGTCAATGCAGATTCTATTGACGAAGCGCTTTCTGATGCCGCAGTTCAGCTTGATTCTAAAGTGTCTTATCTTGAATACGAAGTTATCGAAAAAGGCTCTGACGGATTTCTGGGACTTGCAAAAAAACCCTGGAAAGTAAGGATTTACCAGACTTCTGAAGGTCTTGCAAAGAAAAAGAAAGTTGTTGCCAGCGGCGGTGCAAGTTCAGAAGAATTCAGCGAAGAAATCCAGACTGTCGATCAGGACGGACTTTTTTATATCCGTCATTTTGGAGGCGACATCTGCTTAAAAGTCGTTCTTCCTGTCGGAAAAGGCAGGCACGTCGACCCGAAAGAAATCATTTCAGAAGCAACGCGTACGGATACGCTGTCGCTTGAAGAAGATAAAATCAAGAAATTTGCAAAAAACGGAACTGACAATAAATACGAACCTGTCGGAAGTTACAAGCATGTCAGTGCAGGAGATGCGCTCATCGTCGTTGACATTTCAAAAGACGAAATGCTTGCAACTGTTACGGCAACGCCTCCGTCATTGAGCGGTTCAGAAATTTCTGCCGAGCATATTATACGTCAGCTTGAAACTCAGGGTGTCGTTGCAGGAATCGAGCAGGATAAGATTGACGAGTTCGTTGACAACCCTGTCTATAATTCACCGTGCGAAGTTGCTGCGGCAATAAAGCCTCAGGACGGAAGGGACGCCTATATCGTATTCAATTTTGAAACTGACCAGACAAAACTCAGGCTTCGCGAATCAAAAGACGGACAGGTAAATTTCAAGGAACTTAACCAGATTCACAACGTAATAAAAGGCGAGCCGCTTGCCCAGAAAATGCCTCCTGAACGCGGAAAAGCCGGCAAGACTTTGTTCGGGCGCTATCTTGAGGCAAAAAACGGCAAGGATATCCGCCTTCCTTTAGGCAAGAATGTTGAACTTGACAAAGACGGCGTGACAATCATAGCTTCCATAAACGGCAGGGTAGTTTATGAAGCAGAGCGCATTTCCGTCGAACCTGTACTTGAACTTGATGCAGTTAACATTAAAACCGGAAACATCGACTTTCTTGGAACTGTCGTTGTCAGGGGAAATGTCGAGGACGGCTACGATGTCAAGGCGGCAGGTAATATCGAAGTTAACGGAACTGTCGGTCAGAGCCACCTTAAGTCTGAGTACGGCGACATTATTGTTTCGCAGGGAATTTTCGGACACGATGTCGGTGTCATTCAGGCAGGAAAATCGCTCTGGGCAAAATTCATTCAGTCTGCAAAAGTCGAAGTCGAAGAGTTCTGCATAGTTTCTGACAGCATTATGAACTCGGAAGTTACCGCGATGAAGCGCATTATTTTGAACGGCAAAAAAGCCCAGATTACGGGCGGTCATTTGTTCGCTACGGAAGAAATCTGCGCCAAGAATATCGGAAGTCCCGGCGGTGGAACTGAAACAATCCTTGAAGTCGGTTTTGATCCGCGCCTGAAACAGCGCCTTTCAGAAATTCAGGATGAACAGAACCTGCTGATGAAGGAACTTGAAGAAACTGACAACAATATCGTAACTCTTGAAAATTTTAAAAAACAGCGCCGTACTCTTGTAAAAGAAAAACAGGAACAGCTTGATAATTTAAAAAAGCGCAAGGAAGAAATTACGTCAAAATCAGAAGAATATTCTACGGAAGTAGAACAGATTTTACAGCGCATGCACGAATTAAAAGTATTCGGCAAAGTAAAGGCGTTCGGTACTGTTTATTCAGGCGTAAAAATTTATGTGCGCGATGTAGTCGATGAAGTCAGACAGGATGCAAAGAGCGTAACTTTCTATTTTGAAAACGGATTTGTCCGACGCGGCAAATATGAAGAACCTGACATGACTGATATAAAGGCACCAGATGGCTATTCAACCTATTGATTTACAGACAATGTATTCTCAGATGTCTAACATCGCAGGCCGTGTTTCTCAGGAACAGCAGGGAGCGCAGGTTACAGCTTCATTGCAGCAGCAGGCGGCAGTAAATCAGAATGCGCAGAAAATCAATACAGTAAAAAAGACCGCTGATTCAGAGTCAAAAACGGGACTTGTAAAGGAGGACGGACGCCAGAATTCCCCGGAAGAAAACTCTGAAAAAAAATCCCGGCAGAACGAAAATCAGCAGGCGCAGGAAGAGGCAAAAACAGAAATCCGTGAAGATTATCTTGGAAAACATATAAACATAACGAGGTAATTATGCAAGTTTTTATTATTGCAGGCATGTGCATAATTAATTTAATATTATGGCTTGTCTTTTTCATAAAATTTAAAAGGCTGTTTACTGTTGACGATGAAATTCAAAAAGCAAGATCTCAATATGAACTTTTGATAAACGACATAAACAGAAACACACTCCAGAACATCGATTTGATTGATTCAAAAATAGAAGAGTTGAACGAACTTGTAAAACTGGCAGACACGAAAATTCTTCTTGCACATGACGAAATTCAAAAATCACGAAACGAAAATATTTTAAAATCGAGCATTGCAAAAAGCTATTCAAGAAAAGCGCCTTCCGTTACGAATTATGCAAAAACAGTAATTGATCAGGATTCCGCTTTTGAAGTGAACGTAAAGAAGGCCCGCGGTCGGAAGAAAATGCAGACTGAACTGTTCGACGAAAGCGAAAATCCTGTTTCTATCAAAAAAGCTTCAAACGTGCACGTTGTCGATTCAGAGGGAAATGCGTACGGCGAAGTTCCTGTCATTTCGCCTAAAATCTATATGTCAGACAATCCGATTGCGCCGAAAAGAAATTTTCATGAACAGGTAAGGCAGCTTGTTGAACTTGGATATGATGTTGAACAGATTGCAAGTAAATTAAACAAATCTACTACGGAAGTTCAGTTTATTATAGATATGCTATAGCGAGGTGTTGTATGAAAATTTCAGAAACGAAATTCGGAACTTTATCAAACGGACAGACGGCAAAACTGTACACTGTCGACAACGGAAAAATGTCATTCAGCGTAACTGATTTTGGATGTACACTGACAGGAATTTTTTTACCGAATAAACTTGGACAAAAAGATGACATTCTTCTGGGATATTCAACTTTTGACGGTTATGTAAAATGTCCCGGATTGTCTTTCGGTTCGGTTGTAGGACGTTTTGCAAACAGAATCGGCGGTGCAAAATTCAGCATTGACGGAAAGGATTTTTTTCTTGACAAAAACGATAACGAAGTGAACACGCTTCACGGCGGATTTATGCGCTACGACCACGTAATCTGGGACAGCAAAATCATTTCAAATAAAAACGGTAAGGGAATAAAATTCAGCAGGATAAGTCCTGACGGCGAGCAGGGTTTCCCCGGAAACGTAAAATTAACCGTAACGTATACGCTCAACGACAAAAACGAGCTTCGTCTGGAATATAAGGCAAAGACTGATAAGAAAACTCCTGTAAACATTACGAATCACGCTTATTTTAACCTTCACGGAAGCGGAACTGTATTAAATCATGTACTTCAGATGAACTCAGACTCTGTCCTTGAAGTTGACGATAAATTGATTCCTACTGGGAAATTCATTCCTGTAAAAGGAACTGCTTTTGATTTTAATTCGCCGAAGAAAATCGGACAGGACATTGAAAAAGTTTTGCCGGGATATGACAACTGTTATACAACTTGCTGGCATTCAAAAGACTCGGAATGGGTATCTCCGACAGAAGAATGTTTTACGGCTGCCGGCGGAGAATGTGCCGTCCTGACTGACCCCGAAACAAACCGTACGATGAAAGTTTATACAAACCAGCCGGGGATTCAGGTTTACAGCGCAAACTGGATTGAAGGCGTAGTCGGAAAGCTCGGACGTGTTTATAAAAGGCATGATGCAGTCTGTCTTGAAACTCAGGCATTCCCTGATGCGGTGAATAAAGAAAATTTCCCGCGTGCAGTTCTTGAGCCTGATGAAACATACGACGCCGTAACTGTGTATAGTTTTGAGTTTTAATTCGGAAGAAAATTTTTCTTTCTTTTCCGGCGGTTTTTTTTATTGCCGATTATGGCAAAATAGTTATATAATTATGTTATTATAAATTAAATTTATTATTAAATTTTAAGAAATTTTTTTTTGAGAGGTTCGAATGGACGTCCAGTTACAAGAATTAATCGACAAGATTAAAAAAGACGGCGTAGCATCAGCAGAACAGGAAGCAAAGGCTATAAAAGAAAATGCACAGAAAGAGGCAGATTCAATTATCGCTCAAGCTAAAGAAAAGGCTGATAGCATTGTTAAAGAAGCACAAGGAGAAACAGCTCGCCTGGAAAAAGCAAGTATTGATGCAATCAAGCAGGCTAGCAGAAATCTTCTTATTTCTTTTAGAGATGGAATTACTGCTGAACTTTCTGCAATTATTGAAACAGAAACAAAAACAGCATATTCAAAATCTTTATTGGAAAAATTAATTCCAGAAACTGTAAAAATCTGGGCTTCAAAAGCTGAAGTTTCTGACATCAGCGTACTTTTGCCTGAATCAGAACTTTCTGAATTAAAGAGTGCGCTGACTTCAAGCTTAAAGGCTGAAGTTGAAAAAGGTCTTGAAATCAAGCCTGACAGGACTTTAAACGGCGGATTTAGAATCGGAATGAAAAACGGAGCAAGTTTCTATGATTATTCAGCAGAATCTGTTGCCGAACTGTTCGCTTCATATTTAAATCCAAAAGTAGCACAGATTATGAAAGATGCCGTAAAAGAGGAGCAGAAATAGTGGCAAGTCAGTATTACCTGATGTCGCAACTGCCTGCCATTGATTTTAATGACGGCAAGGCTTTGCCAATCACAGAACAATACTTTAGGGATCTTTGCTCACGTTTTCTTGACAAAAAGAATTTAAGGATTCTTGAAAATCTTTCTCTTGAACCGTCAAGACAGGAAGAAAAAACAGGTTCTGATTTCCTTGACAAATGGAATGACAAAGAACGCTGTCTTCGTCTTGCACTGGCTTCGATTCGCGCCGTAAAGTTAAAGAAAGAATCCGGCGTACTTCCGGGGTCATGCACGGCCGATATCCTGCAGGCTGCAAGAACTGCTGTCGGTATGGACAGTCCGTTAGCAGCTGAGGAATTTTTAAATCAGTACAGAATGCAGACTCTTAATGCAATGCAGCCGCTTGACAATTTCAGCGTTGATGCAGTTTTTGCTTATGGTTTAAAACTTCTTCTCTGTCAGCGAATGAGGCTTTTTGACAAAGAAAATGGAAAAGTTTCCTATAGAAAAATTTATGATGAAATACTTGGAGAAACTACATGACTGATACAAAAGGAAAAGTAGTCGGAATTAACGGTAACATGGTTTCTGTCGAATTTGACGGAAACGTTACTATGAATGAAGTCGGCTATGTAAATGTAGAAAATAAAAAGCTCAAGGGCGAAATCATCCGTATCCGCGGAAATATTGCCCAGATGCAGATTTATGAAATGACAGAAGGCATTAAAACCGGAAACGAAGTTGAGTTTACCGGAGAAATGCTTGCCGTAAGGCTTGGACCTGGTCTTTTGGGTCAGGTATATGACGGACTTCAGAACCCGCTTCCTCTGCTTGCAGAAAAAGCAGGTTACTTTCTGGAACGCGGCGTTTATGTAGAACCGCTCCCTTCACAGAAAAAGTGGAGTTTTACTCCGACTGCAAAAACAGGCGACACGCTTTATTGCGGTGACAGTTTCGGTACTGTACCGGAAGGTCCTTTTACACACAAAATCCTTGTTCCGTTTGATTTTCTCGGAACATATACAGTAAAATCAATAAAACCTGCCGGCGAGTATACGATTGATGATGTCGTTGCAGTCGTTACTGACGAAAAAGGCGTTGACAAAGAACTTAAAATGGCATTCTACTGGCCTGTAAAACGTGCAGTTACATGCTATGCCGAACGTCTTGAACCGACAGAAACGATGGTAACAAAGACACGCCTTATTGATACGTTCTTCCCTGTTGCAAAAGGCGGAACTTATTGTATTCCGGGTCCTTTCGGTGCAGGAAAGACAGTTATCCAGCACACGACATCGCGAAACGCAGACGTTGACATCGTAATTATTGCAGCCTGCGGTGAACGTGCCGGTGAAGTTGTAGAAACAATCAAAGAATTCCCTGAACTTACAGACCCTCGTACCGGCGAAAGTTTGATGAAGCGTACCGTAATCATCTGTAATACTTCATCAATGCCTGTTGCAAGCCGTGAAGCATCTGTTTATACGTCAGTTACGATGGCAGAATATTACCGCCAGATGGGACTTAACGTTCTTCTTCTTGCAGATTCAACATCGCGCTGGGCACAGGCTTTGCGTGAAATGTCAGGCCGTCTTGAGGAAATCCCGGGCGAAGAAGCTTTCCCTGCTTATCTTGAAAGTTACATCGCAGCATTCTATGAACGTGCAGGTCAGGTTCGCCTGAGGGACGGTTCAAAAGGTTCCGTAACAATCGGAGGAACAGTATCTCCTGCCGGCGGTAACTTTGAAGAACCTGTAACACAGGCAACTCTGAAAGTTGTAGGCGCATTCCATGGTCTTACAAGGGAACGCTCTGACGCACGAAAATATCCTGCCATTGACCCGATCGGTTCCTGGTCAAAATATAAAAGCGTTATCCGTCAGGACTGGGTAGACTATGCAAGGAATATTTTTAAGCGCGGAACGGAAGTAAACCAGATGATGAAAGTTGTCGGCGAAGAAGGTACTACTACAGACGACTTCATTCTTTATCTGAAAAGCGAATTCCTTGATTCAGTATATTTCCAGCAGAACTCTTTTGATGAAGTTGATGCTGCTGTCAGTGTTGAGCGCCAGACTTATACGTTTAAGCGCGTATTGACAGTTCTGGGTGCAAAATTTGCATTGAACGATAAGGACGAAGCGCGCAGTTATTTCAACAAAATGCGCCAGCTTTTCCAGGACTGGAACTATTCAGAATGGAAAGGTGAAAAATTTAATTCAATCGAAGCTCAGATTGATCAGTTGTATAAAGAAAAAGACGGTCAGATCGGCGCTGATTTAGAAGCTATGCTCAAGGATGGTGAATGATTATGAATAAAGTTTATAGCAAAATTGAATCCATCAACGGTAGCGTTATTACAGTAAAAGCACAGGATGTAGCTTACGGCGAACTTGCAGAAATAGAAACACGTTTCGGAAAATCTCTTGCCGAAGTAAATGGAATTAAAGGCGATTTAGTTTCATTGCAGGTATTTGCAGGCGGACGCGGTGTTTCGACTGGTGACCACATTAAATTTTTAGGTCACAGAATGGAAGTTTCGTTCAGCGAAAATCTTTTGGGACGAATTTTCAACGGTTCAGGTGAACCGCGCGACAAAGGTCCGGCCCTTGCTGATAACCTTGTAAATATTGGCGGTCCTTCCGTAAACCCGTCAAAACGCATTATGGCACGCCGTATGATTAGAACTGGTATTCCGATGATTGATATGTTCAATACGCTCGTAGTATCTCAGAAACTTCCTATTTTCTCTATTTCAGGAGAACCTTATAACCAGCTCCTTGCACGCATTGCAATGCAGGCAGAAGTTGACGTAATTATCCTCGGAGGAATGGGATTAAAATACGATGACTATCTGTATTTCAAGAATACTCTTGAAAACGGCGGTGCTCTTTCAAAGACTGTAATGTTCATGCACACGGCTGCAGACCCGACTGTAGAATGTATGAAAATTCCTGATATGTCGCTTGCAGTTGCAGAACAGTTTGCACTTCAGGGAAAAGATGTTCTCGTTCTTCTGACTGATATGACAAACTTTGCAGATGCAATGAAAGAAATTGCCATTACACAGGAGCAGGTTCCGTCTAACCGCGGTTATCCGGGTGATTTGTATTCTCAACTTGCAAGCCGCTACGAAAAAGCCGTTGACTTTGACGATGCCGGTTCCGTAACGATTCTTGCAGTTACGACAATGCCAGGCGATGACGTTACTCACCCTGTACCTGATAACACAGGATATATTACGGAAGGTCAGTATTACCTTAAAGGCGGACGCATTGAACCGTTCGGTTCTCTGTCACGATTAAAGCAGAACGTAAATGCCAGTACCCGTGATGACCACCGTGCACTTATGGACGGTATGATCAGGCTTTATTCATCGTACAAAGATACGCTTGAAAAAAAGTCAATGGGATTTATGATGAGTGCCTGGGACGAAAAACTGCTTAAATACGGAGTAATGTTTGAAAGGGAAATGATGGATCTTTCTAAAAATATTCCTCTCGAAGATGCTCTTGACCTTGGCTGGAAAATCTTAAGCGAATGTTTTGACAAGCAGGAAACCGGCATTAAGTCTGAATTGATTGAAAAACATTGGCCGGTAAAATAAAGAAGGTGTTTCATGGCGAAGATTAAGCTGACAAAAAACGAGCTTAAAGTTCAGAAAGATGCTCTTAAAATGTTTCAAAGGTATCTGCCGACTTTGACTCTTAAAAAACAGCAGCTTCAGACAGAAATACGTACTATTGATGCGAGGGCTAAAGAAGTCCGTCAGCAGAGAAAAAATCTCGAGGCTGAATTTGAAGAATGGATTTCTGTTTTCGGTGAAAAAGACGCTTTTAAACCAGGAATGGTTACTGTAAAGAATATCCGTAAAGGAACCGGTAATATTGCCGGGGTAAATATTCCTGTTTACGAAGGCGCTGACTTTTCACGCGGAGATTATGATCTTTATTCAACGCCGCTCTGGATTGATATGGCTGCTGACAGAATGGAAAAAGCCCTGTCACTAGACTTGGAAGCTGATGTGCTGGAAGAACAGGTTCGCTTGCTGGCTCAGGAATTGCGCGTAACGACACAGCGCGTTAATCTTTTTGAAAAGGTAAAAATTCCTGAAACTAAAGCTAACATAAAAAAGATTTCTGTTTATCTTGGTGATGAACAGGTTGCGGCAGTTGTTCGCAGTAAGATTTCTAAGAAAAAATTACAGAATGAAGGAGAAAATGCTTAAATGATTGTACCTATGAAAAAAGTTTCTCTTGTCATTCTTGATAAAGAGAAAAAAGAAGCTCTTAAAACTCTTAGAAAAATCGGTGTCGTTCATCTTGAAAAAGTCGAAGGCAAGGGCGAAGTTCTGGCAAACTATAAAAACGTGTCAGATACTTTATTCAATGCTTCCGTACTTTTGTCAGAAGTAAAAACTGACAAAAAGACATTCAAGTATGAAACTGTTTCAAATGAAGAAGCTTTGCAAAAGGCAAGGCGCGTTCTTGAAATAGTTGACAGAAAAAAGGAATTATTTGATCAGATTTCAAGTGCTACGGCTGAATTAGACAGGCTTGCTGGCTGGGGTGAACTGGACCCGCAGGATTTTGAGTATCTCAAGGAAAAAGGAATCTGTCTTTCGCTGTATGAAATTCCGTCAGATAAAATGCGCCTTATTTCTGATGACGTAAAGACAATTCTTTTGAATACTTCAAAATCCGTTACGAGGTTTCTTGTTTTAAGCGATGAGCCCCTGACAGAACGTCCTGAAGGTTTGCCGCCTGAAGCATTTTCGATTATTTTGCCTGACGTTTCGACAAATCAAATAATTGAAAACATAAACAGCGCAAAATCTGAACTTGATGCCATTCAAAAAGAATTCAACGATTCTGCAAAATATTTGAATTCAATTAACGAATATTATTCGTCAGTTCAAAAAGACATTGAATTTGAAAATATTTATTCCGGCATGGGAACTGAAGACCTTGAGAATGAAAATACTCTTGCCTGGATTACAGGCTTTGTTCCGGTTGACAGTTTTGATGTCCTGCAGAAAACGGCAAAAGAAAATTACTGGGCACTGGCAAGTGATGACCCTGCAGAAGAAGATGCCGTTCCGACTAAATTAAAGAATAACAAGCTTGTAAGTTTGATTTATCCGCTTACAGACTTTTTGGGAACTGTTCCGGGTTACAATGAATACGATATTTCCGGCTGGTTCCTTTTGTTCTTTACTGTTTTCTTCGGAATGATTTTTGGCGACGGCGGTTACGGACTTCTTGTTACTCTTGTAAGCCTTATCCTGATTTTGAAGAATAAGGCAAAGGGAAAGTCCTCTCCGATGCTCAGCCTTGTTTTCCTTGTAGGGCTTGCGACTGTCGCCTGGGGAACAGTGACTTGTACCTGGTTCGGTCTTACGCCGGAGCAGCTTCCGTCCTGGCTTGTAAATCTTTCTGTTACTCCGCTTTCAAATGCAGCAGATTTGAAGTCAAACGGACAGCCTTACAGGCTCTATCTGCCTTGGAGTGACGTCGGTTTGACGACAGGTCAGAACCTTCAGATTTTCTGCTTTACGCTTGCCTTGCTGCAGCTGTCAGTTGCTCACATTAAGGGAATCAAGCGGAATTTGCAGAACAAGTCATTAAAGGTTCTGGGTGAACTTGGTTCTTTAGTTCAGCTTTGGGGAATGTTCTATGTAGTTCTTTCTATGGTAGTAAGTTCTCAGATTTTCCCTCTGAATCTTGTTGTAAACGGAATTCCTGTCGGAATGACGGCGATTTTGCTTGTTGCCGGAGGTTTTGCACTTAGCTTTATATTTGCAAATTATGAAGGCAGTCTTGGAAAATCGATTCTTGAAAGCTGTAAGAATATAATTTCTGTTTTGCTTGGCGTTGTAAACGTTTTCTCAGATATTGTTTCTTATATAAGGCTTTGGGCTGTAGGACTTGCAGGTGCTGCAATTTCTAATACTGTAAATACAATGGCAGGACCGCTGATGGGACACGCCATTTTGTTTATTGCCGCAGTTTTACTGCTAGTTTTTGGACATGGTTTGAATATGATTTTGAACTTATTGTCCGTAATTGTTCATGGTGTCCGGTTGAATACGCTGGAGTTTTCAACTCATCTCGGAATGTCATGGTCTGGTTTTAAATATGAACCGTTCAAAGAAACGGTAAAAAAATAATTTTCTTGTCTTAAGCAAGAAATTTTAAGGAGATATATATGAACTTTGGTATGTTAGGTGCTGCTGTTGCTATGGGTATTGCTGCTATCGGATCTGCAATTGGTATTGGAATTGCCGGACAAGGTGCTATCGGTGCATGGAAAAGATGTTATGTAAATAACAAACCTGCTCCGTTCATCCTGACAGTATTTGCAGGTGCTCCTTTGACACAGACTATTTACGGTTTCCTTCTTATGCAGAATATGGCTTCTTCATCTAAAGATCCATGGTTTCTTTTGGGCTTAGGTATTGCTTCAGGTTTTGCAATGTGTTTTTCTGCCATTGCACAGGGAAAAGCAGGTGCTGCAGGTTCAGATGCACTTGGAGAAACTGGAAAAGGTTTTGCACAGTACATCATGGTTGTAGGTCTTTGTGAAACTGTTGCTTTGTTCGCAATGGTATTCTCTATGATTATGTGCTAATCAAAACTAACTGATTAGTAAAAAGGCTGTCTGGTATAGGTTTTATATCAGGCAGCTTTTTTTATGATTTTTTTTAGAGAAAAATATACTTTGCAATATTTTTGAATATACTGTTTTTATTTATCGTTTCTTTTGATATAATCTGCTTATGACAGAAAATTTTATAAAACCGCGGACTGTTTTTATAGGCGGTTCGGGAATTACAAAGCGTTTAAGTATCGGCGGTGAAAGTCCTGTTTCAATCCAGACAATGTGGAAAGAACCGATTGACGGCATTATAGATGACGATAATGCCTTTGAAGAACTGTTAAAACGCCTTGATATCCTTCAAAAACTCGGCTGCGACATTCTGCGTTTTGCCGTTCCTGATACAAAAAGTGCAAAGGCGCTCGTAAAAATTGCAGGGCATACATCCATGCCGCTCGTTGCCGACATTCACTTTGACTACAGGCTTGCGCTTGAATGTCTTACAGGCAATGTTGCCGCAATCAGAATAAATCCGGGAAATATCGGAAGCCGCGACAGGGTTGAAAAAGTCGTAAACGCGTGCAGGGAAAAAGGTACTGCAATCAGAATCGGCGTAAACTCAGGAAGCCTTCCGAAAGATCTTGCAGAGCAGGTTGAACAGAATCAGATTACCCGCTCAAAAGCACTTGCACAGACTGCCGCACGTGAGGCGCAGGTTTTTGAAGAATTAAAATTTGACCAGTACGTCGTAAGTATGAAAGCTTCCAGCGTTGAGGAAACAGTTTTGTCAAACGAAGAATTTGCAAGGCACTATGACGTTCCGCTTCATATCGGCGTTACGGAAGCAGGGCCTTTGATAAGCGGTGTCGTAAAGTCAACTCTTGCGTTCAGCAGGCTGCTTTGCGAAGGAATCGGAAGCACAATCCGCGTAAGCCTTTCGTCATCTCCTGAAAATGAAATCATTACGGGTCGTGAAATCCTGCATGAGTGCGGTCTTAAAAAAGGCGGCGTTACGCTGATTTCCTGTCCTCGCTGCGGAAGGCTTGGCTTTGATGTTCACGGTTTTGTCGAGCGCTGGCAGAATGAACTTTTATCGCTTGACAAAAATATTACTGTCGCTGTAATGGGTTGTGTCGTAAACGGACCGGGAGAAGCAAAACACGCAGATTTGGGAATCGCAGGGGCAGGTGACAAAGCGATAATTTTTAAAAAAGGAAAAATAGTACGAACAATTGAATCAAAAAATGCCGATACTGAATTCAGGCAGGAGTTATATTCATTGTGAAAAAAAAATCTGGATTTATATTTTTTACGTTCATTTTCTTTCTAGGCGTTTCGGTATTCTCTGATAATATGCGCACTGACGGTTCTCAGGAATCCTGGCGGGTCTTAAAAAAAGCTCAGCAGGAATTTGACCTGAACAATTATGCGATGTCAATGAAGCTTGCGCAGGATTCGATTTCGCTCAGAAAAAAAGAAATTCAATATGCCGACAACATTCTGCAGAGTGCCTTAAATCCGTATCAAGTCAGAAAAGCCGGCGATTACATAGAGGACGTATTGAAAATCCTTGACGAGCGTCAGGAATATGAAGCCTATTCGATTATCACAAGAATAACGGAGCAGAAAGGAATCGAGTTTTTTAACGGTTCGATTTCTAAATTGACTGAATATCTTAAAAAGCGCGTAAATTACCCTGAAGCATTTTTTCTTATTGCAAGAATTTACAAGCTCGAAGGCGAATATAGCATAGCGCTTGTTTATCTTGAAAAAGCCCGCGCAAGTGCTGATTTGCTTGAAGTTCCGTCCCAGCAGGCGGACATTTTGTATGAGATGGCTGATATTGCAGAGTTCCTTGATGATACTGTAAAGCAGGAAAAGGCTCTGCTTTTAATAGCAAACAGTGACGGCAAATTTAATGATTCGACTTTGAGAAATGCGCTTTTGCGGACTTCAAAATCTGAAAAAGAAGACAATTCTTCGCGGTTTTTCTCGCTGTACAGGATTGATGCCGTAAATACAATCAGGGCATATTTTAAGCTGAGTTCGCTTTATGCTGAAAATAAAAAATATCAGGAGTCATATCTTACGAATTTATACGGCGTTTTGATTTCTTTTACCCACATAAACTCGATTCTGGAAGAACGCGATTCTGATTATTCATATAAATCGCTGGAAGCATTTTTTGCCAGACTGTCGCTTTATCCTGACATTATGAAATGGTGCAATGAAACCGGCTTCTGGAAAGGTTTTTATGACATCTATGAACTTGGCAGAAAAAACAATTTTGTCCGCTTTCCGAATGACATTCTGAATAATCTTGCCAGATTCTGTCCTGAAGGATACTGGAAAAAAGCCGCAGAACAGAACTTAAACGAAAGGTAAGCGTCTTTAGTTTTTGCCTTTCAATCAATAATCTATAATCAATAATGAAGTCCGATTCCGAATGAAATCTCATAAACCGAAACGGCAGGGCGCCAGCTCGTATTTATGAAATCCTTAAACAAAAGGCTTCCTATGTCAAACCCTGCGCTTGCACGAATTTGAAGTGATTTCCAGCGCAAGGGAAAAACAAGAAATTCGATTCCGGCAGTATAGTAACCGTCTTTTAAATCAAACGAAGAACCTGTTGCCCTGTTTGTGTAAAGCGCAAAATCTATAAACGGCGAAATTTGCAGTTCAAAATTCAGTTTACGCAGGAAGCTTAATCCGATTTTTTCAAAATCAGTCGTAAAGATGTGAATCGGCAAATCAAGGTTTACGACCAGGGCTGAAGGCGTACTGCATGCGTATATGTCGTTTACATTTACACTAGGATTGAAAAACTCGTCATCGCGGATTCCCCTGAGCCTGTCTCCGATTTTTTTGTTTTTGTTCATATACGAGAAGGCATATACACGGCTTGCAAAACCGACGTATTTTCCTGCAATAAAGCCTGAAAACTCGCCTTCAAAGCCTATTACCATGTCGTCAATCAAAAAATTATAGCCGGCATCCTGCCTTATGTATGCCGAAAAACCTTTCCTGAAATTTCCGTCCCAGTTGACCCTGCCTGCTGAAATTTTATTTGAAAACAGAAGTTCCGGGCTTAGAAGTTCATCATTTTTTAAATTTATTTTATCATTGATTTTCCAGTTGTAAGTATAATTTACGCCCGGAGTGTAAACCAGATCTCCCCAGTTTTCAAAGACTTCAAGCTTTATGGGAATTGAAAAGTCTGCAACTTCGCCAAAGTACATTGAATCGTTAAAAACTTCGTAGTCAAAGTCATTGATTATTTTCTGCGTCAAAGTCAAATCAAACGAAATCCTTTCAAGCGGAATCTTAAACGTAAAGCCGGTATTACCTTTCCATTCCGGCATCTCCTTTGCAATTGTGTACGAAAAATCAAGATCATTGTTCCAGCTGGCTTCGACAATGCCAAAATAAAAAGGCAGGCTGTAATTAAAAGCGCCGCCAAAAGTAAATTCCAGATTATCAGAAGTTTTGCCCTGATTGATTCCAAAGTAAAGTTCTGATTCAAGTTCGTTTAGCGTACCAAAGGCATTTGAGTTTTTCAATTTTGCCTTGAGGACATGACCGTCTTTTGAATCGTACTTGTAATAGGGGAGAACGATAAAATTTCTGGAGTCGAGTATTTTTATCTGGAGTGACACGGCAGACGGCAGGCTTTCGTCGTCTGATGACGGCTGAAGCGTTAAAAATTCGACTTGAATGTCGTCAAAAGTGCGGAGATTTTTATACCGCTGAATTAAATCTGAAACGTAAGACTGCAATTCATCTTGAGAGTTAAAAATCCGTTTATGGTCAATCTTAACTTTTTTCTGCAGATGACGTTCGCCTGTAATTCCGTTTATAAAATAAATTTCATTGACAATCTGATATTTCTCAGCGGAAATCATATTGCAAAGCACGGCGCATAAAATAAAAAATAATGACATAAATTTTTTCATATAGATTTCCTTATGAGAAACATAAAACCGCTATCGTTTTGAATAATTGCTGTCTATCCAGTTCAGGTATTCGCCGCTCTGGATATGTTCAATCCAGTCTTTATTTGAAAGATTCCATTTTACGGTCATCAAAAGTCCTTCTTCAAAAGTCATTTTGCGCTGCCAGCCAAGTTCATTTTTTATTTTTGAACAGTCAATCGCATAGCGCTTGTCATGACCCGGGCGGTCTTTTACATACGTAATGTTTTCTTTTATTTTTGCAATGTCAAGGTTAAGTTCTTTTGAAGTAAGTTCAATCAGCTTTTCAAGCAGCCTGATGTTCTGCCATTCATTTTCGCCGCCGATGTTGTATTTTTCTCCTGTCTTTCCGTCGTTCATAATCTGCCAGACTGCGCGGTTATGGTCTTCGACATAAATCCAGTCACGGATATTCGTTCCCTGTCCGTAAACAGGAAGTTTTTTGCCTTGAGAAATATTTAAAATCATAAGCGGAATTAATTTTTCAGGGAACTGGTACGGTCCGTAATTATTTGAACAGTTGCTTAATGTAACAGGAAGTCCGAAAGTATGATGGTAAGCCATTACGATATGGTCGCTTGAAGCCTTGCTTGCAGAATACGGACTTCGCGGATCATACGCAGTAGTTTCCGTAAAATATCCTGTTTCGCCAAGGGAGCCGTAAACTTCGTCAGTTGAAATATGATGAAAAAGCACGTCATCCCTTATGTTGTCCAAAGAAGTTTTCCAGTAATTTTTTGCGCACTCAAGCAGAGTGTACGTTCCTAAAACGTTTGTCTTGATGAAAGTTTCCGGTGCAAGAACTGAACGGTCAACATGACTTTCTGCGGCAAAGTGAATGACTGTATCGATGTCATATTCTGCAAAAATCTGTTCGACAAGTTTTCTGTCACAGATATCGCCTTTGACAAAATAATAGCGCCGTTTGTCGTCTGTCGTTCCGCTACCGTATTTTTTTTCAATATCAGAAAGATTTTCAAGATTGCCGGCATAAGTCAGAGAGTCAAGGTTTATGATTTTTCCGGTAAAGCCTGAATCCATAAATTCCTTTGAGCCGCTTGCACTTTCATTAAAAAGATAGTGAATGAAATTTGAACCTATAAAACCTGCGCCGCCTGTAATTAAAATGTTCTTTAATTTTCTGTCTGACATATTAACCTCAAAATTTAGAAAGATTTGCTCCTGATGAAATTTTCAAGAGATTTATCCCAAGCCGGAATTTTTATTTTCAGCGTATTTAAAATTTTTTCTTTTGACAAAACGGAGAACGCCGGGCGCTGAACTTTTGCCGCATATTCAGAAGTTGAACATGGAAGGACATTGCAGTCGTTTGTTATGCGGCCGTATTTTTTGCCGAGTGCATAAATTTTTTCTGCAAAGTCAAACCAGGAGATTTCTCCGAGATTAGTAAAATTGTATATTCCGTATGGAATCATCGATTTTAAGTCAAAAGAATTTGCATTTTTTTCAGATTTTTCGATTATTCTGATAATGCAGTCTGCAAGGTCGCCGGCAAAAGTAGGTGAGCCGAACTGATCGTTTACGACTTTGATTTCTGATTTTTCGTTCATCAGTTTTGTCATTGTATATACAAAATTCGGATGTGAATAACCGTAAAGCCAGGCTGTCCGCAAAATGTAGTATTGTGTCATTGCCTGCTGAATAAAATCTTCGCCGTCACTTTTTGTTTTGCCGTAAACGCCGATCGGATTTTTCGGCATGCTTTCGGTATAAGCGGTTGCGGAAGTTCCGTCAAAAACATAGTCTGTTGAAATATGAATTAATTTTATTCCGTTGTATCTTGCAATCTGGGCAATGTTTTTTGCGCCTGTAGAATTCAACTGTTCTGCAAGTTCCTGTTCAGATTCAGCTTTTTCGACGGCGGTGTAGGCTGCGCAATTTACAATCCATTTTATTTTTAGGCTGTCTTTGTTTTCCGGCGAATGAACGAGATAGGATTTTGCTTCCTGCGCGCATAGGAAAGATTCAAGACTTTCATTTTTTGTAATGTCAACTTCTCTTCCTGTGCCGACATAAGGAATTTTTTTACTGTCAAGCTGCCTGCAAAGTTCAGACCCTAACATTCCGTTTGCACCGATTACCCAAATCATTTTCTGTACTCCAAAATAAATATATTAGCAAAAATTATGTTTGATTACAAATTATAAATCAAAGTAGACTTTATTTTTATCAAAAAGCGGAAGTTTTTTATCTTTTTCGCTTAGAATGATGTTTTCAAAATCAATGTCGATTATATTTTTCCAGTCGATGTTGATTACCGGGTCATTCCACATTATGCCGCTTTCACATTCCGGGTGATAGTAATCTGTGCATTTGTACGCAAAAATTGCAGATTCTGATTTTACGTAAAATCCGTGTGCAAATCCCGGCGGAATGTAAAACTGATTCTGCTTTTCAGAATCAAGCAGTACAAAGTGATATTCTCCGAAAGTCTTTGAGTTTTTGCGCAAATCAACGGCAATATCAATAACCTGACCGGCTATTGCTCTGACAAGTTTTCCCTGAGGAAATTCTTTCTGAAAGTGAAGTCCGCGCAATACTCCTTTTTTGCTCAGCGACTGATTGTCCTGAACAAATTTCATTGTCAGGCCTGCTTCAAAAAAATCTTTTTCAGTGTAGCTTTCAAAAAAATATCCGCGGTTATCGCCAAAAACTTTTGGTGAAATTTCAAATAAGCCGTCGATAGCACATTTTGTAAAAGTAAAAGGCATTAAATGACACTCCCTGCAATAAATTTCAAGTATTCACCGTAATCTGTCTTATAGCCTGATGCAGTTTCCAGAAGGCTGTCTTTTGAAATCCATTTGTTTCTGTATGCAATTTCTTCTATGCAGGAAACGTACATTCCCTGCCGTTTCTGTATTGTCGCAATGAAATTGGAAGCTTCCAGAAGTCCGTCATAAGTTCCTGTATCAAGCCATGCCATTCCGCGTCCTAAAAGTTCAACGTTCAGTTTTCCCTGTTTCAGGTATTCGTTGTTTACGGCAGTAATTTCTATTTCGCCGCGTTTGCTCGGTTTTACGTTTTCTGCAATCTGGACTACTGAATTATCGTAAAAATAAAGTCCCGGAACTGCATAATTTGACTTTGGTTCCTGCGGTTTTTCTTCAATTCCGAGGACTTTGCCGTCTTTGTTAAATTCAACTACGCCGTAGGCAGTCGGGTCTTTTACGTAATAACCGAATATTACGGCGCCTTTGTTATTTTTTATGGATTCTGCGGCCCGCGTTAAAGTGCTCGTAAAACTCTGTCCGTAAAAAATGTTGTCGCCCAAAACCATTGCAACGTCGTCATTCCCGATAAAATCTTTGCCGACGATAAAGGCATCTGCAAGTCCCCTCGGCTTTTCCTGAACTTTGTATTCAAACTTCATTCCGAGAAAACTTCCGTCGCCTAAAAGTTCTTTAAAAACAGGCAAATCGCGCGGTGTCGAAATAATTAAAACTTCGCGTATTTTTGCAAGCATCAAAACAGAAAGCGGATAATAAATCATCGGTTTGTCATACAGCGGCAAAATCTGTTTTGAAACTGCTTTTGTCAAAGGATACAGTCTTGTTCCCGAACCGCCTGCCAGAATAATTCCTTTCATTTTGTTTCTCCGTTTTCACTTGAATTTAATTTCTCCTCAGTGGAGGTTATGTTTGATGTCTGATTATTTGTTACTGTATAATAAATGAAGTGAATTGCACAATAAAAAACAATCATAAACACAAAAATTGCTATCAATAAAATCGAGCCCTTGTCCTCTTTTATGTACATTCCAAGTCCTGCCGCAAGACACAGGCACACTTGAATCGAAAGCAGAAAAATCAAAGTCTGAACTTTTGTAAATCCAAGTGCAATCAGTTTGTGATGAATGTGCCTTGAGTCAGGCGACAAAAACGAGCGGTGTTCCCTTGTACGCCGCCACATTGCCGCAATCGTGTCAAGCATGGGAATGCTTACAAGTACAAGCATTACAAGCAGTTTGTTATATTCAAAATTTGGAGTTGAATAATAAAGCGGCAGTGCTGAAATCATAAAGCCCATAAACTGACTTCCGCCGTCGCCCATAAAAATCTTTGCTTTCGGCTTGTTGTAAATCAAAAATCCTGCGATTGCCGCTGCCATCATAAAGCAGATTCCTGCCGTAGGTCTGGCAGAGCGAAGGAAAATTATTCCGAGTGAACTTAAAATAAGGAACGAAAGTCCTCCGCAAAGACCGTCTATTCCGTCAATCAGGTTGAAAGCATTTATGATTCCGATCATCCAGAAAAATGTAAGCACGTAACTGAACCAGACAGGAATTTCCCAGTTGCAGATTTGCTTGAATCTGTATCCGTTTGAAATTACGATTAAAACTGCAATAACCTGAAAGAGAAGTTTAAACAGTGCCTTAAAATTAAAAAAGTCATCTGCCAGTGCAAAAATAAAAATTATTCCGCCTGCAATTATAAGTGGCAGTACATGTGTCGGATTGTTTGCCGGCGAAACGATAAAATACGTCATTGAAGAAATTACAAAGGCAATGATTATTCCCAGACCGCCAAGTCGCGGAATGTTTCCTTTATGAATTTTTCTTTCGTCCTGAGTATCATACCAGCCGAAATGCCTGCATATAAAAATTATGCCGGGAGTAATAATAACGCTTATTGCGAAAGAAAAAGCAACCATCCACCACATAAAAGTTCTCCAATATCTCTAATTAATTGATTTTACCACATCACGCACAAGATTGCTAGAACCTTTTTTCATTATGAGTGCCTTGCCGTTTTTTATTACGACTATCAAATCCTGAACGTCGCATAAAGCCACCGGAATATCTGAATAGACAAAGCAGTTTTCAGATTCAGCCTTTGCGATTACATTTTCGTTTCCGTCTGCAAATTTAGAAAAAGCGTCCCAGCTTCCTACGTCGTCCCAGTTAAAGCTTGTGCTGACTGCATACGCATTTTGTGTTTTTTCTGCGATTGCATTGTCAATGGCGATTTTCGGCGTTTTTTTGTAGGCTTCTTCCATTTCCTGCCATTGTGAAATATAAAAAATATCGTGAATTTTTGAAAATTCCGGCGCTTTTCCTGTCCTGACACATTCAAATGCTCTGGAAACTTCCGGTTCGCACTTGTCAAGTTCTGATTTGAGGAACTGCGACGTAAAGCCGAACATTCCGCTGTTCCAGAAATATTTTCCGCTTGCAAAATATTCATCTGCCGTTTTCTGGTCAGGTTTTTCTTTGAAAGTGTCGATTTTATATGTTTTCGGGGTAATTGAATTTCCTGTTTTTATGTAGCCGTAGCCTGTGCTTGCCTCTGTCGGAGGAATTGCAAAGCATACGAATTTGTCCGTAACGGCAGCTTTATAAGCTTCTTCGCAGTCTGTAACAAAGTTTTCAACAGGCTTGATTATGTGGTCGCTCGTTAAAACCAGAACGGAATGTTCTTTTTGAGGAGCTGAAAGTTCAAGCATGTGGCATGATAGAATTATCGGCGCTGTCGTATGCTTTGGTTCAGGTTCTGCAAGAATAATGAGGTCCTCAAGAATTTTCTTTTTTTCTTCATCAGAAACTTTGCATGAAAGCTCGTAAGCGTGTTTTGCGCAGGAGTCAAGCAGGTCTTTTCTTGTTGCAATTATGATTTTTCCTTCAATTTTTAATGCAAGTGCCCTTAAAATTGAATTCTGCAAAAGCGAAATGTTGTTTCCGAGGCTCAAAAACTGTTTTGGATTGTCAGGACGGCTTGCAGGCCATAATCTTTCCCCGAATCCGCCGGCTAAAATAATCACATCTGTAAACATAAAAATTCTCCCAAAATTTATCGTAATTCTATTTCAGTTTGTCAAAAACAAAATTGCAGAATGTCTTTATTCTGTTCATAAATGACAGTTCGATTCTGTTTGTTAAAAAAGGAATTCTCGGTGCATTTACGCCGCCGATTCCGTACAAAACCCAGTAACCTTCGGTCTTAAAAACTATGATGACTGACTTCATATTCTGCGGTGACACGCAGTTTATCGAATTGTATTTTATGTAATCAGAATTTATGTTTTCATAATAAAGCGAATCTTTTGATGTTATGATTTTTATGTCAGAAAGAATGTCGCCGAAAGGTTCCATAAAAAAATCGGCTTTGATTGTTTTTTGCTTCTTTGACGCTGGATTTTCAGAATTCGGAAAATCACTTTTTTCTTCGCTGACTTTTTCTTCGATAATCCGTGCTTCTGAATACAAGTCAACCCAGATTTTGTTATGTTCAGAATAATACGGAATTCCTTTGTAAGACGGAATGTCAGAGAGAACTTCGTTTATTTTTGCGATTATGTCAGGCTGGCTTTCTTCGGGAATAATCTGGATTATTTCTGACAGATAGTTCGGGCGTAATTCTTTCATTTCTGACATCAGTTTTACGGCATTTTCGCTGTCTGACTGAAGGCAGATGTTTGAATAGTTTTTTGTATTTTTTATGAGAACCTGACCGCTCAAAAGTATTTTTTTTTCTTCTTCCGTAAGGCGTGAATTAAAAATTCTGTCGAGTTTGGCGCCGTATTGTTTTGCAAAGCAAGGCGAAAAACAGGAAAGCAGTAAAAAAGACAGACAGGTTTTTAAAATAAAATTTTTCATCGTGTCCGTATATTCTATAATAAAAACCTGTTTTGTTCAATCAAAGTTACAGACTGCCGCAGATGATGCAGAAATCTGTAACTTTTGCACAATTTCGTCACGATTATGAAAAAATCAGCGGCCGTGACAGAATTTGTATTTTTTGCCTGAACCGCACGGACACGGCTCGTTTCTTCCTACTTTAGGCATCATGCGTTTTACTGTTGCATTTTCGCTTTGAGTATGCTGCTGCATAGCCCCGGAAGCTGCCTGCCTTCGTGCCTGATCGCCGTTTATTCCTGAACGCACTCCTGCAAAATTACTGCCGCTTTCTTCGTGTTTTGCATTGATTTTCTGCATCTGTGACTGCGCTTTTGCCCTCTGTGCAAGTGCTTCCGGCGAAAGCTGAACCCTTACCTTAAACAGTCTTGAAATGATAGAAGTCCTGATAGAGTCGAGCATGTCATAGAATACGTTGAATCCGTCGATTTTGTATTCCGTAAGCGGATTTTTCTGGCTGTATGTCCTTAAAGAAACGGCTTCCCTCAGGCTTTCAAGGAATTCAAGCTGGTCAAGCCATTTTTTGTCGATTGCCTGAATGTACTGATAACGGATGAACATATTGAGGTTGTCTTTTCCTGCAAGAGTTTCTTTTTCCGTTATGTCATTCTGCAGTGCTGCACAAATCCTTTCTTCCGAAATATCCTGATTTGTAAACTGAATTCCAAAAGTGTCGCGCAGTTTTGTCAGAAGTTCCATTTCGGCATTAGGATTTTTTCTGTCAGAATTGTATTCTTCAAGCATGTCTGCAACAAGTTCTCTGGCGTTTTCAAATACGCGCTGTGCAAGGTTTTCGTCTGCAAGAATTGAATCGCGTTCTTCGTAAATTACGGAACGCTGTTCATTCAGAACGTCGTCGTAGTCAAGAAGGTGCTTTCGGATTTCAAAATTTCTCTGTTCAACTTTCTGCTGTGCCTTTGCGATTGACTTGTTGAGCATCGGGTGGTCAATCGGTTCTCCCGGTTCCATTCCGATACGGCTCATAATAGCTTTCATCCTTTCTCCGCCGAAAAGACGCATCAAGTCATCGTCCATAGAAATGAAGAATTTTGAACGTCCCGGATCTCCCTGACGGCCTGAACGTCCGCGAAGCTGATTGTCAATACGGCGTGATTCATGGCGTTCCGAACCGATTACGTAAAGTCCGCCGCATTTTTTTACTTCTTCATAATCCTGAACGTATTTTTCTTTTTCGATTTTCAAAGCCTGTTCATACTGCTCTGGAGTTGCGTTCGTTCCTGCGCGTTTTCTTGCACGCATTTCAGGATTTCCGCCGAGCTTGATGTCAGTACCGCGTCCTGCCATGTTTGTGGCAATCGTTACGGCGCCTTTGCTTCCGGCTTCTGCGATAATCATTGCTTCGCGTGCATGGTTTTTTGCATTTAAAACTTCGTGCTTTATGCCTTTTTTTGTAAGCAGGGCAGAAAGGTGTTCTGATTTTTCAACCGAAACAGTACCGACTAAGACAGGCTGACCTTTGTCGTGAGCCTGCTTTATTTCTTTTGCGATGGCTTCCCATTTGTCGCTTTCGTTAAGGTAAACTTCATCGTTTTCGTCTATACGCTGGACAGGCCTGTTTGTAGGAATTGCAACGACGTCAAGCTTGTAAATTTTGTTGAATTCGACAGCTTCCGTTGCGGCAGTTCCCGTCATTCCCGAAAGCTTTTTGTACATTCGGAAAAAGTTCTGGAACGTAATCGTTGCCATAGTCCTGTTGCGCTGTGCAATCCGCAGATGCTCTTTTGCTTCGATTGCCTGATGAAGTCCGTCGCCGTATCTTCTTCCTTCGAGTACGCGGCCTGTAAATTCATCTACAATCTGAACCTGACCGTCGCGCACGATATAGTCGACGTCAATTTTATAAAGCTGGTGCGCGCGCACTGCCTGAGTAAAATAATGTACGTATTCAAAGTTCTCTTCGTCAAAAACTGTCGTTCCTGCAGGAATGAGATTGTGCTGATGAAGAATCTGGTCGATATGATCCATACCTTTTGCAGTGAACGAAACGCGCTTTGATTTTTCGTCAAGCGTAAAGTCGCCTTTTAAAGCCTTTCTCTGTTCAGGTTCAAGCTGAACTTCGTCAGGATAAATTCCTGTTTCAGGGTCTTTTTCCATTTCGACAAGCTGACCTACGTATTTGTCTACTTCGTGGAATTTGTAAGTGTCGTCTTCGCCCTGTCCCGAGATGATGAGAGGCGTTCTTGCTTCATCAATGAGGATTGAGTCAATTTCGTCGACGATACAGAAGTTAAATCCGCGCTGGACTTTTTCTTTAGGGTCAATCTGCATATTGTCGCGCAGGTAGTCAAAACCGAATTCATTGTTCGTTCCGTAAGTAATGTCGCAGGCATAGGCTTCGCGGCGTGCATTGTTGTCCATATTGGAAAGAATCGTTCCGACTGTCTGCCCGAGATATGCGTATACAGGTTTCATCCAGGCAGCATCGCGTTCTGCAAGGTAATCGTTTACCGTAACGATATGAACGCCTTTTCCTGTCAGGGAATTCAGATAGGCTGCGGCAACGCACATGAGCGTTTTACCTTCACCTGTTTTCATTTCCGTAATTCGTCCTGAGTTCAATACGAGAGAACCCATAAGCTGAACGTCGTAGGCACGTTCGCCCAATACGCGCTTTGCAGCTTCTCTTGCAAGTGCAAAAGCCTCGACGAGAATGTCGTCAAGAGTTTTTCCGGAAGCGAGCTGGTCTTTAAATATCTGTGTCTGTTTTGGAAAATCTTCTGCACTGAGGGATGCTGCCCAGGATTCTTTTTCATTGATGGCAGCAACAATTGGCTTTAACATTTTTACATCACGGTCATTTTGGGAACCGAAAATTGCAGTCAAAATCTTATCTAATAACATAATGTCTATAAATATACTAAAGAATGTAATAATTGACAATAATTTCTTATACCTTTATTCTATCAATAATTATGAAAAAAACTTGTTTAATCTGCCTGAGCGTGTGTGCATTTGTTTCTGCCTTTTTTGTTTCATGTAAGCGAAGCGGCGTTGTTTCTTCGATTAAGCGCGATGATTTGTTTTCACTCAAATACGGAAATTTTGAAAACCAGCTTAATTTTTTTGACCTGTCAGACACCGGAAACGACATTCACACTGAACTTGCAATGAAAGACGGATTTTTTTACATTTCAAACGGCGAATCAAAAAAAATAATCGAAATGAATTCTTACGGGGATTTGCTTTCGCTTTATTTTAACAGCGAAGAAAATCCTGCGCCTCTGTTCAATTCTTCAAAAAACAACATCATCGGAGTGCAGTCAAAATCTCAGGAAATCAGCACAAAAAAAGTAATCGACTATCCTTTTAACAATCCGTCAAAAATCTGCGTTGATTCAAAACAGAGAATCTACGCCGTCGAAGTTCTTCCGCAGGAACGTCAGGAAAACGAAAACAAGCGCATTCTGCGTCAGGTTGTCCTTCGTTTTGACGGAGATTCATTTATAGATTACATCGGTCAGCAGGGACCCGGCGGAACTCCGTTTCCGTTTATAAAAAACATTTACACAACGTCAAAAGATGAACTTGTAGTAATCTGCATCATTCCCGAAGGACTTGAAGTTTTCTGGTTTTCCGAATCGGGCTATCTTCTGCACAATATTCTCATAAACTCTGACGACGCTCCGAATCCGTTTAAAGACAATGACAATTCAATATTCCTGAAAGTCGAAAACGTAATTCCTGACAGCAATGCGTATAAACTCTATGTAAAAATCGATTATTACAATACGACGATAGACGAAACAAGCAAAATTCAGTCTGGCATTGACTATAACTCGACTTACATTTATTCCCTCGATGCCTCTTCAGGCAAATACGGAAAATCAGTTTTGATTCCGCCTTACGAAGAATATGTTACGCAGGGATTCAGCAAGCAGGTTTTAAAAAGTCCGTATGATTTTCTCGGCGTGACCGAAAACAACTGGATGTTTTTTACGATTATAACTGCTGACGGATACATAGTTCAGATTTTTGATCCGTCAAGCAATAAGGTTTTAAGGCGGCTTCTCCAGTTTGATACTGATAAAGTCGTGTACGACAGTTTTTCACTTTCCGGCAAGGGAATTATAAGCGCGCTTCTTGCATACAGCGAAAAAGTTGACATTGTGTGGTGGCGCACTGACTATCTGCTTGATTCTCTTGTAAAAAAATAGGGTCAGATAATGTCATTCTGGGAGAATATGAAAGAAACGGAAGACCCTTCTCAAAAAGAAGCCGGTTATGAAAATGCAGAAAACAATTCGCGTTTTTTTCACGAAGAACGGATGAAAAATGCGCCAAAAATTGTACAGGATTACTACAACGGCACAGGCCTGAAATTTGAAAAGGGGCTTTTCAGGGTTCTTGTTGCAAAAAAGTCAAACAGAATTATTTTTCTGATTATGGTTTTCTGCTTTGCGATTGTCTTTATAACGAATAATTTTTCAAACAAAGGCAACTTAAAAGTAATAAACGGATACGAGTGCGAGCTTCAGTCTTTTTCGTATGACGACAGGCTTTTTGCAAGCGTTAAAATTCATCCTGTAAAAAAGACAAAAACGCAGCTGTCAAATCAGGAAAAAAAATCAGGCGAAAGCGTATCGTTCCCTGTAAAAATAGTTTTTTACGGAATTTCGGAGTCAGGCGTTCAGATGAAGTTTCAGCAGGACGTAAACGGTGAAATTTTTTTGAATTCAAACATTTACAGAACTGAATCTGACGATTATAATGTAACGGATGTTATTGCAGAAGTTTCTGTAGGAGATGAGAGCGGAGAATTATCTGTAAAGGTAAATCGAAGGCTTCAATAATATTAATTCCATAAAATTTCGGGAGATTTTATTTATTATGGTTCAGTTTTATTTTTTATCAGTTCTGTTGAATATTTTAGCCGGAATAATTTTGATAAATTCCAACAATTCGACGAAGCTGGAATCAGATAATTTTGACGTTGACGCCGCTGACGAAAAAAGCAGGATTAAAAAAGTAAAGTCAACTTTAAAAAATGACAGCGTGCTTTCAAACGAAACTTTCTGTCTTGTAACGGGTGCGCTCTGTGCCCTGACAGGGTTTATAAAACTGTTTTTTACGTTCAGCAGAAACGGAAAGAACCTCGTCCTTATCGGAGATTTGTTTCCTGCACTGTTCGGTCTGGCAGGCGGGCTGATTATTATTCTTGAATATTATGCAAATTCTTTTGCAGAACATGAACTGCCGGAATTTGTCGAAACTGTGTTCTTTAAAAACAAAAAGTATTTCGGTATCGTCTGCATAATTGCAGGAATCCTGCATTTTGCAATTCCGGGATTTGTGGTTTTCTAAGATGAACAGATCGATTGCCTGCATTGCATTTGAAAACGACAAGATTCTGATTGCGCACAGGAATTCTTCCGGGCAGATGTGCAACAGATGGGAATTCCCCGGCGGAAAAGTCGAAGAAGGCGAAACTGATTCTCAGGCTATAATACGAGAAATGAATGAAGAATTCGGCATTACGGTCGAAGTCCTGCAGAAAATAACGACAGGAACTTTTTTTCACGACGGCAGGGAACGTCAGCTTGATGCCTATCTTATAAAAGTTCCGCATGACGGAATTGAAAAAAAATATGCCCTTACGGAACATACGGAATATGACTGGGTCGGTATAGATGAAATTCCAAAAGAGAATTTTGTTGATTCTGATCTGGCAGTCTATCCTGAAATCCGTAAATTTTTGCTTGACGGCGTTAAACAGTCTTAAACGGAATTAAATTTTATGAAAAAAATTATTTTTTTGCTTTCGGTTTTTTCAATCTGCTTTTTTTCTTCCTGCAAAGCCAGAAATGAACAGATAGTTTTTCAGGAAAATGACGTAATCAATCTGAATCCGTCAATTTCCTGGGCTGTCGTTACGGAGCCTTACGCCGCATTCCGCAAGGAGTCTTCCTGGGATTCCAGCGCGCTTGATCATTGCAGGCTTGGCGATGTACTGATGATAGAAGGCTGCGCAATTCTGAATAAAAAAAATGATTCGTCTGCAAAAGAAATCTGGTATCGTTTTGACAAAGGCTGGCTTGTAGAAAGCAGTGTCAGCGTATACCAGAACAAGCTTAAAGCTCAGAAGGCTGCTGCATCTTTGCTGAAATAATTTTTACGGCTTCCTGTACCGAAATGTTTTCAAAAAGTTCGCGTGTCTTTAAGTTCTTTAAAGTGATGAGTCCTTTCTGGCACTGTTCCTTGTTGCAGAGAATTCCCCAGGGAATGTTTTTTGCTTCGGTAACGTTATACTGCTGGTTCATCTTTTTTGGCTCAGGGAAAACTTCTGCATTAATGCCGTTTTTCCGTAATTCTGCGGCAATTTTCTGATACGTTACGATGTCAGATAAATCCTGACAGAAAATTTCTGCATCAAGGTAGCTTCCTTTTTTTTCGGTAAGCCCGAGCTGTTCAAGGGCGGCAATCAGCCTGTCAAGTCCGATTGACCCTCCGACACCTGCAACTTTTTCTTTCATGTAAAGTCCTGCAAGGTTATCGTAGCGTCCGCCGGAACAGATTGAACCTATGGAAGGCAGGTCGTCAAGGAAAGTTTCGTAAACTACGCCTGTATAATAATCAAGTCCGCGCGTAATCGACGGATCAAGCACAAAACTTGATTCGATTTCACTTGCGCACATCATATCGTAAATTTCTTTCATGCGCTCAGAATCTTTGTCTTTTCCGCCTGCAAAATTTTCAAGCTGCGAAAGGATTTCAAGAAACGAGCCTGAGGAACTTATGTATTTTATGATTTCCTCAGATTTTTCACTGCTGAGGGTATATTCCGTAAGTTCCTTTACGACTTCGTCCCTGCCGATTTTTGCAAGTTTGTCTACGATTCTTAAAATTTCCTCTGATTTTTCAAGCAGTTCAAGTTTCTGCAGGAATCTGTTGAAAATTCCCCTGTGGTTTACGTGAATTTTGAATTTTTCAACGCCGATTGCATTGAGCGCGCATTTCATTACGTTGAGGATTTCAAAATCGCTTACTGCGCTGTCTGAACCTACTGTATCGACGTCGCACTGGACAAATTCCCTGTAACGTCCTGCCTGCGGTTTTTCGCCGCGCCAGACTTTTGCAATGTGATAGCGTTTGAAAGGAAGGTATAATTCTGAAAAATGTTCTGCCGTAAACCTTGCAAACGGAACCGTAAGGTCAAACCGCATTGCAACATCTCTTCCGCCGTTGTCCTGAAATCTGAAAACCTGTTTTTCAGTTTCTCCGTTGCTTTTGCGCAAAAGGATTTCTGTATATTCAAGTACAGGCGTGTCAATCGGAACAAAACCGAACGAGCGGTATACGTTTGTAATTTTTTCTTGGAGTGTATCGCGCTGGATTTGAGCGACAGGAAGAAAATCACGAAAACCTTTTAATACTTTGGGCTGAATCAGATTACTCATAAAAAGGATAATACATCAAAAATGAATAAAATACAATAATAGCGCAATATGCAGATTCAGTTCATAAAATCTTCAAGCTGAACTCCGTCGCCGTCACTCACTTGTTTTGCAAGCGTTTTTCCGATTAAAAGCCCGTAAAACTCAGGTGAAATTCCTGTCGTAAGTTCTTTTTCCGTCCGTAAAGCTGCAATGTCGTCTTTTAAAATTTTATGTCCCGGCTTAAAACTGTTCATATAATGCAGGCTTCTGTTTGTCCTGCCGTAATTTGACTTTTCAGACGGCGCAAGTTTTTTTATTCCCGTTCCGATGGCTTTTTCTACTTTTTCTTTTCCGAATTGTTCTTCAATCTGCATTATTATGCGTTCTTTTCCTGTCTGCGTTCCGTAGCGGTTTATTGCAGCCTTTGCCTGATTTACGACGTGGCTCATCATTGCAAACTGTTCAGGTTCGAGCGCTACAGGGTCATCAAGTCCGTCAGTTTTCCGGCTTAAGGTTATGTGTTTTTCGACAATAGAGCCTGAACATGCGATGCTTAAAGCAGGCACTAAAACAGGGTCAAGGCTGTGGTCGCTTACTCCGACGGGAACTCCGAAAAGGCGCGAAAGATTTTCAATGATTGAAAGATTGTATTCTTCTTCAGGGGCAGGGTAGCTTGTAATGCAGTGAAGGATTGAAACGTTTTCCGTTCCGATTACGCAAAGCGCTTTTTCTATGTCAGAGAGGGTAGAAACTCCTGTTGAGAGGATTACCTGAATTTTGTCTTTTTGCTTTGAACGGTATTCGCGTAAAAACTCCAGCATTTCGTAATGATTCAGTTCAGGCGAAGCAATCTTTACTGCATCAGGCTGAATTTCAAGAAGTTCTTTCATGCTTTTTAACCCGAAAGGCGAGCATATAAATTTTTTCCCTTTGGAATGAACGTAAGAAAGCATTTCTTCGTAAAATTCTTTCGGACACTCAAGGCTTTTAAATCTTTCGTAAAGCGGAATCCTTCCTGCCGGCAGATTTACAAAACCTGTTTTTCTGTGCAGGATTTCATTTGCGTAAACCCACTGAAATTTTATGAAATCTGCCCCTGATTCGCAGGCGGCATCTGTCAGTTCCTTTGCTTTTTTTAAAGAACCTTCGTGAGAAGTTCCGATTTCTGCTATTATCATAGAGAATACTATATATTAACTTTTAAAATTGAAAAAGTAGAAAAAATCAGTTTACAATAAAAAATGCTTAGGATATAATAAAATAAATCATTAAAAAAAGCTGGAGTTTCGTACTATCAATGGCAGCAAAAAAATTATTACTTGATTTACCTCTAAAGTTAATCCTGACTGAAGAAGGTGCATCAAATTTTATTAGTCATAAAAAGAACTTAAAAAGAATTAAACTTGCTGATAATGTAGAAGAATATGGAATTTCATTGAATAAATTTTCTCCGCAGTCAATTCAAAATATGCTTCTTTTGGAATATATTTCCAAAATCGAAATTTCCATGTCAGAATTTGTTTCAAAAAGACAGGAAGTTATGGATTTGTCAAAACTTATCGTATATTCAGTTTTGTACAAGCAGTTTGACCGCGAGATTTTTCAGGCTTTTATTTCAAGTGACTGTGTAAGGCGCCATAACAGGCAGAACCCTGCACAGCTTATTGACGAAAAAACAAACATAGGCGAAATGAAACTGCGCCAGATTCTTTCGACTAAAAACGGCCTGATTGAACAGACCCGCAAAGCCATTTTAGCTCCTATCTGGAAAGCCATAATGTCAAACAAGGATTATTCCCCGGAAGAAAAAAACGTCTACCTTCTGACTTCTGAAAAATTTATGAACAGGCTCGGACTTTTGAACTGGTATATCATTACGAAATTCAGCAAGGACGAAAACTTTTCTGAAATTCTTTCTTCAATAAGAACCCTTCTGTCAAAATATATGGACAAGTCAAAAGTTGCAGAATACATTTCCGTAATGGTTATGGAGCTTGCTCTGAACAATGAAAATGCCAACATCAGAAAAGAAGCCCAGCAGATGTACAGCGACAGGGAAGACATAAATACTCTTGTCCTCGACCCTGACGTAAGGCGCAAAATCGTCCGCGAACTTGAATCAAAACATGAACAGGTATTCTTAAGCTGGAAAATCGGCGGCGGTTCAAGTGCCATCGGAAAACAGGGACGGCTTCACATTACTTTGTACAACAAAGACGACGAATTCCAGGAAGTAAAGGAAAACTTTGAAACAAAGGCTCAGGCAGATACAAACAAGCGTTCTCTCGTAGACTTCTACAGGGAACTCCCTGACGGACAGGAAGGAACTGACTTGGGTATGTACTATCTTTCTTATCTGGACGATGCCTGCAAAAAAGTAAACGTAAAATTTGAATCGCTGGTAAATCAGTTTGCGGCTTCCGGGCTGACTGTCATTAACCTGATATTTAACTTTTAGCAGAAACTTATGGATAAAAATCCTTTTTTTCGTTTAAAAAATCCTGTTGCAGGAAAACCGCACTTTCTTTCAGGACTTTTGTCAGGACTTCTGTCAGGACTTCTGTCAGGACTTCTGTCAAAACTTCCGGTTTTATTTTCTCTGGCTTTTGTTTTTTTATTTTCTTCCTGCCAGAACTCCGCGCCGGAAGTTTCCAAAGTATATACAAAAGTCGTATACGACTTTGAAAACGAAGACACGCCTCCTGTTCAGAAATTTTCTTTTTTTCTACAGTTGGATTCGGATGTCAGGCGGATTGACAGCATTCAGCTTTATCACAAAGAAACAGGATACCGCTGGGTTATAAGCAATCCGCTGATTACGAAAAGCGACAATACTTTTTATGCAGGTTATACAAACTGTTCGGCATCAAGTCAGGATAATTTTTTGATTCCAAAAGGAGCGTACTCTGTCTGCTATATAGATTCACAGGGAAGGGAAGCGTTTGCTGAGTTCAATCTGGACTATGACGAAAGTGCATCTTCAAAATCTTACGGCGATATAAAAGCGTCCCTTGATGAAGAAAATGCAGTTTTGTATATCGGTGTATATTCTCAGGACGGCGAACTTGTTTATTACGGACTTCCCGAAAAAAAATGGAACGTAACTAAAACAGATTCACTTTGGAATTTGGATGCAATTTTTAAGGACAACAAGAATTCTGCTTTTTTCAGGATTTTTTATGATTTTGAAAACTGCATTTACATTGCGCCGAAAATAACGAAAGGCGAATAAAAATTTGAGATGGTAAATAAAATGAGCGACATTGAAAACGGGCACGACACCGGAACTACAGACGAAAATTCAGACAAAAATAAAAACGAAAACAACAGAAAGTCAACTGTTTACCGCACGATAAAGACTTATGTTTTACGTCAGGGGCGAATGACATCAGCCCAGCAGCGCGATTATAACGAACTTTCAAAAATATGGTGCATTCCTTTTTCTGAAAATAAAATCAATCCTGCTGAATTATTCGGAAATGAAAATCCCGTCATAATTGAAATCGGATTCGGAATGGGCGATGCTACTGTTCAGATTGCAGAAGAAAATCCTGACATCAATTATATCGGTATAGAAGTTCACAGGCCGGGAGTAGGTAAAGTTCTGGGCGAAATTAAAAACCGCGGATTAAAAAATCTGTACGTAATCGAATATGATGCGCTTGATGTCCTTGAAAATATGATTCCTGACAATTCCGTAAGCGGTTTTCATATTTTCTTTGCAGACCCCTGGCAGAAAAAGAAGCATCATAAGCGCCGGCTTGTCCAGCGTCCTCGCACGAATCTTTTTGAACGCAAACTGTGCACAGGCGGCTATATTTATTTTGTGACTGACTGGCAGGAATATGCAGATTTTGCACTTGAAGAATTAACGCTGACGGAAGGCATTAAAAATAAATATTCACGTTTTGCAGACCATCAAAGCTGGCGGCCTAAAACAAAATTCGAGCGCAAAGGCATAAATGCAGACCGTGTAATAAACGAACTGTTTTTTGAAAAAATTCGGGAGAAAGCTTAATGAACCTGTTTGACGTTGACGAAGCAGAAAGCCAGAGCAACAGAAAGCTTCGGATTTCTGAACTTGAAAAATTAATTGAAAAATATCAGAAATCATATTACAACGGCGAAGCAGAAATTTCTGATTCTGAATTTGACAGCCTTTGGGACAAGTTAAAAGTTCTTGACCCTGACAATGCCGTTCTTCATAAAGTCGGCGCTGATTCAGGCAATTTTGAAAAAGCCCGGCACGTAATGCCTATGGGCAGTCAGGAAAAAGCCGCTTCTCCTGAAGAATTCATGCAGTGGGCAAACAGGCATATCTATCCTGAGTATCTGGTTGAATACAAACTTGACGGCGCTTCGCTTGAACTTCAGTTTGTAAACGGAGTTCTCTCAAAGGCAGTTACGCGCGGCGACGGCACTACAGGCGATGACATTACGCAGAATGCAAGGGTTATGCAGGGCGTTCTTTCTTCGCTTGAAAAAGACGGAAAGCATGTTGACTTTACGGGCGGAATCCGAGGCGAAGTCATCATGACCCACGAAGTCCACAAAAAATATTTCAGCGACAAGGCAAACTGCCGTAACGCCGCAAACGGCCTGATGAAAAGAAAAGAAACTGAAAACTGCCGTCATTTAAAACTGATTGTTTACGATGCTTTTTCAACTTCCCAAAACCAGCCGTTTTCAAATGAAGAAGAAAAAATCAGCTGGCTGAATTCGCTCGGCTTTACGACAAGTCCTCTGAAAATCTGCCGGACTGCGGAAGATGTCATTAATTACCGCTCGCATGTTATGGAAATCAGAAAAACTCTTGAGTATGACATTGACGGCCTTGTAATAAAAGAAAACAAAATCAATTTTGACGATGCAAAGCGCACCAGACCTGACCGTCAGATTGCCTTTAAGTTTTCACTTGAAGAGGCAATTTCGATTGTAAAGGACGTTGAATGGAGCCAGTCTGGTGCAACTTATACGCCTGTTGCAATTTTTGACCCTGTCGAACTTGCAGGAACTACAGTTCAGCGTGCAAGCCTTTCCAATCCTGATACGCTTCGGACTCTCAATGTAAAAATCGGAAGCCATGTCGTAGTCGTAAAGCGCGGCGAGATTATTCCGAAAATCGAACGCGTAGTAATCGAAGAAAATACCGGAAATTCAAAGCCTGTGGAATTAAAAGAAATCGAATTTCCTAAAAAATGCAATTCATGCGGCACGGAACTTGAAGATTCCGGTTCAAGGCTTTTCTGCCCGAACAGAAACTGCAAAAAAAGAATTCTTCACAGGATTTTCAAATGGATTGAATGTATCGATATCCGCGATTTTGGCGAAACTCTAGTCAACTCGCTTTTTAACGACGGCATAATTTCAAGCGTCACTGACATTTACAGTCTCACGGAAGAAAAACTCGTTCCTTATTTTGTAGGCGAAGAAAGCCTCCAGAAAGTTTCTTCAGGAGAAAAAATTTCACTCGGCGCAAAAAAAGTCTTTAATTCAATTCAAAGCCACAGAAAAGTCCGCCTGTCAAGTTTTATTGCAGGATTTGACATCGAAGGAATCGGCGAAACGATGATTGAAAAAATAATTGATGCCGGTTTTAATACCCTCGATAAAATTCTTTCTGCAACTCAGGAAGATTTTGCAAATGTCTATATGTTTGCAGATATAACGGCGCGCACTTTAAAAGACGGCTTAGTCGAAAACGAACAGGAAATGCGCTTTTTGTCTGACAATAAAGTCATAGAAATTGAAAGTGCGCAAAACGGAAAGCTTACGGGAATGTCATTCTGCTTTACAGGTGAATTAAAGACTATGAAAAGGCAGGACGCCGAATCTCTTGTAAAACAGAACGGCGGTTCGTCAAAATCTTCCGTCACAAAAGATTTGACATATCTTGTTACAAATGATACTTCAAGCGGTTCGTCAAAAAATGTAAAGGCTCAGAAGTTAGGAATAAAAATCATAAATGAAGACGAATTTTTGGGACTGCTTAAGTAAATCAAAATTACTTTAAGACAGTCCCGGGCTTTTTTCAGTTCAGTTTATTCTGACTTAGAAAAAGAAAAATTCTTTACTAATGAATCGGGGTCAAGGCAGATTGTATTCATTCGTATTTCCCAGTGCAAATGCGGACCTGTTGCAAGCCCTGTTGCTCCTGACAGTGCAACTAAATCTCCTTTTTTTACGATATCGCCTTCCTTGCATTTTAATTCGCTCAAATGATAGTAAATGCTGTAAAGGCCGGGAAGGTGCTCTATGATGACACTGTATCCTGTAACAATACGCCATCGTGCCATTACGACTTTTCCTGCACCGCATGCAAAGACTTCGCTTCCTGTCGGAATTCCAAAATCAAGTCCTGCATGATAGCTTGGAGATTCTTTTCCGTTGTTATAAATAAAAGTCCTCGTCTGTCCGAATTCAGAAGTAATCCTTGTCTTGTCTGTCGGACGTATGAAACCTGTAACTTCGTAAACTGCATCTTTATTTACAGTCTGCAAAAGTTCATTCAGGACGCGTGACTGTTCTTTTTTTTCAGGTGACGGAGTAGAAACTAAATCAGACAGGCTTTCGTTCAGCTGAATTCTTTCGTGCGGATATTTCTTTGGTTCTATTGAAACAGGCAGTTCAATTAAATTCTGCTGGCCGTTTACGGAACATTTGATTATGATTTTTGCGGTCGGGTTTGCTTTTTCCCAGGACCACATTGGAAGCCCTGTCAAAAGCTGAAAGTCATTCTGTCCGTCATTTTTTATAAAATAAAAGTCTGCTTTTGCAATTCTCTTTTCGCCGAAGAGTTCTGCAGACGCTTCAACTTTAAGGTTTTGTTTTTCAGCAGGGGTGATGCTCATTTTTACAAAAAACGCCTGACCGGGATAAGACGTACTGTCGTATTCAATCCGGGCACTGTAATTCTGGTATTTTACTGTCAGTTCACTTGAAAAAGCAAGGCTTACTGCCAGAAGTAAAAACAACGAAACTAGATTTTTTCTAGAAAACATATATACCTCTCATAAATTTATTTTAGGGAAGTGCTGATTAACACTTGAAGCGATTACTCAGCACTTCCCGTCAAATTGCCGTAAGTCATTGACTTACGGACAATTAGCTGCATTCAAGGTTAACACTGAAAAATCCTCAGGAGGATTTATTCAGTGTTTCCTTCTGAATGTCAAGCACGACAAGCTGGAAATTTTCCATTCCGTTAAATACGTTCCGTTCGATGTTGTACACAAGATTTATATTGTCACCAGCATTAAATTCAGTGCCGATTTTACTTGCCGCATTCCAGTATAAAACAGGAATTTTGTGTTCTCCCGAATCAAGCGTTAATTTCAAATGCTGCTTTTCAGTTTTTCCGATAATCTGGTATGAAGCAATCTTTACGTTTTTTGTCATGAACGTAAGCGTTTTGTTTTTTTCTCCGTACGGTTCAAACAAATCGATTGTTTTTAAAATATCCGGCGTGATGTACGAAGGCGGAAGTTCCGCATCAATGAGAATTTCGTTTTCAGGATTTTCATCAAGCTGAATTTTGGCAATGAACGAATCAATTTTTGACTGGAACGTTTCAAGATTTTCTTTTGTAAGGCTGAAACCTGCTGCCTGATTATGCCCGCCGTAAGCTATGAACAGGTCGTCAAACTGCGAAAGAAAAGCCGTACAGTCAAGTCCGCGGCAGCTTCGCATTGAACCTACCGCCGTGTTTTCATCGATGAATGTGATGACGATGACAGGAATCTTGTATTTCTGCACGAGACGGGCGGCGATTAATCCGACGACACCGCGGTTTATCCGTCTGTCAATTACAAAACAAAAGTTCTTGTATTTTTGAAAACTTATTTCTGCATTGAAATTTACAAATTCCTGCGCCGCATTTACAAGCGCCTTGCGTTCCGTGTTGAGTTCTATTATCTTGTCTGCAATCTGGTTTCGTTTTGCCGCGTCCTCTTCCATAAAAAGCTGAATTGCAAGTTCCGGTTGTCCGAGCCTGCCTGTCGCATTTATTGCAGGAATCAGTGTCCAGGCAAGGTCAGTCGAAGTAATTTTTTTGTTTAAAAGCGACAGGTGCGAAAGAAGTTCTGCAAGCCCTTTTCTTATGCTGCCGCCGTTGATGATTTTTAAAGCCTGCTTTATAAAAATGCGGTTTTCGTTTTCAAGCGGCATTACGTCAGCTAAAGCGGCGAGGGCAACAAGCTGAAGTTCCTGCGCTTCAAGATTTGCTTTATTCGGGAAAGCTTCGTTCTGCTTCTGGCTGACGTACGTAATGAAAATGTTTACGAAACTGTCCATGACTGTCGGATTTTCTGCATAGCGCGCAATTTTTGACTTGTCTTTAAGCTGTTCAAGCGAAAGGTTTATTGCAGACGGAATGAGTTTTGAAACTTCCGGCCTTAAATCAAATGTGTTGAATTCTACGGAAGTTCCGAAGATTTCTTTTAAAATGCTTTTTGTGTTTTTGTCATTCCAGGTAAAAATCTGCTGGCCTTTTAAAAATTCCGGCAGTTTTGTATCTGAAATTTTTAAAGTGTCTTTTATGCCTGAAAGCGAAAAACGTTCTTTTTCAATGTTATTGTGAAGCTTTACGCATTCAATGGTGCAGCCGTTTTCATTCTTTGTGGCATTAAGAAGGCAGATGTCCTGCTTGTAAAGTTCAGTCTGGGCAAAGCGCAGTGCCTGAATAAGCTTGAACGCTACCGCACAGCCTGAAATGTTTTTAAAAGGATAGTTTGAATCTGCAAGTTTCGGATTTATTATGATTGCAGGTTCGGGCATTGCTTCGGGGACATTGTGGTGGTCTGTAATGATTACGTCAATTCCAAGTTCACCTGCATGCTTTACTTCTTCAAGATTTGAAATTCCGCAGTCAACCGTAATTATCAGCGTTCCGTATTGAGAAGCAAACTCATCGATTGTTTCAGTCTTCATTCCGTACTGCTCGTCGCCAAGCGGAACTTTATACTGAACGTCTATGCCGAGCGATTTGAGGTATTCATATAAAATCGTCGTACTCGTAATTCCGTCAACGTCCCTGTCGCCGAAAATCAAGACTTTTTCGCCTTCATCTTTTGCATCGAGAATTCGGTCTACGGCGTCTTCCATCTGGTTAAACATAAACGGATTGTGCAGAAAACGCATGTCGTCCTCAAGATAGAAAATCAAATCCTGTCCGTCCGTAATTCCGCGTCTTGTAAAAATGCTTGCTGCCAGAGAATCAATGCCATATTTTTTTGAAATGCCGACGACAGTTTCTTTTGAAATTTCTTTTTTAATCCATTTTTTCATAGTACTCATAGTATGCCGATACCTGTCTGTAATGTTTTGATTTTTGTTCCGATTCCAGCTTCAATCATGGAAAAGACAAAACTTTTTAACTGTTTTATTTCTGTTTCGGAAAGAGTCATTTTTCTGGAAACTGAATGTTCACAAACACTTGTCGCTTCAAGATAAGCTGCTGCCTTTGAAGAAATCTCCGTAAAAAAACTGTTTTCCGTTTTGTCAAAACTTGCCTTGAAGCAATCGGAACATATAAAGCCATTTTCTGCCTGAGAGTAAATCGCTCCACCCGGTTTATATGATACATCATTTCCGCCTAAATTTCCACTAAAAAAACTTTCATTGCATTTAATGCACCTGTAAATTTCAGGCTGAATTCCGAGAAGCCCGAGATACCGCCATAAAAAACGGATTAATCCTGTTTCGCCCTGACGTTCATCAAGAATGTCAAGTCCGTCCAGAAATCCGTTCAGCAGGAAAAAACATTCTCCGGGACAGCCGGCGCATTTTGTACGCATTGCAATTTCGACTGCAAGGTTTGCCGCCCAGCTTTTAAAAAGACTTTCCCTGAACGAAAGGTGATAGTTTTTTACGTCAAAATCAGTAATTTTTGAAGTATGCCTGCTTTCGTCGTTGTACAGGTAAATCTGCCCGTAATTCCACATCGAAACCCTTGAACGCAGTTTGCTTTTCGGACCGCCGTAAAGAATTGCAGTACAGATTCCGTCGTCCTCCGTAAAAAAAGTTACGGTTCTGTTTGATTCTCCCTGCGGTTTTACGGATAAAATCAACGCTTCCTTTTGAATGTTTCGCATATTCATATCATACATTTTTTTTGAAAAAATTGACATTAATTTTACGATAATATATAATCTTTTTTGTAAATAAAATCTTATCTGCTGCACATTCCGCAGGAAACCTGCATTGAGCGTCTTTCGTTTGTGAATGTGCGTAAAAAGTCACCGGCTTTTTATGGGAGTTAAAATGATATTTCCACTGGAACAGCTTGTAAAATATTCTGCAAATGCGTACGAAATTACTGTTGCCGCAATCCGCCGTGCTTACCAGATGTCAATGGTAAAAGATCCGTTGATTGAAGAAAACGAAGACAAAGTAGTTTCTCTGGCAGCATCTCAATTATTCAATAATAAAGTTTCATATCGTATTGAACAGAAATAACGGCGGAAAAAAAATTCCGGTAATCGTTATTTTTGCTCCGACTGCAACAGGAAAGACTGCCCTGACTTTAAAATTATTCGGTTCGGGCAGTCATTCTCTTTTTAAAGACAAGGCAGAAATAATCAGCGCAGATTCGATGGCAGTTTACAAATATATGAACATCGGAACTGCAAAGCCGGATAAAACAGTTCTCTCCCAGATTCCTCATCACTTAATTGATTTCCTCGAACCGAATTGCCAGTTTTCCGTAAACGAATTTGTCAGGCGCGCTGATTCCCTTTGTGAAGAAATTTATTCGCGCGGCAAAATTCCTGCAATAGTCGGCGGAACAGGTTTTTACATAAGGAATTTCCTTTTGGGGCTTCCTGAAACTCCCGAATCAAATGAAGAAATCCGCACCCAGTTAAAAGATGAACTTGAAAAATCAGGCATCGGTTTTATGTACGAAAAATTAAAGCTTGTCGACAAGGAAAGTGCAGAAAAAATAAACAGAAACGATGCCTATAGAATTCTTCGCGCGCTTGAAGTTTTTTACCTTACGGGAAAACCCCGCAGTTCGTTTTTGCTTTCAGAAAAGCTCCGCGAAGATTATGATTTTTTTACTGTCATTCTTGAAAGGGACAGAAGCGATTTGTATGCCAGAATCGACATGCGCATTGACCAGATGTTCAGTCAGGGGCTTGAACAGGAAGTCAAGTCTTTAATCGAAAAAGGTTTTACGAAAGACGATGCAGGAATGAAGGCAATCGGCTACCGTGAATTTTTTGCAAGTCTTGATTCCCTTGCAGAAATAAAAGAGCGGATAAAACACGACAGCCACAAATACGCAAAAAAACAGTATGTCTTTATGAAAGGAATCTGCAATGCAAAAATTTATAAAATCCCGAAAGACGCCGATTATACGGAAGAAATCATTTCTGATTTAAAAACTTTCTTGAGAAAATATGATTTTATGCTATAATCGGAAATATATAAAATTTTGTGATTTGTGAGAGGAAAAAATGTCAGAAGAAAAATATGTCAGACCGTCCTGGGACGAATATTTTATGGAAATCTGCCGTACAGTTGCAAAACGTGCTACATGCGACAGAGGCCGTTCAGGCTGTGTAATTGCCCGTGACAACCAGATTTTAGTTACAGGCTACGTAGGTTCTCCGACCGGGCTTCCTCATTGTGACGAAGCAGGGCATTTGCTCAAGAAAATGATTCATGATAACGGTGAAATAACACAGCACTGCGTACGTACAGTTCACGCCGAACAGAATGCAATCTGTCAGGCTGCAAAGCGCGGAATCGCACTTGAAGGCGCAACCGTTTACTGCAAGATGACTCCGTGCAGGACTTGTGCAATGCTGATTATCAACTGCGGAATAAAAAGGGTAGTGTGCGAAAAACATTATCACGATGAAAAAGATTCTCTTGAAATGTTCAGGCAGGCAAAAATTCAGATTGAACATCTTGAAGATTCCGTTCAAACTTATGCAGATATGTAAATTCCTGTAAACGCAAAACATCAGGATAAAAAAAAGCGTGCCGTTGTACCGCATCTGTAAAAAGCGCGGACGGCACGCTTTGTTTTTTTTAGTTTTTTAAAGATTATTCATCAGCCATTCTTTGAACGTGTCGTAATTATTTTCCATCGGAATTGCCTGTTCAGGAAGCTTCATTATTTTCTGGAGGCGTTCAGGTATTACAGGTTCACGGCCGATAGCTTCTTTTACTGTAGCACCGAATTTTGCAGGGTCTGCCGTTTCAAGAATGATTCCTACTGCCTTTTTGTTTATGACATCATCTGCCCAGACAGGAACATTAGGAGTAAGACCCGGCTTTGAATAGTCAGTTTTCTTTCCGTTCTTCAAATCTTCAAGACCGCCGTTTCTTATGTCGTCCCAGGCTTTCCAGGCAACTGCGCCGTGAGGATCAATGATATAACCTGTCTTTGAATGACAGTCTTTTATTGATTTAAGGATTCCGTCATTGTCAAGCCAGTAAGAAGCAAACAAATCCCTTACTTCTTCAAGCGTGTACATTGCGCTTATTCTTTCGTAATTGCTCGGCGCGCCTACGTCCATTGCATTTGCAAAAGTTTCTACTGATGCACGTGCATCGTATTTTCCTGTTGCAATCCAGTCAGGAATCGTCCTGTTTGAATTTGTTGCAGCAACAAAACCTTTAATCGGCGCGCCCATTTTCTGCGCGATTAATCCTGACGTAAGGTTTCCGAAATTTCCCGACGGAACAGTTACGATGATTGAAGGATTGTCAATCTTGTTGCATACAGGACTTTTTGCCCTTGCAGCAAGGCTTGCGTACATATAATAAAATCCCTGAGGCAGGAGGCGCGAAATGTTGATGGAATTTGCACTTGACAGCCTGAATTTATTTCTCAGGTCATTGTCAGTAAAGGCAGTCTTTACAAGTTTCTGGCAGTCATCAAAAGTTCCCTTTACTTTAAGCGCCCTTACATTGCCTGTAAAAGTTGAAAGCTGTTTTTCCTGCAAAGGACTTATTTTTCCTTCCGGGTACAGAATCGTTACGTCTATTCCTTCAACTCCGTGAAAAGCACTTCCTACGGCACTTCCCGTATCGCCTGAAGTTGCAACGAGAATGTGCAGGTTGTCATTGTTCTCTCTGTTAAAATAAGACATTACGCGTGCCATAAAACGCGCACCAAAATCTTTAAATGCACATGTCGGTCCGTGGAACAGTTCAAGGACGTAAGTCAGGTTGTCTATCTGCTTAAGCTGTGAAATAAAAGGATATGCGTCCTGTATTATTGCATCTAAATCTTCATCAGGAATTTCACCTTTGCAATATGGTTTTGCCATTTCCAGTGCAACAGTCCTGAAAGACGGTTCCCTTGTATTATTTAAAATTGAATCATCAAGTTTCGGAAACTCCACAGGAATATAAAGTCCTCCTGTTTTTGAGTTCATTCCGTTAAGCACTGCTGTCTTAAAATCAACTTTTACCGAACTGTCCCGAGTGTCTGTGTAAATCATTTTTTCATTCCTAATAAAATTAAGTTTCTGCAGACTGTATTTATTTACATTGAATAAAATAATTCGTCTGCCAATTCTTTTGCAAGCTGAGTTTGACAAGCCTTCAAAATATTCCATTTATTTTTATCAATTACAGTTGCCGTTTTTGTCGTCGTAAAATATTCTTTGCCTGTTGAATAGTCAATTACAGTTGCCGTTCCCGTAAGCGAAAGTGAATATCCGCCTTCAACTTCCGTAATCTCGCTTGCATATTTTACTTTTCCGTAAATTATGTATTTAAAATAACTTCCGCCCTGAAAAAGGTTTTTTGCCGCCGCATAGACAGCTTCCGAGCCGCCGTCAATCGCAGTATGAAAGTCTGCGTTCTGTGCAGAAGTATATCCTGCACGCCAGAACTCTCCGACAAGATTTGAAGAAGTCGACAGTGGCGAATTTAAAATCATTTTGCCGTTTTCACTGTAATCAACGAGGTTGATGACGATTCCCTGTTTTACGATTGAAAATTTTACTTTGCAAGGAACTTCGAGCGCCACTTGCCGTGCAAGCTGAACAAGCTGGGGGTTATTGTTTGTCAGTGCAGGCTCAAAAATTACTGTCGAGTTCATGCTTGTCGAAATCGTATCAGGCTTAAAAGATGCGTTTCCGTTTTCGTCAGTTACGATTTGTGCCGAACCGAAATTAACTGCATTTTCGTTTTTTGAAACAGGGTACGTTACGTTCAGTGAAAAATCTGGACACGGCTTTCCGTCTTTGTCTTTTACGTTTACGACATACGGAATTTTAAAAGCCGTTCCTGCCGCAGGAATGTTTGCAGACGAAACGAGGGTTATTTTTAAATTCTGAAGCTGTTTTTTTATCAGAGAAAAACTTTCGTCTTTTTTCTGTTCAGCAGGTTCTGTCTTTACGACGGCAGTTTCTTCTGCATTGTTTTTTGAAACCTGTTGCGTTGATTCGCAGGAATTCAAGCCTAACGCCATGCACGCCGTTATAAAAGCAATATTTAATGATTTAAGATTCTTTTTCATTTTTTTTCAATTTCCCCTTGAAAAATACATTTTTTATCATGCTATTATACTTATTCTGATTTAAATTCTCAATATATAGAAGTGAAAAAAATCATATTTGAAAAAATATCGCCCGTAATTGACATAACATTTTCAAATAGATATAACCAAATTATAAAAAAATAAAAAGAACGTATTGCAATTACGCTTTGAGGAATTTTATGCGACTGACTCATGCAGAAATTTATTTGAACAATCTGAAAAGCAATATAAAAAATATCCGCTCGCTGCTGAAACCCGAAACTAAAATCTGCGCTGCGGTAAAGGCAAATGCCTACGGAAACGGCGCCGTGCGGTGTGCAAAAGCGGCAGTTGAAGCAGGTGCAAATTTTCTTGCCGTTGCAACAGTTTCCGAAGGAATTGAACTTCGCAATGCCGGCATCGAAACTCCTGTCTTGCTTCTAAGCCTCTGTTCTCCGTCAGAAATCGAGGACGTCGTAAAGCACTCGATAACGCCTCTTGTTTTTGACGAAGAATTCATAAACCTGCTTGATTCTGAAATTTCAGAAAAGAAACTCACGTCAAAAAAATTTCCGGTTCACCTTGCAGTTGATTCCGGCATGGGAAGAATCGGTGCACTGCCTGAGGACGCGCTTTCCGTTGCAAGGCAAATCGTTCAGTCAAAAAACCTCGAACTAGGCGGAATGTGCACTCATTTTGCCGTTGCCGACAGTGATTTGCCCGAAGATGCAGAATACACCGAAAAGCAGTTTGAAAGTTTTATGTCCGCCGTAACTTCTGTTGAAAAAGCAGGAATAAACCCGGGAATCCGTCATTGCTGTAATTCGCCTGCAACGTTAAATCACCCCGAATGGCAGCTTGACATGGTTCGCCCCGGAATCATCGTGTACGGCTATTATCCCGGAAAAATTACAAGGGAATATCTTTTAAAAAAAGGAATTGATTTTGAACTCAAGCCTGTAATGACACTCGTTTCAGGAGTGAGCGCAATCCGCCGTTTTGAAAAAGGCAGGTCAGTTTCCTACGGCTGTACCTGGACTGCTTCAAAAGAAACTGACATTGCAGTCATTCCTGCAGGATACGGCGACGGATTTTTGCGGCGGTTCAGTAAAGTCGTAAAACCTGCGATTGCCGGTAAGGGATATCCAATTTGCGGAAGAATCTGCATGGATCAGTGCATGATTGAACTCGGAACAGAAAGCGGCGTAAAGCGCTGGGACAAAGTAGTTCTGTTCGGTTCAAAAGAATCAGGCGCCCTGGTATCTGCTCAGGAAATCGCCGATGCAACTGACACGATTCCATACGAAATAATGACAGGCATTACTTCAAGGGTAGAGCGCATCTACATTGAATAAGGCTGAATAATGAAAAGCCGTTTTTCTTTGTCTTAATCTGCAAACGAAATTTCTGCATTAAAGTCAGTGCATACGACAAAGTCAGCGCCTGATGATTTGAGCCGTATCGGAGTGCGCGAGTCAAAAAAATCTTTCTTTATGACGTTTGAAAGGCTTGCAACTCCTGTTTTCCTAAAAAGCGGAGATTCCCATTCAAGCCCGCTTGATTCTAAAGTTCCGCCTTTATTTGAACTCGTAGTGCGCAGGACTGAAACTGGTGAACTGATTTTTTTCGGCATGATGCTGACTGTCTGGCTGTCTTTAAGTTTTAAAAGCAGCTGTTCGCTTGTAACCCAGAAGTCAGGCGCAATCCTGCTTGAAAACAAATCGTAAACTGCAATCAGATGGTCAAGCCTTCCGCCAGAGCCTCCGATAAGCGTAACTTTCGCATTTTCGTTTTTCAGTTTTTCTGCGAAAATCAAGGCAAGTTCCGTGTCTGAAAAATCTTTGTAAGAATCAAATTTTTCGACAAGGCATTTTCCGTCTGTGAGCGAACTGTATTTTTTGATGAGCGTCTTGTTTTTTAAGCTGTCAAGGTCACCGAGGATTACGTCAGGAAGAAAACGGTCTTTGTTAAGTTCAGCATTAAAACTGTCAAGGACTTCAAGCCCGGAATCTGCGCAGATTACAAAGTCAAATTTTCTTGTTTTTAAAAATGCAGAGCACTTTCTGTAAGTCGGGGCAGAGCCTCCTGTAAAAACTGCAATTTCAGCCGGCTGTTTTTTCAGAGAGTTTATAGACTTAAAATCATAATTTAAATTATAATCATCGTGTTGTTTTTTGTTAAGAAATACTTTCAGCATGCTAAGAACTATATCATGAAAAAAATAAAAATTCCTTATGAACTTCAGAAAATGAATGAAATTTTTTCTCAAAACGGATTTGAAGCGTATCTTGTCGGCGGAGCAGTGCGCGATGTCCTTTTGAAAAAAAATGCAAGCGACTGGGACATAGCAACTGATGCCAGGCCTGAACAGGTCGTAAAAATGTTCCGCAAAGTCATTCCCACAGGAATTGAACACGGCACAGTGACAGTTCACTTTTTAAAGCATGAAATCGAAGTTACGACTTTCCGTACTGAAAGCGATTATTCAGACGGCCGTCATCCTGACAAAGTCGAATATGCAGGAACTATCGAAGAAGATTTGAGCCGCCGCGATTTTACGATTAATGCCATTGCCGCAGACTTAAAAGACGGAAAAATAATCGATGCTTACGGCGGGCGCAGGGACTTGAAAAAAAAAGTAGTCCGCACTGTCGGAAATCCGTCCGAAAGGTTTATGGAAGACGGCTTGAGGCCTATAAGGGCAATAAGATTTGCGTCAAAACTGAAATTTAGTATAGAAAATGATACATATTCAGAAATATTTGAAGAAAATATACAGAAAAAAATTGCTTCCGTTTCAGTCGAGCGCTTCCGTGACGAACTTATGAAAATGCTTTCTTCTGAAAAACCGAGCACTGCATTAAAGCTCCTTGAAGAAACAGGCATTATGAAAATTTTTATGCCCCAGATGACTGCATGCCGTGGCTGTCAGCAGAAAGACGACAGGGGCTACCACATTTTTGACGTAATGGATCACAACATATACGCCTGCGACGGCGCACCTCAGGAAAAACCGCTTTTGAGGCTTGCCGCTTTTCTGCACGATGCAGGAAAACCCGCGTCAAAAACAGAACGGATTGAAGGCGGCCGTCACATAACGAATTTTTACAATCATGAAAAATTTTCTGCCGAAATTGCTGGAAAAATAATGACGGCATTAAAATTCAGCAATGCAGAAATTGAATACGTAACTCACTTAATCGCAAACCACATGTTCCACTATGAATCAGACTGGTCAGATGCGGCCGTCAGGCGTTTTATCGTCAAAGTCGGACTTGAAAACATCGATGATCTGATTGACCTGCGCCTTGCAGATATGTACGGCAAGTACAACAGAAAAGTCAGGCTTCACGACAGTCCTGCATGCCGTCTTTTAATAGAACTTAAAGACAGGGTAAAAGAACAGACAGAAAAAAAATCCGCCTTAAGCCTGAAAGACCTTGCCGTAAACGGAAAAGATTTGATTGCAGCAGGAATTCCCCCCGGAAAACGGCTTGGCGAAATCCTTAACGAGCTTTTTCAGTGCGTGCTCGATGACCCTTCTTCAAATGACAGGCAGAAACTTCTCGAAATTGCAGTAAATCTTTATAAAAATTAAATTTCAGCAAAATGTTTTTAAATTATTGATTAAAAACAATATGTTGTTTATTATCTGTTTATTGTGTTAGTCCGATATGGTAAAGATGAAAAAGGACAGCCTGTAAAAAAAGCTGTCGTATATACAAAAGATGAACATTGCATACAGTTATATAAAATAGACCCTGATGCACTGCGCATCATTCAGCGTCTGAAAGACAGCGGTTTTACGGCTTATATTGTCGGAGGAGCCGTACGGGATTTGATTGTCGGAAGAACCCCGAAAGATTTTGACATCGTTACAGACGCAACACCGTCAAAAATAAAAAGGCTTTTCAGAAATTCAAGAATCATAGGCAGAAGGTTCCGGCTTGTTCATGTAATTTTCGGATTGAAGATTTTTGAAGTAAGTACGTTCCGTTCGACTATCGAAGGCTCTGTAGGAAACAATTTCGGAACGATTGACGAAGACGTAATGCGCCGTGACTTTACGATTAATGCGCTTTATTACGATCCGCTTGCAGAACATGTAATAGATTATGTCGGCGGATTCAGGGACATAAAAAAAAGCGTGCTTCGTCCTGTCATTTCAATCGACAGGATTTTTGTCGAAGACCCTGTGAGAATGCTTCGCGCGATAAAATATTCTTCGACGACAGGCTGTCAGATGCCCTGGTCATTAAGACGGAAAATCCGCCATTCTGCACATTTGCTTTCGCCTGTTTCGCCGTCACGCCTCACGGAAGAAATGCTTAAAATCATAAACAGCGGCCACTCTTTTGAAATCGTAAGCGAAGCACTTTCGACTGATTTATATATGTACCTTCAGCCTGCGGCAACGGCGATGATGTTCAATGATGCAGAATTTGAAAAAAATTACCTTTCGCATTTAAAGGAACTTGACGAACTCATCATGCAGAACAAAGATGCCCGGCTCGGAAAAAAACTCGTTTTTTTAATCAAAGATTTTATCCTGACACTTACGGACTGGAAAAAAGAAATCCTTACGGAAAGTTCCGTCGGCGAACTGTATACAAAAACCTGGACGGAATGCCGCAATTTCGTACTTCCGATGAATCCTCAGCGCGTAGAACTTGAATTTGCAATCCGCACTGCCTTAAGGGAAATCGGCGTTTCAATCCGCATTCCCAAAAAAACAAAAATCTTACAGCAGGCCGGCAGAAAAAAACAGAATACCCCTTGAAAACGCAAAAGAGAAAACGGAAACTGCAATGGCGAACAGGTGAAAAACCATATATGCAATGAGTTTCCGCACAGTTCTTTTTGAAATTAAAAAAGTTGCAATGTTCACTGAAATGCTTGAAACCGAAAAAATAAATTCGATTACGGAAATTACTGACAGGACTGTCAGTATGATTTTCTGGTTTTCATCGGAAAATTCCTGATAATTTCCGACAAAATAAAACAGAAGAAGGCTCATCTGCATTAGAAAAAGAAAAAAAGTAAGCCTGATTACGATTCTGAAAAAAAAGTACAGGTATGAGTTGTATTTATAAACTGTTTTTTTGCTCTTGATGTCTGTTTTATTATTTTGTATCATCAATTATTATTGTATTAAATTGATTTTTATATGGTCAAGGGGAAAATATGAAGAAAGCGTCCAGATTTTTTGTATTCGTTTTTATTCTCTTAGCGGCATTGGGAACTGCCTTTTATTTCGGCTATTCTCCGTTAAGAATTCCCCGGGGACATTACGGTGTCATCGTTTCAAAGACAAGCGGAATCTGCGAAAAGCCTGTTGAACCGGGCGTTTTCTCCTGGAACTGGGAACTTCTCATTCCGACGAATGCAACTATAAGGACATTTTCTGCAGAACCTTACAAAGTAAAGAAAACAAAATCAGGAATCCTTCCGTCAGGCGATGTCTATTCAAAGATGCTCAAAGAAGCGCCTGATTTTTCATATTCGTTTACGTGCGACCTTGAACTCAAATTTGACGGCAGGCAGTGCGTTCAGCTTGTAAAAGATTCAAACATTGCAACTGATTCTGACTTGCAGAAAAAACTGTCAGAAATTGCAGACCAGATAATCGCCGGTGCAGAACAGAGCTTCGTAAAGCAGATTCAAAGTTCAAATTCAGTTGACTTTGACTTGATTCAAAAGCAGATACAGGCTGAATATTCAAAAAACCTCGTTTCAGTTTCTTCTATCGGATTTTCCGGCGTAAAAATTCCTGATGCTGAACTTTATAATTCCGTAAAGAAAATGTATATGGACTACGTGTCTTTGATAAATTCAGAATTGCAGGATATGGCAGAAGCGCAGGCAAAAGACATTTCTGAATACGCAAAGAATTTGAGCAAGCTTGAACGCTTCGGAAAAGTTCTGAAAGACAATCCTGAATTGTCTGATTTTCTGAAAACTTCAAAAGACTTAAACGAAACTTTAAAAACTATTTTTTCATTTTAATTTCAAGGTCAGGTTATAAAGCTATGAAAAAAATATCAGCAATCCGCGGTGCAGTTACTGCCCTGAATACAAAAGAGTCAATCCAGAATCAGACAGTCCGGCTTATAAAAGAAATTATCGTACAGAATGATTTGAGAAAAAAAGACTTCATTTCGATTCAGTTCAGCATAACGAAAGACCTGACGGTACTAAATCCTGCGACGGCTTTGCGGCTTGGAATAGACGAACTGCCTTACGATTTGTGCGACATTCCGCTTTTTTGTACGCAGGAAGCCTTTATCGAAGGCGGCCTTGAACGTGTCATCAGGGTTTTGATAACAGGTTGTTTTAAAAATAAAAAAAAGTTAAAATTTGTCTATCTTGACGATGCAAAAAAATTACGTCCGGATATTGCTAAATGCTAGAGTTCAGGATTATGCAAAAATGAAAATATGGATGGTTGCCCGGGAATATGCAGGCATTGCAGAAGCCGGAGGCGTAAAGAATGTCGTCTGTTCTCTGTCAGAAGAACTGGCAGAAACAGGAAATGAAGTAACTTTTTTTATTCCGGAATATGCCTGCACAGATTTTTCTAATATAAAAAACTACAGGCAGATTGAAAACGTAAAAGCCGTCATCGAAGTCGCTGAAAGTTATCACGACGTAAGCTTTGCTTCGGGAATATGTAACGGCGTAAACGTTGTTTTTGTCCAAAGCAGAATCTATAAAGAAAAAAATAATGTCTATACTTACAATAAAAAAGACATCGAAAAAAATTCCGACTGTACATTCGGAACGGGATATAAAGACTGGCTTTTTCTTGACGTTCTTTTTCAAAAGGCAGTATGCGTCTATGCAGAAGAACTTAATCAGGCGCCGGATGTAGTTCATTGCCATGATGCGTGTACTGCAATTCTTCCGGCATTTGCAAAAGTTCTCTATCCGCGTGTTTTTGAAAGGACGAGTTTTGTCGTTTCGATTCACAATGCAGGACCTGCATATCATCACGAATTTTCAGATATAAAACAGGCTGAACTTTTTACGCGTCTCCCGAGCGATGTCCTTGCTTCTGCGTTAAATCAAAAGCGCGTCGAGCCGTATCTTCTTGCAAGCCACTATGCAAAGCTTTCTACAGTGTCGTATGATTATGCAAAAGAACTTCTTGACAGCCATAACGAAAACACTGACGGACTTTCCCAGATTTTCAGTTCGCGCAAAATTCAAATTGAAGGCATTACAAACGGAATTGACATAAACAGGTATCTGCCTGAAAACAGGAACATTTCGCTTTTGCCGTTTGAGTTTTCGCCGTCGCACAAGGAACTTGACGGAAAGTATAAATGCCGTTCTTATTTTCTTTCAAATTATGCAGGGCAGGGAAATTCAAAAATTTCTGTCAACGGAACTGACATAATTCAGTCAGGGTATCTGACTCAGGATGAAGGCAACGAAAACGTCTACATTTCTTTTCACGGAAGGCTTGTAAGGCAGAAAGGAATTTTTGTAATCCTTGATTTGTTTGATGAAGTCATTTCAAGATTTGACAATGTCCGTTTTATAATCAACGGTCAGGGAGAAACGTTTCTGCAGGAAGAAGTTTCAAGAAGGGCAGAGTATTATTCAGGAAAAATCGTATATCTTTGTGGTTACGAAAAAAGCCTTGCGCGGCTTTGTACGGCATGCGGTGATTTTGCGCTTTTTCCGAGTGAATTTGAACCCTGCGGTCTTGAGGACTTTATCGCGCAGATTTACGGAACGATTCCCGTAGCGCACGCAACAGGCGGATTGAAAAAAATAATAAACGGAAAGACAGGATTTTTGTATTCACCTAACAATGCAGGAACATTGTTTCCGCTTCTTGAAAAACTCATAAAAAACAAGCTGAAATCTCCTGATTGTTACGATGAACTTATAAAAGATGCCGCAGATTATGTAAAGGAAAACTATACCTGGAAAACTGTCGCAAACGAAAAATACATTCCGCTTTATAAAAAATGATTTTTTTTATATTTTTTGTGTTTTCCGCTTGACACAAAATATTAAAAAGTATAAAGTAGAACCATAGAAACTTGCTACCTTAGCTCAGCTGGTAGAGCACGTGATTTGTAATCTCGGGGTCGTGGGTCCAAATCCTACAGGTAGCTTTTTTCGGGGAGTTTCCCGAGCGGTCAAAGGGGGCAGACTGTAAATCTGTTGGCTTAGCCTTCGTAGGTCCGAATCCTTCACTCCCCAAAAATTAAAGGTGTTACAAAGTGTGTTTTTTTTAAGACCTACTTTATAACACCTTTTTTTTTGAGGAGGGCAAAAATTTCTTGTTTTTATGAAAACGGACTTAATTTTGAATGTAACAGATGTTCCTGCTGCTGCAGATTAAGCCCCGGTTACGTTTATCTTTCTCAAAGGGATTTGACAAGTCTTTGTCAATGGTTTAAACTTTCAGAGCAGGAGTTTATAAAAAAGTATTGCAGGTGGGTCGGTTACTACGAGGGGAAACAGGCGCTTGCGCTTATCGAATTAAAAAATTACGATTGCGTTCTATGGGATAAAGACTGCGGCTGTTCTGCTTATGGTGCCCGTCCTGTACAATGTTCCACATATCCTTTCTGGTCCTGGATATTAAAAGACAGAAAAACCTGGGACGATACTCAAAAAGATTGTCCGGGAATAAACAAAGGAAAATTGTGGACGAAAACTCAGATTGAAAGTCAGTGTCAGGAGTACGTTCGTAACGAACCTATTACCCGGCCGTAACTACAGGAGAGATAATTTTGAAAATCCATTTTTGGGGTGTCAGAGGGTCAATTCCAAGTCCCATACTTTCTTCTCAAATAAAAGCGAAAATCAATGCGTGCATTCAGCGCATAACTCCGCAGGATCTGGAGTCTTTTGATTCGCGCGAACGCTTTATTGCAAACCTGCCTGACTGGATTTACGGAACTGTCGGCGGAAATTCTCCCTGTATTCAGCTGACGACAAAAACCGGAAAAGAAATTATCCTTGATGCAGGTTCTGGAATCCGCGTTATGGGCAAGGCAGTTTCAGTTCCTGATGACAATCATTATTCTCTGTTTTTTTCTCACTTTCACTGGGATCATATCTGCGGACTTCCTTTTTTTGATCCGGCTTTTCGTAACGGCGTTCAGATTGACGTTTATTCTCCGTTTGAAAAGGCAGAGGATTTTCTAGCTCTTCAGATGTCGGCTGTCCAGCTTTTTCCTGTCCTGTGGAAAGACTTTTCGCATAACTTTAAATTCCACACGCTTGATACTTCTGAAAATTATTTTATCGACGGTCTTAACATAAGGTGCTGTAAAATGAGCCATCCGGGCGATTCTTACGCATATTCATTTGTGGAGGACAATAAAAAAGTCGTTTACGCTACTGACGTAGAACTTCTTGATCTTGAATCTTTGAATAAAAAAGAAATTGACGCAGTCTTTAAGGATGCCGATGTCGTTGTCCTTGATACGCAGTACACAATGGAAGAACTTTACGAAAAAGAGAACTGGGGACATTCAGCATTCTGCTATGCAATCGATTTTGCCGTTTCCATGAACATAAAATCTGTCTATCTGTTCCATCACGAGCCGACTTATGATGATAAAAAAATCAATTCGATTTTAGATGCTGCCAAATGGTATTCAAGTTATATTTCTAAAAATTCAGTGCAGGTTGAATTAGCGGTAGAGGGTTTGGACGTTGAAATATAATTTTACGTCTTTTTTCTGATGTGAAATTATATTCTTGAAAGGATTTTTTTATGAAAAAGATTTTTGTTCCGGTTTTGGTTTTTATAATATTTGCAGGCATTTGTTCCGGGATTTTCGGATATTTTAAGTCTGCGATAAATTCACCGTGCAGTGATTCTGATTCGCGCAGAGTCCTGAGTTTTGAAGTAAAAGACGGAATGACTGCAAGATATGCAGGAAAAATTCTTGAAGAAGAAAAAATCATAAATAATTCAGATATTTTTTATTTCTGTGCGCGCTTTCCGAAAATTGCAGCATTATTAAGTAGTGAAAGCTCAGAAATTTTTTCGATAAAAAAAGGGTATTACGAGCTGTCTTCTGAAATGACTGTTGCAGAGATTTTCAGGAAACTTTCTTCAGGAAAAGAAAAATACGTAACAGTATCAATTCCCGAGGGACTGACTGTTACAAAAATTGCACGCCGGCTTGAAGAAGCAGGTTTTGGGAGTGCAGAAGATTTTATTTATATTGCAAAAAATGACGGAAAAAAAATATTTTCATCTCACGGGCTGAAAATAAATTCAGATTCCGTTGAAGGTTTTTTGTTTCCTGACACTTACAATATTCCCGTAAGCTATACGCCTGAAAAAATCATCGATATGATGATTGACAATTTATTGTCGCGCCTGAAAAACAGTGCAGAAACTTCAAAGGCGCAGTCTTTGTCTGACGACGATTTTTATAAAATTATGATTCTTGCTTCGATTATTGAGAGGGAATACCGCTCGGAAAGTGAAGCGCCTTTGATTTCAAGCGTATTCAGAAACAGGCTCGACATTAACATGGCATTGCAGTCATGTGCTACAGTTGAATATATAATTACCGAAATCTTTAACAAGCCTCATCCAAAAATCATTACGTATGATGACCTTGAAATTCAAAATCCGTACAACACTTACAAATACCCGGGACTTCCGCCTTCTCCGATAAGCAACCCCGGATTTACTGCAATCAGTGCAGCCTTGAATCCGCAGGAAAGCAGTTACCTTTATTTTACGCTGACAGATTCTGAAAACGGCACTCATACTTTTTCAAATGATTTGAACTCGCACGTAAAGGCTACCAATCAGTTCAGAACAAAACGAATGGCAGGAAACTGATGGCTGGAGGTCGCATTTCAAAACAGACGATAGAAGCAATCCAGAGCGCTGATATCGTCAGTGTTGTAAATGATTATACTCAACTTGACAAGCGCGGCAATGCCTGGTGGGGCTGCTGTCCTTTTCATCATGAAAAAACGCCTTCGTTTCATATAGAAGAAGGCAGAAACCTTTATTATTGTTTCGGCTGTCATGCCGGCGGTGACATCATAAAATTCTATATGGAAATGGAAAAAGTTGCTTATGTTGATGCCGTTACGTCGCTGGCAAAAAGATTCGGAATCGAAGTAATATACGAAGACGGCTTTTCAGTTCCGCTGGAAAAAGACAGTTCAAAAGAACTTTACATCGATTTATACAACAGAACGGCGTCGATGTTCCATTATCTTCTGCTTGAAACTCCTCAGGGAAAGCCGGCTTTAGAATACATAACGAAACGCGGACTTTCTGAAGAAACGATAAAAAAATTTAAAATCGGCTTTAGTCCTGCCGACAGATTATGGTTAAAAAAGTTCCTCCTTTCAAAAAACTATTCGGAAGAATTCCTTGCAGGCTCAGGACTGTTCAGCAAAAAATATCCTGACATCTCGATTTATACAGGCCGCCTTATGTTTCCGATTTTTGATAAAAACGGAAATGTCGTTGCTCTGGGCGGACGCATTCTGCAGGGGGAAGGTCCTAAGTATATAAACAGTCCTGAAATGCCGCATTATAAAAAAAGGGAAACGCTTTATGCCTACAACTTTGCAAAAAAATCAATCCGTGAAAAAAAATGCGTAATTCTCTGCGAAGGCTATATGGACGCAATCGCATATCATCAGTGCGGTATTGACTATGCGGTAGCTCCGCTGGGAACTGCCTTTACCGAACAGCAGGTCAGGATTTTAAGGCCTTTTGTTGATACAGTGTTGCTTTCGTTTGATTCTGACGGCGCAGGACAGGCTGCGACGATGAAAGCGATTCTGATGTGCCGCAGGATGGATTTGTCTGTAAAAATAATCCAGCTTAAAGGCGGAAAAGATCCTGCGGAAATTATGCTGAATTTCGGTGCCGGAGTATTGACGAATTTTGTTGATTCAGCTATATTGGATAATGATTTTTTATTATCTAAACTGCAAGAAAAATACCCTAAAAAAACTCCTGAGAACAAAATAAGAGCAGCTCTGGATTTTTTTCCGTATGTAGATTCTTTAAGTTCGGATATTCAAAAAGAGTCGACGCTTGAGCAATTTGCCCAAGTCTTTAACACAAAACTGGAGGCCGTAAAGAAGGATTTTTATAATCGTGAACAGGCTCGTTCCCGCATAGATACAGACAGGACAGCGACAGGAGCTCCGGTAATTCAAGAAATCAAACTTAATGCTGAACTCAGAACAATTCTAGCTGTAATATGTAATTTAGAACGTTATTATCTTTTGCACGAACAGTTGACTGTAAATGATTTTGAAGACCCTCTGGCAAAACAGTTATTCACCATTTTAGAGGAATGCAGCAGAGAAGAAGGACTTTCGATTCACCGTATACTTAATTACTGCCAGAATGAAGAATTAAAACAGTTGATAACAAAAGCAGTGTCATCAAAAGAATTTGAAATAAATAATCTTCAATACGTGCAGGAAAGCATACAGAAAATCAGGAAACAAAGCCTTGAACGGCAGGGCAAAAAGTTACTGGAAAAAATCAGCAGTTTTAAGCCGGTTACTCCTGATGATCAGAGGACTTTGGCTCAGTTCCTTGCAGAAAAGATGGAAATAGACAGAAAGCTACAAGAGTAAAATGAGAAAGAACACAGAAGAACAAAAACAGGTAAAAAAAGTTGAGCAGGATCAGGACATTGAATTTGGAAAACTTTTTGTTTTTATCAAAGATAAAAAAATAATCACCTGGGATGAAATAAACGACGTAGTTGGAATTGAATTTGCCAGCGTGCAGATGGATAAAATCATCTCGATGATGGAAAAAAACAAAGTTCAGATTCAGGAAATTGAGCCTGAGTTTGCAGATGAAGAAGACGATGTCGTAGTTGAAGATGCCGATGACGACGTAGAACTTGAAAGCGATGTAGAAGCTGAAATTGTTGAACAGACAGAAAAAGAAGTCCTTTCTAAAAAACGTCTTGTAAGCACTGAAAAAGATTCCGGCAGCGACGATCCTATCCGCCTGTATCTGCGCGAAATCGGTAAGGAAAATCTTTTAACCGCAGAACAGGAAGTAACTCTTTCAAAGCAGATGGAAGACGGCGAAAACATCATAAAAGACGTCATTAAAAATTCCGGTATTTTGATTCCTGAATTCTATGAAATTGCACATCAGGCTTTCAAGCGGATTGATCTGCACGAAGCCGGCCGTCCGCGAAAAGAAATCAACGAACAGATGGCAGAAAAGCGCCGTTTAAAGACTTCTTACAGTGAATATCTAAAACCTATTCTTCCTGAATTAAAGCAGTATAATGATTTAAAGAAAAACCTTCACGACATGGATCAGAATGAAAAAATCTTTGAAAATCCTGAGATTTTAAAATTGCGGAAAATCATAACTCCGCAGCTTCAGAAAGCAGACATTCAGTCGGAGGAAATAGAAAAATTCAGCGAAAAATTCATAAACGCAACGAAAAAAATTGATGAATACCATCATAAGCAGGAAAAGAAGATGAAAGAGCTGCGCATTTCAGATTCTGTCCAGCTCAGAAAATTAGGCCGGCGCGTTTCAATTCGTTCAGAGTCTGTAAAGCTTGAAAGGGAACTCGGAATGACGGCTGACGAAATCAGGGAAATTTATACTCAGATTCAGAAAATCGACAGGAAATTGAAAGACCTTGAATATGAGTTTGAAAATTCAATTGACCAGATTCTCGAAATGTCAAAGGAAATTGAGCGCGGCCGCAAAATGATGGAGATTGCAAAAAATCACCTTATCAATGCAAACCTCCGTCTTGTCGTTGCTATTGCAAAAAAATATACAAACCGCGGACTTCAGTTCTTTGATCTGGTTCAGGAAGGAAACATCGGTCTTATAAAGGCCGTCGAAAAATTTGAATACAGAAAAGGCTATAAATTTTCAACTTATGCAACCTGGTGGATAAGGCAGGCAATTACAAGGAGCATTTCTGATCAGGCACGTACAATCAGGGTTCCTGTTCATATGATTGAACAGATTAATAAAGTTGTCAGGGAAAGCCGTCAGCTTATGCAGAAACTCGGTCGTGAACCTACTGACGAAGAAATTGCACAGCAGCTTGGCTGGCCTGTTACAAGAGTAAAGCAGGTTAAGAATGTTGCCAGAGAGCCGATTTCGCTTGAAACTCCGATTGGTGAAGAAGAAGATTCTTCTCTTGGAGATTTTATCGAAGACAAGGAAGTAGAAAATCCTGCATCGCAGACAGCGTATACTTTGCTTCAGGAACAGCTGAGGGAAGTTTTAAGCACGTTGCCTCCGCGTGAACAGGAAGTTTTGAAAATGCGTTTTGGTCTTGATGACGGATATTCGCTTACTCTTGAAGAAGTAGGACTTTATTTCAATGTAACGAGGGAACGTATCCGCCAGATTGAAGCAAAGGCGTTAAGAAGATTGCGCCATCCGCGCCGGGCAAGCAGTTTGAGGGATTTCATTGAAATATAGAATCCGTGCAATAGACATAACGGTTTATTTATTATATACTAATTAATTATACCCAAAAAAGAGGTTTTACTTTATGCAAATGACAGAAGTTCGCGATAAATTACAGTCGCTTCAAGAAGTTCTTTCAGAAAAATATGACATCGAAAAGAAAGTAGCAGAAGCTCCGCGACAATTAAGTGCTCAGGATGAGCTTTTATCTCGTCTTAGAAAAGAATATCTCGAAAAGAATTCTGTATATGAAGAATGTAAGGCAAAAGTTGCCGATCTTGAACTGGAATTAAAGGCAGCTGAAAAATCAAGGGAAGAAGGCGAAAAGGGAATGGACAACATTGCCACTCACCGTGAATACGAAGCCCTTGACAAGCAGATTACTGAAGCAACTGTAAAAGAAGCAGAAGTACGCAAGGAACTTGATAAACAGAAAAAAGCATTGAATGACCTGAATGAAAATTTAAAGATGGACGAGAGCATGATAAAGGCTCAGGAAACTGATTTAAATTCTCAGAAAGCTTCTCTTGACAAGCAGATGACAAAATTAAAGGCTCAGCTTGAAAAACTTGAAGCCAAAGAAATTGAAATTACAAAGGGAATTGATACTGAAATCGTATATAAATTCCAGCGTATCATTCAGCGTAACAGTCAGGGTATAGTTGCCGTAAAAAACGGCGTTTGCGAAGGCTGTCACATGATTTTGCCTGCTCAGTTTGCAAATGAAGTAAGGGAAGGCGACAAAACTCTTTTCTGTCCGTATTGCAGCCGCATTCTTTTCTATCAGGAATCAGACGACAGCGAAGATGATTATTACGCAATGGCAGAAGCAGGCAGTTTGTCTGATTACGAAGATGACTTTGAAGACGAATCTCTGGAAGATGAATCAGGAGAATATGCAGAAGATGACGGTTATATCGATAATCCGTCTGAATATGAATCTGATTCCATTGACGGAGAAGACGACGAAGACAAAGATGATTCAGATGATGAATCAGATGAAAATTAACTGGTAAATTACAAAAAAGAGATATAACCGCATGGAATGTTTATGATGATATAGATGTTCCATGAGGAAAAGTCCGGGCTCCACCGGAAAAAATGCCGGATAATTACCGGGCAGAATACGGCAGTTACATAATTTCTTGTATAACCCGTGTTTTGACAGAAAGTGCAGCAGAGAATGACCGCATTATTTATTTAATGCAAGGGTGAAAAGGCGAGGTAAGAGCTCACCGGATTTTTGGTAACAAAAATTGCAGGAAAACCTCATTTGGAGCAAGATTAAGCAGCAACGTAAGCGTCCGGGCTTTAGTTGCGGGTAAATCGCTAAAGATTCAGGGTAATCTGAATTTCAGACAGATGGTTATGCGGACGTAAAAATCCAGACCAGAACTCGGCTTACTGTCTCTTTTTTGTTTATTTTTTTATGCGGGTATTATGAAAAAAACAGGGGAAAATAACAGTTCGATAGTCAGAAAGCCGGGTAAATTGCTGCCTGTATTATTAATCTCTATTGCTGTTGTATCAGTTTTGTCAGGAATATCTATAACTGTCTATCGGAAAATAAACCATAATATCCATAATAACCCGTCTGTTACAAAACTTGCATCACAATGGTCAGAATATGATTATGCCGGAGTTTATGAAACGGCTTGTGACTTAACAGAAAAAAAGTTTTTAAATAATACAGTTTACACTTACCGCGGATATGCGGCCTATTATCTTGGAGTTTCGGAAACGGATCCGGCTCTTGCGCAGGTGTATATAAACGATTCGATAAGTTCCCTGCGTATCGCATTACTGAAGGCAAAAGAAAAGACAATTCCTCAGATAAAGTATATGCTTGGCAAAGCGTATTTTTATAAAAACATAATCTGTTCCTATCATTATTATGCAGATCTCGTAGTAAAATATCTTGAAGAAGCAAAGGCACTTGGCTATAAAGCAGACGATATCCCTGAGTATCTGGGAATCAGTTACGGTCAGCTTGGAATGAGTTTTGAAAGCATTGCAAGGTTCAGCGAAGCGCTTTTGGTTCGTGATTCAGATTCACTTTTGCTTTCCATTGCAGAACAGTATTATAAAGAAGGACAGTTTTCGGCTGCAAAGCAGTATCTGTTTCAGGTGACGTCAAATGCAGGAGATGACAATCTTTTGCTGAAAGGTCAGACTTTGCTTGCAAAAATCTATCTTGAAGAACAGCAGTATGATGAAGCAAAATCTTTGTTCGATTTGATTTTGTCGAAAAATGAAAATTCCGCAGATGCGCATTACGGGCTCGGAATTATTTATGAAAAGAAAGGGGACTTAGTCAAAGCCCGTGCCGAATGGCGGAAAACGCTGAAAATTGACAGTAATTATGAAGATGCAATAAAAAAAGTCTATCGCTAGTTTTTCTTATTGCAAAGATATGAAAATATAAATAGAATAAATAAAAGTATGGGGGAAAAATGTTTTTCAACAATTTTGTAACTGATATTGGTATTGATTTAGGAACTTGTAACACACTTATTTATGTACGCGGAAAGGGAATCGTAATTGACGAACCTTCTGTCGTGGCTGTTGAAAAAGGCACGAATGTAGTGTATGCAGTCGGTGCAGAAGCTAAAAGAATGCTCTGGAAAACTCCGGGAAACATCGTCGCCATTCGTCCTCTTGCTGACGGCGTAATTGCAGATATAGATTCATGTGAAAAAATGATTAAATATTTTATCGGAAAAATTCTTCCTAAACACAGAATCTTCAGTTCTACAAGAATGAAAATCGGAATTCCGTCATGTATTACAGAAGTTGAACGCAGGGCTGTAATTGAAGCTGCCCTGAAAGCCGGTGCAAAAGAAGTTGAAGTTGTACCTGAAAGCCTTGCAGCTGCAATCGGTGCAAAAATTCCGATTCACGAACCTGCAGGACACATGATTTGTGATATCGGAGGCGGAACTGCTGAAATCAGCGTAATTTCTTTGAGCGGAATGGTAATTACGTCTTCCATCAGGGTCGGCGGAAATAAATTTGACGAAACTATTGTAAAGCATATTCAGAACGTTCATAACCTGATGATAGGCCAGCAGACTGCTGAAAAACTGAAGATCGAAATCGGAAACGTTGCGCCTGATAAAAATATTGAAAAAATGGAAATCAAAGGACGTGATGCAATAACAGGCCTTCCGCGCCGTCTTGAAATAGATTCAGTTGAAATTCGTGAAGCGTTGAAAGAACCTGTAAATATGATTATCGAAGAAATCAAGAATACTCTGGGTCATACTCCTCCTGAACTTGCCGCTGACATTGTAGAACGCGGTATCGTAATGACAGGCGGCGGTTCTATGCTGAAAGGACTTTCAAAACTCATTTCAAAAGAAACAAACGTTCCTGTTATTCTTGCAGAAAGACCTCTTGAATGTGTAGCTTTGGGAGCAGGCGAGGCTTTTGAATTGTTTAAAGATATGTCTTCTGACAGGGCTATTTACGATAATCTGAACGGCTAGTTTTTGTATCATGAGAAAACATAAGAAATTCAATTTTAAATTTCGCTTTAGGGAATTACTGTTCATAATTTTAATTGTACTTTCGAGTGTATTTTTATCATTTAGTTCCGGCGGTTTTGTCGTTAATTTTAAAAACGTCGGTTTTACGATTATTTCTACGATAGAAGAGGGTATTGCAAAAGTTACTTTTTTTGTAAAGGATACTGTCAATGCCGCAAAAAAACTTGCTGCGCTGAATAAAGAATATGACCTTCTTGTTGAAAAATTAAAAGACTATGAATACATGCAGCATACAAATGCTACAATCCGCAAGGAAAATGCACGGTTAAAAGAGCAGCTTGGCTTTGTATCTGGTATTCAGCAGAAGAGTTTTTCGGCTAACATCATATCAAGGGGCGCTGACAATATTCACACTACAATCATAATTGACAAGGGAAGCAAGGACGGCATTAAAAAGAATATGAGCGTTCTTTCCGTTCAGGGAGGAAACATCGGCGTTGTCGGAAAAATCGTTTCAGTAGGATTTTCGACAAGTCAGGTTATGCCTGTTTATGACATCAACTGTTCGATTTCTGCAAGAATTCAGAATACGAGGGATATCGGGCTTGTTTCAGGAAACGGACTTGAAGATGCGCCTTTGTCAATGAAATACATCAAGAAAAAGGTTATCGGTGAACTGCACTTTGGTGATGTAATCGTTACTTCAGGAGAAAACGGAAATTATCCGAAAGACATTCCGATTGGAATAATCTCAAAGATTTCGGTTCTTGATTACGATTCGTCGCTTGATATAGAAGTTCTGCCTATTGCAAATTTTTCAAGGCTTGAAACTGTCGTAATCGTTTCTTCTGATGAAACATCTGATGAAGGCGAAAAACAAGGATATAAGCAATGATTCGTTCATATTTATTTGGAATATTACTTTTAATTGTCTCTGCATTAATTGAAACGGCAATTTTGTCAAATATATTTTTTTTACCGGCAATTCCTGATCTGCTTTTAATCTGTTCGCTATATTTCTCTGTAAATAACGGCTGTGTTTACGGAGAAACGCTTGGCTTTACTTCCGGGCTGTTCATTGATTTTTTGAGCGGAAGTCCTTTCGGACTGAACTGTCTTGTAAGGACTGTAATCGGATATGCGTCAGGTTTTTTGCAGAAGATGCTTAATTTGAAATTGTTTTTTGTTAATTTTCTGATCGGATTTACAGGAACACTGTTAAAGGCTCTGCTGATTTATTGTTCTTCATTCTTTTTTCCGAATATGATAAATACATACAATATTTTTTCTTCCGTGTTCCTTTTTGAACTGATTTTTAATTCAGTTTTGACTCCGTTTGTCTTTAAATTTCTAAATTGCTTTTCTGATTTTATTATTATTTCAGAACGTGTTTGATAAAATATTCAGGGGTTTGTGGGGGAAATGAATAAAAATAACGTCAACAATCAGGATACGAAACGCGACAAAAATATCGTAAGTTTTGTTTTTACGCTTCTTGCGGTCATTGTTTTTGTCCTGTATCTGTTCAAATTGTTCTCGATGCAGATTATCGAAGGACGGCAGTACAAAATTCAGTCTAAGAACATTTCAAGCCGCATTACTACGATTCCTGCACAGCGCGGTGAAATTTATGACCGCAACAATGACAATGCAATGGTCGTTAATTCAGATTCCTTTGCAGTTGAACTTACTCCCGGCGAAATTCCTGCAGGATATTTTGATACTGTAGCTTCAAGGCTTGCAAATATCCTCAACATTCCGAAAACAGAAATCGACGAGCGCGTTCCGCCTGACGTAAGAAAAACTTATGTTTCTTACACAGTAAAAAACAACGTCAATTTTTCAGTCATTTCTGATATTGCAGAAAACATAAACGATTTGCCCGGTGTTTCCTGGGTAAGCCGTCCGATACGCAATTACATTGAAACAGGCAGTTTTTCTCACATACTCGGCTACGTAGGAAAAATTACGAAAGACGAAATGAATTATATGTATAATAAGGGCGGTTATACAAGAAGGAGTATCGTAGGAAAAACCGGAATTGAAAAACAGTACGATACTTATTTGCAGGGAAAAGACGGATATGAAGAACGGACTGTAGACGTAAAGGGGCGCGTTCTGTCTGAAACGCCGAATGTCGTTCCGCCGCAAATGGGTAAAAAATTAGTCCTGACTATTGATTCAAGAATTCAGGTACTGGCAGAAAAAGCTTTGGGCGAGCGTATCGGTTCAATTATAGTTTTGAAGCCTTCGACAGGAGAAATCCTTGCAATGGTTTCATATCCATATTTTGATTCAAATATGTTCAATTCTGAAAATTTTACGGACGAATATATGAAGCTTGCAGAAAACCAGTATAACCCTCTGCTTAACCGCGCCGTAAATGCTGCGTATCCTCCTGCAAGTACTTTTAAAATCATAATGTCGACTGCAATCTTGCAGGAAAAGGCATTCCCTGAATATGAAAGGGTTGAATGTAAAGGTGAAATTGAATACGGTGGAAGGACTTTCCGCTGCTGGATTTTAAAACCGGGACACGGCAAGCTTGATTTGAAGCATGCGGTAGGTCATTCCTGTGACATTTATTTCTGGCAGGTCGGTCGCGATTATCTCGGAATTGACAAGATTTCTGATTATGCAAAAATTTTCGGCTATGGGCAGAGTACACAGATTGATTTGCCGAGCCACTCAAAGGGCTTTGTTCCGACTGCACAGTGGAAAGAGCGAAAATTCCACGAAAGATGGCTTGACGGTGATACGATGGCCGTTTCTATCGGACAGGGATATACGACGGCAACTCCTTTACAGGTTGCGGACGTCATGGCAATGGTCTGCAATGAAGGAAAGATTTACAAGCCGCATTTGCTCAAAGAAATCAGGAACCCTGTTACTGATGAGGTAATTCAGGAAGTTCATCCTGAAGTGCTGTTTGAAAATTCGATTGACCATGCTGTCTGGACAAAAATAAAGGAAGCCCTGCGTTTTGTATGTACTGACGGTTCTGCAAAATATTCCCTTTCAAATCCGACTGTAAAGATTGCGGCAAAAACAGGTACTGCCGAAGTTACGGGATATTCAGAAAGCTGGCATTCCTGGCTTCTGGCTTATGCGCCTTATGATGCACCTGTCGAAGACCAGATTGTAGTCTGCTCAATGGTCGAAGCGGCAAATGACTGGGAATCCTGGTCAAATTATGCAACGAACATTGTAATTCAGGGGTATTTTGCAAATCAGACTTTTGACGAAGCAGTTGATGCGCTTAATTTCAGATGGCTGTTCAGGCAGCGGAAAAAATTAACGGAATAGACGGGTGGGGTAGAAAATGAAAAAATTGAAAATCTTTTCTGCAATTGATTATATTCTTTTGTTTTGCGTTTTATGTCTGACTGTAATCGGCATTGTATTCATATATTCGGCTGCCATTGACCGTAACGGCGTTCTGACAGACCAGAATTATATAAAGCAGATTTTCTGGGGCGTTACAGGGCTTATAATGATGCTGTTTTTTTCCTGTTATGATTACAGAAAAACTGAACGCTTTATTTTCTGGCTTGCTATTGCGGCGTGTCTTGTTCTTTTGTATACGGCAAAATACGGAAAGCTCGTAAAAGGTTCAAGAAGCTGGATTGGAATAGGGAACTTTGGAATTCAGCCTTCTGAATTCTGTAAAATCATTTTTATTTTGTTTCTTGCCTGGTATTTCAATAACAGTGAAAATGAAAACCCAAGAAAGCGGTTTATAGTTGCATGCTGTATTCTGCTTGTTCCGATCGGATTGATTATGCTGCAGCCTGATTTGGGTACGTCACTTGTTTTTATTCCTGTGTTCATTTTCATGTGCTTTGCGGCAGGAATTAAATTAAGGTATATTGCCATAATTTTAGGAATCGGATTTTTTACTGTTTTATTTACGATGCTTCCTGTCTGGGAAGCCCGGATTGTAAGGCATACTGTTCCTGTAATAAAATTTCTGACGGACAGCAGGCTGCGCCTGATTTTTACGATTGCAATCGGTGCAATCATGCTGATTGGAATTATCGGAATGGCATTTTTTAAGCATAACAAATATTATTACTGGATTTCTTTTGTTTCCGGGATTATTTTTATTTCTCTGCTTGCATCTGTCGTTGTCGGAAAAAAATTAAAGGATTATCAGTTAAGCAGGCTTATCATCTTTTTAAATCCGTATGTTGATCCAGAAGATTCCGGCTGGAACATAATTCAGTCGAAAATTGCAATCGGTGCCGGCGGATTCTGGGGGCGCGGATATTTAAAGGGAACGCAAAGTCATTTGAGCTATCTTCCTGAACAGGGTACTGACTTTATTTTCAGTATTTTGTGCGAAGAATGGGGATTTGTCGGCGGCTTTATGGTGTTTTCGCTTTATCTGATTATGTTTTTGAGGATGATTTATATTATAAGGACAACTCCGATTAAATACGGCGCGTACATTACGACAGGAATTCTGGGAATGTTCTTTTTTCATTTTATCGAAAACATCGGAATGGTTATGGGACTTATGCCGATTACAGGAATTCCGATTTTGTTTTTATCTTACGGCGGTTCATCTCTGTGGTCTTCCATGATAAGCATCGGACTTGTAATGGCTGTCCGCTACAGAAGATTCAATTTTATGGACTAACGTTTTGTGAAGTGTCTTATGCAGTAAAAGTTTGTTTAAGTTTTTGTCCGTGCGTTTTTTTTGTCGGTGCAATGTTGAAGGAATTAATCTAGGACGCGTTAAGATAAATGATGTTGTACAAAAGCAGCGTGATGATCCAGATGGAAAACTTGGATATTTGGTTTTAGAAAGGTATACGACAGTTTTAGTATATCAGCTGGTTGCAGATGTCTTTTTAGATCGTAAAGAAGGTGAGGGACTTGCTGTTCACCACATCGATAATAACGGATACGATTGTTCTGAAGATAATTTAATAATGCTTACAGAGAGTCAGCATAACGCAATTCATAGAAATGAAATGGAGAAATTATAATATGAATGAAATTGAATTATTAACTGTTTTGAAGAAAGGTTTATTAACTGTTAATCCAGAGATAAACGATTCATCAAAATATTTTGGACATACTAATCCAAAATGGAAGAATAGCCTTAAAGTTCAAAATTTTTACCTTCTTTCATTGAAGAATAACTTATATAAAAACATTGCCCCCAAGTTCAAATTGGGTACTGGTTGTAAAGCAGTAAGGTCTTCAGCAGCACTGATATATAATACGTTATATACAGGAAAAGTCAGAATAAAAATCGACAATGAGTTTATTGATTTTGTTGGATATACAGGTAAAAACGGATATTTTTATGAAATACCTTTCAAAGCAATAAAGGATGATAAGGATTCAACTCATACTGCAAAATTAGATGCAGGTTTAATATCCACTGACGGGCAAAGGTTATTATTATTTGAGGCGAAGTGTTTAGAGTGGTTTGATAAAAATCCAAAAGCTTTAAAAAAGGCTTATTTAACACCAGAAAGATATCTTTCAGAACGTTCTGCTTCGTTATTTATTCCTCTTTTTAGAGAATTAATAGTATCTGAAGAGAAGGACTGCCAATATGTTTCTAAGAGCGAAAGGTATGATGCTATTCAAATGTTAATTCATATGTTAGGGATTTTTAATTGGTGCCTAACTAATAGTGCAAAGGTTCCAAAGCATATAAAATTAATTAATCTTGTATGGGATTATAAATGTCCAGAATATGAAATAGAGGAGCAAGAAGGAAAAGCCTTTGTTGAAAAAGCAAATAATGTTTTAAGAGAAGAATTCAAAACAATAAACCAAAAGAATATAGATTTTTCAGTAGAATATGTTTGTTATTCAGATTTTTTGAAATGCATTGATTGGACTAATGATATTGAACATCGTAAATATCTCGAGCGATATGAGATAAAATAACTCGAATTCTATCACAATATGATAGAGTCTCTGTTTATACTTACTGTGTAGACGGAGGCTTTTATGATTTTAATATTCAGTGCAATAATCTCTCTGGTAGTTTCTTTAACAACCTGCCTTGTTTTCTTTCGGGTGACAAAAAAAACAGGTTAAAGACCAAAAAGGCAATGCCCCAGTAATCGCAGAACGACTTCCCAGGATCGAAGGACAAGCAGATTACGTTATTTATCACAGCGAACTAAATAGCGCATTTTAAAGTAATGCAGATTTTCTCGGATTCTAAGTGTTATGTAAATGGTGATTTAGTTGATTTTATTGCAAATTCCAAGAAGAGTTTAGTTGAAGTAGCTGGATTATGCAAAAGGTTGATTCTCATAAAACGGATGGAGGGGAAAGGATGTGTAAATATGAAGCCGACTGGGAGAAACTTCTGCCATGGAATATAAAGATTACGCCCTTCCTGATTCGCGGTGAGTGGATGGATTTAACTAATCAAGGGTAGAATTGACGGATACGAAGGAATGGGGCGGACAAAGACTTGAATTTTAAGTGTTTTATTGTGGTTTATACACTTTGGTAGACAGAATATACATTATAGGAAGTAATATATTATATAAAAGATACTGTAAAAAGGCATAAAAAAAGACCTTATTTCTAAGGTCTTTTATCGATTTATTATTTATTGCTTGGCACGTTTACCACAAATTCAGGAAATGCTGCATTACAAGACTTACTGCCGTTATTGCAATCCAGCAGCATGCACCCATGATTAACGGTTTTCCGCCTGTCTTAACAAGTTTTACGATATCCGTGTTCAGACCGATTGCTGCCATTGCAAGAATGATAAAGAATTTGCTCAGGTCTTTTAAAAATTTAAATATTGAATTGATGACCAGAAGATTTTCTGCAGGAATAAAAGCATGGCATAAAGTCGTAATCAAAGAAGCTGCGATGAACCATAGAATGAACCAGGGAAAAATCTTTTTCAGGCTGAAATTTACTGCAACGGCAGATGAAGTGCTGCTGCTGTTTTTCTTTGCTTTTATTGCCTGATATAAAGCCAGCACAAGAGTAATCGGAATAATTGCAATTGTCCGGGTCAGTTTTACTGTAACAGCTTTGTCCAGAGTTTCAGAACCGAGACCCCACATTGCGTCCCAGGTCGAAGCTGCTGCAGTTACGGAAGACGTATCATTTACGGCAGTTCCTGCAAAAATTCCGAAGCCTTCGCCGTTTACCGTTGAAAATCCGAGCATTTGTCCGAGATACGGAAAAATGATTGCGGCAAGGACATTGAAGAAAAATATAACGGAAATTGACTGTGCGACTTCTTCATCATCTGCAGAAATGACAGGCGCCGTTGCAGCGATTGCAGAACCTCCACAGATTGAAGACCCTACTCCTATCAACGTTGAAATCTTTGACGGGATTTTCATAGCTTTGTACAGTATGAAGGCAACTGCCAGTGACGTACATATTGTCGAACAGATAATTGGAAGTGACTGCACGCCTGTTTTTGCAACTACAGCCAGATCAAGACCAAATCCGAGCAGAATGACAGCCCATTGCAGAACCTTTTTTGATGTAAATTTGATTCCGGCTTCAAAAGAAGTTTTGTCCTTGACAAAAAGAGTTACGATCATTCCTATAATTATTGCAAATACAGGACCGCCGACAATCGGAAAAAGCTTTCCGAGGAAGAATGAAGGAACGGCAATGACAAGTGAGAATAAAATTCCTTTTGAATTTTTTTTAATGAATTCCATAAATAAACCTCATAAACGAAAGACATTATAATAAATTCAAAAGGTTGTTACAATGAGAAATCAAAAAAAAGTAAAAATACCTTAAATGCTTTTTTCTCTGTTTTATTGTTTTATTCTATTTTATTTTTGTTCTAATCGAGATTTTTCATCACGTTTATCATTTCGATTGCGCCCAGAGCACATTCAGTTCCCTTGTTGCCTGCCTTGGAACCTGAACGTTCGATTGCCTGTTCAATGTTTTCTGTCGTAAGAACTCCGAACATGACAGGAATTCCTGAATCGAGGCTTACCTGTGCAATTCCTTTTGAAACTTCGTTGCAGACATAATCGTAATGAGAAGTTGAACCCCTGATTACAGAACCAAGGCAGATGACTGCATCGTATTTTCTGCTCATTGCCATTTTTTTTGCTGCCACAGGAATTTCAAATGCACCGGGAACTTTAACAAGCGTGATGTTTTCGTCTTTTATGTCATGGCGCTTTAATCCGTCGAGTGCGCCGTCTATAAGACGTCCGACAATAAAATCGTTAAACCGCGAGGCAACGATACCGATTTTTACGTTTCCCGAATCTGGAACTATTCTTCCTTCAATTTCTTTCATAGAATTTTCTCCCATAAAAATATTTTTATAAAATCAGACATTTGAAAGCAAATGTCCCATAAGGTTTTTCTTTGTCTGGAGGTATTTTAAATTAACGGGATTTGACTGAATTTCAATCGGAACTCTTTCCGTTATTTCAATACCGTTTTTTTCAATCTGAAGCGAATCGATTTTGTCAGGATTGTTTGTCATGAGCCTTAATTTATTTATTCCGAAATTCTGCAGGATTTGAATTCCGTCCGTGTAATCGCGCATGTCAGGCGGAAATCCGAGCTTTACGTTTGCTTCGACTGTGTCAAGACCTTCTTCCTGCAGGGCGTATGCCTTGATTTTATTTATGAGCCCTATTCCCCTGCCCTCCTGCCTGAGGTAAATCAAAATCCCCTGCCCTGTTTTTGCAATCTCTTTCAATGCAAACTCAAGCTGCTGACCGCAGTCACATTTCAGCGAACCGAAAGCATCACCTGTCATACATTCAGAATGAATCCTGCACAAAACAGGTTCGTCTTTTTTAAATTCGCCGGTCCACAATGCAACGTGTTCTGCATTTGTAATTTTATTTTTAAAACCTGTGATATTGAACTTTCCGAATTTTGTCGGAAGGACTGCCTGCGCTTCTTTTGTTACGATTTTTTCGTTCTGTTTTTTGTATTTTACAAGGTCTGCAATTCTTATGATTTTTAAATTATGCGTTTCTGAAAAATTCATAAGTTCATCATATTTTGCCATATGACCGTCAGCAGACATTATTTCACAGCAGATTCCGCACGGTGTAAGACCTGCAAGCCTGCACAAATCTACGGTTGCTTCCGTATGACCTTCCCGGACGAGCACTCCTTCATCTTTTGCAACAAGCGGAAACATGTGTCCCGGATGCCTGAAATCTTCAGCAGAAGAAGCCGGGTCTGCCAGTTTCATTGCAGTAAGGCTTCTGTCAAAAGCAGAAATTCCTGTCGAAGTCTTAACGTGGTCAATGCTTACCGTAAAGGCGGTTTCGTGGTTGTCAGTATTGTCAGCAATCATCGGCATAAGGCTGAATTTTTGTGCAATGTCTTTTGCCAGCGGCATGCAGATTAATCCCTTGCCGTAAGTTGCCATAAAATTTATGTTTTCAGGCGTTGCATGTTCTGCAGCACAGATAAAATCGCCTTCGTTTTCGCGGTCTTCATTGTCAAGAACCATTATTATTTTTCCGTTTTTTAAATCCTCAACTGCATCTTCAACTTTGTCAAAATTTTTCAAAATATGTCTCCTTGATTTTATTCAGCTTTATATTTTTTTATTGTTTTCAAGATATTTCTGAATGTATTTTCCGAGAATGTCACATTCGATATTCACCGATTTTTTTTCTTTTAAAAACTGAAGGTTTGTATTTTTCATTGTATGCGGAATGACTGAAACGACAAAAGAATCTTTTGTAATCCGTGCGATTGTAAGTGAAATTCCGTTTATTGCAACAGAACCTTTTTCAACAAAACCGGACATCAGGTTTTCATTGCATGAAAAATAGTATTCGATTGAATTTCCGCGCTTTTCAATTTTTTGGGTAACGGCAGTTCCGTCGATATGACCTGTTACAATGTGTCCGCCGAACCTTCCGTTTGCGCTCATTGCCCTTTCAAGGTTTACGGAAGTTCCGGGCATTAATTCTGAAAAATTCGTTCTTGAATAAGTTTCGGGCGTAACGTCTGCAAAGACAGTTTTATTGTTCAGCATTTCAGTTACTGTAAGGCAGACGCCGTTTACGCAAAGACTGTCGCCGGGTTTTAAATCAGAAAAAGTAATGTTCGTCCTGATTCCAAGCCTTATTGACTGACCTGTTTTTCTTATCTCTGAGATTGTTCCCGTTTCTTCGATAATTCCTGTAAACATATTTTCATTTTCCCAAATCATATTCTAAAAAAACATCATTGCCATAAAATCCTGCGCAGGGCTTTGCGTTCAGTTCCTTTCTGAATGACTTTGTGATGAAATTTGAAGCGACAAAAATTTGAACTTTATCTGCAATGTTTTCCTGCATGACAGCCTGTGCAAGTTTTCCTGAACTTTCTAAAAGTATGCTGTCAAAGTTCATCTGACCTAAAATTGAAAAAATTTTTTTTAAATCAAGGTGATTGTTTTTTAACGGCGCTTTTATAAGCTGAACGTTCATTGCGCGCAGTTTTTTTATTTTAAAATATTTTTCTGCGCTGTAAAAAATTATGAGCGGTGAAATGTCAGCGGTCTTTAAAATTTTTCTGTTCAGTTTTATTTTCAAGTTTCTGTCAAGGATTATGCGCGCAGGCTGATGGCAGTTTTCTTCGTGTCGTGCCGTCAGCAAACTGTCGTCCGTGTTTACTGTCCGTGCGCTTGCCATAATTCCCATGACGGCAGAGCGCGTTTCGTGAACTTTTTTTATTGATTCGTCTGACGAAATTCTTTTGTTTTTATTTTTTATAATCGAAGTTCCGTTCATGCTCATTGCGTATTTTAAAATGACGTACGGAGTTTTTGTTTTTATGAAGTGAAAGAAAAAAGGATTGAGTTCATCACATTCGTCCTGCAAAATTCCTTCAAAAACTTTTATTCCGTGTTCTTTTAAAATTGAAATGCCCTTGCCGTTTACAAGCGGATTGGGGTCTTTTGAACCGATGTATACTTCTTTAATTTTGTTTTCGATGATGGCATCTGTGCAAGGCGGTTGTTTTCCTGAATGGCAGCACGGTTCAAGCGTTACGAATAAAGATGACCCGTTGCATATTTTTTTATTGCCCGAAAGTTCGACTGCGTTTTTTATTGCATTTCTTTCGGCATGAAGAGTTCCGAATTTTTCGTGAAAGCCTTTGCCGATTATTTTTCCGTTTTTTACGAGAACGGCACCGACTAAGGGATTTGGATTTGCAAACCCTTTTCCTTTTTTGGCTTCTTCAATTGCGGCTTTCATATAGTTTGATATAAAACTATCCTTCATAAAAATAGTTTTATATCAAACTAAAAATTTAATCAAGCCTTTTCTACTCTCTAATGCAAAAAAAATTCCTGAAACTTATTTTTCAAGGAAAGAAAGTTTTTCGCAGATAAACGCACTCTTTTCTTTTAAGCCGATTTTTCCTGTTTTTAAAATCAGGACATTCGGCTTTGCAGAATTCAGCTGAACGAGATTTGAACTTTCTTTTATGAGCCTCAAAACTTTGTCAATATTGATTTCCGAAACTTTCATAAATTCAACCTGTACGATTCCGTTTTTTTCTTTGATTGACGAAATGTTAAGCTTTTTGCAGATACAGCGGATTTCTGCAAGCGTAATCAGGCTCATCACTTCATCTGGAATCGGGCCGAACCTGTCAAGCAGTTCAACGTAAATATTGTCAAGTTCATCTTTTTCCTGTACGGCGGCGATTTTTTTGTAAATTTCCATTTTAGTCTGAGGATTCTGAACGTACGTATCTGGAATGAATCCTGTGTATTCAAGTTCCATCAGAACTTCTGTCTGCGGCACGTAATCTTTTTGTTTTGTCAGAAGCGAAATTGCATCATTCAAAAGCCTGATGTACATGTCAAAGCCGACTGAATATACGTCGCCTGACTGATCCCTGCCCAAAAGATTTCCGGCCCCGCGGATTTCAAGGTCTTTCATTGCGATTTTAAAACCGCTTCCAAGTTCCGTAAAATCGCTTATTACCTGCAGGCGCTTCATTGCAACTTCGGAGAGTGCTTTGTTTTTGGGGTAGAAAAGATATGCGTATGCTTTTTTATCGCTTCTGCCGACGCGCCCGCGAAGCTGATAAAGCTGGCTGACACCATACATATCTGCCCTGTCAATGATGATTGTATTTACATTCGGAATGTCGATTCCGTTTTCGATAATAGTCGTTGCAACGAGAACATGAAAGCCTCCCATTTTAAATCTTCTGAAAATGTCGTCGAGCTGTTCGCTTGTCATTTGTCCGTGGGCAGTATCGATAAGCATTTCGGGAACGAGTTTTTCAAGCCTGAGCCTTGTTTCTTCGAGCGTTTCTACCCTGTTGTGAAGGTAAAAAACCTGACCTCCCCTGTCTGCCTCGTATCTGATTGCCCTTGCAATTTTTTCATCGTTGTATTCGTCTATTACAGTTTCAATCGGATGGCGGTTTTGCGGCGGTGTCGTTAAAAGGCTCATGTCGCGGATTTTCAAAAGGCTCATGTGGAGCGAGCGCGGAATCGGTGTTGCAGAAAGCGCAAGGGAATCGATGTTTGTTTTTACGGCTTTCAGTTTTTCCTTGTCTTTTACGCCGAAACGCTGTTCTTCGTCAATAATCAGCAGTCCGAGGTTTTTAAAGATTACGTCGTTTTGGATTATTCTGTGAGTTCCGATTAAAATGTCGATTTCGCCGTTTTTAAGCCGTTCGAGGATTTTTTTCTGTTCAGCCTTGCTTACGAATCTTGAAAGCTGCGCAATGTTTACGGGGAAATTCCTGAAGCGTTCGACACAGGATTCGTAATGCTGTTCTGCAAGGATTGTTGTCGGCGCTAAAAATGCAACCTGCTTTCCGCCGAGAATTGCCTTAAAAGCCGCCCTCATCGCAATTTCCGTTTTTCCGTAGCCGACATCGCCGCATACAAGCCTGTCCATCGGAACTGGTTTTTCCATATCTTCCTTAATTTCTTTTGTAACCGTAATCTGGTCAGGCGTGTCTTCATACGGAAAAGCCGCTTCAAACGCAATCTGCCATTCCGTGTCTTTGGGAAAAGCGAACCCGACAGATGTTTTTCTCCGCGAGTACAAATCAATCAGTTTCTGCGCAAGGTCTTCGACAGCCTTTTTTACTTTGTTCTTGCGGTTTTCCCAGGATTTGCTTCCGATTGTATCAATCCGCGGCGCATTGCCTTCGTTGCCGATATAACGCTGAATGAGGTTGACCTGTTCAATCGGAACAAAGGCAAACTCTTCTCCTGCGTATTCAAGTTTTATGTAGTCGCGCTCATTGCCCATCGCCCTGACGCGTTCAATTCCTTTGAAAATTCCGATTCCGTAATTTACGTGAACAACAAAATCGCCCGGATTCAAATCAACGAATGTGTCGATTACGGAACTTTTTACATGATTGAGGGATTTCGGGATGTATTTTTTGCGGCCGAAAATTTCATTTTCCTGAATTACAAGAATTTTCATTTCAGGAATTGCAAAGCCTGCTGAAATTTCCTGCGGAATTAACTGAATGAAACCTGCGTTTTCACCGTTCGTAAAATCTTTTAGAATTTCATTTATCCTTAAATTCTGGTTTTCGTTATTTGTAAAAATAAAGATTTTCCAGCCGTCTTTCTGCAAGTCTGAAATCTGTTCTTTTAAATAATTTATGTTGCCGAAAAAACTTCTCGGCGGATCAAGTTCAAATTTAAAAAAGTTTGTGCCTTCATTCTTGAGGTCTTCCGTTTTTTCTGTGTGGATTGTCCTGTACAGAATTTTTTTTGAATGTTCGCCAGAAAGCGCTTCAAAATAGAAAAGGATTTTTTCAGGGCTTAAAACAAGTTCCGAGGCACACGCTTTTTTATAAAGCCCGATGTATTCCCTCTGCAATGATTCTCTTGAATTTATGAGCCTGTCATAATCATAATAAATTACTGTCGCATCAGGATTTATGTAATCAAGCACGGAATACTGCCTGTCAAAAAGTGCCGGATACAGCAGTTCTTCGCCTTCTGCCTCTTTTGCATTTTCAAGTTCAAGAAGAAGGCCTGCAAATTTTTCTGACAGGTTTTCGCTTTCGTTTCCTGCAAACGCATTGTACGAATCTGACTGAACCTGATTTTTTTCAAAGACAGGCTTTAATTTCTGTTCAAGTTCATTTATCAAATCCTGCGTCCACAGAATTTCCTTTGACGGATAAATCGTAATCCTGTCCGCATTGCCTGTCGTCGTCTGGTTTTCTGTCGAAAAAGTCTTTATGTTTTCGATTGTATCAAAGTCAAAAACAATTCTGTGCGCATTTTTTTCTGACGGAAGGTAAATGTCAAGAACTTCACCGCGCAGTGTAAATTCCCCCGGAACGGAAACTTTTGGAACGCGCACGTATCCGAGCGAAACGAGTTTCTGCGCAATTTGAATCGTGTCAAAACTCTGTCCTTTTTCAAACGTAAAGACATTTTTCTTTAAATAATCAGGCGGAGGAACGGGCGTTAAAAACGAACGCTGTGTCATCACGAAAATCCTTGATTTTTTTGAAATGCTTTTTGCAGAATTTTCAGAAGCCATTTTCGCAAGTGCGCCTGCCCTCTTTCCGAATATAATCGAACCTTTAGGAGCTGCCCTGTACGGAACTGTTGACCACCAGGGCAAAGTTATGATTTCTGCATCAGATAAAAAAGTCTGCAAATCCTGAATGACAGACGCTTCCTCTTTTTCTGTCGGAACTACAATGACAGTATCGCATGAAACGGGATTTTCGTCTTTTATGTTTTTTTTTGATGCAAGATATTGAATCTGCCTGGTGAATTTATTTTTGCATGAGTTGACGTATAACGACGTAAAAATTCCTGAAAAACAGCCTTGCATTCCTTCGATTTCCAGAGGGAAAGTGTCTTTATCATCAGTCAGCTTATTTAAAATATTGACAGGCGGATTCCATTTTGTTATTGCGTTTATTAATGAATTTGATAATAATGTATTCATTGATTGTTCCGATAATATAATAAGTGAGGTAAAATTTTGAAAAAATTTACTATTCTGATTATATCATTTTTAGTTTTCTTTGCACATACTTTTTCTGCACAAGATTATAAGGCAGCTTACAAAGATGCTGCGATTTCCATAAAATTTTACGACCGTACGATGTATTATCCTGAAAATACAAAAGAAAATCCCATTTATGTACATATAACAATCCGCAACAACGGCAACGAAACTCTGCGTTTTAAACTTGCAGACGACAGGACTTTCAGCGCTGATTTTTCTGCATTCAACGTAAAGAACATCAGCCTTGAACAGACTCAGGAAGTTATCAGAAAACGCACGACAAATCAATATGTGTATTTCCGCGAAATCTCACTTGAAACAGGCGAAGAATATTCGTTCATCGAAAACGTAAAGGATTACCTTGTTTTTGCCGAGCCTTCGATTTATTATCTTGAACTTTCTTTTTACCCGGAACTTTACAAATCAAAATACATTGAACTGAAATCAAACCGCCTTACTCTCGAAATCCGCCCTTCTCCAAATGCGGCATCTTCAAATATGATTCCTGTTCAGTCGCAGAGTGCTGAAATTTTAAAACCGCAGAGCATTTCGCCTGACAAAGTTGTTGAACAGACAATCGTTGCACGTCAGAAATCTTTGTGGGACCAGTTCTTTTTGTATTTTGACCTTGAATCAATGCTCAAAAAAGATGCGCTCAGAAAACGGCAGTATCAGAATTCTTCAAGTCAGGACTGTGCAAGAATGATAGAAGAATTCAAGTCAAGCCTCATGGCAGACAGAATTGACACTGACATCGTAGCAATTCCCGAAAAATTTGAAATCAAGAAAACTACTTATTCCCAGACAGAAGGAAAAGTCATTGTAATTGAATGGTTCAAAAACCAGAATTTCAGGGAAAAAAAGGAATACACCTATTATGTCCAGCAGCGCGACGGCATCTGGCGTATTTATGATTATGACGTTAATAATTTGGGGACAGAATGAAAGCACTATTAATTGCAAACGACGATGATGTAATAAAAAAAATTCAGACTGCGTTGTGCAGTGACGGATTTGACGTAATTACATACCGCTGGCTTTTAAAAGCCCTCGACAATATCGAAGAAATCGCACCGGAAGCAATCATCGTAAGCGCTTCAAGCTATCCGCGTCACTGGAAAACCCTTGCCCAGTTTGCAAAAAGCGAAATCACAGGTTTTGTTCCGAAAATCATTTTATATTCAGAACGTGACTTTTCGGAAGACGACATAAAAAAGTCAGAAATTCTTGGCGTTGACGGAATCTTTTATTCTGTTGAAAGCGAAGGATTAAAGGAACTTGCAGACATTCTTTCTGGAAACAACAAACCTGTTTCGCTTATTTTTACGAACGAAAAATCAGGCGCTTTTGTTACAGGCCGCGTTTTAAAATTTGAAAAAAACATCATTTCGTTTATGCCTGATTTTCCGTCATCTGTCAGTTCTCTAAAAACTGGTGAAGAAATTGCACGCGCAACGATAAAAAATAAAAATTCGATACAATATGTAAAGGCAAAAATTCTGTCAAAATCAAATGACAATAAAAAACTTGAAATTCAGGTAATTTAAAAAGTATGAAAAAACAGGCAAAATTCTTTTGTGAAAATTGTGGTGAAGAAGTTGCTCAGAATGCACGCTTTTGTAAAAAATGCGGACGCTTTTTTTCTGCAGTCCGATGTCCTTCATGCGGTAAAGTCGGTTCTGCCCATTCTTTTATAAACGGCTGCCCTTCATGCGGTTATGCAGAAAAAGAAAGAAACTCAAAAAACGCTTCAAATCCTAAAAAAGATTTTAATTATGTATCAGACATTCAGGCAGGAAAAAATCATTTTTATCTGCACAAAAACAAAGGCAAAAAAAATGACGGCGCAAAAAATAATTTTTCACTTCCTGTGTGGATTTACTGCCTTACTTTTCTGCTTCTTGTAGTCATGATTATTCTGTTCATGCGCTGTTCTTATTAAATTTGCGAAATTCATTTTTTTTAAATTTCATATTCAAACCGCATTGAATATTTTTTTTATATCTGCTATTATATTTCCAATCGCCCGAATGGTGAAATTGGTAGACACGCTAGCTTCAGGTGCTAGTAAGAGCAATCTTGTAGGAGTTCGAGTCTCCTTTCGGGCATAACCTTTTTTTTCAATATTTTTCTTTTCTAAATTTTTTAATCCGTTTTCATAACCTGACAATCCTGCTCTTTCATCTTATTGATGATGTTGTGTATCGCTTTGAAACATATATCTTTTATATGCTGAACTTTAAAACCCGTTTTGTCAGCGGATGCGCAAACTCAAGCTGAAACGCAGTAAATGAAAAATCCTGCCCTTCTTTTGAAAACGGGTTGTAAACAAGATCCCCTTTTACGGCAGTTCCGCTCCAGGCCAGATGACACCTTACCTGATGCCTGTAGCCGTTTGTAATTTCGCATACGGCAGAATACGAATTTTCTTTTTTTTCAAGCCGTATTTCTGTCGAATAAAGTCTTGTTCCGGCTTTCTTTAAAATCCTGTTACTTGAATCTTGCGTAACAGGCCTGACCTCTTTTCCTTTTATTCCGAACGGCCTGAAAAAACTTTTCTGCGTAAAACAGATGCTTTCGCCTGTTCTAAGGCTTTCTATCTTTTTATATTCATCGCAGTAAGGAAATCCGTCTTTTGTTTTCTGTATGTTCCCTGTAAAATCACATTCAGCTTTATAACGCTTTATAAACAGATTGTTTTTCTGCTGGTCAATAAAAAAATCGTACGCCTCCTGTGTCGTTGCAATGAGCAGAAGTCCGTCAGTTGCCGTATCAATGCGGTGGACAAGACCGTACTCGACAGTTTTTTTTCCTGAAACTGATTTTACTTCCGGGAAAAGTTCTGAAACAGAATAAAGTGCATTGTTTTTATCGTCAGCAGACAGAGGCGCACTTGGAATTCCTTTCGGCTTGCAGGCAACTATAAAAGGATTCTGACTGTCAGGAGAGGCAATGATTTTTATTCCGTTCATTTTGTCCGTTTCGTCCATAGAAGTGCACCCTGTTTTATATTTAATGACGTGTCATAAAGTTTCTTTTTTATATGAACTTTGAAGAACTTTTATGACAGATTTAAATCTTTCAGGAATTTCAGCTTTAAATCTTGTGTATTCACTCTGACCGGGAAGCCTTATGTCAAGCTGCCTTGAATGAAGCATTAAAGTCGCGTCAGGAAAAGCAGAATCTGTCTTTGAATAAATCGGATCGCCAAGAATCGGACAGCCTATAAATTTCATGTGAACTCGGATTTGATGAGTTCTGCCTGTTTTAAGCCTTACGCGTATCAGGGAATAATTGCCGTAAAACGCAACGCATTTATAAAGTGTCCGCGCAAATTTTCCGCTGCCAGTTTCCGTTACGGCTTTGTATCTTTTTCGGTCACTCGGGTCGCGTATAATCTGTGTCTGAATGTCGCCTGACGTTTTTTTGGGGCGGCCTTTTGTTATTAAAATATATTCCTTGCACAGATTTTTTGTAACAAACTGTTCCTGAAGCCAGCTTTCTGCATCCTGATTTTTTGCAGTAATTATAATGCCTGATGTGTCTTTATCAAGCCTGTGCACGATTCCCGGCCTTTTGTTTGCAAGCACTTTTGAAATGTCATCGTCAGTTATCTGTTCTATTGCGCCTTTTTTCCAGTGAAACAAAAGTGCATTTACTAAAGTTCCGCTCCAGTTTCCTGCGGCAGGATGAGTTACCATTCCCTGCTCTTTGTTTACGACAGTGACGTTTTCGTCTTCGTAAATGATTTTCAGCGCAATGTTTTCAGGCTCGATGTCTGACGGAATGTTCTCGTCCCATTGAACTTCGATTACGTCTTTTGCCTTTACTTTGTAAGAGAGCCTTGCGTTTTTTCCGTTGACAAGAATTTCAGTTGCAGATGACTTTAACTTTGAACGGTTCATTCCGTCTTTTAGCGAGGCAATGTATTTGTCAAGGCGCTGAGAATCTTCAAAATCATCGGGAACTGTATTTTTAAAAAACGGCACTTTCGATATTCCCGTACAGATATTTTTTCTCCCTCTTGTATTTTTGCGGAACAGGCGTTATCTTCAGTTCATTTTCAACGGCAGTAATCTTTATGTTGTCCTGCAAAAACTGCCTGTCGTTCTTTTTTGCAATTCCGCGCTTTATCAGGTTTATCGTAAGGTTTGTAAGTCCGATTCCTGCGCAAATCAATGAAGAAGTTACGATAATGCCGATCTGTTCGTCCTGCGTAAACGAGCCTTCCTTTGTAAAAGGATTTACAAAATACGCTGAATTAAAATCATGCTGAACAAAATTAACAAACGAATATCCGAGCGTAACGCCAATCGTAACAAAAGGCAGCGAACCGAGCATTATGATTTCCGTATCGCGCGCATCTTTAAGCCACAAAGGCATTCCGCTTTTTTTATCCTGCACAGTACTTTCTGCTGCTGAATTTGCAGAACTTGAAGCAGAACTGTCTGTCTGCGCAAAAAAATCAGCACAAAGAAAAATCAAAATTACAAGGCATAAAAGCTTCTGGATTTTCATTTTAACAAACTCTTATAAAAAACTTTTTAATAGACTCTCGGACCAAAAATGCTTGTTCCGATTCTTACGATTGTAGAACCTTCTTCAACTGCAAGTTCAAAATCGTTTGACATTCCCATCGAAAGTTCCGTCAGATTTAAAGCCGGATAAAGTGCGTTTATTTTCTGCAGTGATTCTTTTAAAGTTGAAAAAGACTTTCGTATTAAATTTTTGTCTTCCGTAAACGGCGCCATAGTCATCAAGCCTTTCATCGTTATATGAGGAAATTTATCCTGAACGAATAATTCTGCCGTGCTTTTTAACGACTCAAAATCAGGAAAGCCTGACTTTGTTTCTTCACCTGTATGAAGTTCAAGAAGGACGTCTATTTTTTTTTCTATTTTTGCGCACTGCTTTTCAATTTCTTCAAGAAGTTCAACCCTGTCGACAGATTCAATGCAGCATGCAATTTTAACTGCGTCCTTTACTTTGTTCCTCTGGAGCGTGCCGATGATGTGAAGCTGAACTTCTGGATATGATTCATAAATCCCGGTAAACTTTTCTTTTGCTTCCTGCACCCTGTTTTCGCCGAACAGAATCTGACCGCAGTTTACGGCTTCAATGACATCTTCTGCAGGATGAAATTTGCTTACTGCAACAAGCTTTACTTCTGACGGATTTCTGCCTGCTTTATGGCATGCTTCGTTAATTTTTGCGTTTATATTTTCTAAATTAGTTTTTATATCCATAAAAAATGCCTTTATTCGTGCGCCGCTGTTTTTTTCATTATATCTTTATTAAGGACATCAGACAATACCAGCATCTGTTCAAGTGTCAGGACTTCTGCCCTCAGTGTCGGCTCGATTTTTGCCTTGTCAAGCGCGTATTCTGCTTTTTCTGCCGATGACAAAAAAATTCCGAGATTGTTTTTTACGTTCTTTCGTCTTGAACTGAAAAGCGCCCTCTGCATTTTACAGAACAGGCGCGGATTTTCGCATGCAGGAAATCCTGCTTTTTTAGAAAATAACACGGCGCGCGAATCTACATTTGGTTTCGGCCAGAAATTCGTTCCTGCAAGGTCGGCTACGTTTTTTATGTCATAAGCCCAGGAGCACAGCACGCTGAACGATGAATAGTCCTCAGTCCCTGCCTGCGCCGTCATTCTTTTTGCGACTTCTTTCTGGACTGTAAAAACGCATTTGTCAAAACGGACTTGATTTTCTATTGTGTCTGCAATTAAAGTTGCCGCAATGTTGTAAGGCAGGTTTCCGAAAAATCTGTCAGGATTTTCTTTTCCTGTTTTTTCCGTAAAAGCGGTTTTCAGTATTTTCCAGGTTTTCAGGACATCGCCTTCTACAAGAGAAAATTTTTCTTTTTCTGCATAACCGGCAAAAAATTTTTTAAGACATTCTGCAAATCCCCTGTCAATTTCAAAAGCAGTTAAAGATGCCCCTCTTGAAAGTATTTCTTCTGTCATGCAGCCAAGTCCCGGCCCTACTTCCCAGACAAAAGAATCTTCCGTAATGTCAAGGGCATCGATAATCCTTTTGCGCGCGTTTTCGTTTATCAGAAAATTCTGCCCGAACTTTTTTTGCATTGCAAGTCCGTTAGATTCAAGAAAATTCCTGATTTCTGACGGACTGTTATAATCTGGATGTAAGCTCATTGGTGTCCTGCTTGTTTTTTATAGATGTTTTAAAAGCCAGGTAATCGTATCTTTTATGACTACTTCGCTGTCTGTTTCGTTAAAAAGTTCATGCCTGTCATTTTCATATAGTTTGATTTCGAGGTCCTTTATTCCGTTCGACTTGTAAATTTCATAGAGCTTTTGAACTGTTTTTCCGTAATTGCTTACAGGGTCATCAGTTCCTGCGATGATGTAAACAGGAAGGTCATTTGAAATTTTCTTCATATTTGATTTTTTGTGAATTATGTTCAGCATTCTGAAAAGTTCATGGAAAAATTCTGTCTTCATCGTAAAGCCGCACCACTGGTCTGCATTGTACATGTCGACAATCATATTGTCTTTTGTAAGCCAGTCAAATTCAGTGCGTTTGTTTTCAATTTTCTTGTTGTAAGAACCGAACGCAAGGTGATCAAGCAGTTTTGAAGTCCGTTTTTTCTGCCCGAAAAGATACATGATGTCAGATACGAACAGCGCCGATTTTATCAAAAGCCTCTGCGGACCGCGCGAACCGCTTAAAATACAGCCGTCAATTTCGGAAGGATATTTTTCAATGAATCCCTGCGAAATCATCGAACCGAAAGAATGACCGAGCAGAAAGACTTTTTTATCAGGAAATTCAGTTTTAAGCTGAAGTGCAATCGCCCTGATGTCGTCGCGGACTTTTTCAAATCCTTTTTTGTCTGCAAGATAGCCAAAACCAACGCTTCCTTTTTCCATCTGTTTCTGGGCAGTTTTTCCGTGTCCGCGGTGGTCATGAGCGCTGACTATAAATCCTTCGTCTACTAAAAACGAAGCCAGCTTGTCATAGCGCATTGAATGTTCTGACATTCCGTGCGAAATTATAATGATTGCCTTCGGTTCTGCATCTGGAATCCATCTATTGACACAGATTTCCGTTCCGTCTGACATAGTTTGAAAAAAAGTTTTTGAAGTCATAATAAGCACTCCCAATAAATAAAAATAATTGCTATAATATAAACGTATTATGAATACTATTATAACAGAAAAAATGATTTTTGGGGGAAATTGTTTGGCAAAATTGAACGGAAAAAACATTTTTGTTCCGTTTGCAGTGCCCGGCGAAAAACTCGATGTCGAAATCGTAGAATCAAAAAAAGATTATGACATTGCAAAAATCGTCAGTATAATCGAACCCTCGCCTAAAAGAATTCAGCCTGTCTGCGAAAACTATCAGAAATGCGGCGGCTGCAATTTAATGCACATAGATTACGACTATCAGGTTGAACTTAGAAAAGAAATTCTTTCTGACTGTTTTGCACGAAACAAAATCGACTTGCCTCCTGTTGAATGTGTCACAGGCAAAAACCTAGGTTACAGGGCGCGTTTTCAGCTTCATGACGGCGCACTTGAAGCAAAAAAGTCAAACGAAAAAATCTTTATAAAAAACTGCCCTGTTGCAGAAAATCCAGTCAACAATTACCTAAAGACGACAGATTTTAAAAACCGCCCTTCCGGTCGCTGTCACATTTTCGGCTCGGAAAAGGCAATCCCTGATTTTTCAATCGCAGTTCCAGAGGAAAAATATGAAAGCCTCCCGAGAAACAAAAAAATAAAGCATTACATAAAGCCCAGATATCAGGGAATTACGATAAACCCAAAAACGTGCGTTACAGTCAGCCTGTGCGGAAAAAAAATAATGTTTGACATACAGGGCTTTTTTCAGTCAAATCTTGAAGTCCTCGAAAAAGCAGTCACATTGATGACAGAAAACCTCTCCGGGAAAAACGTTCTTGATATGTACGGAGGCTGCGGTACTTTTTCCGTTTTTCTTGCAGATAAATTTGAAAAAGTCACTCTGGTTGAACATAACAAAGCGGCAGTCGTTTTTGCAGAACAGAATCTATCAGGAACAAATCACGAATCTTACGGAATAAGCGGCGCAAAGTGGGCGTCCCAGAATGCGCGCTCAATCATCGCTCAAAACGGCAATTTTGATGCTGCCGTAATTGACCCTCCGCGTTCAGGAATCGAAAAAGAAGTGCTTGAGTTTTTGTGCGAAACAAAACCTAATACTTTGAGGGTTTTGTCATGCGAACCTTCTACAAACGCGCGCGACATAAAAAAGCTTATCGATGCAGGTTATAAACTTCAGAAAATATATCTCCTTGATTTTTATCCGCAGACAAGCCATATAGAAAGCCTGTGTTTTCTTGAATATCAGTAAGGTTTTTATTTAGAAATGTTGTTATGATGTATAAAAAAGAATACAAAATTTTGCTTTTTACTGTAATTTTTTCTCTTTTTCCGCTTTTGTGCCATTCAGGGCCTTCCGTAACTACAGTCGAAAAATCAGTTTCTGACAGTTCTGCGCCCGTAAAGATTGACAGCCTTGACAGAAGCTGGTTTGCAGTTTTAACAGGCTCGCCTTCAGGCTCGCCGTTTCAGACAGATTACGGCTTTCTTGAAGTTCAGGAAGACAGGTTTCTGGCATGCTATTTAAAAAACGGACAGCTTCTCTGGAATACGAATATCCAGTCAAAAATAAAATTCCTTACCGTAACAGAATCAGGTTTTATCTATGTAATTACGGAAAAAAATCAGCTTTTCCTTCTTAATCCGTCAGGCCTTGTTTTGTGGAAAAACGACCTGCCGTTTGTTCCTCAGTCAAAGCCATTAGTCTGTTTTGACGGCAGGGTTTTTATTCAGGGGAAAAACAACCTTGCATGCTACGGAATCGGCGGAAGCTTAAAATGGAATCTTGCGACTGAAAATCAGAATTCACTTCAAATGCAGAATTTAAATGACGGCAGTGTCCTTTTGTTTCTGGAAAAGCTTTCTGCAGGAAAAACGTGCGCGTTAAGGGTAAGTCCGTTTGGCGCAGTTCTTGAAGAAATCGTATTTCAGGGAATCGTTGCAGAAAGCTTCGGAACTGACTATGGAACTGTGCTTGTTTTTAAAAACGGCGGAATCGGAATGTGTGCCGTAAATGAAAACGCCGGTACGGAAACTCAAGACAAAAGTCAAGACAGTTCTTCAGATTTTCTGCCTGTCTTTTCAAAATGGGCAGACAGTACCCTTCGCTTTACGGAAAATGTCAGCGTAAAAAAAATCGATGAAAGACTGTGGTTTCTTTTTTCTTCAGGGAAAGCTGCCGTCGTAAACGTTCAGACTGGAATCTGCCGGAAAACTTTTGACGTTTCGGAAATTGACGGCAAAAACATTCTTGTTATGGAATCTGTCGACGATAAAATCATACTTGCAGATTCAAGAAACTGCGTGATTTATAATTTGTCAGGGAATAAAATCAGGCAGCTTGTCCTGCCCGAGAAAAACGGAAAATATAAATGGAATTATGTTTTTTTCATCAATACGGGATTCCTTACGTTTTTGTCAGAGGACTGGATAATCAATTCATTTAAAATTACTTCGACTTCAAGAACAAATGAAAAACCTTTTTCAAAAGACAGTTCTTCAAAGAAAAAGAGCGGTAAAAATTATTTTATCACTGCAAGGGATTTTCGGCCGTCAAGTTCAGCATTCTCAAATGAAATTTATATGATGATGAAAAACGGAAATTACGGACAGAAAGAAAGGAAAATCGCAAATGACATTTTTACTGTCCTTGATTTTTACATTCAGGACAAAAGAAGTTCCGAAATCAACAAAGATACGTTTAATCTTCTTAAAACTGAATATTCTGTCGTTGACATGGAAAATGTAATACGGATAATTCCGCTTTTTGAATCAGGAATTTTTCAGCAGGAATATGCACGGCTTTTAAGTGCCGAAACTGACAAGACTCTTGTCATAAAAATTCTTGACGGAATCCGTCAGTGCGCCTATGACCCCGACGGCGAACTTCTTTTGCAGATTGAACTTCTCGTAAAGCGCACGAACCCGAGGGAAAAAGCCGTCCTGCAAAAGGCATCGGAAGCAGTCTGCGAAATCTGCCGTTTTATGGGAAAACCTGCGTTCATTTCGCAGGGGAAAAAAATTTTAAGCAATTTGTTTTATCCGCAGTACGACGAATCGACAAAAAAAACTGTCCGTACTTGCCTTCAAAAACTTGCCGATTTAGATATGTAATGGTATAATTATTTATTCTATTATATTTATTATACGTAGAATTTATTTTTCTGGAGGTTTTATGAAGAACTCACTCATAAAAGCTGATGTGTTTATAAAAAAAGTGGTTTTAACTTCAGTCCTGATTTTTTCTGCTTCGGCCGCATTCGCCGTTGAAGTAGATGAAAACGAAATAAAATCAACTTCAAATCAGACTATTGTATTTGAAAATTACAATGGTCCTCATGCAAAAGTCGATACGCTGGAACAAATCCGTTCAATCGGTTCAGATCTGGCAGACGGTTTTAACAAAGACGTTCCTTCTTCAAAAGGAAATGCTGACAGATATTATGTAATTCATGCGATTGATTCTGCAGAACAGGGAAAACTTGATGCCGACATCTTCATCATAGGAAAAAATGCCGGCGTAGACCACATCCGCAATCTCAGGCACATAATCGCTTCTTATTTGAGCAAGGCTTATGGTTATGGATACGATGACGCATATACGATTGCCACATTTGCGACAGTTTACAATGCCGTTTACAGAAACAACATCGAATACTTCAAAGGCAAATACAAGAATGCCGTATTAAAAAATCTTGATGCCGAAAAAGCCGGCCTTGCACTTTCTTACAGGCAGTGGGCAGGTTCAACTCAGATAGTAATTCCGCTTGCCGATTTAAATGGCGGTTTGAGTACGATTGATACTTCTGTCATAAGCGATAAAAAAGTAGTCGAATCAATGCAGGAAGAAGATGACAAAGGCATTGACGAGAGAAAAAATATGGTCGGCATAAAAGAACGCGAAGCTGAACAGGCATCTCAAAAAGCGCAGGAAGCACAGAAGACTGCAACAAAAGAAGAAGAAAAACTAAAAGAAGAAAAAAATACTTTAGAGCAGAAAAAAGAAACTGCTGAACAGAAACAGCAGGCAGCTCAGGAATCACAGAAAAAAGCAGAAGAAGCTGCAAAACAGGCACAGGAAAATCCGCAGGACAAACAGGCTCAGAAAGAAGCCGAGCAGGCACAGAAAGAAGCCGAACAGTCAGCAAAGGAAGCCGAGCAGGCTCAGAAAGAAGCTGACGAACAGCAGGAAACTGTAGACAAACAGCAGGAAACTGTAAACGAAGCTAAAAAGACTGCCGAACAGGAACAGGCAAAAGCTGATAAAAAGCAGACTGAAGCTGGAAACGAAAGAAATCAGATTGCAAAAGACCAGAAAGAAGTAATAACTCAGCAGGTTCTTGAAGAAACGACTGCCGCTTATGCTTTGAAACTTGTAGATTCAAAAAATCTCTATTCTGCAATTGTAAAAATAAACAGGCTTACAGGTGAAGAATTAAAGACATCTCCTGTAACGGTAATCAGAAACAGGACTGTATATCGTGACGGAACTAACTTTATTGCAATAGCCGGCGAAACAAACAAAAACGGCGCTGTCAAACTTGTTCAGATTGACAAGGATAACCTTGAAATCATTTCTGAATCGCATGAAGTAATCGCCGATAATTCAGTATTAATTCAGGCAGGTTCAGATTATTACTGCGTTATAAATGACAACGGTAAAAATTATGTCGGAAAATTCAATTCAAATCTTGAATGTACTGCAAAATCTCCTGTAGAAGTAAATCCTGCAACTCCGATATTTATCAGCACGGAAGGATTTTTTGTAACTGACAAATCAAATAAAGTCGTAACGCTGAATCCGTCTGATCTGACAAAAAAAATGTAGCCTTCCATCAGGCAAAAGAAAATCGGGTTTAATGCTCATGGCAATGTGCCGTAAAAAGCATTAAACCCGATTTTTTTACCTGTCTTATTAAAAAATTCTTTTAGTGTTCTTCCTCTTCTACTGCATTTTCAAATTTCGTATAACTTGAAAGGAAGCATATTTTTATATCTCCTGTAGGACCGTTTCTCTGTTTTGCAACAATAAGTTTTGCTTCCTGCGTAGGCTTTTCCTGGTCGGCAGTTTTATTTCTGTCGCGGTGAAGGAACATAACGACATCGGCATCCTGTTCGATACTGCCCGAGCCTCTAAGCTGTGCAAGAGTAGGCTCGTTACCTTCTGCATCGCGGGCAACCTGACAGAGTGCTACAATAGGAATTCCAAGTTCACGGGCAAGCGCTTTGAGTGATTTTGAAATTTCAGAAACCTGCTCCCAGACCTGCGCGTTTGGATTATCAGTAGAAATAAGTCCGATATAGTCAATGAAAATGATTTTTACGCCCTGATTTACAACAAGCCGTCGTGCCATAGCTTTTAAATCAAGCAGCGGCATATTCGGAACGTCAACGATATAAAGCGGCGCCTGAAAACACCTTCCTGCCGCATCCTGCAGTCTTAAAAAATCGTCCTGCCGTAACATTCCGCTTTTTATTTTATGACCCGGAATCCTTGCAGTCTGACTTAACAGCCTCTGTCCCAGCATTTCGTACGACATTTCAAGGCTGAAAAATCCGCACGGAATTTTCTGGTCAATAGCAATATGTTCCATCATGGAAAGCGCCATTGCAGTTTTTCCGATAGACGGACGTGCTCCAAGAATGATGAGTTCAGAATTCTGAAAACCGCTTGTCATCGTATCAAGCTGTCCGAAACCTGTCGGAATTCCTGTAAAACTGCTTTTGTTTTTATAATGTTCGTCAATCGTCTTTATGGTTTTGTTTATGATTTCCTGCATTCCATAAACTTTTGTAGTCTGGTTTTTATCTGATAAAGTGAAAATCAGTTTTTCAGCTTCTTCGATTATACTGCGGCTTTCTTTTGTTTCGTCAAAGGCATTTAATTTTAAGTCCTGCGAAATTTTTATCAATTCGCGCCTTATCGACTGGTCCAAAACTATTTTTGCATAAAATTCAACGTTAGCCGCCGTCGGAACTAAATCTGTAAGGGAAGCTATGTACGCTGCCCCGCCTGCTTCTTCGAGCTTTCCTGTTTTTGTAAGTTCATTAATCAAAGCAAGCGTATCGCCGTGAATGTTCTGGCGAAATAACGAAATCATTGCTTCGTATATCAGTTTGTTCTGGTAAGAATAAAATTTTTGAGAGTCTAATAAAGAAATTACGTTTGAAACTGCGTCCCAGTTTAATAACAGCGCACCGAGCGTTGCCTGTTCAGCTTCCAGATTGTGAGGCGGAACTTTGTCTTTTAATTCTGTATACGGCATTTTTAAATATCTCCCGAAAAATCAGCGGGAAAGTCTGCTGAAAACTTTGCCGGCAGTTTTCCCTTTAGACAAGTAAAGCCGGATTTCAAAAAGAAAATCCGGCTTTATAAATTAAAAAAAAACAGTTATTATTCTGCCTTTTCTTCTTTTGGAGCTTCAGCTTTTTTTTCTGTTTTTTTGTCAGCAGCAGGAGTTCCCTGTGATTTTTCTTCCTGTGGTTTTACATTAAGGTGAACTTCTGCAGTCTGAGATTCATACAATTTAATCGTAACTTTGTAATTGCCTGTTGTCTTGATTGTAACTCCCGGAATTTCAATCTTTTTGCGTTCGATTTCAAAACCTTCTTTTGCAAGCAAGTCCATAACTGACTGAGAAGTTACGGCACCATACAATTTTCCATTGTTTCCTGCAGGAACAGCAATTTCAAGAGTAAGGGCTTCAAGTTTTTCCTTGAGGCTTGCAGAAGCAGCTCTTTTTGCTTCTTTTTTAGCTTCGATTTCTGCTTTGCGAGATTCAAAATATGCAACAGTAGCTTCGTTATAAGGAACGGCTAATTTGCGCGGAAAAAGAAAGTTGCGGTAATATCCGTTTGCAACAGTCTTTGCATCACCTTCTTCACCAAGGTGTTTAACGTCAGCGTTAAGAATGACTTTCATTTCAAACTCCTATTATTTATAAGGCATTGCGTCACCAGGAGTTGGATCGCAATACCTAAATATTAAAAAAATTAGTCGGCAACAAACGGCAAAAGGCAGATTGAACGTGCTCTTTTGATTTCGCGTGCAAGTTCTCTCTGGTGTTTTGCGCAAGTTCCTGTAATGCGGCGAGGAAGAATTTTTCCTCTTTCTGTAGTAAAGCGGCGAAGTCCGTCTGCATCTTTGTAATCGATTTTTGCCTTGTTGGCACAGAAACGGCATACCTTTTTTCTAAAGAAAGTTTTTCCCTTTCCGCGAGCCATGCGGCTTTCGCCTTCACGTCCTGCTTCTGCAAGATTAACTTCGCTGTTTTCCATCATTGCCTGATCTTTATCTTCTACAGACTGTGTATCAATTGTTTCGTCTGACATAATAATCTCCTATTAATTAAAACGGAATATCTTCAGGGAAGCTGTTATCTTCTCCGTATGGAATGTCGTCCATCGGTGACGGCGCACTGTTCATTGGAGCTGTCTGTCTTGGCTGGAATTTCGGAGCAAAACCCCCTGATGGCTGATCAAAACCACCTCCGTTTTCCGATTTTCCGCCCAATAACTGAACATTCTCCGCAATAATTACAATGCGGCTGTTTTTCTGACCGTCTTTTTCCCAGCGGTCTTGTCTTAGATAACCGTCAACAGCAATTTGCTTGCCTTTTGTCAAATAAGGCTTTAAATTTTCTGCTGTCTTACCCCAAATAGTTACATCAAAGTAACTTACTTCATCTACCCACTGCTCGCCATTTTTACGGCTTCTGTTTACTGCGATGCTCACATTTGCTCTTGCAGTTCCGTTCGGAAGATATGCAAAAGAACGCTCATCTGAAGCAATGTCACGAGTAAGTCGTCCTATTATATTTACGCGGTTCACATCTGTCATAAACAGCCTCCTTAAAAAATGTTCTGCGGAATAGATAGAAACTTATTTTTCTTCAATCTGTACAAACATGTATTTGATAAGTTCAGCGTTCAATTTGAACTGAGTATCAATTTCTACGAGTTTTGCAGGATTTACTTTGATATTAAACAGAACAAAGCGGCCTCTTTTCTGTTTTTTTACAACGTAGGTAAGATCACGATCGCCGAAAGGTTCTTCTTTTTCGATTTCGGCTCCAAATTGAGAAAGGACAGCGCGTACAGCATCTGAACCTTTCTTGTACTTATCTTCATCTAACGGGAAGATAGTCATAAGTTCATACTTTCTCATAATTTCTCCTTATGGTCATGGAAACTATATACATAGTTTCAAGGGGGTTAGTCCGTTAATAATAGCAGAAAAACGGGGATTTGGTCAAGTTGCGCTCGTAAATTTCATTTCTTCACAAACACGGAGGTATCTCGCGCCACGAGTTTTGGCGGAGCAAAACTCTATGTCGGTGTAAGTAAATTAGCGCTCGTAAATTTCATTTCTTCACAAACACGGAATTAGCTCGCGCTACGAGTTTTACAGGAAGCAAAACTCTATGTGGGCGCAGATTGTTGAAGTTTTAAATTTCATTCGTTGACAAACATAGGATTATCTCGCGCCACGAGTTTTGGCGGAGCAAAACTCTATGTCGGTGTAAGTAAATTAGCGCTCGTAAATTTCATTTCTTCACAAACACGGAATTAGCTCGCGCTACGAGTTTTGCAGGAAGCAAAACTCTATGTGGGCGCAGATTGTTGTAGTTTTAAATTTCATTTCTTCACTATCATCTGTTTAGCGCGCTACGAGAATTGCGCATCATCGGTTTAGTTCGCGCGACGGGTTAAAATCTGATGACTGGAATGAATGACCAGAAGGTTACGGTTTTTTCTATTGCGGTGTAAAGGAAGTTCAGGAACAGGCTGGACAAGCGGCTTAGCGGAGGGAAGAAAAATGAGAGGATAATCAGGACGATTCCAGAGTATAAAAAAAGCGTGATTACGGGAGAGATGAACAGCGTGCAGATGATTCCTGCGGGACTGAAAAAGCCGAATGTTTTTATTGATATCGGGAAAGTAAAGCAGTTTGCGCTGATTGAGGCGCTCAGGCTGTCTGAAACGGCGGACGGAATATATTTCGATGAAAAAGAGTTTACGAGGGGCGATAAAATTAGAATTCCGCTTAACGCGCCGTAAGAAAGCAGAAAGCCTGTGTTATATAAATCAAGCGGTGAAATTATTGAATGAATCAAAAAAGTGCATGACAGAACGGAAAGGCGGCTTTTTACTTTTATGTTAAAAAGTGAACATAACGCAAGCAGGACATAGCTTATAAATGCCCTCAAAAGCGACGGAGAAAATCCTGCAAACCATACGAATAAAATAATGACTGAAAACTGAATTAATATTCCTGCTTTTTTTAATGACGTTCGTTTTTCGATGACTCCTGCAAGAGAAGAAATTGCAGTCAGGTGCATTCCCGAAAGCGCAAGAATGTGAGAGAGCCCTGAAAATTTAAATGAATCGCTGAACGATTTTTCAAGATATTCCCTTGAACCTGTCAGCAAAGCCAGAAGCAGGCTTCCGGCGTTTCCCCAGCATGACATAAGCCTTTTAAATTGAATACGGCAGAGCGCCCTGCTCTTTTTAATTCTGCTGAAAAAAGTCTTTTCAAAATATGACGAATTTATTTTTTCAACTATAAAAACCTTAGAACCTGTTTTTGATGACGAGTTTTTCCCTGAGGCAGAAAAGCATATGCCTTTTTCGACAGGCAGGATTTTTGCGTTCAGGTTTTCTGCTTTTGAAAAGAGCTTTCCGGGATAATGCGCTTCAATTAACGAAGACGGTATGAACACAGTCTGCAAACCATTGCATGAAGAAAGCGAATTTTTTAAGTTCCTGCAACTTTTGGTTTTAAGCAATGCAGAATAATATCTGTCAGAAATTTTTACGGGATTTGAAACTATAGTTCCGTCAAGCGCTGCAATTTCATCTGCATAAAACAGGGAGTCAATTTTGTTATTCTGCGGTAACGGAATTATTTTTGCATAAACGCACACTGCAAGAATAACGGAACTGAGAAAAATGAAGTCAACCTTTTTTTTTACCATTTTAGACTCGAAAGCGCACTTCGAGCCTGAGCAACAATTTTTTCAGGATAATTTAAATAAGTCGTGTATAAAAGACAGTCAAATGCAGATTTGTCACCCAGAGCTCCAAGAGATTGTATTAAGGCAGAAACTATGTTTACTGCCGGGAGATTTCCGCTGTTCATCTCCTTGTTGAGCTCTCCAAGATACCCTGTAAAAATACTGACTGAATCTTTTGACGATATCTTTTCTACGTATTTTATAACCTGACAGAATTCTTCTTCGGTTAAAAAATTAGCCTTGAACTGACTTTTTGCAACTTCAAAATAAGAACAGCCAAGTTCGGAACTTCTTGTCCAGTTATTTTCGTAAAGTATTTTGCAGTTGTTCAGCTGAAAATCAGAAATTTCTTTAGATATCTTTGAAGAATCTCTGACTATTATCATACTATTAGTCAGCAGATTTTCTGCCATTTCTGATTTAAAACTTGAAGAAATCTTTGAATTTTCAAGGAAAATTGAATAAATCAATTCCATTTCCTTAAAATCTGCCTTTGCAATTATTTCATTTATCTGTCTTGCAGAATTTTCTGCCATATTAAGAATTGAATTTTTAAGTTCCGATGAAGCTTCGCTCCAGACATTATTTTTTATTGCCTGATAAAGTATTAAAAACGATTCGTCATTTCCTATCTGTGACAAAACCTGTATGGCTTTCTGCTCGACTGCGGAATATCTGATTTTATCCTGCATTGCCGAATATAAATAAGTATTTACGAATTTGACAGCTTCATCGTCTTTCCGGTTTTTTGACAGTGTCATGATTTTTTCAAGAATGCTTATTCGTACGTTTTCATCTTTGAGCCTGTAGAAAACTGCGGCAAATTTCTGAACTGTAAGGACAGGGTCATTTTCAAATTCTGAAACAGGATATGCCAGAATGCCTGCAACTGAAAGGCTTGCAAAATCCCTGTCGTCCTGCAGTAAGTCTAAATTTTCAATTATGAAATTTAATGCCCTTACGGCAATTTGTGAAGAACTGTCATTATCTGCGTTTTTTACGCATGCAATTTTATCCTGTATGTTTCCCTTTATGAATTTTATTTCCGCATCATTTTCTGCGTACTGTGCAGACAACGGCATCAGAACAATAAAAAGCGGATATATCAATGCAATAATTTTTTTCATAATCCATTCTCCTGATAAAAGCTATACATCTTCCGGAACCGGAAAATCAAGGTCAGACTCGTCCGGTACGTCATTTACATCTGAAGCTGCGTTATCATTTATTGTTTCACTGTTATTTAAACTGCCGTTGTCTTCAGAAGATACATTTTCGTCTGCAATACTGTCACCGGCGGCTTTTGCATCGTTTTCAGTTTCCTTTAAGGCTTCAAGGATTTCTTTTTGTTTTTCAGGGATTACTTTGTAGACAAAACTGAGGATAAAATTTTTCATTGCAGGGTCTACGTGTACGCATTCAAAATGAAGCCGTGACTGATTTATTGAAGCGTTGTATTCAACTGCCTTTATAATTCCGAACATAATGATGAACGAATTTTCAAGTTCAAACTGTAGTTTTATGTTTATGTTTGCAACCCCTTTTCCGCCGATTCTTATCATCGCACCGTCTTCTGAAATGTCCTCGAGGACACAGCGGTAGCCGGGAGCAGTTTCGATTGTCGAATAATTAATGATTTTTTCTTTTATTATGTAAAGCTGAGCCGGAACGTGACACTCGCACCTTACGGAACGTCGTTTCTGCGCCCTGAGCATTTTTTCTGAATGAGTGATGTAAAGCGATGCCTGACCGTTAAAGACACCGCTGCTTAAAACGCGTGAATCAAAAACGTAATTTGCATCGCCTTTCCGCCAGAGGTATACGTTTATTTCCTGATCAGTCCATTCATCGCCTTTAATCTTTAAAATGCCTTTTTGAGTCGGAAGCTTTATGATTAAATCGCGTCCGTTGTTTAAAATTTCAGATTCAAACAGGCCTTTGCCGGGAAGGATAATCCTGAGTTTCTGACCTTTGTCAAGACGTTTGGTAGAATCAAGCCCTTTTTTCTGGTCTGCGTCAAGTTCGATTCTCGTGCGGTATTTATAGAGTTTTGAAAGGAATTCCTGTACTTTGGGTGAATCCTGCGTTCCTTTTTCCTGCGAATCTTCGATAATGTGAGTTATGCAGCGTGACAGTGACGGAACTGAATAATACAAAGTCATCGGCTCTTCCAGATCGCACATCCGGGCAAGTTTCCACAAAGTAAGTATTTCAGAAAAAGAGAACTTCTGGTCAAGCCCTTCGGCACAGAATTTTATCTGCGGACTAAAAAAGCGGACAATCCTCGTTACGAGTAAGATTATTAAAAATGTAACTATTAAAATTACTGCTATATGCAAAATAACCTCAAAAATATATTATACATTATATGAAAAAATACGGTTTATATCTAGAGTTTATTTTTATTTGCTGCATTTTTATTTTACCGCCGCTTTTTGCAGCGCCTGTAGAAAATACGGATTACGATTTTTCTTTTTCCTGGTTTTCTGCGGTTTCTTTTCTTGCTGCCCTTTATGTTTTTTTTAGATACGAATATTCTGCAAAAAAGCATAAAAAATTCAGTTTTTTTAATTTCTTGCTGTCCGCAGGCAGGGTTTTTCTGTATTTCGGGCTTTTGATTTTAGTCCATATTCTGATTACTGCCGCAGGAATTTTTCTGAATGTTCAAAATTACGGCCGGACAATAGAATTGAATTTCTTGAAAACATTTTTGATAACAGTCAATTTTATCGCGCGCGCTTTTTTTGAAGAAAACATTTACAGGCTGTACCTTCCCTGCGTACTGCACGGCTTTATTGAAAAATTTTATGAAGCTTTTTTTCATAAGCAGGCGGAAAGTTTTAAGGCTCGCTTTTTTATGGCGGCAGACGGCTTTATGGAAATTTTCTGCATTGCCGTTTTTGCACTGTCGCACCGCTACCTTGGAGTTCTCTCCGTAATAAATGCCTTTGTCTGCGGCGCGCTCTTGCGGTACTGCGTAAAAAAAAGCAGTACGGTATTAACGGCATCATGCAGTCACGCTTTGTACAACATCACTGTCTTTTTTTCAAATTTTCTATTATAGTGCTGTAAGTCCACTGGCTTATCGAACACGAATAATTTATTTTCTTCAAAAATTCCGCTGATTCTTTTGAAAAAAGCATTGACGGAATTATTTTTAAGCTGAATATATAGCAGTCGCCGTTTTTTGTTCTGGCAGGAAAAAAATCTGCGTAATATTCAGTTCCCGTGCCGTCATAAAGCCTTATCTCAAGCGATTTTTCTTCGGGAACGGCAACTGCATCTGTGACGATTTCTGAAAAACGAAGTGACAGGAATTTGTCGTAAGCCTTTTCAGAGGCATTTACAAAATCAGTAAAATCCGTCCTGTAGGAAAAATTCTGAATTTCTGAAAAGGCAGAACTTTTGAAAATTCCCTCTGGAATTAAATTAGGCTCGCACCAGAAATCTGGTTTTATTTCAAGGTAATCTGCAATTTTTGAGTCAACTGAAAAAACTGCCGTATTTTTATCTGTCCTGATAAAAATCTGGTCGAGCGACTGGTTCATCGCACCGAAATATATTTTTGAAACGCACTGACCGCTCCTGTCAAAAAAAGAAAGCGCAGTCTGGTTTTCTTCGTCAAGGGCGTAAGTTCTGTACGTTTTTTCAATTTCTTTCTGCGACGGCTTTGAACTGACGACTTTATTCAAGTCAATGATTTTTTTTGAACATTCAATAAACTCGTCGACGATGTTTTTTCTGGCAGGAAAATAAAGAGGTTCTCCTTTATCAGTAAAAATTCCGCCCCAGAAACTGTCATATTGAATCAAGTCAAGCTGCCCTGCACTTTTGCTTGAAACCGAGATTTTTGAAATTTCGTATTTTGAATTCAACAGAGCCGATTTTGTCATATTTTTATTCCGGCTTTCTGACGGTTTTACTGAAATCAAAAATAAAATGACGAGAAATAATAAAATCAGGATTTGAACTGCAAGAGTTTTATTATACGTTTTATTGAATTTTGTATTTTTCATTTTTCCTTCTTCTTATGATGAATATTGCAATGCCGGAAACTATAATCAGACCGGGAATGACTGCAAAAACAGTGATAAAGACATTTGTCTTTGCTCTGTCAAATTCAGCGGCGTCTGTTATTTTGTAAAGCGATTTGTTTTTTATTCCGCCGTACTGGATTTTTAAAAGTTCATCTTCTTTATTCAAATCAAGAATCATCGATAAAATAAAATCAATGTTCCTGAAATCGCTGATTTGTCCGCCTGACAGTTCAAGAAGAAGATTGAACGCAAAATACTGATCCGAAAGTATTATGACGTTCGGATTTTCGTTTGTTTCAAAATTGTAAAGCCCTGTAATTTTGCCCTGCAATTTTGCGGCAAGGACAGACTGCTCTTTTTTAAAAAGCGGATCAGAAATCGGCGCTTTTTCAACTTCAAACGGATTCGTTACGTAAAGAAGCCCTGTCTGCTCCTGCACTGTTTTTGAAAATTCGCTTACAGTCCAGGACATCAATGAAGAACGGCAGACAGGAATTGCGCTTTCGCTTTGAGCAACGGGACTTGGCCAGAAAAGCGTAATTCCGTTCGGGACGTTTTTCTGCGGCAGGACTGAAACCCACTGCGGATAATTTACATATTCATATTGAGTGCTGTCGTTGAGATGAGAATTGTTGTCTGTCGAATAAAAACTCAGCCTGACGTTTGAAAGGTCGTTTACGATTTTGTCTTCAAATTTTATTCCCCATTTGGCAAGAACAGGAATGAACGTGTCGCTTTCGTTTTTTGTTATGCTCCAGTCGCCGTTTATATTTACTGAATATTGCGAAGTTGCAAGAAGGACTTTTCCGCCTTTTAAGATGAACTTTTCAATTACGGCAGACTGCTCAAAAGACAGGCTTGAAGTTCCGAAAAGGACAAGCGGAATTTCAAGTTCAAGCTGATCCTGTATGTAAACGAGAGATTTTTTTTCAATCGGATAGCACTGAATGTTTGAAGAATTAAAAAGAAGCTGCATGTAGCTGTAGTCGTTTGAATTGTATTCGTTTCCGCAGAGGACATACACTGAATGATTTTTGTTTTTTATCAAAGATTCAAACCTGAGCGCAAGCTCAAATTCTAGAGATGCCGTAGACAGAACGAACGGCAGGACTTCTTTTCTTCCGAGATATTCGATTACGATTGCAGAATAGACTTTTATGTATTCAGCCTTGTTGTTGTTTACGCTTTGAATCTGCTGAGGCGCAACGTTGAGGTTTGTCAGTATGTCCTGATTTGCTTTTTTGTCTGCATCTGCGAGTGTCAGGAAAATGTTTTTGTTTTCGCTTGCGCAGATTTTAAGGTAATCGTAGACGTCTTTTACTTCCGGGTAGCGCGGAACTAAATCTTTTGAGCGGTAATAAGTTATGCGCACAGGTTCGCTTGCAGACTCAAGGATTTTTTTTGTGTGCGCTGAAACTGAAAACTGCCTGTCTTTTGTAAAATCAAATCTTTTGTAAATGCGCGCATTGTCTGCGTATAAAAAAGCGAAAATCAGGACTGTAAAAACTGAAATTGCCTTATTCGTTTTGGAAACGGAATTTCCTGAAAAGAACTTTCTGCCTTTCTTCAGTTCAGCGTAAAAAAATGTCAGGACAATGATTAATGACGAAGTAATCAGGTAAAAAAATACGTCGCGGGTGTCGATTATTCCCTTACTGAACGAATCAAAATGCCAGATGAAGCTCAGTTCGTTAAAGAGCGCCGTAAAAAACTGACTGCATTTTATGAAAACGGGAACCTGATGAAGTGAATTTATCAAAAGCATTATTACGACTGTAATTACGACGTAGGCGGCTTTTGAATTTATAATTTCGTTGCATAAAAGGCAGATGCTTATTGCAAGGATTGAGTACAGGATAATGCCTGCGAAACTGCATATCACCTGATTTGCATCGACGTTTCCAAAGAAATTTACGCAGACAGGAATTACTGCAAGCGGAACAATCATAATGGCGATTATTATCAGCGCCGAAACGAGTTTTGAAAGTATTATCGTAATTGATTTGAAGGGAAAATTATTTTCACATTCGGGATTTGAAATCTGAAGGATTAAAACAGGAATTATAAGGCTGAACGTGTAAGGAATCGTAGAAAAGAAAACTGATAAATCAGAAGTTCCGTAGCCTGATACAAAAAAGCGCTGGAAAATAAAAAACTGAATGCAGCATGCAAAAAGCAGGACAAGCGAGCAGATGTAAAAATACGGACTTATGAGATAAGAAAAAATGTCTTTTTTTATGAGCGTTTTATCTGGCATTTTGCACGACCTGTTCATTTACTAATTTTGTATATGCGTCCTCGAGGTTTTTTGCTTTTGTCATCGACTTGATTTTTTCAATGCTTCCTTCTGCAAGAAGCCTGCCTTTGTCAATTATCGCAACGTTATCGCACAGATTTTCTGCTTCCTGCATGATGTGGGTTGAAAGGAGAATCGTCTTGTCTTTTGAAAATGATTTTATGAGTTTTCGTGTTTCGACAATCTGATTCGGGTCAAGTCCGCTTGAAGGTTCGTCAAGGATTAAAATCTCGGGATTGTGGATTAAAGCCGAAGCAAAGTTTACGCGCTGGCAGTACCCTTTTGACAGTGAGCCGATCTTTTGCGAAAGGACGTTTTTCAGCTTGAAATCGTCAGTGATTTTTTCAAAATAATTTCTGTCAGTCATATTCCACAGTTTGAAAATCATTTTTAAATATTCTATTACCGTAAAATTTTTGTATAATTCAGGAATTTCGCTTACGTAACCGATCAGGCGCTTTGACTCTTCTATGTGAACTGACGTATCGAATTTTTTATTTTCTTTGTCATAGACAAAAATCTCTCCCTCTGTTGCATAGTGAATCGAACAGACCGCTTTTATCAAAGTCGTTTTCCCTGCTCCGTTCGGGCCAAGTAATCCCGTAATCGAATTTTTTGGAACTGTAAAGGAAACGTCTTTTACTGCGACATGCTTTCTGCCTGAAAAAGAGCCGTAGGATTTTGAAAAATTTACTAATTCTATCATAATTTTTTTTAGTCTTCGTAAGGAATTTCAAAACACATTCTGTCTTTTGAAAGGATCACGCCCGGATATATTTTTTTTGCTTCTTCTTCAAGAACAACTAATTCCCTGTCAGTGTAACGCGGACTGTAGTGAATTAATGCCATTTTTTTTGAATTGCTGTCACGGGCGATTGTCGCAGCCTGAGAAGCGGTCATGTGCTTTTTTTCTTTTGCCTGATCAAGCAGTGCGTTTTCAAACATTCCTTCGCAGATTAAAAGGTCAGAATTCCTTACTTCGTCTGCGATTGAATCGATGTAAAGCGTGTCAGTTACGTAGCTGAATTTCCTGCCTTTTCGGGCAGCGCCGAGAACGTCAGACGGATTTACCGTAGTTCCGTCAAGCGCCTGAACTGACTGTCCGCCCTGCAGTTTTGACCAGAGAGGACCGCACGGAACTTTAAGTTCTTTTGCACGTTCCGGGTTAAATTCTCCGGGCCTGTCTTTTTCTTCGAGCGTATAGCCGACGCATGTTTTTGTATGTTTTAGAGGGAATGCCCTGATTATAAAGTCTTTTTCTTCGTGAACGATGCAGGGTGCAGAAATTTCTTTAACGATGACAGGATAGTTTATGTACATATCAAGGACTTTGCGGCTCGTTTCGATGTATTCTGCGATTTTGGGCGGTCCGTAAATGTAAAGCGGTTCCGTCCTGTCAACCTGACTTGAAAGCATCATGATGCCCGGAAGCCCCGTTACATGGTCTGCGTGAGTATGAGAAACAAAAATGGCATTTATCTTTTTCCATTTGAGGTTAAGGCGCTTGAGCGAAACCTGAGTTCCTTCTCCGCCGTCAAACAGAAACAGATCGCCGTCCCTGCGCAATAATACAGAAGTTAAATGTCTGTACGGCAAAGGCTGCATTCCTCCGCAGCCTAAAATAAAAACTTCCATATTCATAAATCAGCGACCTCGTATTTTTTTAAGAATGACTTTATGCCAGAAAGCGCGCAGTTTTTCAAGCGCGGCATAAAGCGGATAGAACATATTTAAAGGAACGTCAAACGAGCCTGCCCTGTGTATGTTTTTTCCGCCGAAATTTGACTTGAACATATAAAGGCCGTGCATCGGGTGGTTTTCGTTTTTGCCTTCAGGCGGCATTCCGTACAAGTCGTAATATTTTGAACCGTAATTTTTTGCATCTTTCATTGCCGTCCACTGCAAAAGGTGATTCGGCATTAAATTACGCTTTTTATTTGAACTTGCGCCGTAAAGGTAAATCGATTCGTCCTGACTGAAAAGCGTCATAATCGAAGCGATTTCTTCGCCTTCGTGTTCTGCAATGTAAAGGCTGATTACGGGAACGTCGTTGCCCTTTGCAATTTCCGTTGCAGAATAAGTGATTAAATCAAGGTAATACGATTTTGCGTGGCTTGAATTTCCGTCGCGGAGGTTAGTTTCTTTCGTAAGTTCGTAAAATTTGTCTATTTTTTCAGACAAGTTAAGACTGTTTCCAAGATAATGTTTTACGGTAACGCCCTTCCGCTCGCTCAAACGGATATTGTATCTCCATTTCTGGTGCATTTTTTCAAGGATAGTGTCCAAATCTTGTGTCAGGTCGACCTGCGTGCTGTCAGGAGGCTGAATGTCTACGCT
>JBJETJ010000056.1:0-7681 GCA_051883255.1 Treponema sp.
TCAAGCTTGTGTGCTACAACTTTCCGTTTGCGTTCTTTACGCAGCTTTTCTTTATTCAGCCGCTTGTGCGCACTCTGTTCAAGGCGATTTTCCGCAGGAACGGAGGAGAGTAAGAAGAGCGCGGAGTTTCTGGGCGAGGATTACGGCAGGACAAAGTTCACCTTGCCCGGATGAAGGCTAATCACGCAGGCAGCCAATCGGAATGACGTATATGCCGTCTTTTCTGCGGTATGCCATTTCTCCGCCTGTAATAATCAGCAGCAAATCAGGTTCTCGCAATGCAGGACCTTTTTTGCTTTCGTTGTATTTTTTTACCAAATCTTTAATTTGCAAAAGGTGTTTTCCGGCTTCTTCGATTTCCATGCTTCCGAGTTTAAATTCGATAAGGGCATAACGGCCGTCTTTTAAGTAAAGAACGCAATCGGCTTCAAGGTCGTAACGGTCGTGATAATAAGAAAGGTGACCGTCCTCGCGGAATGAATACGCACGCAAATCACGCATACAAAGGCTTTCAAAAATAAATCCGAAAGACTGAAAATCAGAAAGATAATAATCGGGCTTTAAACCAAGTGCCGCTACAGCGATTGAAGGGTCGCAAAATCCGCGTTTTTTTCCTGAACGAATTGCAGTCGCCGAACGTATTGAAGGACACCAGGCATCAATGTCTTGAATTACAAAAAGTTTTTCAAGGGCGGAAATATAACTTGCCATTGTATCGTCTGAAATGTTTTCCGCAACGGCAAGGACATCTTTGTGAATGTTTGAATTTTTTGCAAGCGTTGAAATGTTTCTGGCATACGAACGCAAAATTTGTTTTGCCCACAGAGGATTTCGGTTTATTTTGTCTACGCTGGAAATATCTATATTGCAGACACCTTCAACATAATCGTAGGCTATCTGAAGTTTTGCCTTGTCAGATTTTCTTGAAAACTGTCCGGGCCATCCGCCTCTGCATGCCGCAAAAATCAGATGTTCTATGGAAAGTTCAGAAACGGCTTCTATTTCCATTTTGGGATTTTCAAATAATGCCGAAAGCGAAACCGCTCCGTTTGATTCGCCTGTTTCAAACAAAGACATAGTTTCCATTTTCATTCTGGAAATTCGTCCTGTTCCTGAATGCATTATTTTGTCTTTATCAACGGAATTTGAACCTGTCAGAATGTAAAGACCTGTTTCATTTCTTTCATCAACGGAAAAACGGACAGTGTCCCATAAAACAGGGATTTCCTGCCATTCGTCTATGAGGCGCGGATTTTCGCCTTTTAGCAAAAGTGACGGCTTTACGGAAGCGGTCTGTCTATATGCGGTATTCTTGTCTGTGTCCTGTAATCTGATTATGCTTTTTGCCTGCTGTTCTGCAGTACTTGTTTTTCCGCACCATTTCGGGCCTTCGATTAAAACCGCGCCGGAACATTCCAGCCTGAAAGCAAGTTCATCATCAGAAATTCTTTTAATGTAACCCATAAAAACCTCAAGTTTATTTTACAGCATTCGGCATTTTTGTGCAATTCCGTTCGGTATTTTTGTGATAATTAGTTCGGTGGTTTTGTGGTGTTTTGTTCGGTATTTTTGTGACATTTCATTCGGTAGTTTTGCGGTAATTGCCAGCAGTATTTTAAAGTGCTTTATATGCAGGAAATACGCACAAATTCTCCTCACAATCACAACTAAAATCAAGAAATTTATCGCAACTATTTTTATACTTGTGCTACAATGGTTGAAATGGAACGGCAAAATCTGACAGGAATTGCGGAAAAAAAGACGGGTTCGCTCGCGGCGGAAAACAGCGGCGTTCACGAATGGCAGAGAATGATTCAGGCTGTGATTGCGCGGATTGACGAAAGCATAAAGGCTAAGGACGACGACGCGCTTTCGCTTTCTAAGGCGGCGGAAACGCTCGGGTATTCGGAATTTCACTTTTCAAAGAAATTTCGCGAGATTTCGGGGATGGCTTTCCGCGATTATCTGCGATACAGAAGGCTTGCGTTTGCGCTGAAGGAAATCCGCGACACAAAGCGTTCGATTCTGGACATTGCGCTTGAGTACGGTTTTTCTTCGCACGAGGCTTTTACGCGCGCGTTCAAGGAAGCGTACTCGGTAAGCCCAAAAGACTACCGGAAAAATCCTGTTCCCGTGGTTCTGCGGACTCTGCTGCGTCCTTTCGACTGTTATCTTTTGAGTACAGGAGAAAAAACTATGACGAAAACACATTCACAGGATTTACAAGGTTCGAAGGAGTTGCAGGGGTTGGAAAACACGCAGAATCCGGGCGACGTAAAGACTTATTTTGTAACTATTCCGGCGCACAAGTTCCTTCACGTCAGGAATTACGAGAGCATCGGCTACTTTGACTTTTGGGAAAAACAGTCGAAAATCCCGGGTCAGGACTGTCAGACGGTTTGCGGAATTCTGGACAGCGTCAAGGGAAAACTCGACGACGAGGGCGGAACGGAAAACGACAGCGGAAGCGGCCAGCTTATGGCATTTTTGAACGCCCCGGAAGGACGGATTTGCAGCTGGGGAATTCCGCTTGCCGAATGTTACGGAGTGCGGCTTCCGGCAGACTGGAGCGGCACAGTTCCCGAGCAGATGATTTTGTCCGACATTGCCGAGGGCGAATACATCGTCTTTGAACACGGCCCGTTCGACTTTGAAACGGAAAATCAGGCGGTCGAAGCAAAAATCGAAGCCGCGATGAAAAACTTTGACTGGTCAAAAACCGGCCGCGAACTCGACACCACTCCGGGAAGGATTTTCTACTTTTACCACGACACCAAGCGCTTCTGGAAATACGTCCGCCCGGTGAGAAAGGTGGAGAAGTAACAGCCATTCTGTAGACCATCAATAAACAAGGGCGTGGCGGTCGTACCATTTGTGGAGGACTTTTCGTTCTTCTTTTTCTGGCACTTCATTATGGTCGGTGCGTTCCTGACAGATTTTCTTGCCTTGCAGTTCGATGCAGATTTTGTATTTGCCATCTTTTGCGGCATAGACAATCGTGCATTTTTTTTCTTTTACCCTGTCTGCATAGCTTGCCACGCAGTTGTGCAGGGCAGTGCCGATTTCGCAAAGCTGGTAGGAATTTTCGGGCAGGCAGAATTTGTAGCCGTCGATTTCGTCCTCAAGGCGCTTTTCTTCGTCTGTGTATTTAAACGTAATCTTCTTGTGTTCATATTGCCAGGAAATATTTGCAAGCGCATCGTGATTAAATTCCGTAAATCCGTCTTTTAAAATATCTTCTTTTAGCGAATCCGGGATATGCTTAAAATATTTGCAGAACATATCAAGTGCGTCTGTCAGAGTATAGTTGTGTGTGTCCAGAAAGATAGTGTTCAAATCAAATCCGGCTTCCTGAGTATTTTCCTGAGCATAGCGGTTTGCATCTTTTAAAATTGAGTTCAGTGTATTTTTTTGTCCGCGCTTTTTTATGCTCCACCGGCAGAAAAACGCAAGGGGAGTTGCATCGCAAGAATCAATTATCAGACAGTTGTCAGGGGCAGTCAGGACACGATTATAAAGATTCATATCTTTAAAGCCGGAATCTTTGAGCCTTAAAAAAGTCAGCAGAACAGAAGGTCTTTCCATAAAACATTTGCGCAGGATTTTTGTATTCCTGATTTTGTATTTTCTGCAAAACCGCTTGAATATTTTTGAATCGCTCCTTTTATATTTAAAAAAAACCGGCCGCTTTTGAATTTCACTGTCTGCAATTATTTCATAAAGCGCAGGCTCAAACGGAAGCATTGTAAGCCGGTACATCTCCAAAAGATACTGAACGTCATCTTTTGTTTTAAACACATTCCGCCTGTCATCAAACGAAACGCCTGTAAACGATTCGGCAAGCTCCAGAAGTTTTTCAAACGCCGATTGAAGAACGCAAACCGGCAATTCTATGCTTTCAGAATTGCATATATCAACAATTATTTTATACAGTTCACCATCCGGGAGTTTTCTGTCTTTCAGATATTTTTCTTTTTCAAGTAAATGCGGTCTGATTTCATACCAGCTGCCGTTCTTTTTTTTTATCCCATAATCTTTGTCTTGATAATCCGAAATTAAATCTGCTTCGCCATTTTTCATATCAAAAAACAGTTTTTTTTCTTCTGTCGCAGGAACTTCCCGGAGAACTTCTGTTTTTCGATTTTCGCTGCGAATGAATTTATAAAAGCTTATGGTCAATATAAGGTTTTCTGTATCTGTGGTGATTTTTGCTGAATAATAATCTTTTTCTATTTCATTTTTGTCTTTAAAATTTTCTTTGTTAAATGTATGACGTTTTTTTTGCCAGCGGTATTCAATAAATTTTTTCATCTGGGAAGGACTTAAATCTTCAAGTTCCGGGTCTTTGAAATTTCCTGTCTGATAATCTTTGATAATAAAATCGCAGTCAGCTAAAAACGGCATATCAGGTTCTATCGGAGTTTCTACAAATTCAACGGCATAACCGCCAAGATTTTCTTCTGAAAAAATATTTTTATCGTCAGCATTTTCTGGCACAGAAATCCATTCTTCTTTATTTTCTGAATAATAAAGGTTTTCGGGATTAAAATTATTTTTAAGGCGGACGGGAATTATAGTTTTAGGGTTCTCTGTCTGCAAAAATTTTTCTGATAAAAGTTCGCGGTAAAAATATATAGTCTGAATCATAATTTCTCTAATAAAAAGCTGGCATTAAGGAACTACAAAAATATTATTTTTGGGAATAACAATCTCGCCTGTATCGTTAAGGCGCTTGGCAGTGTCCATAATTTTATCGCGTGCCGTCAGTACATCTGCCATTCGTACAGGGCCCATATATTCCATATCTTCTTTAAGCATACCTGCGGCGCGATTGGACATATTGGCGAAAAATTTATTTTTAACTTTATCGTCTGTCCCATGAAGCGCTCTTGCAAGTTCTATGGTATCAGTTTCCCTAAGAAGTTTTTGAATGGAACGGTCATCAAGTGTCGTTAAATTTTCAAAAGCAAACAGACTCTGCTCAAGGCTCAATGCAATAAGGGGGTCTTGTTCAAAAAGTACGTCTGTCTGGTTCGAAAGTTCAGAAAGCTGATTTCCATTCAAACCTTCAGAAACTGCATCGGACAGCGCTTTTCCGTAAAAACCTGCCTGTTTTAAAACATAGCCTGCCGCAGAAATTACGTCCGGGTCAGTTGCTTTTTTTGAAGAATGATTTTTGTACGCTTCCATAACTTTTGTTTTCATAGGTTCAGAAAGATTTTTTAGCGTTTCGCCGGCTTTTTCTGCGCCCATATAGACAAGAAGTTTTGCAAAAGTATCTGCATAATTTCCGCTGATAAAATCAGAAAGGATTGAAGTTGTTTTTTGATGTACTGCGTTGAATTTTTCCTGTATTTCTGCTGTCATAAGTTTAATTATCTTTCAATACTCCCATATTTTCAAGTTCTTTTATAAAAACATTCGGAAATCTGCGACCAGATTGGAATGACCCTAATGCGAATATGTATATCGGACGGCAACCCCTGAATCATTGATTTTGTGAATAGTATCTTCCATATCTAACTGAGAAGCCTGCATTCCAATCATTGAACGTCCACCCTGCCATATTGCATTATTGAATGAACCATAAAACACACTTAAACAGATATTTTACATAATCAGAAATTTTATATCTCCATGTTCTGTTTATTTTTTATTTACAGCCCTATATTTCAAATTTAGAGCTGTAATGTTTTACTTGTACTAAATTCTTTCAAGCCAGATTTTCATTTCTAACTCAAAAGGCGTAATTTTATTCTGTTCACTGATTTTTCTTGCAATCGCTTGAATTTGCTTATAATTATTCTCCTGTAAATCTCTTTTCCATGAATGAACATTTTTTACTGTATCTCTGTCTTCTTTATCAGGATTATTTTTCTTCAATTTAAACCAGTCCAAAACAATTCGGTCAATAGGAATATGAACTACTGGTATTAGTTTTTGATATGGCTTAAATTTTTTATCAAGAAATGACAATACTATGTGATATTTAATATATATGTTGATTATCTTTTGTAACCGTCCAAAAAGCATCCAACAACCAGAATCTTTTTCTTTTTGAGCAGCCTCAAGTTTATAAAGTGTTTTGTAAAACAATTCGTCATATTTTTCTTTAGATAAATCAGCTGTATTGACTATTTCGGTAAGCATTTCTTTTAGCACTGAGTTTATCGCATCTTTTAATTCGTCATTTGGTGATAGTCTTGAACCCTTAGGATTTCCCGCTCCCATTGATGCAGAAATCGCTCCTTTTAACCTGTCTTTTTCAGATTGTTTTATATCAAAAGTTATTCTATCGTAAAATTGTTTTGAATCATTCAATAGATTTTGAGAATCCTTATCTTCCAAATTCCTTTTTATTTCCATATTATTCTCCTCTAAAAAAAGATAACCTGTTTTTCAAGGCACTCCGCCGACGGACGGAAATTAAACCTGCTAAAAGCCGGCGTAATTTGCTTGATTAACTTTGGTATAAAAATTTGTTTATATAGTATAGTCGAAAAGCCCTCTATTCTATTGTGAAAAAACACATAAAAAACGATGAATAAATACATAAAATTCTGTGAAAATTTCACAAAAAATGGTGAATGTTTATAGTCCGAAAAAAATGTAAGATTTTACTAATTTTAGCCCTGAAAAAATGTAAAAATTTGCTTGTTTTAGCCCCGAAAAAATGTTAAATTCATAAATATGGAACGATTTGCGATTCAGGAACTCAAAAAATGGAAAGAAAAAACTGACAGAAAGCCTCTTATCGTTATGGGTGCGCGTCAGGTCGGAAAAACCTGGCTCATGCAGGAATTCGGCAGAAGGTTTTACAAGAATGTCGCCTACATCTCTTTTTACAACAACAATGCTATGAAGCAGGTTTTTGAAACTGATTATGATATAAAGCGCATTCTTTCTTACCTGAACATCGAAGTTGGTTTTTCCATTACGCCAGAAGATACCCTGATTATTTTTGACGAGATTCAGAATGCACCAAAAGCCTTTGAGTCGCTCAAATATTTCTGTGAAAATGCCAGTGAATATCATATTATGGCAGCAGGTTCTCTGCTTGGCGTCGCTCTTCATCACGGCGTTTCTTATCCTGTGGGAAAAGTCGAACTGCTCAATCTTTATCCGCTCAGTTTTCGTGAATACCTTTATGCAATGAATGAACAGCCGCTTGCAGATGCACTGCTCACAAAAGATTTTTCGCTTATTGACGGCTTTTCACAAAAATACATTTATCATTTAAAGAATTATTATTACGTCGGCGGAATGCCGGAAACCGTAAAAAATTTTGCCGTTCACTCTGATTATAACGAAGTCCGAACGATTCAAAAAAACATCATAACGCAGTACCGCGGAGATTTTGGAAAACACGTTGAACCTCGAGAACTTCCAAGAATCAATATGGTCTGGGATTCAATACCAATGCAGCTTGCAAAAGAGAACAAAAAATTCTTTTTCGGGAACATAAAAAAAGGTGCGCGAAGCAGCGAATTTGAACTTGCAATACAGTGGCTTTTAGACTCTGGTCTTGTTCATAAAGTGAACCGAGTGAACGAACCGCACATTCCGCTTTCGGCGTACAGGGATTTTTCTGCATACAAACTTTTTGTGCTTGATGTCGGACTTTTATGTGCAATGGCAGAACTTGATGCACGCACCATACTTGAAGGCAATTCACTGTTTG
>JBJETJ010000057.1:0-38051 GCA_051883255.1 Treponema sp.
TATACAGGAAAAAGGCGTAATTCTTGAAGTAAAGCGAGCCTCTCCGAGCAAGGGTGACATTTCGCCGGAACTTGATTCGTATAAAACGGCGATGACTTATGCACAGGCAGGGGCGAGGGCAATCAGCTGTCTGACTGAAAAAAATTATTTCAAGGGAACGCTTCAGGACTTGATGAATGTCTGCCGCGCCGCCGATGATTTTGAAAAGGAAACGGGAAAAAATCCGCCTGCGGTTTTGCGCAAAGATTTTTTGACTTGCGTTGAAGATGTCGAAATTTCTTACAGGGCGGGTGCAGATGCCGTTTTACTGATTGCAAGGATTTTGAGTTCAGAGCAGATTTTGCAGATGGCGAAAAAGGCAGAAGAACTCGGACTTTCTGTTTTAATCGAAGTCCGTCAGAATGAAGATCTGGAAAAACTTTCTATCGTAATGCAGAATGTCAGCCACAAAAATATTTTGTGCGGAGTGAACAGCCGCGATTTAAAAGATTTTACAATCGATATGCTCATTCCTGCAAAGATGTTTTCAAAAATAAAAAAGATTTCACCTGATGCGAGAATCACTTTTGAAAGCGGAATCCTCTCTGCAAGGAGTGCATCGTTTGCGGCAGATATGGGCTTTAACGCAATTCTTCTTGGAGAAGCCGCCGCACGAAATCCCGACAAAGCAAAAGAGTTTACGGCGGCATTTGAAAAGTCTGCGCAAAATTCTGAAACGAACAAAAACGGCGCGATGTGGATTGAATATGCCGACCGAGATTTTTGCGAAAAAAAGCCTTTTGTAAAAATCTGCGGAATTACAAATATCGACGATGCGCTCTGTGCGGCAAAAAACGGTGCGGATTTTCTGGGCTTTATTTTCTGGAATAAATCAAAGCGGAATGTCGGAAAAGAAAGTGTTTTAAAAATCCGACAGTCGCTTGAAGAAAATTTAAAAAATGGCAGAATAGAAAAAATGCCCAAACTCGTCGGTGTGATTGCCGGCCTTGACAGTGAAGAAACAGAGGAAGCACTTTCGCTTGTAAACGAAAATGTCCTTGATATTATTCAAGTTCACACTTTTGAAACGGCGGTAAAATTCTGTGCGGACGAGCGGTTTAAAAACATTCCGCATTACTGTGCCGTAAATATTTCTTGTCAGGACGACATTCAAAAACTTGACGAACTCAACAGGCTTGGCGAGCCGCGAATTCTAGTTGATGCGCAATCGCAAAATCAGATTGGCGGAACTGGAAAACAGATTGACACGGAAATTCTTTTGCAGATTGCAAAAAAATACAAGCTCTGGATTGCAGGCGGAATAAGCAGTCAGAATGTGAGCGAACTTATAAAAACTTTTAACCCTGAATTAATCGATATAAGTTCGAGCCTTGAAGAACAGCCGGGCATAAAGAGCCATAAAAAAATCGGAGAACTTTTTGCAGTTATAAAATAAAATGCAAATTAATTTTTTATAAAACTTTTATAAAATCGAGGAAATATGACACATTCAGAAAATGGATTTTTTAATGAATTCGGCGGAAAGTATGTCGCAGAAGTTTTGCGCCGTCCGCTTGACGAACTTGAAGTTGCGTTTAAAGAAGCGATGGCAGACAGCAGTTTTGTCAGCGAGCTTGAAACAATTCAGCGTGATTATATAGGACGTGAAACTCCGCTTTTGTATGCAAAGACGGCAACAGAAATTCTTGGCGGTGCGCAGATTTACATAAAACTTGAAGGACTTGCAAACACAGGCGCGCACAAAATAAACAATGCGATAGGGCAGTGCCTTCTTGCAAAGCGAATGGGAAAAAAACGAATAATCGCAGAAACAGGAGCTGGACAGCATGGAGTTGCAACGGCGGCGGCATGCGCAAAACTCGGACTTGACTGCACGGTTTATATGGGCGAAGTCGACGTGCGCCGTCAGCAGCCGAATGTTGCCGCAATGGAAATGTACGGTGCAAAAGTTCACCCTGTAACAAGCGGAAGCCGGACTTTAAAAGATGCCGTAAACGAAGCAATGCGCGACTGGGCGGCAAATCCCGACACTACGCATTATGTTTTGGGAAGCGCATTAGGCCCAGCCCCTTTCCCTGACATCGTGCGTGAATTCCAGAGCGTAATCGGAAAAGAAGTAAAACGGCAGGCACAGGAGCGAAACCTCGATGTCGAAGCGCTGATTGCGTGCGTTGGCGGCGGATCGAATTCAATCGGATTTTTTGCGCCGTTCATTGACGAACAAAAACCGCGCCTCATCGGAGTAGAAGCCGGCGGAATCGGGCCGGGCGTAGGCGAAAACGCAAGCCGAATGACAGGAAACGCAAGCCGCGACGGAATCTTACAGGGATATAAATCACGCTTTTTGCTTGACGAGGACGGACAGGCTCTCCCGACACGTTCAATTTCTGCAGGGCTTGACTATTGCGGAATCGGGCCTCAGCTTGCTTCACTCGGAAAATCAGGCAGAATCGAATTTACATCAGCACTCGATGACGAAGCGTTGAACGCCGTAAAATTTTTCGCAAAAAACGAAGGCGTCCTTTTTGCAATGGAAAGCGCGCATGCCGGAGCAGAAGCAATCAAACTCGCGCCGACACTTCCAAAAGACAAGGCAATCATCGTAAATATGAGCGGACGCGGTGACAAAGACATTTTCATCACTTGCCCAGTTTTCCGCCCTGCAGAATGGAAAGAATTTTTAATTTCAGAACTTGAACGCCTGAACGATTCAAAAGACATTCATGAAGCAGAACTTATGCGAAAGTAAAAATTTTTTTGAATGAAATTTAATGGAGTAGAATAATGGACAAAAAAATAAAATTGATGAGCCACCTTGTAGCAGGCTACCCAACAGACGAACTTGCATTTACAGCCGCAAAGGCACTTGTTGACGGAGGAGCAGACATTCTTGAAGTTCAGCTTCCGTTCAGTGACCCGAGCGCAGACGGCCCTGCAATCCAAAGTGCCTGCACAAAAGTTTTAAGCCGCGGCTACAAAACAAAAGACGGACTTGCGTTCATAGAAAAACTGCACAAAAATTTCCCGGACGTAAAAATCTACATAATGAGCTACGGCTCCCTCATTTACACACCGGGCATAAGCGAATTCTGCAAAAAGGCAGCGAGCGCAGGCGTAACAGGAATGATTATCCCCGACCTTCCGTTTGACTTTGACGAAGGACTTACAAAAGCCTGCAACGAAAACGGCATGATAAATATCCCGGTTGCCGCACCAAGCATGAGCCGCGAGCGACTTTTGAAAATGGCAAATGCAGGATTTCCGTACATTTACGCAGCCCTCAGAACAGGCATCACAGGAACAGATACAAAAATCGACACCGGCACGCTGGAATTCCTAAAATCAGTTTCAAGCGGCGGAAGCAAAATCTACGGCGGTTTTGGCATCTCCACAGGCGAACAGTCAAAAGCCCTTTGCGATTACGTTGAAGGCGTAGTTGCCGGCAGCGTATTCGTCCGCCTCATCACAGAAAACCAGACCGACCGCGAAAAACTCTACGAAGCAGTAAAATCAAAAGCGCAGGAACTTACAGGTCAAAAATAACCCCACCGCCGGTCTTACAAATCAGACCGGCAATTTTTTTATTTCATTTGGTTCTTAAAATTTCTATAAAAAAGTGGTATATTTATAAAAGGCAGATGAAGAAAAACCTTTTCAAACAGTTTCAGACGAGACCCTGTTTGCCGTTTCCGATTCCCTCATAAATCAGAATAAATTAACACGGAGGTATAAATATGCTGACAGAAGAAGCAAAATTAATAAACGAGCGGTTAAAAACTGTGATGAACCCAAAGCGCATTTATCTATTCGGCTCTTATGCAAAAAATACACAGCATGAAGAAAGCGACTATGATTTTTATATTGTTATGCCCGATGGTTCAGAAAATGAAATCCTGCTTGGTCAAAAGGCTTATCGCTCTCTTCGCGGAATACGGAAAACTCCTGTAGATATTGTAGTAGGCTATGAAAGCGATTTTGAACGATTGAAAAATCAACCGACAATAGAGCGCGAAGTTAATCGTGACGGAATTTTACTGTATGAAAAATGAAAATCTTGTAAAGAATTGGATTGAATTTGCAGATATGGATGCAAATGTTGCCAAGTTCACTTTTTTAAATATGTATCCCAAACCTCTGGAACTGATTTGCTATCATTGTTAGCAGTTAGCCGAAAAGATGTTGAAAGCTCTGTTTATCTCGGCATTTGAAAATGCAGATGTGCCAAAAACTCATGATCTTGCATTGCTGGCAGATATGCTTTCAGAAAAATTTGAAATAGATGAGTTCATTTACAATGCCTGTTCTGATTTAACACCTTATGGCGTAAAAATCCGTTATCCAAAAGAAATTCATGTTGATGAGGCTATGGCGCAAAAGGCATTGAATGATATGAATAAAGTTTGCGAATGGTGCAAAGAAAAAATATTTCTCTAAAAATAAAACCGCCGGTCTTACAATTCAGACCGGCAATTTTTTTATTTCCCTTTTTCTGCAAGAATCATATTCTTCAAATCAGAAAAATGGCCTTTTTCATCTGTCCGCGCTTCTGAATGGCGCTTTACCTGTGCAATACCGCGCATTTCTTCCAAGTTGTGATAGCCGTGAGTTTTCATAAAGTTCTTCAAACCTGTTGTAACATCGACAGCTACATTCGGATTTGAAAATTTTGCCTGACCTATTTCTATTGCGTGACAGCCTGCCATGATAAATTCTACGGCATCTTGCCAGGTAGAAATTCCGCCGATTCCGATTACGGGAACGCGCTGTTCAGCAGGAAGCTTGTTGATTTCTTCAACGACATCGTAAACGATTCTCAATGCAAGCGGTTTTAATCCCGGCCCTGAATATCCTGCGTGAACGTTATTAAAAAATGGTTTTCCTTTTTCAATGTCAATCGCAACTCCGTGAACCATATTTATAAGGCTTATCGCATCAGCACCTGCCTTTATGCAGGCGAGCGCAATCGGACGGTTGTCAGGCGCGTTAGGGCTCAACTTTACCATCAGCGGTTTTTTTGTAACGACACGGACAGAAGAAACGCAGTAATACGCAGTTTCGGCGCTTAAACCCCAGGCAAGCCCCGCGGCTTTCACATTCGGACAGCTGATGTTCAGTTCAATCATATCGCAGTCAGTTTTGTCCAGAAGTTTTGCGCCTTCAACATACGACTCAATGTCACTTCCTGCAAGGTTTGCAATTACGACAGGACCTAGCCCGATCATCTGCGGTAAAAGGTTTTCCACAAAATAAGGAATACCCGGATTTTGCAGACCGATTGAATTCATATTTCCGCCGGGAACTTCAAGACTTCGCTCGCCTTTGTTTCCTTCCCTCGGTTCAAAAGTACAGCCCTTTGAGGCAATTCCGCCCCACTCAGCAACATCGCTTACCCCTCTGAAATTCTGTCCGTAAGAGAAAGTTCCTGCGCTTGCGATGACAGGATTTTTAAAATGAACTCCTGCAATGTCTACAGTCAAATCAGGTTCTTCGTTTTGTTCCAGCGGCTGACGGCGAGGTTCCGGCTTCGGAAAATTCAATATTCTTGAATCAAAGACAGGCCCGTCCTTGCAGCAGCGTTTAAGGCCTTCAGTCGTTTCAATCGTACAGCCAAGACAAGCGCCAAGTCCGCACAACATTCTGTGCTCCATACTAAGATAGCATTGAATTCCGAGTTCCTCCGCAACCTGCTTTACATACGCAAGCATCGGTGTCGGCCCGCACGCGTAAATTATTTTATAGCCCGCCTTTTGAATTGCATCTTTAGAAAGCGCCTGAGGTAACATTCCGTGAATTCCCACCGAGCCGTCATCTGTCGTAATTTTAAGATTTGCCGCCCTGACATTTTCAAGTCCGTAAGAACCTGATTTAAAAGACGCAAAAAAGTCGTACGATTTTTCAGGAAGTGAACTTGCAAGATTCGCAACTGGTGCAACGCCGATTCCGCCCCCTGCAATGCAGATTTTCGGAGAACCTTCGCCCGTCAATTCTGAACCCGGTTCCGGCCAGGGAGTTCCCAGAGGTCCGATTATCGTCATTTTATCCCCGGAACGCAGACGGCACAGTTCTTCAGTTCCGCGCCCTTTTTTCAAAATCATAAATTGCAGTCTGACTTCTTTTTTGCCGTTTTCATTTATTCTGTCCTCGGAGTGGTACACGCTTATCGGGCGGTTGTAGTGGACGCCTGAAATCTTGCTCTTTATCAGGTAAAACTGTCCTGCTTTCGGACTGAGCTGGCTTTGCCGTTCTAAAACAGCCGCAGTCTGCAATAAATAAACGTTGGACTGACCTTTTACAAGTTCACATTTTTCAACAACCGTGTCCCCAAAAAACAAAAGACCTTTTCCGTTTTCATCAATTTCTGCCAAGTCCATAAAAGACCTCCCCTTAAAAATATAGTTAGACTGTTCTAACTTTATAAACATACTAAATTTATGGGAAAAAGTAGATAGGTTTTTCAAAAATTTATTAAGATTTTACGCGGAATAATTAATTTCCCTTGACCATTCTATTAAAAAATGTTAAATTAACAACGTTCAATAAACACCACGATTTCACCAATTCTCATTCCACAGGAGGCGCAAATGCGGAAAGAAAACTCAGAAATCATCTCGACAATAAAAATCAAAACCCTCGAACTTCTTATGCAAAAAAGCCCCGAGCAGATTGGAATGAGGGACATCGCAGGAGCGTGCGGAATTACGGCGGCAAACATCTATCACTATTACAGCGACAAAAACAAACTTTTCCAGCAGATAGGGCTCGACTGCCTTTACGAACTGAACGCCCTCATTACAAAAGAAAGCGAAAGTTCCAGCGATCCGAAGCAAAAAGTAATTCTTGCAATCAGCTCGTTCAGAAACTGGTGCTTCGACAATCCCAAAAAAGCGCTCCTTGTCATGCAGGGAATAAAATCCGCCGACGACTCCCCGGAGGAAATTATCGAACAGTATTACGTCTGCAACCGCACGGGAGAGCGCCTTCTTAAAGACTGCATTTCAAAAGGAATTGCAAAATCAGACAACCCGAAACTTGACATCGGCATTTTAGTTTCAGGAATCTGGGGCTGTATCGAATCCGTAATTTTAAAAAAGTCAGACAGCGAATACTGGAACGACGGAATCACCTACACAAATCGTTTTATCGATATGTGGATTAACAATATTTTTGGAGGAACAAAATGAAACCCATCACAAAAAAGATTTTTACCGCTTTCTTTTTGATGACGGCTTTTGCGGCCTATTCAAAAGAAATTACGGTTTCCATCGGAGCAGGAAAAAACTGGAAAGAAAAACGCGAGCCTCAGGTTGCAGTCTGGCTTGAAGATTCCGCAGGGAATTTTGTCAAGACCCTTTACATCACTCAGCGCGCAGGAAAGAAAAACTGGATTTTCGCGTCGAAAGACGGCCGCCCCGAGTCATTGCCTGTCTACTATCATTCATCGCAAAACGCGCCTTCAAATTCCGGCAAAGACAAATCGCCTTCAAAAGAACAGCTTGACGCCGTAACTTCTGCAACTTCCAAAGGCGGAATTATTTTCAGCGCAAAAATCGACGACGGCAAAAAATATATAATCAAGGTTGAACTTAACAACAGCTTTGATTACAACGATTTTTACACCAAAAAAAAATCAGGCGTAAATGGTCAGCCGTCTGTAGTCTACACCGCCGTTTTGGAAGCGGATTTTTCATCAGAAATAAAACTTGAACTTTCAGGAACAGGCTCTCTTGACGGCAAAACCGGCAGAATAAATCCCGACACAAAACACCTGACGACGGCAAAAAACATTACGTCACTTGTTGCCGTCGTTCCAAAAAAATAAAACGATTTTAAATCCTGCCCTCATCAGTTAAACCATCAGTTAAACTGAAAATTCTGTAAAGCAAAAATTCAGTTTAACTGAAAAATTTTCTTTAAGCCTTCTTTAACCCTTTCGCCTTACTTTAAATTGAATTTTGAGCTCGGTTTTCTTTTCTGCCTGCTTTTTGTATTTTTTATATAAAATTTCCTGTGCACGCAGAACTTCCTGATTTGCCGCCGGTTTTCTTGGAACCCAAGTTCCGTCTGCTTTAAGTTCATGCGCATTTGTGTTTGACTCAAAATAAACGTCAAGTGCGCTTTTTACTTCTTTAAAGACTTCCGGCTCAAGAACAGGGAACATCAATTCAATGCGGCGGTCAAGGTTTCTGTTCATCCAGTCCGCACTCGAAAGATAAATTTCTGACTGTCCGCCGTTCTTAAAATAAAAAATCCTTTCGTGTTCAAGGTAGCGGTCAACTATCGAAATTACCTGTATGTTTTCGCTCATTCCCTTTACGCCGGGAACAAGCATACAGATTCCGCGTATGTTCAAAAGAATTTTTACCCCGGCACAACTTGCTTCGTACAGTGCGTTTATAACTTCTTCGTGCGTCAGAGAATTCATCTTTGCAATAATCAGTCCCGGATTTGACGGAGTAGAAAGCCTTGCTTCACGCTGAATCATTGCAATAATGTTTGACTTTAAATTTACAGGCGCCATGCTTAAGGCTTTCATCGGTTGTAATGCAGAGTAGCCGGTTACGATATTAAAGAACATCGTCGCATCGTTTGCAATCAAAGGGTTTGCCGTAAAAAGCGACATATCACTGTAAAGTTTTGCCGTTTTCGGATTGTAGTTTCCTGTCGACAGGTGAACGTAACGCTTGATTCCGGCTTCTTCTTTTCTGATAATCATCAGAATTTTTGCGTGAACTTTTAAATTCACGATTCCCTGAATTACGATTACGCCGGCTTTTTCAAGTTCATTTGCCCAGGCGATATTCCGCTCTTCGTCAAAGCGCGCTTTCAGTTCAACTAAAACAGTGACCTGCTTTCCGTTCTGGGCTGCTTTTTTGAGTGCGCTGATAATCGGAGAATTGTTGCCCGTTCTGTAAAGTGTCATTTTTATGGAAATTACGTCAGGGTCGTCAGCCGCGTCAGAAATAAATTTTACGACAGGATTGTAGCTTTCGTACGGAACGTGAATAAGAACGTCGCGCTGTTTTAAAGTGTCCCAGAACGGTTCGTTTTCTGGCAGTGACTTCGGGAAGAAATGTTCCCAAGGTTCAGACTTTAATTTTGCAGTTTCTTCAAGTCCTGCAATTTCCATCAAAGTGCCCGGGTCTATAAGTTCGTCACATTCGTAAACGTCGTCTTTTGTCAGTTCAAGATTTTTCATCAGGAACTTTTTAAGCTCGGCACTTGAATTATTACAGTTCATCCTTACTGCAAACGATGACTGCCTCTGGACAAGAACTTCCTCCATCGCGTGAATGAAATCTTCGCCAGAATCTTCGTCAACTGCAAAGTCTGCATCGCGTATCACGTTGAAAAGCATCGCCTGCTTTACTTGAAAGCCCGGAAAAAGCTGCGTTCCGTATTCCAAAATCAAATTGTCAATCAGCGTAAACTGCTTGTTTTTTGAGTGACTTGGAAGCCAGATTAAACGCGGAATTCCCGTCGGAATTTGAACAAAGGCAACAGGAAGTTTTCCCTCGCGGACAAAAAAATCCTTGTTCATCGGATTGATGTCCTGAATCGGTTTTAAAAGAAATGCAACGTGATAAGTCAGGTTGCTGATTTTCGGAAAATTGTCTGTGTCTGTTCTCAAAGGCGTTAAAAGCGGAAGAATGTTCTGGTTAAATTCCCGCTGGCAGAAATTTTTTTGTTCTGCCGTAAACTTTTCAGGTTTTGTGTAAACGTAGCCTTCTTTTTCAAGCAGGGGAAAAATCTCGTTTTTCAAGCAGTCATTTTTCTTTGCAACGACTTCCTGCGCACGGACTGAAATCTGTTTTAAAAGTGCCGTAGGCGTAAAACCTGAAATGTCTTTTTTGCGCGAATCAATTTTCTGCATGCGCTTGATGGAAGCAACGCGAACCTGAAAAAACTCGTTAAAGTTGCTCGTTACAATCGACAGAAACTGAATCCTGTCCATCAGCGGCAAATCTTTTCTGCATGCCTGATATAATACGCGTGCGTTAAATTCAATCCATGAGAGTTCTCTGTTAAAAAAGATATTTCTAGACATTTTTCCTCCGGTCTTTAATTTTCAAAAAGTCAGTTCTGCAATGCCTGCAATGACAGCATTGTTGCATGCGTTATTGCCCTAAGAAAGAATGACTTTATAACCAAAGACATATTCAAACATATTCGCTTTTTCTATAAGAGCCTGTCTTTCCAAAACAATGTTGTGGTCTGTTTTATTCGTTATCAAAAGACTGTCGTTTTGTTTTGAAATTACAAGGTGCTTGAGTTTCTGCTGGTGTGCGCGGTCGAGCGCGTCGGCAATCCGCAAAATTGCAGTCAGTTTCAGAATAGTCATTCTGTCAGAACGCGGCAGCATTAAAAACTGGTCGTCGTCCTGCGGAAAGTGCGAGCCGCGGTGATATTTTGCAATCTGCGCAATCATATTGTTTTCAAATTTCCTCAGTCCGAAAATTTCGGAATTGGAAATTATATACTGACTGTGCAGATGATGGTCGCCGAGCCGTATGAACATTCCGATGTCGTGCAGAATGCTTGCAACGTCCAGAAGCAGTCTTGCCCTGTCATCAAGTCCGATTTCGTCGCGCAATGTGTCAAACAGCAAAAGGCTTACGTCGCGCACATAAAACGCATGCTCCACATCACCGTGATATTTTTTTAGCAGGTTTACTGCCGAAGCCGTAATCTGCGAATTGAATTCTGTCAGAAGCTCGCTTGAAGGTGCAGACAGTCTGCTGATGATTGCGCCGTCGCGGATATTTGTTTCAAGAACAAGAATTTTTTCGACATTCGTTAATTGAATGAACATTTCGTAAATCGAAAGTCCGATAAAAAACTGCTGTGCATCTGAATAATCAAGCTTGAATTTTGCAACGATTTCTTCCGTTGAAAAAGTCTGTATTTCCTTTACGAATTTTTCATATTCCTTTCTTGATATTTCCCAGATTCCCGGCGCAATTTCCTTGCCGTAAGTCGCGGCGGCAAGCCTTGGTTCTGTTCCCACCGAATAAAACTGCTTTACTGTCGACAAATCAAGTTCGTCGTTCAGAGAACCTTTCGTATTTAAAATGAACTGCTGGATAAAGCGTCTTATGTCGTTTGCAGTTATTGCAGGCAGATTGAAATTCTGTTCAATGCGGATAGTTCCGATTTTAAGCGAATGAGCGCCTGCCATTTTTCCCTGCTTGATGAGCATCATTTCTGTCGAGCCGCCGCCGACTTCAAGTATAATCGAATCTTCCGCAGACTTTTTTTGAGGCAGTGATTTTATTTTTTTTGTTACGGCAAGGTACATCAGGCGGTTTTCTTCAATTCCGTCTATGACTTTTACCTTAAAACCTGTTTTTACGAAAATTCTGTCAAGAACAGGGTCAGGGTTGCGCGCCTCTCTGAAAGCACTTGTTGCAATGACTCTTGTCTGCTCCGGGCTGATTCCCCAGCCTGCAAGCTGTTCTTTAAATCGGGATAAAATATGCAGACACAAAAGCAGGTTGGAACGTGAAATTGCCCCCAGCGTAAAAACGTCCCGCCCGAGGGCAACCGGAAGTTCAGAATAATCTATGACTTCCCAGTCGTCATCGCCTTTTACTTGCGCAACCAAAAGTCTTATTCCGGTAGAACCGATTTCAATAACTGCTTCTGGTGTTGTCATAAAAAGTTCTCCAAAAATTGAAACAAATCAAAATTCTATTATAAAAATATCAGTAAAACCGGTATTTTACAATTTCTGCTATGTTAATTTTATGTAAATTATAATTTGTCAATCAGCATAGAACATTTGCCCGAAGGAATAGGCAGTGTTTTCTTTTTTTGGTCGAGAATATTAATCGTGAAGTAATAAAGTTTTTCGCTTTCCATTTGAATTTCCCAGCCGCGAGTACTTTTATTACTCAAAATCGTAATGAGGTTTCGTTTTAGAGAAAGATTTTCGATACCCATAATTTCAAGGTTCGGAATAATCCAGTCTACAGTCTTGCGCGGAAGGCTTATCAAAAGTCCGATGACGTTTTCAATCATAAGCGCAATAGTCGAAAGTCCGACTGCCTGCAAATACCTTACGCGCGGAAAATTCGGTTTGCCGCGTAATGCAGCCTTGCCTTCTTTTGTAGGCAGGTATGCTTCAAACAAATCGCCTTTGTTTTTACTGTCATTCGGAGCAAGCCCTTCAAGAATGTAATACAAATGCCTGATAGAACATTCCCGCGCAAGATCATATCTCTGATATTTTTCAAGTCCTTTGATGACCATAAAATTCATTGCAGGGAAAACGCTTCCTCTGTAGCCTTCGCCGCTTTCCTTAAACTCAGGGCTGTCTGCCGAAAGTGTCGGGAACGGATGGTCTGTTCCAAAAGTCTTAGGGTTGCTCAAATGTTCGATAAGTTCGTCAGCTTTGTCCGCATTCGGAATTTCTGCAAGAAGCGGCCAGAATCCTGCGATTGTCTTTTGAGGCAGTATTTCTTCGTTTTTATCAAGGTCGTGATAGAACTTTGTCTTTGGGTTCCACATCATCGAGTTAATTCTCGTTTTCAGCGAAAAATACATTTTCTTGTATTGGAAGCTCAGCTCTTTGTCGTTCAGAATGTCGCCGAGAGCTGCCATGTGTGTCGCATTGATTGCCATTGCCGCATTAAAATCTACAGGGTAATATGCTTTGTCGCGCGGCGAGTTGAACATTCCCGTTGCGCAATACGGAACTGAATAAAGCCCGTTCGGCTTTTTAAAATTAGCGTCAATCCATTCAATGTACTTCTGCAAAACCGGCACAATTTCTTTTACGCGGCGCTTGTTTGCAGACTTGTGATACAGGTTAAATTCTGCCCAGGCAAAAAGCGGAAGTCCGATTCCCTCAGGGTTTGATTTTTCTACAATAGGCTTGTTTTTCTTTAAATCGTATTTCCAGCGGATAGCGCCGTTTTTTTCCTGACGTGCGTATAAATAATCAAGATTCTGGTTTGCAGGATAATTCCTGTTTGAATATACAAGGAAAAAAGAAGAAAATATCGAGTCAAACTGGTTTAAAACATACTGTTTGTCCTCAGGATAAACAAAATAGCCGTCTGCGGACGGTTCGCCTGATTTTGGGTCAATCCAGAAATCGCCGAGCCAGTTCCAGGTCTTATTATAGATGTCAACAAAATCCTGATCATAAAAGTGGATTTTAGGGAAATCTTTTCTGTTCACAAAAACTCCTTTCAGCCACCAATTAAAAGAATGTCGAACTGCTTAATTTGGCTGAACGAATACGTAGCCTTTATTATATCACAGTTTTTTCATTTTTACTCACAAAATAAAAAAAATTTTAAAAAAAAATGCAAAAACCGGTGTTTTTCCCGATTTTTGCATTGCGTGCACTTGAAAAAAACTCAAAAACTTGTATTCAGGAGTTTCTGGAGTTCTTTTTTAAGCAAAATTATTCTTCCGAAACCGGCTCTTCTACCGATTCCTGCCGTACTTCCTGCTGGACAATGTCGCGGTAGAACAGTTTTACGATTTCGTGCTGAGATTTATGACGTGATTTCAGCAGTAACGCCCTCATCGCAGAGCGGTATACGTAACCCGACGAATTGTAAATCTCAAACTGCGGGTCAGTCCTGAAGTCCATATTATAAATCTGAATCCTGCGGAACGGATTTATTCCTGCAAGAATCACATAATGCGTAAGTCCGAGCGGGAAGTCTATGTCGATGTAAAGCGTGCTGTTTTCGTCCTGCGTAAGCTTTATGCTGTGTGCAATAGTCCATGCCCAGACAGTATTTCCGTTTATTACGCGCACTTTTTCAAAATGCGGATAATATGAATTGTTATGAACGACAAGCGGATAAATTTCGCACATCGTCCTTAAATCAAGTCCTGCCAGATCAGAAATATACGAGTTTACGATAAGGTAACCGCATTTTTCGATGTCTGCATTGGCGCTTTCAATTCCATATTGAATGAACGAATCGCCGATTGAAACTGCCGCAAGAACAGAAAGGTTCGTGTCGTTTTCAACAAGGCGGATTTTATTATTGTCAAGCTTGCATGCGTCAGTAATCTTTTTTATGCACGGCTCAAGAACAGGTGCAAGCCGTTCTGCATTTTCAGACTCATTGCGCTTTAACGTTGCGTAAACTTTAAGAATTCCAGATGCCTGTGCAAGAGTAAAATTGTTGTCCGTAAAAGTTGCCGGCATAGACAAAAGCTCGCGGACATTTGCATCGTTGTCATTTATGAGAATGTAGTCTGCAATGTCATCAGTCGTAAAAATGTTGCATGATGAAGACTGAATTGCCTGTGCCGTCATATTCTTGTAATTTTCAAGTTGAATTTGAAGGCCCGGCGATACCCTTGCAAGCGCACCAAAGAACGGCGCAGACAGATAAGTGCGTTTGTTGCCTTTCGTAAACGATTCCGGCACTGTATTTAACGCTTCGTTGTATCTTCCTGCATAGCTCATTGCCGCAACGTACGAAATTACAGTCTGTTCCGTAAGGTTTGCAGTAAACGTCGCATCGCTCTGGGATTTGTTTATGAATTCGCTTATAATCGCAGAACTCAAGGACTCTATCGTATTCTGCCATTCAGCTTTTGAAGCACTTGCAAATTCTGCAACAGATTCTATAGCAAATTCCGTCTGCTTTACAAAAGGACTGTATCTTGCAAATTTTGAATTCTGTAAGAGAATGAGTTTTGAATCCTGCAATCGCGGCGCAATCAAAGAATACGTAGAATTTTTGCCTTCAAGAATTGCCTGCTTTTCTTTCTGTTCAGAAAAATTATAGCCGCTGAGAGCCCTTACGTTCATCGCTACAAAACTGATTTTTGACGGAAAATCTGCGCTTATCATCAAAGGCGATTTTTCAGAAGAATCAGCCAGCTCAAAAGTGATTTTAATGTCATTTGAAAAATTCAAAGTACACGAAAGTTCGTCCTCGTCAAAAGAACGCAGGACAGCATGTTTTGTCCTGTTGTTTTCCGAAAACTCAAGCGGCGATGCTTCGTCAGCCGAAAACAGAATTCCATTGTACGAAATCTGGAACTGGTTTTTTAACGTCAGTTTTCCGGTAGAATTTTCTGCTTCTGTAAATGTAACCCTCATTGAATGAATGGTTTTTCTTATGATAGAATCACTTCTAAATTGAATCACAAAAATGCCGATAATAATGACGGCATAAAGGACAATCAGTCCCAATGACTTTCTAACAATATGGTTTCGCATTTTGTTTAGTTTAGCTCAACTCTCAAGGGAAAATCAACTGTTTGACCGGGTTTATCAAAATAAAAATGTTAAGGGAAAAAAATATGTTCACAAAATGTAAAGTAAAAAGTGTTTTTCTTGTTTTTGCAGCGCTTTTTTCAGTTTCAGCTTTTTCTGCGGAACTTAAAAAAGACAGCTCTTCAGTTCAAAAAGCAAATTCTTCAAACGCAGGAGCAGCACCTGAAGTTCAGTTCGTTCAGAAACTCCAGTCAATTCTCGAAACAGGCGATTTAGACAAGGCGATTGCATCTTTTGACCAGATGTCCGAAAACATAAAGGACGACGTAAACCTTCTTTTAATAAAAGCATCACTTTTGATTTCTGCCTCACGCTTGCAGGAAGCTTCTGATTTGACAGATTTGCTCGAACAGCGCGAACCGTCAAACATCGAAGTCCTCGAAATGAAAATCGTCATCGCAAAAGCGCGCGGAAACTCGTCAAAAGACGTACAGGCAAAAAAAGCCGCAATTTCAAAAGTCATCGCGCTTGACCCGAACAACGCAACCGCAAACATAGAACTCGCGCAGGAACAGGTTTTACAGCGAAAATATAAAATTGCAAGAAATTACTATAAAAAAGCACTCGTAAGTTCCCCTGAAAATATGAGCGCGCTTTTCGGGCTCGGGCAGACTTCCTACTATCTGAATGACCTCGAAGACTCGCGCATTGCGTTCAAAAAAATGCTTGCGCTCAATCCTCAGGAAGCAATCGCCTGGCAGTACCTCGGCAAGCTCGAAGCCGAAGACGAAAATTACAAAAAAGCCGCCGAGTACATCAAAAAAGCAATTCTGCTTGATGACAGAAATCCCGATTTTTATATGGACTTGGGTACATATTCGCGCTTCCTCGGAAAATTTGCCGATGCCGAAAAAGCCTGGACAAAAGCCATCGAACTTAACCCTAAAGACTTTCTTGCGTATGCTTACCGCGCAGGACTTTACGACGAGCAGGACAAATTTGACCTCGCACTCAAAGATTACCGCAAAGTCGTAGAAACAAACCCAAAATATTATTTTGCCTACGAATCACTCGGAATCCTTGCCTGGCACGAGCAGAACTGGGACGAGGCGCGCATCGCATTTGAAAAAGCCTACACTTACAACAAAGAAAACGTTTCTTACCCATTGATGATTGCCGCATGCTACATAAAAATGAACAAACTCCAGCAGGCAAAAGTTTTTTTAGCCTCTGTCATGAAAACAAAGGCAGACAAAAATACCCTCGAATTCCAGATGCTCAGGCTCTATCATGATCAGGGACCAGGCAACGCCGAAAATGACATCGCGCTTAAAATTCAAAAAGAGGACAAATCTACTACGCGCGGAAAAATGATGTACTATTTCGGACTGTACTACGAAATGAAAGGCGTCCCGAACCTCGCCGCAAAGTACTATGCCGAAATCAAAAATATGCAGAGCCCGATGTTCTTTGAATACCGCCTCGCAGAATGGAGCCTTAAATAATGAGCAGAACAAAACAAGTCCTTGAACTTGACGGCAGAAAAATCATCTTAATCGGAACTGCCCATGTTTCAAAGGAAAGCATAGAAGAAGTAACGCAGGAAATTAAAAACGAAAAGCCCGACTGTGTTGCAATAGAACTTGACGAACGCCGTTACAATTCAATGTCAGACCCTGACAGCTGGCGCAACCTTGACATCATAAAAGTATTAAAGCGCCGCGAAGGCTTTTTAATGCTTGCAAATCTTGTATTAGGTTCGTTCCAGCGCAAAATGGGAGAAAATGTCGGCGTAAAACCGGGCGATGAAATGCTTGCCGCAATTAACTGTGCAAAAGAAAACGACATTCCGTTTACGCTTGTCGACAGACCAATTCAAGTTACCCTGCGGCGCGCCTGGGCAAAAAATTCTTTCTTCGGAAAATGCAGGCTCTTAGCCTCAATGCTTGCCAGCGCCTTTGACAATGAAGAAATCTCTCCCGAACAGATTGAAAACTTAAAAACCGGAAGCGAAATGGATTCCATGATGAATGAACTTGCAGAATACCTGCCGTCAGTAAAAGAAGTTCTTATCGATGAACGCGACAGATACCTTGCATCTCACATCTGGCAATCAAAAGGGAACACTGTAGTAGCCGTAATCGGTGCAGGACATCTTCCGGGCGTTCAGGCATATTTGGAAAAAATCGCAGACGGAAAAGCAATTACGGACACCTGCGATATTGAAAGCGCGCCTTCAAGTTCACCTGTCACAAAAATAATCGCCTGGGCAATTCCCATAATCATAATCGGCTTAATCGTACTCGGATTTTTTACAGGCGGTAACAAAACCGGAACTCAGATGATTGGTTCCTGGATTATATGGAACGGAGCGCTTGCAGCCCTCGGAAGCCTTCTTGCGCTTGCAAACCCTGTTACGATTCTCGTTGCGTTTGTCGGTGCGCCTTTGACTTCTTTATGTCCTTTAGTCGGGGTCGGCATTTTAACAGGCATCGTTCAGGCGCTTATATGCAGGCCAAAAGTCCTCGACATCGAAAACCTCCAGAGCGACGCAGGCAAATTTTCAGGCTGGTACAAAAACAGAATATTGCGTGTTCTGCTCGTGTTCATTCTGTCCTCGCTCGGTTCTTCAATCGGAACGTTCGTTGCAGGCGCAGATATCGTAAGCCTTCTTGCACGGCTTGGCATTAAAAAGTAATTTACAAAGTGAACTTAACAAAGCCTGAATTTCGTTTGTAAAATTCCGTAAAAAACTAGGGAAGTGCTGATTAACACTTGAAGCGATTACTCAGTGTTTCCCTAGAAAATCTCTTTTATCAGGTTTTTTATGTTGTTTACGGTTATTACGCCGTCATCTTTTTCCGGGGCTAAGACTGTTTTGTAGCCGAGGCTTATCGCAGTCTTTGCCCTTTGCTTTATTCTTCCTACAGGGCGGATTTCTCCTGCAAGGCTTAATTCGCCGATTAATACAGTTTCCTGTTTTAAGGCAACTCCTGTCCGCGCAGAGTAAAGGCTTACTGCAAGCGCCGCGTCAATCGCACTTTCTGTCAGCCGTACTCCTCCTGCAACGTTGATGTAAATGTCCTGATCGCTGAATCTTAATCCCGTGCGCTTTTCCAGAACGGCGGCGACCCTGCTTACCCTTGCGCTTTCGATTTTATCGCTGAAAACCCTCGTAAGCGACGATTTCGCAGGAACAGTCAGCGCCTGAATTTCAACAAGAAAAACACGGCTTCCTTCAAAAACTGCCGCAACGGCAACCCCGTTTGGAATTTCGCCGCTTCTCCTCGTTATGAACATTGTACTCGGATCTTCGACAGGTTTTAAGCCTTTTTCGGTCATTTCAAAAATTCCGAGCTCGTCTACAGACCCGAACCTGTTTTTGTAGGCGCGCAGAAAGCGTATTTCGTCATTGTTGCGTTCAAACGAAATTACTGTGTCTACCATGTGTTCAAGAGCTTTAGGGCCTGCAATGTTTCCGTCTTTCGTAACGTGGCACGTCATAATTAAAACGCTTTCGTGTTCTTTTACCCAGCTTACGAGTTCATTCGTACAGTATTTTAACTGATTTATCGTTCCCGGGATTATTCCGCCTTCAATCGAATATACAGTCTGAATCGAATCGATTATGACAAGAGAAGGCGACAGTTCGTTCATTGCGTCGAGAATGTCCTCAAGGCGCATTGCAGGCATAATCTGAATACCGGCGGCGTTTACGTTCAGCCTGTCAGCCCTTGCCTTTACCTGACTTGAAGATTCTTCTCCTGACACGTATAAAACAAGCTTCCCGGAATTTTGAGAGAATGCCGAGGCGGTCTGCAAAAGCAAAGTCGATTTTCCGATTCCCGGTTCACCGCCGAGCAGAACGGCAGATTTTTTTGTCGCGCCTTTTCCGCCTAAAACCCTGTCAAATTCTTTTATGCCTGTAGAAAACCTGTCGTCGTCCATTGCTTCGACGTTTGCAAGCGGTGCAGGCTTGACTTTTACGGCGATGTTTCCGTTGGGGCTGGAAGAGGCGTTCGGGTCTAAAACACATTCTTCCATCGTATTCCAGGAACTGCACTCAGGACACCGTCCGAGCCATCTTGGCTGTGAAAAACCGCACTGCGAACATTTATAGCTTATCTGAATTTTTTTCTTTGCCATAAAATTCTCCTTTAAAAAGAAAAAGCATCTGCTTCGTTTGGATTATCTCTGGAATTTGAACTGTTCCCGGACTTTATGACTGCAAAAATCTTGTTCGGGACACAGCAAATCCATTGTCCTGCTTTAGAAATTCTGCCTGCATGAACGCAGATTTTGTTTGTGCACGGCGATTCCTGAAAAAAGACGTTTTTATTTTCGATTACAATCAGCGTTTCGCCTGCAATTCCTTTTACGGCAATTTTTCTGTTCCTGCCTAAATCAAAAGCATACCTGCACTCAGGAGTTGAAATTTCCAGAACGAGATTTTCGTTTTCTACAGTTATCATACGAAAAGATATGAATATAATACACAAAAAAATGAAAAAAATAAAAAAATCGCAAAGTTTTAAAAGATTATTCGTTTTTTTTATTGACATTTTGGTAATCTCATTGTAAATTAATATCAGCTTGTAAATAAGCTGATAAACTCTCTCCGATGTCCAGTTTTGTTGGACGGCGCGGTTTTTGAAAAGCGTTGCTTTTTGAAAACCGCGTTTTTTTTATGCCCGGAAGCTTTTTTTTGTTCAGCCTGAAAAATCTGGTTTTACAGGCAAAATTCCTGTTATTTTGTAAAAATTGTTCCCGGCGGTACTGATTTTGTAACCCAGGTATTTCCGCCGATTGTCGAGCCTTTGCCGATTACTGTTTCGCCGCCTAAAATCGTCGCGCCGGCGTAAATCGTAACGTTGTCTTCGACAGTAGGGTGGCGTTTTTTGTCCTGAAGTTCTTTTTTTACGCTTAAAGCGCCGAGCGTAACGCCCTGATAGATTTTTACGTTATTTCCGATTACGGTCGTTTCGCCGATTACGATTCCTGTTCCGTGGTCAATGAAGAACGATTCTCCGATAGACGCTCCCGGGTGAATGTCGATTCCTGTTTTTCCGTGTACGTGTTCGCTCATAATCCTCGGGATAATCGGAACGCCTTTTATATAAAGAAAGTGCGCAATCCTGTGAACTACGATTGCCTCAAGTCCCGGGTAAGACAAAATGACTTCTTCCTGATTCTGCGCTGCCGGGTCGCCTGCAACTGTGGCTTTTACGTCAAGTTGAATTTTGCGGCGGATTTCTGGAATTTCCTGCAATAATGCAAAGACTGTTTTTTCTGCAAGTCCGAAGCAATGCGAAGATTGAACTTTGCTGTCGTCCGTTCCCTTGTTTTTTACGACAAAGACAAGCGCTTTTTGAATTTCAGTCGTCAAAATTGAAATAATCCTGTTTACGTGAAGTCCTATTACATAGCGGACATTGCCCGGTTCGATGTCCTCGTCATATTTGAATCCCGGAAAAATCAAAGACTGCAAGTCCTGAAGAACAGATACGACATTCTGCCTGTTCGGGAAATTTTCTGCGCCGGAACGGTTTATTCCGCCGTAGCTTTCGTAAGAATTCAGTATATTGTCAATTAAAATGTCAACGCTCATAAATTTCCTCGTTTGTGTGTTCTGCTTATTTTATGCCGTAACTTCTGGTGGATTTTTTGTAACAATAGCATATATTCAATTTATTTGCTATAAAAAACACGGGTAAAAACGCCTGTGAATTTTTATTACAAAATATTTTCTGCTTATTGACACAAATTGATGTCTTGTGTATATTTGTAAAACGTATCATTTTCAATGGGTTTTATGCCCTTGTAGCTCAGTCGGCAGAGCGCAACCATGGTAAGGTTGAGGTCTGCGGTTCGATCCCGCACGAGGGCTTCAATACAGAAAGTGGTTTTACTAAACGAAATTGTTTTTTAGGAGAATATATTATGGGAAGCAAGAAAAAGGGTGCAGTTGAACTTATCGCTTTGCAGTGTTCAGAATGTAAACGGAAAAATTACACTACTTCAAAAAACCGCAAGAACATTCAGGGCAAACTTGAATTGAACAAATACTGCCCTTGGGACAAAAAGCATACTTTGCATAAAGAAACAAAAATTAAATAATTTATTGCCTTGTGCAATATGATTATATTTAGGTCAGTAGTTCAGTTGGTAGAGCATCGGTCTCCAAAACCGAGTGTCGCGGGTTCGAGTCCTGCCTGGCCTGTTATTTTAGATTATTTTATAAGTTGAGGAAGTTATGGCTAAATTCGGTAGTTTTTTCAGAGAATGTGTTGGTGAATTGAAAAAGGTTACTTGGCCAACAAAAGATGATGTTTTGGCTTCTGTAAAAGTAGTTATTATCTTGACAATCATTACGTCTATCCTGCTCGGAGCTCTTGATTTGGGCTTTACACAACTTTTCCGTCTTTTAATGAAATAGGCAGGGTTTCTGATGGCAAAAAGCTGGTATATTCTTCATACTTATGCAGGTTATGAAAACAAGATTGAAAAAACAATAAATACATTATTAGGTTCGGGCGAACTTGATTCTTCGATTGTATGCAGCGTAAAAGTTCCTGAAGAAGAAGTCGTAGAAATCAAAGACGGCAAAAAACGCAGCCGCAAGACAAAAATTCTTCCCAGCTACATTATGCTTGAACTTGATCTGCCTGATTTAGGCTGGAAAGCAACTTGCAATACAATCCGCCGTATCCGTGGAGTTACAGGCTTCGTAGGAACTAATCCGAGCGAAAGACCTAGACCGATTTCTGCTGACGAGGCAAAAGGACTTCTCCAGAAAACAGGTGAAATTAAAGGCGACAAGCCTGTACATGTAAAACAGACGTTTGTTGTCGGAGATCAGGTTAAGATTACTGACGGACCGTTTGCAACATTCAGCGGAACTGTAGAAGAAGTTAACAGCGAACGTGAAAAACTTCGCGTTATGGTTCAGATTTTCGGAAGGGCTACTCCTGTCGAAGTTGATCTTTTACAAGTTGAAAAGTTAGTTTAATTTGCAATTCAGACCTGATGAAAGTCAGGAAAATATGCCTGTTAAAAACAGGATATCTGATTTCGGGTTTAAGGTTTTAAATCCGAAAAACGGCGATGATGAGGTTTTAAGCGTAAGCGTGCCTTGATTCGGCGTATTTTGGGAGAAATACCGCTCCGTTGGATGACAGGTATTTCGTTAGAAGAGAAAGTTTGCAAAGTTCAGCTTTCTTTCATACCAAATTTAGGAGAAATAAAAATGGCAAAGAAGCAAGTAACAGCTGTCATCAAACTGCAGTGCCCTGCAGGATCTGCGACACCTGCTCCACCTATCGGACCTGCTTTGGGACCTCATGGCGTTCCGGCTCCGAAATTTGTCCAGGAATTTAATGACAGAACAAAGTCAATGGAAAAAGGACTTATCATCCCTGTCGTTATTTCTGTTTATTCGGACAAATCATTCACATTTATTCTCAAGACTCCTCCGGCAGCAGTCCTTATTAAAAAGGCTTGCAAACTTGAAAAAGGTTCAAGCAATGCACTTCGCAATAAGGTTGCAAAACTGTCTCAGAAAGATCTTGAAGAAATCGCAAAAACAAAAATGCCTGATATCACTGCAAATGATATTGAAGCAGCTAAGAAAATCGTTGCTGGTACTGCACGCAGTATGGGCGTAGAAGTGGAGGCCTAAATGAAACACGGAAAGAAATATCTCGCATCTGCGGCCAAATACGATTTATCAAAGAAATATGACATTTCAACTGCTTGCAAAATGGTTCAGGATATGAAAATTGCTAAGTTTGATGAAACTGTAGAAGCTCACGTTTCACTTCGTCTTGGAAAGAGCGATACAGTTCGTGATACTCTGGTTTTCCCTAATCAGTTTAAGGCAGAAAAAAAAGTTCTGGTTTTCTGTAAAGAAGACCGCGTAAAGGAAGCTCTCGATGCAGGTGCTTCTTTTGCAGGCGCAGATGAATACATCGAAAAAGTAAAAGGCGGCTGGCTCGATTTTGATGTCGTAGTTGCAACACCTGATATGATGAAAGATGTAGGTCGTCTTGGTATGGTTTTGGGTCGCAAAGGTCTTATGCCTAACCCTAAAACAGGAACAGTAACAGCTGACATTGCAAAAGCAATTGCTGAATTAAAGAAAGGTCGTACAGAATATCGTGCAGACAAAGCTGGTGTAGTTCATATCGCTGTAGGTAAATGTTCAATGGATACTGCAAAAATTGCAGAAAACGTTGCAACTCTTCTTTCTGAAATTGACAGAAAGAAACCTTCAGATGCTAAGGCTGGTTATGTTCAGACTGTTTCTGTATGTTCAACAATGGGACCTGGTGTCTGGGTTGATTTTAGTAAAGGAGAATAATTAGATGGCAATAAAAGCAACAAAAATTCAGCCTGCTAAAACAGAAGCAATTGAAGCTGCAAAAAAGACTTTCAGCGAATATAACGATTTTATTTTTGCTGATTACCGTGGTCTGACAGTAGAGCAGATTACTACACTTCGTAGCAAACTTCGTGAAAGCAATTCTGCAATCAAAGTTATCAAAAATAACTTTGCAAAAATTGCTTTTGAAGATTTAAAGATAGAAAATGTTGCAGAGTATCTTTCTGGGCCTACTGCTATTGCAATGGCAAAAGAAGATTCTAACGAAACTGCAAAAATTCTTTTTGACTTTGCTAAAGATGTTCCTGCATTGCAGATTAAAGGCGGTTATATTAACAAAGAAATTTATGACCAGTCAAAAATCGAAGCATATTCAAAAGTTCCTGGAAAGAAACAGCTTATTGCTATGCTCATGTCTGCAATCAATGGTCCTGCACAGAAACTTGCTGCAACATTGCAAGCGTATGTTGAAAAACTTGAAAAAGAAGGCCCTGCAGCCGCAGCACCAAAAGCAGAAGCAGCTCCTGCTGCAGAAACAAAGCCTGCTGAAGAAGCAGCACCTGCCCCGGCTCCTGAAGTTGAGGCAAAACCGGAAGCAGAAGCAGCTCCTGCTGCAGAAGCTCCAAAAGCAGAATAAACTGCTTGATAAAATTATATTTAATCACGGTCAGGCTTCATAGCTGTCGACTGTCCGTGTTACAAATAGCAGCGGTTTTCTTAGAAAATTGACTGCAATGATTTACAGGTAAAACTGTAAACGAAACATATTTTATTTTTATGGAGAAGACAATATGGCAGCTCTCACAAATGATCAGATTCTTGATGCAATCGCATCTATGTCAGTACTCGAGGCTTCAGAACTCGTAAAAGCAATGGAAGAAAAATTCGGTGTAACAGCAGCAGTTGCAGTAGCAGCAGCTCCTGGTGCAGCAGCTCCTGGCGCAGCAGAAGAAGAACAGTCAGAATTCACAGTAACTCTTGACAGCTTCGATGCTGCTAAGAAAATCGGAGTTATTAAAGCTGTTAAAGCTCTTACTAACCTCGGACTTGGAGAAGCTAAAGCTCTCGTTGAAGGCGCTCCTGCAACAGTTAAAGAAGGACTTTCTAAAGCTGATGCTGACAAATGGATTGCTGAAATCGAAGCAGCTGGCGGTAAATGTTCAAAGAAATAAGTTAATGCTTGTTTCTTGAATTTTCTAAGGCAGACACGGAAAAATCCGTAGTCTGCTTTAGTCGTTTTTACGTTAAAAAAGTTTTTATACATAAACATTGAATAAGGCCGTTTTTTTTGTGCTGTGCAGGAGTTTCCGCATGTAGCAAGAACAGCTGGACCGGAAGATGTTTTCTTTTTAATATTTACAGGGGGCATGATGTTCGCAAAAAGCCGGACTATCAACCGTAAGTATATCGGTAAAGATATCCAGAACTTTATGGACGTTCCGAATCTTATCGATATTCAGACTTCTTCTTATGAGTATTTTCTTCAAAAAGAAAAATTAGAAAATGGCGAACCATTGGCAAATCAGGGACTTCAGGAAGTTTTTACTTCGACATTCCCGATTGAAAGTCCTAATGGTGATATGTCATTAGAGTATGAATTTTATGAACTGGATACCGAAAATATCAAGTTCTCTGAATTTGAATGTAAACAGAAGGGACTTACTTATTCAGTCCCTTTGAAGGCACGCATTAACCTCAACTTTTTGCAGACTGGTGCTATCCTTCAGAAAGATATATATATGGGCGATATTCCGCTCATGACAGACCGCGGTACGTTTGTCATCAACGGCGCAGAACGCGTTGTAGTTTCGCAGATTCACCGTTCGCCGGGCGTAATTTTTAACCACGAAAAAAACGTTTTCGGAAGCCGCATTATTCCTTACAGAGGTTCCTGGCTTGAATTTGAAATTGACCAGAAAAAAGATTTGATTTATGCAAAAATTGACCGCAAAAAGAAAATCTTAGGTACGATTTTCCTCCGTGCACTCGGTTTTGAAACTCGTGAAGAAATCATCAAGCAGTTCTATCTTACGGAAACTGTAAAAGTATCTGATTCACGCGACGGACGCGACAGTCTTGTTGACAGAGTTCTTTCAAAAGCCGTAATGGTTAAAAACGAAGAAGGTGAAGAAGAAAAACTTTATCCTGCAGGAAAACGCCTTCATCCGCACGAAATTGATGACCTCGTAGCTCACGGCGTAACAAGTATCGAAGTAATCAAATTTGATACAAGAAAAAATCCTAACAATAAAGATGAACGCAACTCATCTCTTAATTCTCAGGTAATCATCAACTGTTTTGAACGCGAAGAAATCAAGTTTGCAAAAGAAGGACTTGAAAACGACGAGCCTACAAAAGAAGATGCTCTGTCTGCCGTTTATTCAGTTTTGATGCCGGGTGAACCGATGACAGTCGAAGCAGCCGAAAAAGACTTGAATTCGACGTTCTTCTCTCCGCGCAGATATGATTTGGGCCGTGTTGGTCGCTATAAGTTAAATAAGAAATTTGACTATAAAGAGCCTGTTGAAGATCATACTTTGGTTAAGGACGACATCATTCAGACTATGAAGTTCCTGATTAAAGTTTATATCGGTGAAGAACAGACTGACGATATTGACCACCTTGGAAACCGCCGCATACGTTCTGTAGGCGAATTGATGACAAACCAGCTCAAGACTGCTTTTGCACGCATGGAACGCATTGCAAAAGAGCGAATGAGCCTGAAAGAAACTGAAACTATGAAGCCGCAGGATTTGATTTCGATTAAGCCGATTGTTGCTTCGATTAAAGAATTCTTCGGTTCTTCTCAGCTGTCACAATTTATGGATCAGATTAACCCTCTGGCAGAACTTACTCACAAACGCCGTTTGAACGCTCTCGGTCCGGGAGGTTTGAGCCGTGACCGTGCAGGCTTTGAAGTTCGCGATATTCACTATACTCACTACGGACGAATGTGTCCTATTGAAACGCCGGAAGGCCCGAATATCGGTTTGATTGTTTCGCTTGCCATTTATACACGTGTAAATGATTACGGATTTCTTGAAGCTCCGTATCGCAAGGTGAAAAATGGAAAAGCTACGGACGATTATGAATATTTGTCTGCAATGGACGAAGATAAATACACGATTGGTCAGGTTGCAGAAGGTATGAAAGCCGACGGTTCGTTCTCGACAGAAATGATTTCTGTAAGACATCGCGGTGACTATACTTTAAGAAGCCCGGAGGACGTACAGTATATGGACGTTTCTCCTCGTCAGGTAATTTCAGTTTCTGCTTCTTTGATTCCGTTCCTTGAACACGACGATGCCAACCGTGCACTCATGGGCTGTAACATGCAGCGACAGGCCGTTCCTTTGCTGTTCCCTGAGCCGCCTTATGTCGGAACAGGTATGGAAAAGAAATGTGCTTATGACTCTGGAGTTCTCATTAAGGCAAAACGTGCAGGTGAAGTCGTTTACGTTTCAAGCGAAATTGTAAAAGTAAAACCTGATAATGCAAAACGCGGTGAACTTGATGAATATACACTGTTAAAATATCAGAGGACAAATCAGGATACTTGCTATCACCAGCGCCCTACAGTTTCTGTAGGTGAACACATCGAAAAAGGCGGCGTTCTCGCTGACGGACCTGCAACATTCAACGGAGAACTTGCATTAGGCCGTAACCTTTTGGTTGGATTCGTTCCTTGGAATGGTTACAACTATGAGGACGCTGTCCTTATCAGCAAGCGTGTCGTAAAAGAAGATATGTATACTTCTATCCATATCAAAGAGTTCTCGACAGAAATTCGTGAAACAAAACTTGGCCCTGAACGGATTACTCGTGACGTTCCGAATACTTCTGAAAAAAATCTTGACAACCTCGATGCAGAAGGTATTATCCGCATCGGTGCAAAAGTCCGCGCAGGCGATATTCTTGTCGGAAAAGTTACTCCTAAGAGTGAATCCGAAACAACGCCTGAGTTCAAACTGTTGAATTCTATCTTTGGTGAAAAAGCTAAAGAAGTACGCGACAGTTCGCTTAAAGTGCCGCATGGAGTTGAAGGCGTTGTAATTGACGTTCAGCGTTTGCGCCGCAATGAAGGCGATGACTTGAATCCGGGTGTTGATGAAGTTGTCAAAGTTCTTATTGCAAATAAGAGAAAGCTTCGCGAAGGTGACAAAATGGCAGGACGACACGGAAACAAAGGTGTCGTATCTAGAATTCTGCCGGAAGAAGATATGCCGTATCTGGAAGACGGAACTCCGCTTGATGTCTGCCTGAATCCGCTTGGTGTACCTTCCCGAATGAACATTGGTCAGATAATGGAATCTGAACTTGGTATTGCCGGTAAATACTTAAATCAGTTCTTTGAACTGCCTGTATTCCAGTCACCAAGTCAGGAAATGATAGGTAAAAAACTTGAAGAAGCAGGTCTTGACAAGAGCTGTAAACAGGTAGTTCGTGACGGACGTACCGGCGAGCCTTTTGTCAATCCTATTTTTGTCGGCGTAATTTATTACCTTAAATTGCATCACCTTGTTGATGATAAAATGCACGCCCGCTCAACAGGACCTTATTCTCTTGTTACTCAGCAGCCGCTCGGCGGTAAGGCTCAGTTTGGTGGTCAGCGTCTTGGAGAAATGGAAGTTTGGGCACTTGAAGCTTATGGTGCTGCAAATACTCTTCAGGAAATGATGACAATCAAATCTGATGATATGAACGGACGTTCAAAAGTATATGAAGCTATTGTAAAGGGAGATCCTTCAACTCCAGCCGGCGTTCCGGAAGCATTCAACGTTATGGTTCAGGAACTTCGCGGACTGGCACTCGACTTTACGATTTATGATGATAAAGGCAAGCAGATTGCCCTTACTGAACGTGATCAGGAACTGATTGACAAGGCAGCTACTGGTTTCGATAAGGAGAATGCAAATGCGTGAGATTCAGGATTTTGATTCAATCAGACTTAAATTAGCTTCGCCGGAGACTATTCGTGCATGGTCTTACGGAGAAGTTAAAAAGCCGGAAACAATAAATTATCGTACGTTAAGACCGGAGAAAGACGGACTTTTTTGTGAAAGAATTTTCGGTACGACAAAAGAATGGGAATGTTACTGCGGAAAATTCAAGAGCATTCGTTACAAGGGCGTAATCTGCGACCGTTGTGGTGTTGAAGTTACTCATTTTAAGGTAAGGCGCGAACGCACAGGTCATATTGAACTTGCAGCTCCTGTAAGCCATATCTGGTATTACCGTTCAGTTCCAAGCCGAATGGGACTTTTGCTCGATTTGCAGGTTGCCGCTCTGCGTTCAGTTTTATACTACGAAAAATACATCGTTATTGATCCGGGTGATACTGACCTCAAGAAAAACCAGCTTTTGACAGAAGAAGAATATATGGAAGCTGAAGAACGCTACGGCGGTTCTTTTACGGCAGGAATGGGTGCTGAAGCCATCAAGACTTTGCTTGAAGGGCTTGACCTTGATGCTCTGGCTGCTGAACTCCGTGCAAAGATGATTGAAAAAGGTGCAAAATCTGACAAACGTCTTTTGAAACGGATTGAAATCGTAGAAAATTTCCGTACGTCAGGAAACAAAGCTTCCTGGATGATTCTTGATGTAATTCCTGTAATGCCGCCTGATTTGCGCCCGATGGTTCAGCTTGACGGCGGACGTTTTGCAACTTCTGACCTCAACGATTTGTATCGTCGTGTCATTAACAGGAACAACCGCTTGAACCGCCTTATGTCGCTTTCTGCGCCGGACATCATTATCAGAAATGAAAAACGAATGTTGCAGGAAGCCGTTGATGCGCTGTTTGACAATTCAAAGAGAAAGCGCGTCGTAAAAGGTGCTTCAAACAGGCCGCTCAAATCAATTTCTGATATGATTAAGGGTAAACAGGGACGTTTCCGCCAGAATCTTCTTGGTAAGCGTGTTGACTACTCTGGTCGTTCCGTAATTGTTGTAGGCCCTGAGTTAAAACTCTGGCAGTGCGGTGTGCCTACAAAAATGGCTCTTGAATTGTTCAAGCCGTTCATTATGAAAAAACTTGTTGACAAGCAGGTTGCATTCAATATTAAAAAGGCAAAACAGGTCGTAGAATCAGAAGCTCCTGAAGTATTTGCAATTCTTGATGAAGTTGTACGCGAACATCCTGTTATGCTTAACCGTGCGCCTACTTTGCACCGCCTTGGAATTCAGGCTTTTGAACCTGTACTCGTAGAAGGAAAGGCTTTAAAACTTCATCCTCTTGCTTGTAAAGCGTTCAACGCCGACTTTGACGGTGACCAGATGGCTATTCACGTTCCGCTTACACAGGCTGCGCAGATGGAATGCTGGACTTTGATGCTTTCGGCAAGAAACCTGCTTGACCCTGCAAACGGAAACGCAATCGTAGGACCTTCTCAGGATATGGTTCTGGGAATTTACTATATGACTGCCGTAAAACCGAACGCAGTCGGAACAGGAAAGAGATTTTCTGATTCTGACGAAGTTCGTATGGCAGCTGAATGTGGTAATATCGAATGGCAGGCAAAAATAAAAGTTCCTGCTCCTAAAAATTCTTTCAAAGAAGGACTTTTCAAAAAAGGCGATATTATCGAAACTACTGCCGGAACTCTTGCATTCAACGAAGCAATGCCTGACGAAGTTGATTATGTAAATGAACAGCTCGGTGAAAAACAGCTTAAAAAGATGATTGAAACTGTTTATCACAATCAGGGTGCCTGGCTTACGATTCAGATGCTTGATGCAATAAAAGCCGTTGGTTACAAAAACGCTACTTTCTATGGTGCAACTCTTTCTATGGACGACATCATCATTCCTGTAGAAAAGAAAGCAATGATGGAAAAAGCAAATAAAGAAGTCGAAAAAATCGTAAATGATTACGGTAAAGGTATTTTGACTGCTGAGGAACGCTACAATAAAGTAACTGACCTCTGGTCAAAGACTAACGATGAACTTACAAAGAAGATGATGGACAACCTCGAAAAGAACAAGGACGGATTTAACACAATCTGGATGATGGCTAAATCTGGTGCCCGCGGTTCTCCGAAGCAGATTTCTCAGCTTGCGGCAATGCGTGGTTTGATGGCTAAACCGAGCGGAGACATCATCGAACTTCCGATTCGTTCAAACTTCTATGAAGGTCTGTCAGTTATCGAATACTTTATTTCGACATCTGGTGCGCGCAAAGGTCTTTCAGATACTGCGTTAAAGACAGCCGATGCCGGTTATATGACCCGTCGTCTTGTTGATGTTGCACAGGACGTTGTCGTAAACGAAGACGACTGCGGAACTATTAACGGTATCGATTACACTGCAATTAAAGACGGTGACGAAATAATCGAACATCTCGCAGACAGAATTGTCGGACACTTTACGATTGAACGCGTAGTAGACCCGATGACAGGCGAATTAATCTGCGACGTAAACTCTTATATTACAGAAGATCTTGCAAAACAGATTGAAGATGCCGGTGTTGAAAAAGTAAAACTTAGAACTGTACTTACCTGCGAAGCAAAACACGGAATCTGCGTAAAATGCTACGGTAAAAACCTTGCCCGCAATAAGATTGTCGAAATTGGTGAAGCTGTAGGCATCATTGCTGCCCAGTCAATCGGACAGCCGGGTACACAGCTTACAATGCGTACATTCCACGTCGGGGGTACTGCTTCCAAAGCTACAGAAGATAACCGCATCGTATTGAAATACCCTGCAATTATCGAAGAAATTGTCGGCTCTCACGTCGTTACAAAAGACAAGAACTGGCTCTTTACTCGAAAAGGCTATATGAATGTTTCCCGTATCCTTAACAGTTACGAAATTCAGAAAGGCGACAAAGTTGCCGTAAATGACGGAGACAGGGTAAAGAAAGACAGCGTAATCCTTAACCGCAAGGGCGAGGACATTCTTGCAACTGAAAAAGCAAGGGTTATCGTTACTAAAACTCATATTTATCTTGCAAGCAATATTCAGAAAATTGAAATTGCCAACGGTTCGACAGTATTCTGCAAAGCTGGCGATTTTGTAGAAGCAAATCAGTCGCTTGGTGAATTTGATACTTCAAGTGATCCGATTATTGCAGAATATGACGGATATATCCACTACGAAGACATCGTTGAAGGTTCAACGCTTGAAGTTCGTATTGACAATGCAACAGAAAAGCAGGAACGCTTTATTTCTGACCTGCATCTTGAAGGTATGCAGCCTCGTGTTCTTATTACAGATAACGATGGTAACGAAAAGGGAAGTTACTTCCTTCCTTCTGGCGCTCTTCTTCTTGTTGACGACAAAAAGAAAATTTCTGCCGGTGATACAATCGCAAAAATGCCTAAAGAAGCTGCAAAGACAAACGATATTACAGGTGGTCTGCCTCGTGTATCTGAACTCTTTGAAGCACGCAAGCCGAAAGTTCCGACAGTACTTGCCCAGATTTCTGGAATCGTTAAGTTCAAGGAAGTTACAAAAGGCAAGAGAAAGATTACTGTTGAAGATAAGCATGGACGCGTATTTGACCATCTTATTCCGATGTCAAAACGAATGCTTGTCAGGGACGGCGATAAAGTTGAAGCCGGCGAGCGGCTTTGTGACGGAGCTCCGAGCCCTCACGATATTCTTGCAATTCTCGGTGAAAACGCATTGCAGAATTATCTTATGGACGAAATTCAGTCTGTATATCGCGCACAGGGTGTATCAATTAATGACAAGCATATTGGTATTATCGTACGCCAGATGCTGCGTAAAATCGAAATCGTTGCCGTAGGTGATACTCACTTTATCTATGGTCAGCAGGTTGATAAATACAGATTCCACGAAGAAAATGCCCGCGTTGTTGCAGAAGGCGGTCAGCCGGCAGTCGGTCGTCCGATGTTCCAGGGTATTACAAAAGCTTCGCTGAATGTCGACTCATTCATTTCGGCAGCATCGTTCCAGGAAACAACCCGCGTTCTTACAAATGCGGCAATTTCCGGCGCTACAGACGGCTTGCACGGAATTAAGGAAAACGTTGCAATTGGACACATGATTCCTGCAGGAACTGGTATAAAGAACTACAAAAACGTAAAACTTTACGATTCAAGCGATATGGACTTGGACGTAAAAATGAACGAAGTTCTTGAACAGCGCCGTCAGGAAAAGGAACTTGAACAGCAGTATACTCGTGTTGAAGAACCAAGTTCTGATATGGAAGATTCTGACTAGAATATTAAAAACAAACCGGGTTGTCTTAATTAAGTCAGCCCGGTTTTAAATTTGAGGAAAAAATGCACTATCAGTATAAAACAAAAAATACTTGTTCGCAGTTAATTGATTTTGATATTGAAGATGACAAAATTACAAACGTATCTTTTACAGGCGGTTGTAACGGAAATCTGAAAGCAATTTCAATTTTAGTAAACGGAATGACAGTTTCTCAAATTGAAGAAAAACTTAAAGGCAATTTGTGCGGTACGCGTTCAACGTCTTGCGCAGACCAGCTTGCAATAGCAGTCCGCGAGGCATTTGAAAGCAAAAAAGCATAAATTATTTTTATAAAATAATTTTAATCATTTTTTAAATCCTGCCGTTTCTTTCCTGAAGGCAATTACAAAATAGATGATTTCAAAAATTGCCGTAATTGCCCAGGAAAACGGATAAATTGCAAAAAGCGATTCAATCGTTTTAAAATGTGCAAAAACCGTATAAATCCAGACAATCCTGAAAACGCATGATCCGAGTATTACAAAAAGCGACGGAACAAAAGTATGACCTAGCCCTCGCGAAGCCGCCGTCGTTGAATCCATAAAGGCAGAAATACTGTAAGTCAGGCACATAATTTTCAGCCTTTTTAATGCAGAACTTATGACAAGTTCATCTTTTGTAAAAACCGAAAGAAACGGAATCCTGAAAATCCAGATTAAGCTTCCCATAATTATGGCAACGCAAAAAGCAAAAAACATCGAAAGAAAATAAGATTTTAAAATCCACTTTTTATTCTGTGCACCAAAATTCTGTCCGATAAAAGTCGAACCTGCCGAATAAAATGCCGCCATCAAATTGTATGAAAAAGGGTCTGCGTTTCCTGCCGCAGAAATTCCTGCGACAGTAATTGCATCAAACGAGTTTATTCCGGTCTGGATAAAAACGTTGGCAATGGCAAAAATTGCATTTTGCAGTCCGGCAGGAAATCCGATTTTTAAAATCTGGATTATTTTCTGTTTATGCGGTTTTAATTTTGCAAGGCTGATTTTAATTCCGTTCGTTCCTTTGAACAATGGAAACAAAATCAAAACGGCAGAAACGATTTGTGCGGCGGCACTTGCAAAAGCGACTCCTGCGCAGTCAAGGTGAAGCCCGGCAACAAAAAACAAATCAAGCGCGACATTTACAGTTCCTGCGATTAGCAGAAAAAACAGCGGACGTTTTGTGTCGCCTGTCGCATTTAAAATTCCGCTTCCAAAATTATAAAGCGAAATACCCGGCAGTCCGAGCATGTAAATCTGAAAATACAAAACCGCGTTGTCAATCAATTCAGGTTTTGTGTTCATCAAAGTCAGCACAGGCCTTGCAGAAAAAATCCCGAGCAGCATTAACGCAATGCCAAAAGAAAGGCATACAATAAAAGCAGAGTGAACTGAATCAAGAATTTCTTTGGAGTTTTTTGCGCCGATGTAGTATGCAATAATCGCATTCACTCCAAGCGAAATTCCGAGCAACATTCCTGTGTATAAAAACAAAAGCATCGGTGTCGAACCTACCGCGCCCAATGCCAGAGGTCCTGCAAACTGTCCGATTACGGCAATGTCCACTGTGTTAAATAAAATCTGGAGGACATTTGAAAACATCAGCGGAACACTGAATAAAAAAATATTTTTTGCAAGTGAACCGTTTAAAAAATCTATTCTAGTTGATTTCACAGAGATGAACTATATCGCTTTTAACAAAATTTGAAAATCGGTTTTGTAACTGTTTTATAAAAAATCAGAACAAAGGTTTTTCAAGTTCAGCCTTATCGGCAAAAGGTCCTGCCAGTGCAGTGTCGCCTCGTTTTTCGCCAAAGAAGTCAGTGTCAAAAATGATTTGCGAGCCGTCAGGATTTTCGTATTTTTCTTCCGGTTCAAATGCCATCGGAATGTCGTCTGTCGTCATCAATTTGCATTTTGCTTCCGGCATAAAATCGTAAACGTTTGTCTTTAAGAAAATCTTTCCGTTTTCTTCGGTGAAGCCGATTGTAACGCGGTCAGTTTTGTTTACGACAGCGTCAAGTTCTTTTTTCATCGGTTTTGCGCCGTTAAAATAAAGGTTTCCGCCTGCCCACACAGGAAGTTTTGAGTAATACCTGTCTGTCGTTACAGAGCCCATTCCGCAGTAGCCTTCAAACTGTTTGTCCCATTCGTTAAAAGTCGGATAGTCGTTGTAAGGAACTGTTCCTGTGATGATGTTTCCGTCGTCCCATTCCTGCTTTTTCATTGCCGACATCACTTTTTTCATGAACGGTCTCATCGGCTGCTGAATGAAAATGTTGTTGTAGAATTTGCAGTCGCCGTGAAGGATTGTCATAAACCCTGTAACAGCCGTTCCGTGCGGAACATGGTAAGGAGTGTAGCGCGGAGAAGGAAGGTTTGGCGAGCCGTTGTCAACACCGCGACCAACAGCCGTAAAGCCTCCTGCGATAATGTTGTGAACGAGCGCAACGCCTTGTGTTGCAAGTTTCAGCGCCCTGTCAGACAGGAAAATGTTGTTGTCGACAAGGGTTGGGCCGTGAGAAACTTCGATGAATAAATCTTCTGCCGCGCCAAGCATACTTTCTTTATTCATATTGTAAGCTTTTGGTACGCAGTTGTCGTGGAAGAAATTTTGCGTAACGCGTGTTCCCTGTGCCTGCCAGTCGAGCCAGATTCCGCGTGTGCAGTTGTGGATATGATTGCGGCGGTAGATTACATCGATTGCGGCGTGCATTTTTATTCCGCCGATTTCCGCGCCTGCAAGATTTTGCTTGTTGTTGATGTGGTGAATGTGGTTGTCCTCGATTAACGAGAAAACGCCGCCGAGATGACCGACGATTCCGCATTGTCCGCAATCGTGAATGTCACACCTGCGTACGATGTGCGAGCCTACAGTTTCTTTTGACCAGCCGTCAATCTGGGCAATGCAGACACAGTCGCGCTGAGTCTGCGTTCCGTCTTTGTATTTTTTTTCGAGCCATTTATTGTTGTTGCCTTCCTGATAATATTTGCCGAGCGAAATTCCTGAACACTTTGATTCAAAGATTTCGCAGTCCTCGATAATCCAGCCTTTTGACCAGTGAGGACCAATCATTCCGTCCTGATATGCAGTCGGCGGTGCCCATTGCGTTGCTGCCTTTGAAACTGTAAAGCCTGACAGCGTGATGTAGTTGCGGCCTTTTTCTGACGGAAGAAAACAATTCTGCCTTACGCTGATTTCGACGTTTTCAGTATTCGGATTTTTGCCCTGAAAATTGGCATAAATTACAGTTTCGTCATTTTCTGTATTCTGTTCCGTAAACCAGGTGTAAGTTGAAAATTCCTGATCCCAGGAGGGAACGTAAATTTGCGGCTGCATCACTTTATCAAGCGAAACGACTTCGTACATTGATTTTCCGTTCAGGAAAACGTCGCCTGTATGCGCTTTCATATATGCGATGAACCAGTCACCGCGCACGAGTGTCGTAAAAGGATTGTAACTGCAGAATGTTTTATTTGGAATTCTTGTAACGTAAACATTGCCGTTGACATTAGTCCAGTTCTTTGCTTCTTCTGCGCCAGTGATGTGAGCCGATTTTGGCTGTTCACTTTTAAAGACAATGGGATTGCTTTCTGTTCCTGAATTTTTTGGATTTACGTATTCTCTGTAAATTCCGGGAGCAACGAGAACTTCATCTCCTGCCTGCGCAATTTCTGCTGCCTGCTGAATTTTGTTAAACGGATTTTCTTTAGTTCCGTTTCCGCCCTCTCCGGCATTAACGTTTACGTAGTAAGTCACAAGAGTCTCCTGAAAATTTTTTTCTCTCTGCGAATCATTATATACGATAAAATCAATCTTTTGGAAAGAATCTTAGCGCCAATATTGAAAAAATATTAAAAAAAAATTTATACTCAAGTATTCTTTATAAAGCGCAGGAAAATATGTCGCAGATTGATTCGATTTTAAAAAAGCTGGAAGGAACTTCTGTTTACGATATTCTTATTGATGTTGAAAATGCTTACGAGCGCGTTTCAAAAGAGCAGGGCGAGTGGTATGACAAAACTAAGTTTTTCTGTCCGTCCGGCTGCGGAAGATGCTGCGAAGGTTTTGAACCTGACTTGCTTGAATGTGAAGCGCTGTATATGGCAGCCTGGCTTTTACAGAATCAGCCGTTAGTTGCCAAATCAATTTCCGAAGGAATTTTTCCGTTTGACAATGGAAAAAAGACATGCCCTTTGTTCAATTTGAATTCGCCTTATCACTGTTCGATTTACGGCGGAAGGGCTTTTATATGCAGGCTGTTTGGCGCTTCGAGTTTTTATGCAAAAGACGGAAAAAAAGTCTGGCGGCCGTGCAAGTTTTTTCCTGATGAAGAGTTAAAAAAACATATTCCGCCTTTAGATAAAATTCAATATTCTGCGGAAGAAACGGAAAAGGTTTTGGGAGCAGTTCCGCCTGCAATGAGAGATTTGACTGAAGGCGTGTTTTCTTTTTCGCAGTCAAAGGGAGAAACTTTTTTAATCCGCGACATTCTGCCTGCGATGATAAAGCGCCTGCTCTGGCTCATTGATATGAACGGTAACGGCAATGACAATCCGAACGGCAGTCCGTCTGGAGCTCCGTTTGCCGCCTAGGTGTTCTCCGTCCTGAAAAGGAACTTTAAAATAAAACTTCCCATATCCCAAAAAAAACAAATTGCAATTCCCCGCCAACTATGCTAAAATACCAATCATGCTATTGACAAAGAAATCCAAAGAAAGTAGCGTTTCTCAGTTCTCAGTTCTCAGTATAATGGCATAGTAACAAGACAGATAAATACAGTTGAAAAAATAAGAAAAGCACAGAACTTTGCTTATGCAGGGGACTGTGCTTTTTTTTGTTTTAAATAAATCTCAAAGGAGTTGCTTATGAAGCACAACAGATTTTTAGCCGCATTTATGGCAATGTCACTTGCATTAATTTTTGCAGGATGCCATCAGCCGTCTTCTGGCGGTAGTACTGTCAAAGGCAGTACTGACTTCTCAAAAGCAGTCGTAGGCGACATAGTTCTGTCAGACGGAACTTTTGTAAAACCTGAAAACTTTACCGCCGACATGACAGCCGCCGCCGTAATCGTGCGTGCAAAAAGCGGAGATACACCTGCACTTGGCGTAGGCATACATCATAAAACAGGTGCATGGTGCACAGAGGAAGCAAATGCGTATGATGTAAACATAACTGACTTGCAGACTTCTAAATGCACTGACGGAAGTGACGGCTGGTCAATATTAAAAGAAGCCTTGAAAACAGCAGGAAAAGACGATGATA
>JBJETJ010000058.1:0-3597 GCA_051883255.1 Treponema sp.
TAGACTATCTGATTTCTCCCGTAAAAGCCGAAGACGGAACATTTTTCGACAGCCGACAGCAGCTTGCACTCGGGAAAGATGCAACGCTTCCAATAGATGCCGATGCAAACGGAGCATACCACATCGCGTTGAAAGGTTTATATTTGCTCACACATAACTTTAATCTGAACGACAAAGGGTATATTGAAAATATTTCCAACGCCGACTGGTTCAAGTTTGTGCAGGAAAAGGAATATCAGAACTAACCGTATTTCTCCAGCACGCTGGTTAAAAGACATCATTTTTATCCAGTGTGCTGGAGGATTAAGATTGTACAACATTGTATATAGATTTATTGCGAAATAGAAGATAATAACATTTGACTTTTGCCTTGTTTGATATTATATTGTGTCTTATGGGTAAGTTCCGACCCGAACTGGAAAACTTAAATTGAGCAAGCTCCGGCTCTGACTGGAGAACTTAAATTGGGTAAGTTCCGGCCCTAAACGGAAAACTTAATAAGGCGACTCAAGAGGTCGCCTTTTTTTGTTGCAGGAGATTTTTATGGAATACAAATTCAGCATAATTTCAGATAAATATATTACGTATCTTCATAAAGTAGAACCAAATGTTATGCTGAATAAAGAACAGGTTGAACGGACTTATCATAGAAAATATTTGGGCTTAATACAGGAAATAAATGGTTATAAATATTTTATTCCTTTATCTTCTCCAAAACAAAAAGATTATGATGCAAAAACAGGGAAAATTCGTTCTGATAATCTTTTAACAATTTATATCCGGCGTGGTCAGAAATTGTATGGAACTCTGCGATTTAATAACATGATTCCAGTTCCAGAGTCTGAAATTATTCCCTATGATTTAAATGATGAAGGAGATTTAAAATACAAAATGATTGTTTTGAATGAACTGTATTTTGTCCGAAGCAATCAAGATAAAATTGAAAAAAAAGCCTTGAGTCTTTACAAAGCAAAAATTCATTCCGAATTGCAGGAAAAAGATTCTGGTAAAAAGAAACTTTTAGAAATTACATTAGACTTTAAAAATCTTGAAAAATATTGCCAGCTATTCGGAAAATAAATCCATGGAACTCTACCTTAAAATCACTTATCTGAACGATTTTATCTTTTGTCCGCTTTCTATTTATTATCATCAGTTGTATGGCGCTTTGGCAGAACGGCTTTATTATGACAATGCACAGCTTGACGGAAAGGCTGCCCACTCTGCAATTGATGAAAAGCGGTATTCAACTCATAAAAACATTCTGCAGGGAATTGATGTTTATTCTGACGAATTTAAGCTTTGTGGGAAGATTGACATTTTTGACACGGAAAAATCGCTTCTTACGGAACGAAAAAAACATATTGAACAGATTTATGACGGCTATATTTTTCAGCTTTATGCACAATGCCTTTGCCTTAGGGAGATGGGGTACACGGTAAAGGAAATGCGTTTTTATTCCAGCGACGACAACAAGGTTTATCCGCAGAAACTGCCGGAAGAAAATCCTGAAATGTTTGAAAAATTCAAATCCACAAACGAAAAAATGCAGTTTTTTAATCCGGCAGAATACGTTCCGAAATTCCCGGAAAAATGCCGCAATTGCATTTACAACGATTTTTGTGACAGACCGCTTGCTCCAAAAGCATACCGCGGCGGAAATTGATATAATAGAGGCATCGTATGATGAGTACCCGTGATTTTGAATTCAAGCAGATTGCGTTTGTATTTACGAGCAAAGGCGAAAAAATCAGCTTTAAAAACGACAATCTTCTGATTACAGACGAAAACGGAAAAATAAAGCATCAGTCTACCTGCTACAGGCTTTTTCTGCTTTTTATCTGCGGAGACTACTGCATAACATCAGGACTTTTAGACAGGGCAAATAAATTCGGCTTTAACATTGTTCTTATGACACCCAACCTCCGGGTAACGAAAATCATTCCTTCCAAGGCAGAAGGCAACGTTCTTCTCCGCCGCCGCCAGTATGAATACGACAAAACCGACATTGCAGCCAGAGTAATTTCAAACAAAATCCACAACCAGAACTTTCTGCTCAAAAAGCGGCGCAATAAGTCAGAAGAAGAAAAGGACGTTATTCAGAAACTCAAAAGCTTTGAAAAAGAAGTGCTCAAACCGGATTTAAAAGTTCAAGAAATTATGGGAATTGAAGGCGTAAGTGCAAAACTGTATTTTCAGACGCTTTTTAAGGAACACAACTGGACAGCACGGCGGCCACGTGTTAAGCATGACATTACAAACTGCCTTTTAGATATCGGTTATACGATTCTGTTCAATGTAATAAACACACTTTTGGAAATGTACGGTTTTGATGTTTATGTCGGGATTCTTCACACGCAGTTTTTTCAGCGAAAATCCCTTGTCTGCGATTTGGAAGAACCGTTCCGCCCCATTATTGATGCGGCTCTCATCAAGGCTTTAAATCTTGGACAGATAAACGAAAAGGATTTCTGGAAAAATCAGGAGCAGTTCATCCTTCCCTGGAAAAATTCCGCCCCTTACATCGAACTTTTTATAAAGTCAATCATGGAATATAAAAACGAAATTTTCATTTACCTGCAAAGTTATTACCGTGCATTCGTACAGAAAAAAAACGCCGAAGATTTTCCATTTTTTGATTTAAACGAGCAGGAGGAATCTTGATGATTTTAGTCAGTTATGATATAAGTAATGATAAGGTAAGAACAAAGTTTGCAAAGTTTTTAAGCAAGTTCGGATTCCGCCTCCAGTATTCAGTTTTTGAAATTCACAACAGCGAAGCCGTGCTTTCCAACATCGAAAACGAAATTCAAAACGTTTATATGAAGGCTTTTACAGAAGAAGATTCAGTAATAATATTCAATCTGTCGGCAACTTGCACAAAAACATGCTACGGCTATGCAAAAAACGAAGAAACCGATGTTTTTGTGATAACCTGAAAATTGCAAACCTCTAGTCTTACTGGAGAAAACAGCCATGAAAAGTCTTAAAACACCATATTTTGACGTAACAAATGCAAAATATAGCAACAAACCGTACTGTAGTACAAAGGTTAGAGTTTAAGACCAATACAAAATTTCTACTGTTGTAGATACGGATTAAAATGTCGTCAGCAACTTCTGTTTAAGACCAATACAAAATTTCTACTGTTGTAGATATTGGTACAAGTATGAATGGTATTGGGGTTTAAGACCAATACAAAATTTCTACTGTTGTAGATACTTGGGGACTTGCAGACTTGTCTATGGGTTTAAGACCAATACAAAATTTCTACTGTTGTAGATGGTTCAGAGCAGTTAGGTAGTGGAGATTGTTTAAGACCAATACAAAATTTCTACTGTTGTAGATGCAAACCGGGTATTTCTTGTAAAGTCGTTTAAGACCAATACAAAATTTCTACTGTTGTAGATATAACTTCCAAGCAATCACCATTTAGTTTAAGACCAATACAAAATTTCTACTGTTGTAGATGTTATGATATGTATACAGAGCAGGAGCGTTTAAGACCAATACAAAATTTCTACTGTTGTAGATTGTCTGAATTATATTTTGTCTTGTACGTTTAAGACCAATACAAAATTTCTACTGTTGTAGATT
>JBJETJ010000058.1:3697-37929 GCA_051883255.1 Treponema sp.
GTTTAAGACCAATACAAAATTTCTACTGTTGTAGATTCAAATATTTGATATTTTGTTTGGGTGTTTAAGACCAATACAAAATTTCTACTGTTGTAGATATGCAACTATTACTTGGTTCAAAAATGTTTAAGACCAATACAAAATTTCTACTGTTGTAGATACGGTCAAGAAAGATGTTTCAGTGGTTGTTTAAGACCAATACAAAATTTCTACTGTTGTAGATTCAAGCGTAAATTTTACATTCAGGCAGTTTAAGACCAATACAAAATTTCTACTGTTGTAGATATAAGAACATTTCTCATTGACAAATCAGTTTAAGACCAATACAAAATTTCTACTGTTGTAGATGTCCATCGCAATCTTGAAGAGATTGAAGTTTAAGACCAATACAAAATTTCTACTGTTGTAGATCTGACAATCGATATTATGGAAAAGCAAGTTTAAGACCAATACAAAATTTCTACTGTTGTAGATGTTTATGCGTGTAATATACTGTAATTGTTTAAGACCAATACAAAATTTCTACTGTTGTAGATACTATACAGTACAGTATGGACAGCAGAGTTTAAGACCAATACAAAATTTCTACTGTTGTAGATATATCCGCAAAATTACAATCGTGGCAGTTTAAGACCAATACAAAATTTCTACTGTTGTAGATGCGTAATCTGCGCCGGAAAAAGTGTGTTTAAGACCAATACAAAATTTCTACTTCTTCGCATATTCTCTTTTTTCCTACTGTACTACGCTACCTATTTTACACTATACTATCTGTAGTGTGCTACAGGTAAATCCTGCGTCGTGCAGATTTCCTGCGGTACGTCATTCTTTTGCGAGGTGATTTTATGCAGGAAAATTCTCTTGAAAAATATAATTCTATGAGCGTTTCGCGCGCGGTGATGTGCAATATTGTTCCGGCGATGCTTGCTATGCTGATGACGCTGATTTACAATCTTGCCGACACTTTTTTTATTGCGCAGACACACGATGCGCTTCAGGTGGCGGCGGTTTCCATTGCAACTCCTGTGTTCCTGATTTTTATGTCGGTTGGAAATGTTTTTGGTATCGGCGGAACGTCTGTCATTTCGCGCGCGCTCGGTGCAGGAAAAAAAGATTTTGCCAGAAAGGTATGCTCGTTCTGTATGTGGACAAGCGTTGCGTGCGGAGTTCTTCTTTCTGTGGCGTTCATTTTGTTTATGAATCCTATTCTTCGTATGATTGGTGCAAGTGAAGAAACGCTTGCCTTTACGCGCTCGTACCTTACGATTGTTGCACTCGGCGGACCGTTCTCGCTCGTGGCTTCGGCATATTCAAACATTCTGCGCGCGGAAGGGAAGGCGGCAAAGGCGATGACAGGGCAGATTTTGGGAAATCTTCTGAACATCGTTCTTGACCCGATTATGATTTTGCTTTTCGGCTGGAACATTGCAGGCGCGGCGATTGCAACTGTCATCGGAAATGTTGCGGCGGCGCTGTTCTATGTAATTCACTATGTTTCTGGAAAGTCCTCTTTGAGCATAAGTCCGCGCGATTTTTCAGGCTCGGACGGAATTTGTACAGGCGTTCTTGCAATCGGAATTCCGGCATCGCTTGCTTCTGTTTTGATGAGTGTTTCGCAGATTGTGATGAACTCACTGATGTCAGGCTACGGTGATATGGCGCTTGCAGGAATAGGCGTTGCAATGAAAGTTACGATGATTACGGGAATGATTGCGCTCGGTGTCGGTCAGGGAGTTCAGCCTCTTTTGGGATTTTGCATCGGAAACGGAAATAAAAAGCGGTTCGGCTCGATTATGAAATTTTCGTTTGCCGTCGCAACGTTCATCAGCACTCTTATGACTGTAGTGTGCTACGTCTTTGTAAACCAGATTGCAGGCGCGTTTCTCCAGCGTGGAGAGGCGTTTGATTTTGCAGTCCGCTTTGTAAAAATCCTTCTTTCTACAAGCTGTCTTTTCGGTGGTTTTTACGTTCTTGTAAATTCACTTCAGGCGATGGGCGCGGCAAAGGAATCACTTGTAATCAATATGAGCCGTCAGGGGCTTATCTACATTCCTTCGCTTTTTATTTTGAACGGACTTCTTGGCGTGACCGGGCTTGTCTGGGCTCAGCCTGTGGCGGACGTTCTTTCAACTGTGATTGCGGTCGCTCTGTATTTCAGGACGCTGAACAAAATGCCATGCTCTCACACTGCCTGATGACATTTTAAAGTTCCTCCGTTATTTGTGTAAAACAGTAAAAAAACTGACAAAGGCTGTCTGATTTATCGGACAGCCTTTTTTTTCATAATATTTTATGCTGGCGTTTTCAGAAAAATGAACTATAATATATTCTATTATGGAACAGGAACTTTCACTTGCAATTCTTGATGACGAAATTCACATAATCAGGCTTCTTGAGGCATTGATTCCCTGGCAGGAACTGTCTGTAAGATACGCCGGTTTTGCCCAGAATGGAGTTGACGCACTTTCTTTAATCGAAAAAGAAAAACCGGACATTGTCATTACCGATATAAAAATGCCGGGTATGGACGGACTTTCTGTCATCGCCAGCGTACGTGAAAAAAATCCTGAAACCCAGTTCATAATCATCAGCGGATTCAGCCAGTTTGACTATGCAAAAAAAGCAATCGCCTACAACGTCGAAAATTATCTTTTAAAACCGATTAATAAAACTGAACTTTGTGCAACCCTTGAAAAACTCGTAAAAAAGCGCCGTGCCCGGAGTGAAGAAATAAATGTCATAAAGCAAAGCTGCGAACAAAAACGAAACCAGATTTTTGAACGCCTTTTAAAAGACGAAAATCCTTTGGAAAAACTTTTTGACAAACCGCCTGTTACACTCTGCCTCGTAAAAACAGATTCGCTTGAAGAAAATATTTCAAAAGAAATAAGCCATCTGCTTTTTGAAAAGACAGAATCGATTTTAAAAAAGCACAATGTTGAACCTGTCATCTTTCAGGACTACGGAATTTTCTGTTTTCCTGTTCAGCTTGAACTTACAGAAGCCGAAAATCTTGTAACGCAGATGCTTTTTGACATCAACAAAATTTCAGAGTTGTTTCCTGACCTTTTGTTTACCGTTTTCATCGGCGAAGTCGAAAACCTGAATTTTAAAAAGACTTTTGATTTTTTGTACAAAAGCCTTCCGCTCCGTCATACGGAAAACCGCACTTTGTTTTTGCCCCGGTCTTTGCCTGAAAAAAAAGACACTTCTGCTTTGATTGAAAAAGTGAACCGTAACTGCGAAAAACTTTTTGACAGTTTCAACATTTCGTATGTAGAAGAATTTGTCGAAGAACTCTGCTCTGACGTGACGGCTTTTCCTGCGTTTCAGGCGGAATCTGTTTTTTACGAAATCGCAAAGAAAATTGCATTCGCCGCAGAAAACAAAAATCAGAAAGGACTTGAATGGTTTGACGGTTTTTCAAAAAATCTTTTTGTCTGCCGTAATGTTGATTCACTTTGCACTCGTTTTAAATTAAAAGTCTGCGATTTCTTTTTTGAATATTTTGAAGCGCAGAAAAATGATTTGAGCCGTCCGATTCGCAGTGCAGACAAATATATGCAGGAACATTTTATGGACTGGGATTTTTCTCTTGAAAAAGTGAGCGCTCAGGTCGGGCTGACTTCCCAGTATTTTTCGGCACTGTACAAAAAAGAAATGGGCTTGAATTTTTTAGAAGCGCTGACAGAAATCCGCATTGAAAAAGCAAAGGAATTGCTCTCGCGCACTAATGACACGATTGCAGAAATTGCAGGCAATGTCGGTTACAACGACATAAAATATTTCAGCAAAGTTTTCAGAAAAGTCATGGGAATAAAACCGAGTGAATTCCGAAAACTTTATAATTGATTTTATAATTAAAAAAATTGCGCCGTAAAAATTATGAACAAAATTATAAAACAGAAAAAAACATTTTACCTTTCAGTTCTAGTAAAGCTCATTTTAATTTTTGCTTCGGTCGTGCTTGCAGTCTGTTCCGTACTTTTTTTTGTAAAAAAGAATTTTACAGAATTCATTTTTGCGTTCATCAGTTTTGCATTTGTTTTTTCGACGTCGCTTTTCTGCATTGTTCAGGAAAAGAAAACTTCAAAACTTCTTGAACTTTTTTTAGACGGAAATCCTGCTTCTGTTTTAAAATTGATTAAACTCAACTATTCGCTTTCGGTCGAAAAACTGCTTAATCTTGTTCAGCATTATGCGCCTAAAGATGCACGGCAGGAAGAAAACAAACGTCAGGCTCAGTATCTTGCGCTACAAAATCAGATTAATCCGCACTTCCTGTACAACACGCTTGAGGCAATTCGCTCGGAGGCTTTGATTGGCGGACTTGAACTTGTAGCCGATATGTCAGAAACTCTTGCAAACTTTTTCCGTTATACGATAAGCAATACTGCGGAACTTGTAACGCTCCCTGATGAACTTAAAAATGTCCGCGATTATTTTGCAATTCAGAAATTCCGTTTTGGTGACCGGATAAATCTTGTCATAAATATTCCTTCTGACAGTGCGCTACAGTTTTTCAGAATGCCGAAACTGATTTTACAGCCGATTGTTGAAAACGCAATCATTCACGGACTTGAAAGCAAAGTCAACGGCGGCGTAATTACAATCAGTTCGCGGTTGACGTCAGAAAGAACGTACATCATCATCGAGGACAACGGACAGGGAATTGATTACGAACAGTTAATTCACATAAACAAAAATCTTTCTGTCACTCAGGAAAACCGCCGCCTGCGACAAGGAACGTCGAACAACGGAATTGCGATTTACAATGTCAATGACCGCATTCAGCTTTTGTACGGTGAAGAATACGGGCTGACTTATTACAGCATGCAGCAGGTCGGCACGACTGTAGAAATTGCACTTCCTGCCGTCAAAGGAATTTTGTAATGGACTTGAACCGAAAAAAAATTGCAGACGAAGTTCTCCTTTTGCGCCATGTGTCTTTGAGCGAAAACGGCAACGAGTTTTTGACTGACCTTTCGTTAAGTCTTTGCGAAGGTGAAATTTTAGACCTCATTTCCATTGACGGACACGGCTCGGAATCGCTCATAAAATTAATTATGAAAAACAGACTTCTCGACAGCGGCGAATTTTTTTTCTGCGGTGAACAGGTTGCAGACTGCTGTTCGTTTAAAAAACAGATGAACAAAGTTGCGATAGTCGGTTCAAAATCAAATTTAATTCCAGCGCTGACTGCCGGCGAAAATCTTTTTGTTACGGGAATTCAAAAAACTTTGTTTGCAAATCAAAAGCAGATAAGGCAGATGGTAAAGAAAGTTTTTTCGCCTTATGGTTTTGATTTTAACGCAGACGATTACCCTGAAAATCTGAGCGCTTTTGAACGATGCTGTTTTGAAATCATCAAGGCAAAATCTGACGGATGCAAAGTCATAATCCTCAGAGAGCCTTCATCTTTTTTAAGCCCTTCGGAATTAAAACGCCTTCACCTTTTAATAAAAGAAATTGCCCGGTCAGATAAAATTGCATTTATTTATCTTTGCAACCATCACGAAGAAATTTTAAAAGTCTGTACGTCAGTCGCGTTTTTGTTTTCGGGAACTTGTCTTTTAAAAAAACAGACTGACATAATTACGGAAGAAATGATGGAAACTATTTCTGTCGATGCACTCAATTCCGTAATAAAACTCAAAAACGAACAGCCTTTTGTTCAGACTAAAAATCAAGTTGCAAAAATCGAGTCGTCGTTCATATCTATAGACATTCATTCTTCCGAGTGTCTTGTAATTCTTGACTTGGAAAATAAATTTGTTCAGGCGTTAAAAGATGCTTTATACGAACCTGAAAAATCAGATTACTCCGTGACGATAGCAGGAAAGAGCGCTTTTAAAAATCCGCTTTTGTGGTCGTTCGTTCCTGAAAATCCGTGCCAGCATTCTCTGTTTTACGAAATGAGTTACATCGACAATCTCGTAATAAAGTCTGCTTCGTTAAAAATGCCGGGATTCTGGCGGCGAAAAAAATTCCGCAATACTGTCATAAAAGAATATGAAGCCTTGTGCGGAAGTGCGATAAAAAAAAGCAATCTTTATTCTCTTTCGTGCAATCAGTTGTATAATTTAATTTACCGCCGCGTTCAGTTTGAAAATCCGAAAGTCGTTTTTATAGTTCAGCCTTTCAGCGCGCTTGATATGTACCAGAGAATAAAAGTCCTTGAATATATTTCGTCGCTCCAGAAGCAGGGGATTGCGGTGGTGATTCTTGCCGTTTCGATTTCGGATTCGTTAAAACTTGCATCGCGCCTTGTCCTTATTCAGCATCAGAAAATCATTGCAGAACTCAAGCCGGAAGATTTTGCAAAGGCAAGCGACTTTGGAATTATCGTCAAGTAGCTTTAAAAAGAACTCCGGCAACCTTGACTTTTTAATGCGGACGAATATCATAAAATGAATGTAAGCACATTTACAAGGAGTGTTTTATGAAAAGGATTTTTGCAGTTTTGTTTTCTCTTTGTGTTATGGCAGGAGCGGCGTTTTCAAAAGGATATAACGGCGACGTTCAGTTTCATCTGGGCGCGGGATTTGATTCGTATGTTTTGAATATAGCTTCAAGCGGAAAAGATTTTACGAATACCGAAACAAACTCGATTATATGTTTTGAGTTTGATGTCGAAAGCTGGCATTTGTTCAACTTGAACGACACTGTAGGACTTGGCTTTATGGCAGGTCTTGATTTTGGTGTCGGCGGAATTTCAAAATATGAGTGGAAGTCAACTTCAAAATCAGGCGGTGAAACAGTGCCTGATTCCGGCACGGCAAGCCGCGATGTTACTGTAATCGAGGGTTCGTGTCTTACGGGATTTGCGTGCGGATTTAACGTTGCTTCTTTTTTGCGCTTGAATCTTGGCTTAGGGATTGCTTATGATTTTGTCTGCCGTTTTGAAAAATCTCCTGCATTTTTTTCTGCCGTAGGTTTTGGGTTTAACGTGCAGGTAAAATTCTTTCCGCAAAGCAAGGTAGGGCTTGTCGTCGGTTACCGCTTTGCAGTGCTCGGCACAAAACAGGACGTTTCGGTTTACAACGGCGAGTGCGTAACTACAAATTATTCGTTGACGATTTACAGCAGTGACTCAGGCATAAGTTATTTTGACAACGAAATTTATGCAGGGCTTTCGATAAACTGGTAAGCCGAAAAAAAATCTAGAAAAAAATTTTCAGGAAGCCTGTAATTAATTTGCAGGCTTTTTTTTGTTCAAATCTTAAAATTTTCTCCCTTTTTCTGAAAAAATACATACTACCAAATTTTAAAAAGTGCCCCTAAAATAAAATCATAAGGGGGCCGAACTTATGGCAGAAACCATTGTAAAAATGGAACACATTACAAAATTGTTTCCGGGTGTTCGTGCGCTTGACGACGTTCATTTTGAGTTGAACTCTGGTGAAGTTATGGCGCTGCTCGGAGAAAACGGAGCCGGAAAATCTACCTTGATGAAAATTCTTTCCGGCGTGTATCAGTGCGATTCGGGTACGATAACTATTTTTGACAAAGAATTTAAAAGCATCACTCCGTCACTTGCGCGCGAAAATGGTGTTGCAATAATTCATCAGGAATTGAATATGTGCCAGCACCTGACAGTTGCAGAAAATATTTTTCTCGGCAGGGAAATTCTTAAAGGCGGAATAATTGATAACGCAAAGATGAAAGCAGAAGCCGCAAGACTTCTTGACGAACTTAAAATCGAACTTGACCCTGACACGCTTGTTTCGACATTGCCTGTTTCAAAACAGCAGATGGTTGAAATTGCAAAAGCGCTTTCGATGAATGCAAAAGTTCTGATTATGGACGAACCTACAAGCGCGCTGACAAATAAAGAAATTGATGAACTTTTCAGAATCATTCATTCGCTAAAAGAAAAGTCTGTCGGCATTGTTTATATTTCGCACCGCCTTGAAGAACTCCAGCATATCGTTGACAGGGTAACGATAATGCGCGACGGAAAATTTATTACGCAGGGAAATTACAAGGATTTGACGATTGACCAGATTATTGCAAATATGGTCGGCCGCGAGATAAAAGAAAAATATCCGAGGATTCCTGCCGTTCCGGGTAAGACAATTTTGAGCGTAAAAAATTATAATGCAGGACCGCTTGTCCGCAACGTAAGCTTTGAAGTGCGCGAAGGCGAAATCTTAGGAATTGCAGGTCTTATGGGCGCAGGCAGAACTGAACTGTCGCGTGCTATATTTGGCGTTGACCCGAAAACTTCTGGTGAACTTGTCCTCGACGGAAAAACAGTTTCGGTTTCAAAACCGTCGGAAGCAATAAAACACGGAATCGTTCTTGCGCCGGAGGACAGAAAAAAAGACGGACTTTGCACGAAGCTTCCTGTGCGCGAAAATATTTCGCTTTCAAATCTTGATATAGTTTCGCACGGCTTTGGAATCATCAGCAGTAAAAAAGAAAATCTCCTTGTTTCAAAAGCCGTCAAAGAACTGAATATAAAACTTCCGCATGCTGAAGTTGATGCAGGCTCGCTTTCTGGCGGAAACCAGCAGAAAGTCGTCGTTGCAAAATGGCTTTCGCGCACGAGCCGTGTCGTAATTTTTGACGAGCCGACGCGCGGAATTGACGTTGCCGCAAAAGTTGAAATTTATCATCTGATGAATCAGCTGAAAGAGAAAGGAATCGGCGTTGTGTTCATTTCATCGGAGCTTCCTGAAATCCTAGGAATGGCAGACAGAATTGCAGTTATGTGTGACGGAAGGATTACGGGAGAACTTATGAGGGAAGATGCAACTCAGGAAAAAATTTTAACGCTTGCAACTCAGTTTGAGAAAAAAGTCTGTTAAAATAATAAAGCGTACGTAATAATAAATCGTAAGTAAAACGAAAAAAAATAAATAAGGCAGAAGGAAAATTATTATGGAAAAGACAGAAATAAAAATTAATCCGTTAAAGAAAATGCTTTCGGTTCGCGGAATGGGACAGGTTCTGACAGTTACGGCAGGTCTTATCGTTCTGTGCATTGTGTTTGGAATTCTGAATCCGACTTTCTTCTCGGGCAGAAACATTAATAATCTGCTCCGTCAGATTGCTCCGATTTTGCTCATCGGTGTCGGTCAGAGTTATGTCCTCATTACAGGGAACATCGATTTGTCAATCGGTTCGGTTGTCGGAATGTCAACTATGATAAGTGCGACTTTGATGACAAAGGGAGTTCATCCGCTTGTTGCAGTTCTCATCACTTTAGTATGCTGTCTTTTAATCGGACTTACAAACGGAGTTCTTGTTGCAGGCTGTAAACTTCCGCCGTTTATCGGAACGCTTGGAACGATGACGATTGCCCGCGGAATTGCGCAGATTGCAAACAACAATTACAACACGGACAGTATCGGTCAGAGCCCTGCCGCAGAATTTTTCAGAAACTTTTTTTACTATGACAAATGGCTCGGCGTATTTTCTACTGTATGGATTGCGCTGATTTTATGGATTGTCTTTAACTTCATTCTGTCAAAGACACGTTCTGGAAGGCATATTTATGCAGTCGGTTCAAATGCAGAAGCGGCAAAACTTTCGGGAATAAGTATTCTTGTTACTACGATAAAAGTTTACGTCGTTTCTTCATTCTGTGCATGTGTCGTAGGACTTATTCAATGTGCATCTGCCGGAATGGGTGCAATGGACGCAGGCAACAGTTACGAACTGTATGCAGTTGCCGCTTCAGTTATCGGCGGTGTTTCAACTCTCGGCGGTCAGGGAATTTTGCTCGGAACTGTCATCGGTGCGACAATCTGGGGCGTATTGCAGAACGGACTTCAGTTTGCTGGTGCGCCTGTTGCAATCAGGAATATCGTCATCGGAATAATTGTCGTAGTTTCAGTTCTTCTTGATGTAATCGTAAGAAGCGGAAAGAAAGTTAAAATCCAGAAAAAATAATTTGGAAAAAAACTTTATGGGAAAATCTTGTAAAGTTTTAGATATATTAAAAAGTGACGAAGGAGGTCATGAAGTATGAAAAAAATTATAGTAGCCGCAATGGCATTATCGCTTGTTGCTTCTATGGGATTTGCAAAGGGTGCAAAAAAAGAAAAGAAAGCTGCAAAAGTAAAAATTCAGCTTATTACAATGGACCAGATGGATCAGTATTGGGCAAATATTGACAAGGGCTGTAAGAAGGCTGCCGCTGAACTCGGCAATGTAAGTTACTGCTGGAATGCACCGACTGTAAAAGACGATGCACAGCAGATTGAATGTATTAATAACGCAATCGCTCAGGGCGTAGATGCAATTCTGCTTGCCGCAAACGGGCCTGATGCCGTAACTTCTGCATTGAAAGCTGCTTCAAGCGAAGGCGTAAAAATCATTTATGTAGACTCGCCTGCAAATTATCCTGCCGTTGCAACTCTCGGAACAGACAACACTGCCGCAGGAAAAACTGCCGGTGAACAGATGCTCAAGGCTTTAAAAGCAAAAGGCATTACAAGCGGAAACATCGGTGTCATCAGCGTTAACTCTGCAACGGCTTCAACTGTAGCACGCGAAAATGGTTTCAGAAGCGCTTTCCTTGGAACTGGATTTAAAATCCTTGAAACTCAGTATTGCGACGGCGATACTTCTCGTTCAAAAGATGCAGCTGCAAACTTTATTACACAGGGCGTTGTAGGTTTGTTCGGTGCAAACGAAGGTTCGACTGTAGGAATCGGAAACGCAATCCATGAAAGCGGTTCAAAAGCAGTAGGCGTTGGATTTGACAATTCTGATATGATTCAGCAGCTTATCAAACAGGGCTATCTCCTCTGCACGATGTCGCAGAACCCTGAAGTAATGGGCTACGAAGGAATCAAAATCGCAGTAGATGCTGTCAGCGGTAAAAAGATTTCAAAAACAAACATCGATACCGGCGTCAGCGTTTTAGGAAAATAAAAAGTTAATTAAAATCCGGTTAGGGCAAAAGGGCACTGTAGTTTTGCAGTGTCCTTTTTTTTTGCGTGAGGGCATCAGAAATCTCCCCCCCCCCTCGCTCCAACCGCACACAGAGTTTTGCCTGCAAAACTCGTAGCGCGAGGTAATCCAGTGTTTGTAAGCCATTAGAAATTTACGAGCGCCAGTCTAGTTTTTACACAGCCTTTCATGCTATAATCACGTGATATGTCTGAATCAAATTTAAACGAAAAAAATTATGATTATATTGTAATCGGGTCTGGAGTTGCAGGGCTTGCCAGCGCACAGTATGCATCACGCGGTGGATTAAAGACACTCGTGATTGACATTTCGATTCCCGGCGGACAGGCGCTTACGATTCCTGTTCTTGAAAATTATCCGGGACTTTTTCCGGCAGTTTCAGGAATTCAGTTTTGTCAGAATATGGCAGAGCAGGCAAAAAGTTTTGGCGCACAGATAATTCAGTCGGAAGTTCTTTCTATTGATAAAATCGACGGCACATTTAAAATCGAAACTCCAAAAGAAAAATTTTCAGCGTATTCAATTTTGATTGCGACAGGAGCTGAACACAAAAAACTCGGCGTTCCCGGCGAGGCTGAACTTGAAGGCAGGGGCGTTTCTTATTGTGCAACTTGCGACGGGCCGTTTTTCAGAAACCGGAAAATTTTTGTAATCGGCGGCGGTGACTCTGCTTGCGATGAGGCTATGTATCTTTCAACTTTGACAGACGACGTTACGCTCGTTCACAGACGCGATAAACTCCGCGCGCAGAAAGCAGTTGCAGACAGACTTCTTGCAAATCCCAAAGTCAAGGTAATGTTCAATTCAAAAGTAAAGCAGATAAAAGGCGAAGGACGTGTTCAGTCTGTTGAACTTGAAAATGTCCTCACTTCTGAAATAACTGAATGTCAGTGCGATGCAGTTTTTATTTTTGCAGGAATGAACCCTGTTACAAAACTCGTTGATATGCTGCCAAAAGATGACGGCGGTTACATCAAGACGCAGGAAGATATGTCGACGATGATTTCCGGATTGTATGTAGCAGGCGACATTCGTTCAAAATCTTTCAGGCAGGTTGTAACTGCGGTAAGCGACGGTGCGATTGCAGCTCACAGTGCCGGAGAATATATAATGCAGAATTTCCGTTGACGTAATTTTTGCATTGAAGCATTGAATATTTAAATATGTTTTTCTTTGGAGAAAATAATGCGCAGACTTTTTTTATCTTTATGTTTTATTTTTTTACAATCATTTTGTTTTGCTCAAAGTTCAGCACAGAGCGAAAATCAGTTTGTCAATAAAAACATAAATCTCCAGAGCAAAAATCTCATGCACGAAATTTCAAAAAACAGCGCAGACATCGATTTAAAACTTGACGTTTCAAAATATCCTGACGACATAAATTTCTGGAGCAATTATCCCAACCCCGAACTTGCCTATGTCATTGCAAAGCGAATGACAGACGAAGAACTGCTTGCACAGATTTTGATGTTCGGGTGGGCTGGTGCAGAGCCGTCTGATTTGCTTAATTCCTGGGTTTCAGAGCGAGGGCTCGGCAGTGTAAAAGTTTTCGGATGGAACACTGACAACACGACATTGGTTGCAAAGTCAATTACGTCACTTCAAAAAAGGGCACAGGCGTGCAGATTTAAAATTCCGCTTTTCGTTGCAACTGATCAGGAAGGCGGCTGGATTCGTCACGTAAAAGGTCAGACAAGCATTACTCCCGGAAACTTAAGTATCGGCGCCGCCGGTTATCCGATAGATTCGTATTATTCTGCATTTTATATTTGCAGGGAAATTGCCGCGCTCGGAATTAATTTGAACTTTGCGCCGACAGTTGATTTGTATACAAACAAAAATTCGACGATTATCGGAACGCGCTCTTTTGGCGAAGATGCAGGAAAAGCCGGAGTTCTCGGAGTTGCGTTTGCCTCGGGCAGTATGGCGGCAGGAATCATTCCTACTGCAAAGCATTTTCCCGGACATGGCGACACCGAAAATGATTCCCACGTTTATTTGCCGAGCATCGACATTGACTTTGAAACTTTTGAAAACCGCGAGCTCGTTCCGTTCAGGTATCTTATACAGGCCGATGTTCCTGCGATAATGTCGGGGCATTTGAGTTTTCCGCAGATAAGAAAAAACGGAGAGCCTGCTTCTCTTTCTGAATATTTTTTGACGGAACTTTTGCGCAACAAGCTCGGCTACAAAGGTCTGATTATTACGGACGATATGATGATGAACGGCGACACGCTGTATGCAGGCTCTCTGTCAAACGCGTTCCGCATGGCAATCGAAGCAGGAAACGACATCGTAATTTCGTCGACAACTGCACAGCTTAACGAATCGTTGTGGACGTCGAACATTGCGCGGATGAAAACTGTTCCAGAGTTTCGTGCAAAAGTTGAAAAGGCCGCGCGCCGTGTAATTGAAATCAAGCTGAACTATTTTAAAAGCGCAAATGCAGTTCCGCTTTATCCTGATATGACAAAAATTGATGAACTTATCCCTGACAAAGACGGCATCGGTTTTTTTGTCGAACAGGCATGCCGTTCAGTTACAGTTTATAAAAAAGGTGAACTTCCATATTCGCCTGAGTCAAATCAGCGAGTGCTTCTTGCAGGTTCAGAGCCTTCGTTCTTTTCTGAAATGAAGCGCTACTATAAAAATCCGATTGATATAAAAATGAGTTACAATCTCGGCCCGAACGAAGCGCAGTACGCCGGAAACTTAATTTTAAATCGCGCTGAAAATTTTGACGTCGTCTTTATCTGTGTCTGGAACGAACAGTCCGTAAAAACTGCCGAAATGCTAAAGCCACTCCAGAAGAAAGGCAAAAAAATTGTCGTCTTTTCAATTATGTCGCCGGTGCTCGCTTTTGACCTTTCTTGGGCAGACACAGTGTTGTTTGGCTACAGTTATTCTCCGTTCAGTTTTGCAGCCCTTTCCGCCGTTTCTGCCGGTCAGATTGACTGCTCGGGAATTCTCCCCATCTCTGTCGAAAAATAACAGTCTTGTTTCTGTTTTAGAAAAAAAACAAAGATTGCACAAAACAATTTTTTTCACTATCATTTATATATGAAAGAACTTGAATTAAAATATGGATGCAATCCTAACCAAAAACCTGCTCGTGTTTTTATGGAAAATGGCGATCTCCCGATTACAGTCATAAACGGAAGACCGGGATTTATAAATCTGCTTGATGCCCTTAACGGCTGGCAGCTTGTAAAAGAATTAAAGGAAGCCGTAAACCTTCCTGCTGCCACATCGTTTAAACACGTAAGCCCGGCAGGCGCTGCCGTTGGACTTCCCCTGTCAGATACTTTAAAGAAAATCTATTTTACAGACGACGTTGAACTTACTCCGCTTGCAAGTGCATACGCGCGCGCCAGAGGTGCAGACAGAATGTCGTCGTTCGGGGATTTTATTGCTTTGAGCGATGAATGTGACAAAGCAACTGCACTGCTCATAAAAAAAGAAGTTTCAGACGGTGTCATCGCTCCGGGATATTCTGCAGAAGCGCTCGAAATTTTAAAAGCAAAAAAAGGTGGCAACTACTGCGTAATCCAGATTGATCCTGACTATGTTCCTGCTGAACTTGAACGCAAACAGGTTTTCGGCGTTACTTTTGAACAGGGACACAACTTTTTAAAAATCGACAATTCCGTTCTTGAAAATATCGTAACAAAAAACAAAAACCTTTCAGACGACGACAAGCGCAATCTCGTAATTTCGTTAATCGTTCTAAAATACACTCAGTCAAATTCAGTGTGCTTTGTAAAAGACGGACAGGCAATCGGAATCGGTGCAGGCCAGCAGTCGCGCGTTCACTGTACGCGTCTTGCCGGTCAGAAAGCAGACAACTGGTGGCTGCGTCAGAGCCCGAAAGTTCTCGGACTTCAATTTGTTGACGGAATAAAACGCGCCGACAGGGACAATGCGATTGACGTTTATATCGGCGAAGAATATATGGACGTTCTCGCAGACGGAAAATGGCAGAACTTATTTAAAGTAAAACCTGAAGTATTTACGCGCGAAGAAAAAGCTGAATGGATTTCAAAAAATACAAACGTTGCAGTCGGCTCTGATGCGTTCTTCCCGTTTGGCGATAACATCGAACGCGCAAGAAAATCAGGCGTAACTGTTGTCGTTCAGCCGGGCGGTTCTGTCCGCGACGATTTAGTAATAAAAGCCGCAGACGATTATAATATGGTAATGTGCTTTAACGGCATAAGACTGTTCCATCACTAATTCAATGGCTTTATAAAATTGCCTTTCAGTTTTGAATGTCGGTTCAAACCGCTTTAAAGTCTGACGGCAGTTTTATAAAATATTTTCCGACAGCACAGTGGCTGTCTTTTTTTTAAGGCGGAATAAAATGCAGGTTGCTCCGATTTATACATATAGTTTTCAAACAGGTTTTTTAGTTTTCATAATGTTCAGTTTTATAGGCTGGTTTTCAGAAGTCTGCTACGTCGGACTTTTTGTCGAACACAAATTCGTAAACCGCGGTTTTTTGCACGGACCGATTTGTCCTGTTTACGGTTTCGGCGGAATTGCAATTTTGTGCCTTCCTGAAAATGTCCTGTCGTCCTGGGTTCCGCTGTTTTTCCTGAGTATGATTTTTGCAACGGCAATCGAATATTTTGCAAGCTGGATTCTTGAAAAAATGTTCCACACATTGTGGTGGGATTATTCAGACAGGAAATTCAATTTGAACGGACGTATCTGTCTTTTAAATGCAGTGCTCTTTGGAATAATGGGAATACTGGTCGTGCATTTCGTTCAGCCTCTGATTATGAAATTAATTTCGTTTTTAAGTGAATTTGTACTGCACATTGTATTTGACGTTCTGGCGTGTCTTTTTGTGATTGACCTTATGTCGACTGTCCGCCACCTTGTCGATTTCCATACTACAATGGAACGATTCAAAAATTTTGTCGATGTCCTCAAGTCGAATTATGAACACGAACTGTGGTTTAAAAAATCAAGCCTCAGCGAAATGCTCTCTTCGATAAAAGAGAACATTCAAAGCCGGCTTTCTTCCGAAAAACTTACGGCGCTTCATCTTTCGTATATCGAAAAATTCCAGAGCAGGAATTCGACGATAGAAAAGTTTATGAAAAAATTCCCGGGCTTGAAAAACAAACAGTACAAAGATGTAATTGCTTATTTTAAAGAAAGGAATAATTCAAGAAAGGATGCCGGTCAGGACACTAAAGAAAGCGAACAGAATTAAGCAGTTTTGCTTCGTAATTCTTCAGAAGAATTTTGAGAGCCCTGCATATCCTGCGTGTTTTCTTCTAGAAATTTATCAAGTTTTTCTGTCGTGTTTTTAAGGCCTTTCGTTGCGCTGAGGCTTCCGATTGCAATTCCCCATCTTGAATTGATTGCAGCGTAACGAGTTCCCTGCGAAAAAGTAAAATTGCCGTCCTGTTTCTGGATTTCATCTTTTTCTGCAATCAGTTTTTTCTGCTGTTCTTTGAACGAGTCAATTTTGGAAGTCTGCTTGTTCTTTACGGCATCTTCAACTGTTTCTACAAATTCTTCGTATTTATCGAGCCATTTATCAAGATTATCTCTTGCAAAAACTGCCTGTGTTGCAACGGCTAAAATTATAAGCGACGTTATGAAAATCTTTTTTCTGTTCATTTTTTTCTCCTATAAAAAGTCAAGAAGTGTGAATAAAAACTTTGACGCTATTTCAGGCAAAGTTTTTATAACACCCTCCCATAAAAAGTCAAGAAGATTGTTTCAGCAATCGATTGACTTTTTACGCTGTTCCGCAATGCAATGAGGAACAGTTGTTGATAAGGAAGTTTGCAACGCAAACTTGTGAATAAAAACTTTGACGCTATTTCAGGCAAAGTTTTTATAGCACCCTCCCGGATAAATCAATATAAATTAATATTCCTATTAAATATAATAGCAAAATTTGTTATTATAGTACAAGAATTTTCAGTAATTTTAAAGCGAAACTTCCCGGAGGTTCTGCCTTAAAGCAAACGCTGAAAACTTATCTATTTTATTCAATTTATTTTTTGATTTTCTATGGAGAATTATTATGCAAGATTTGATGAAGTTACAGAACGGAAGCGATGTCCGCGGAATTGCGCTTGAAGGCGTTGACGGTGAACATATTAATCTGACGGCCGAAGCGTGCAATAAAATCGGACAGGGATTTGCAGAATGGCTTTCGCGCAAGACTTCAAAAAAGACTTCGGAATTGAAAATCGGAATCGGTCGTGATTCGCGCGTTTCAGGTGCGGCGCTTGAAGAGGCTGTCGTAAAAGGAATGGTTTTTGCAGGCGCTTCTGTCGTTCGCTGCGGAATGGCTACGACGCCTTCGATGTTTATGTCAATCGTTTTTGACCAGACGAAATTTGACGGCGCTGTAATGATTACGGCAAGCCATCTTCCGTTCAACAGAAACGGTCTTAAATTTTTTGATGCTGACGGCGGACTTGAACACGATGACATTACTGACATTCTCACGAGCGCTTCACAAAAATCTGAACACAGTGCGGACATTTTGAATTGCGAAACTTTTGATTTGCTTTCGCTTTACGCTGAACATTTGAAAAACGCGATTTCTTCAAACGTAAACATCAAATCAGACAGACCGCTTGCCAATCTAAAAATCGCAGTCGATGCAGGAAACGGCGCAGGCGGTTTTTTTGCCGACAGGATTTTAAAACCGCTTGGTGCAGACATAACGGGAAGCCAGTTCCTTGAACCTGACGGAATGTTCCCGAATCACATTCCTAATCCCGAAAACAAAGAAGCGATGGAAGCAATCAGAAATGCAGTTTTAAAAAACAACGCCGACTTAGGCTTGATTTTTGACACTGACGTTGACAGAATGTCTGCCGTGCTTGCAAACGGAGATGAAGTTAACCGCGATGCAATCATTGCGATGGCAGCTGCAATTCTTGCGCCGTCAAATCCGGGCAGTACGATTATCACCGACTCCGTAACGTCAGACAGGCTTACTTATTTTTTGCAGGACGTTCTCGGCTTAAAGCATTTGTGCTATATGCGCGGTTATAAAAACGTAATCAACAAACAGAAAGAGTTGAACTCAAAAGGAATAAACTGTCCTCTCGCAATGGAAACAAGCGGACACGGCGCGTTAAAAGAAAATTATTATCTTGATGACGGCGCTTATCTTGCAGTCAAGCTTGTCGTCGCTCTTGCAAACGCAAAGGCTGAAGGCAAAAAACTCGACAGTCTTATCCAGAAACTTCCGCCGCTTGTAGAAGAAAAAGAATTCAGATTTAAAATCCTTGCAGACGATTTTAAGTCTTACGGAAAATCAGTTCTTGAAGAATTTAAAAACCGCGCCCAAAAAGCAAATTACATTCTGCCAGAAAGTTTTGAAGGAATACGAATTTCTTTTAAAGGCGATGACGTTCAGGGATGGATGCTGCTCCGGCTTTCTTTGCACGACCCTGTAATGCCGTTGAACATCGAAGGCGCACGAAAAGGCGATGCAGAAAAAATCAGGCAGATTGCAAAAAAACTTTTGTGCGGATTTGACAGCCTTGATGTAAGTTCGCTTGACTAGTTTTCTAAAAGCCGGACACAGCCAAATTCTGAATCAGCAAAATTCAAAAAAAAGTCTATCTGCTTTTTTGCTTTTTCAGAAAGTTCCGTAATCCGCTTGGAAATAAAAAAGCCGTTGCATTTTTCTTTTGTCATTACAAGAGGATTGATGTAACGCTTTTTTACTTTTAAATTGATGCAGTAATGATTTTCAAGCGGCTTGTCAGAGCGGACAATTTTTTTAAAAGTTCTGAACGTTTTAAAATATATGCAGAGTTTTTCTATAGAATTTTTGTTGAGAGAATTTTTGTCAGTGTGCAGGTCTTTAAGTTTTGCGTGCGGATTTTCTTTTACGAGATTGTCGAGCAAATCGATTATCTGTTTTTCTGAAAGTTCAAACAAATCTTTTTCTGTCAGGACATTAAGTTCAAGCGCCATATTTAAAATTTCTGCGAGAAACTGCAACGCCATTTTGTCTTCGTTTTCCTGTAAAAAAATTGCGATGTCAGTAATGCGCTTTGTGTAGAGTTCTGCGATTGATTTTGTTTTAAAACCAAGTTCAATTATATTGCTTTCGTTTTTGCAGATTACGATGTCGTTGTAAATTTTTTTTACTTCCCTGAGCGTAAAAGAATTTTTAAGCGACCAGTTTCCTTTTAATGCAATTCCCGAGGGGAACATATATTCAAGCCTGTCGGCAGAAAGCGCCGGCACTTCGTTGTCGGCAATCGGATACTTGTGATAGTCGCTCACCTGTTCAAGCGAAAGTCCGTCCTGCTTTAAACATTCAAGAAGTTCTGCGGAAGATTTTAAAATCGAAAAATTGTCTTTCTCCGTTTCTGTCTGTGTCAGCGAATCTCCTTTTCTGAAATCCTGCACATGACTGAACGCCGGAGTTGAAACGTCGTGCAAAAGTCCTGCGACTGTCTGCGCCTTGTCGTTCGTAAAATTCCAGATAATCAGCGCAACGCCGACACTGTGTTCAAACCGCGAATAAAAAATATTGTTTGAAAAAAAAGGCGTCCAGTCAGTTCCGCATAAAAGTCCGATATTTTTAAGCCGCGTTAAAATCGGAATTGACAGGTATTTATTTAAAAACTCAGGAAACTCTTTTGATAAAATCTTGTGGTATTTCTGCGTAAAATTTTTTAGCATAAACTTACTTTATAATAAATAGAAATACTTGTATACTGAAAATACGAAAAAAAACAAATTCAATAAATTGGGGGTATTATGATTTTAGATGGAAAAGTTGCCATTGTTACTGGCGGAACTAGAGGTATCGGTTTTGAAACAGTCAGGCAGTTTCTTTTAAACGGTGCAAAAGTTTGCCTTTTGGGAAGCCGGGCAGAAACTGTTGAAAAAGCAATTCAGACGTTAAAATCTGAAAATCAAAATTTTAGTGTTATTGGATTTTATCCAAATTTGACAAGCGAAAGTGAGGTTACAAAAACATTTGAAAGTGTAAAAACTGAATTTGGAAAAATAGATATTCTCATAAATAATGCAGGGATTTCTTCCAGCACGCCGCTTGTAAATTTTTCAGAAGCTGAATATGACAAAATTGCAGATATCAATATAAAATCTGTTTTTATATGCAGTAAAGTTGCTGTTCCATATTTAAAAGAAACAAAGGGCGTAATTTTAAATACAAGTTCAATGGTCAGCGTTTACGGTCAGCCAAGTGGAGTTATGTATCCTGCAAGCAAATTTGCAGTAAATGGAATTACAAAATCTCTTGCGCGCGAACTTGCTCCTATGGGAATCCGTGTAAATGCCGTTGCTCCTGGAATTACTGAAACTGATATGGTTAGTGCTCTTCCTAAGCAGATGATTGAACCGCTTATAAAAACAATTCCTCTTGGAAGAATCGGAACGCCGGCTGATATTGCAAATGCTTTCTTATTTCTTGCAAGTGACATGGCATCGTATATTACAGGTGATATCCTTCATGTAGATGGTGCTGCACGCGCTTAAGTGTCTGCGTTTTTTTTTGTACAGGAAAGACTGTGATTTACTGTTTTATGCGAAATCGTAGATTTTACTAAAATTTTACTTTTCATAAATTGGAATTTTACATGAAATCTGTAGTCTTTCCTGTATGGAATTAGAAAAAATTTTTGACGGAAATGAACTTTATCCTGTTTTTCAGCCTGTCGTATCTCTTGAAACAGGAGATGTTTTTGGCTACGAAGCGTTCTCCCGTATCGAAGAAAAATCAGTTCTGGAATTTTTTAAAAAGGCAGACAAAGCTGACAAAAGCTGGAAGCTTGAAAAATTCTGCAGAAAGGTAATTTTAAAAACTGCGCGGCTTGTCGGAATAAAAAAACATCTTTTCATAAATATAAATCCCGACATAATTCTTGATGACGAGTTTCAGGAAGGCTTTACAAAAAAACTTCTTGAAAAATACTCGATTGATTCTCACAAAATAATTCTTGAAGTTACGGAGCACTGTTCCGAAAAAAAATCCGAAATATTAAATGACATCATCAATCATTACCGCGTTCAGAATTTTAACATTGCGCTTGATAATGTCGGCTGTGCATATTCAGGACTTGAACGTATATGTTCGCTCAATCCCGATTTTATAAAAATTGATATGAACATAATCCGCGGAATCGAAAGCGACAATATAAAACAGTCAATGGTAAAAAGTCTTGTTCAGTTTTGCAACGAAACAGGCGTAGGACTTATCGCAGTCGGAATCGAAACTTCCAAAGAACTTGATTTCATATTGTCAGCAGGCGTTCATTTTGCGCAAGGATTTTTCCTCGGAACTCCGTCAAAAATTCCGGGCAAAGTATCTGCTCAGGCTTACGCGCGGATTATCGCTTACAAAAAAAATCTTGAATCTCTCAAAGAAAAAAATAAAAAACTTCTTGCAAAGCCGCAGTCTGAAAAACACTCTTCTCTGCAAACTCAAAACGCTCAGAAATCAAAAACAGAAAGCAATGAAGAATTTTCAAAAGAAAAATCTGACTGTCACGAAATCGGCTGTCTTGCATCTTCCGGCGTAACGATTTTTCCTGACACGCCCGTTCCCGAAGTAATGAACTTTTTTTATTCGCACAAAGAGTGTACCCTCATTACAGTAGTCGATTTAAACCAGAAAGTTCTCGGAATAATGCCGCACGCAGTTCTTGCCGATTTGCTCGGTGGAAGGTTCGGCTTCGGGCTGAATTACAGAAAGACAATTCAGGAAGTAATGCTCAAAGATTTTCTTTCTGTTGATGCTGGAGAGTCTGTCGAAAAAGTCGCTTCAAAAGCAATGCTTCGCGAAAACAAAAATCTTTACGATCCTGTCATCGTCGAAAAAAAAGGACTTTATATCGGAGTTGTTACCGTAAAAGATTTGCTTGACAGTATTGTTTCTGTCGAAGTAAAAGAACGTACGCGAGAGATTACGCGCAAGAACAGACTGTTACAGCAGCAGCAGTTGATTCAGTCGCGCGATATGAAAATGGCAGAACTTGTACAGAAAAGTTTTTATCCGTCAAAAGCGCCTGACAAAAACGGCTGGAAATGCGCCTTTGTCTTTAAGCCGATGTCGTCTGTTTCAGGTGATTTGTACGATTTTTATTATGACAAAGAAGGCAATTTTATAGGCACGGGATTGTTTGACGTTTCAGGTCACGGAGTTGCTTCCGGGCTTGTCGGAATTCTCTCAAAGTATCTTGCAGAAAAAATATTTATTTCAGGCAAAGAAAAACCGCTTGAAAAAATCATTCAGAATTTCAGCGAAACTCTTGCAAAGGAAAAGGGCACTGTCGAAAATTATCTTACAGGTTTGTTTTTAAGAATGAACGGAAACAAACTTGAATACGTTAACGGCGGACATACAGACGTTCTTTTTAAGCGCAAGGCAGAACAGAACGCGCAAATTCTCGGCGGCAGTAACGGAAAATTCCGCGGAATGTTTTTGGGAATGTCGGGACTTCCTGCTGATGAGTGCAGTACGGTTGAGATGAACGTAAAAGAAGGCGACACTTTCCTTTTGTTCACTGACTGTCTTGTAGAAAGCAGAAACCTTGCAGGCGACGAACTCGGAACGGAACGGTTGATGAAAATCTTTTCTGATGCGCCTGATAAAAATCCGAAAGAACTTCTTGCGTATGTTCTTGATATTTTTGAAGCTTACACGGAAGCCGTACCTTTGCGCGATGACCTTACTGTAATCGTGCTACAGTATACCGGCAGATAAATCAGTTTTCAAGTTCTTCAGTTAAAAAAGTTTACCCCAATTTTGCAGCTGTTCCTGCTTTCAGGTTTTGTTCCTCCTTGTCCTGAAAACAGGAACTTTTTTTTGCAAAACAGTAATTCTGACATTTATATCTAAGCCGATTGTCAAAATCCTGTAAATCATTCATAATTGCAGTATGTGCGCAAAAACACGAAAATCTGAAAGATATGATGTTATCGGAAAAGTTGAGTCTGATGAACTTTCCGCTTTTTCAGGAACGGTTTTAAACATAAGTTCTCAGGGCTGTCGAATTCACTATGCGGCGCCTGTAACTGTTTCGCTTGAAAATGAATATACTGTAAAAATCAAACTGTTCGGTCAGACTTTATTTGACTCATTAACTCTTATTTGTCAGCCTGTATGGGCTTGCGAGGACAGCGGCTCAACAGATATCGGCATGAAATTTCTTCATTCTCCTGATACGGATTTGCTTAATAAATGTATAAGTTTATTAGAAGAAAACGGCAAAAACAGCGGTGATGTAAAAGAACAGATTGTGGAAAACGAATGTCAGTTTATATAGAAAAATTGCCCGGCATTGCTTTTCTTGCGTTCCCGGAAATGCTCAAGTTTTTAAAATCAGAATTGCGTGAACGTTTTTCAATTTCTGACGAAAATAAATTTACATGTTACGGCGATGTCCTTTATTTAAAAGACTGCGATTTTTCAGAATTCATTTCTGACAGGGGAACTGCTCAGCAGAAAGGGCTTCCTTATTGGGCAAAGACGGCGCTCTTTAATCCCTTCGTCCTTCATTTTGACTCAATCGGAGATGCCGCAAAATCTCTCAAAGAAATTCAGCGGAACTGGGCGCCTTATCAATACCAGCATTTCAGGCGTGCATCTCTCATTCAGGACAAACTGCCTTACATAAATTTAAAGCCAAAAAATTTTCCTGTTGTAATTCCAAAAAGTCCTGTCGGCATTTATACGCTGACAGACGAAAAAACGATTTTTGCTTCTGACCAGACTTCAAGTTTTTTGCCTGCGGGAAACATCACTTTTGTCGAGGACCACGAAAATCCGCCGAGCAGGGCATACTTAAAAATTCAGGAAAGCCTTACGATGGCAAACCTGCTTTTTGACGTTCCCCTGCCTGACGAAAACTGCCGTTGCTTTGAAGCCGGCGCCTGCCCCGGCGGCTGGACTTGGGTTCTTGTAAATCTCGGTGCAAGCGTTTTTGCCGTCGACAGGACTGAACTTGCAGAAAGCCTTATGCAGAATGATAAAGTGACTTTTCTTTCGCACGATGCGTTTACGTTAAAACCTGAAGAAGTCGGAAAATGCGACTGGGTTTTCAGCGATGTAATCTGCTATCCGAACCGCCTGCTTGAATGGGTAAAAAAATGGCTTTCTTCCGGGCTTACAAAAAAAATGATTTGCACGATAAAAATGCAGGGCGAAACTGACTGGGAAATCGTCAGGGAATTTGAGGACATTCCAGACAGTCGCGTACTACACTTAAATTACAACAAGCATGAGTTGACCTGGATTCATATCGAAAAATAAAAAGATGTCTATCAATTTAAGTTTACTTACGTTCACTTACGTACATTTGCGTGCATTTTAAATCACTTTAAAATTAAATAATTAAATTTTAATCCGCCTTTTTACTTGAATAAAACCTGTAAAATTATCACAATGACAATATGCTCATTTCAGTTACTTTTTCAAAACCGACTTCCGCCGTACTGCAGAATCTCGGAAAGCCTTACAAGCGCATAAAAATAAAAGCAGGAAGTTCAAGTTCAGGTGCTTCGTTTTATGCGGAGTTTTTTACTGACACGCAGGTCTTTCATAAAACGCTGTCGCAGGAAGAACTCGATTTTTTTATCGAAGAGAACGCAGGAAAAAATTTCAAGTCGTGTGTGAAAAAATATTCAGATAAAGAAGTAACTCTGCTTGCAAACAAAAAAGGAAAAATCACTGTATTAGAAAAAAAATTGCCGCCAGTTAAAATGAATTATCTGCCTGCGATAAGTTCAGCAGATAATCTGCTAAAAAATAATCAGGCTCATAACAGAATTAAAAATTACATAATCCCGGAAGGAAGTCCTGTTCCGTTTTTGATAAGGCTTGGCGTTATGACGTCTGACGGAAAAATCGTAAATTCAAAATACGATAAGTTCAGGCAGATAAACCGTTTTCTGGAATATATAAATGACATTTTGCCTTCCGTGCTTGAACAGAAAAAAGGCGAGGACTATCCTTTGCAGATTGCGGATTTTGGCTGCGGAAAAAGTTACCTTACTTTTGCGGTTCATTATTATCTGACGCAGATAAAAAAAATTGACTGCCGGATTACAGGGCTTGATTTAAAAGAAGATGTAATCGAATACTGCAATTCGCTTGCAAAAGAATTTGACTGCGCAGGATTGGTTTTTAAAACAGGCGACATCTCAAAGTTTTCTGATGGCGAACAAGAGCACAGCCCTGACATCGTCATAACTTTGCATGCGTGCGATACTGCAACTGACTATGCTTTAAAATATGCCGTTTCAAAAAATGCAAAGGCAATTTTATCTGTGCCCTGCTGTCAGCACGAAATAAACAGACAGCTTGAACAGAATAAAGCTGAACTTGAAAATCCGGCTTCAGAAATTTTTAAACCGCTTTTAAAATACGGATTAATCCGCGAGCGATTTTCTGCTTTGATTACAGATTCACTACGCGCAGAATATCTTGAAAGCGCAGGCTACAAAGTTGACGTGATGGAATTTATTGATATGAGCCACACGCCAAAAAATATTCTTTTGCGCGCCGTAAGAAAAAATCAGAAAAAAAATGACGGCGAAAAAAAATCCGCAAATCAAAAAAAGCCGATGCTCATTGACACTTTAAAAATTGCGCCGTCTGTCTGGAATTAAAATTTTTTTTGAATGTCGTTTTTGATTACGCAATCAATCGCACTCAAACGCTTACAGTGGCTTACTGTTCAATGTTTTTAAAAACTGATATAATGAAAAATATGAAACAAGTTCCAGATTATACCGTAATTTTTTCTGACGATGATATCGTAGTTTTGAACAAGCGCTCGGGGCTTCTCATTGCCGCTGACAGATATGACCCCGATGCGCCGCGCCTTGACTTGCTTGCAGAATCTGAGTTCGGGAAGTTGTTTGCCGTTCACAGAATTGATAAAGATACTTCTGGAATCGTAGTTTATGCGCGGAACGAAGAGGCTCATAAAAATATTTCACTACAGTTTGAAAACAGACAGGTAAAAAAAGTCTATCACTGTCTTGTTTACGGAAAGCCGTCCTGGCAGACGCTGAACGTAGATTTGCCTTTGCTTCCTGACGGCGATATCCGTCATCGTACTGTAGTCAACCGACGGCTCGGAAAAAAATCAGTTACGGATTTTAAAGTTCTGGGAACTTGCGGACCTTATTCCTGGATAGAGGCGCGGCCTTTGACAGGACGTACTCATCAAATCAGAGTTCACCTTGCAGAAAATAAATGTTCGATAGTATGCGACCCGCTTTACAGCGGAAATCAGAAACCTGTCCGTTTGAGCGAAATAAAAAAAAGATATAACGGCGATGTTTACGAAGAAAGACCGCTTCTCAACAGGCTTGGCCTGCATGCGTATAAAATCACTTTTACACATCCGCGCACAAATGAAGAAGTTTCTTTTGTTGCGCCGTATTCAAGAGATTTGAATTCGACGAGAAATCAGCTTGCAAAAATATTCGGCTTTGATCCGTTAAATCCGTTAAACGAGGAATAGACTATATGAAAAATTATAAAAAAAATCTGACGGCGTTTTTTGTCGGTTTGCTTTCGTTTTTTTGTTTTGCAGACGGCAAGAATTTTACGCTTTCTGTAGAACCGTGCTTTGGAATGAGAAACGGAATTTTAAATGAATTCGTTTATGCAAATGCAATGTCCGATAACCGGGAATATCACTTGAGCGTTCTTGACTGGGAACTTCGCAGTGCACTTTATTACGGCGCTGATGCTGACGTCGGTTTCAGCAATTTTCATATTGTCGCTTCCTGGAAAAGTTTTATTCCCAATTCTTTTGGCAGAATGTACGACTCGGATTATATGCAGGATTATTATTATGGCACAAACAGAACAGACCTAAGGACAAACTATTCTGTTTCTGAAAATCACGTAATTTCGGGATTGAATCTTGCGCTTGCGTTTAAATACGAATTTAATGTGAATAAGTATTTTTCGATTTCGCCTGTCATTGAAGTGTCGTATGAAAATTATTTTTTCAAGGCAAAAAACGGAACTGCTTATTATGGTTCGGCGTATGAAGGATATTCTGACGAGAAGCATTTTTATGCTTATGACGATGTAGAAAACAGGGACGTTTATTCACTGCCGGGTGACCATATTGATTTGAGGCGCTATGATTTTTTTACCTGGATTGGTTTTGAAACTCTGTTCCGCACGAATGACGGGCGCTGGATTTTTTCCCTTAATCTTGCATGTTCGCCGTACACTTATATTTATACGCATGACTCTCATCTGTTAAGAAGCCTTTATTTTATTGATATAAGTCAGGGAGTTTTTTCTGTGTTCAAGGGAAAGACTTTTGCGCAGTTTAACATCACCGAAAAATTTGGCGTAAGGCTTTCTGTTGCCGGTCTGTTCTCTGCTGAATTAAAAGGCATAGAATATATAAGCAAATCGTTCGATGGTGAATATAAAAAAGATTCAGGTGTCATCGGAGCGGCATCGCAATATTTTGACGTCCAGCTTTCTGCCGTTGCAAGTTTTTAAATCTGCTGTTTCCGATTCCGATTTAACCTGAATTTTGAACTTTAATTGAGTTTTTGAGTTTTAATTATTTTTCTGAATTGCCGGCTTCTGTCCGTTCAGTTTCTGATTCTGATTCTGATTCTGATTCATCGGCAGAAGTCTGGCTTTCTTCTTCAATTTTTTTTGCAGTTTCTTCCTGCCGTTTTTTAAATTCTTTTACCTGAACGACAAGCTGTTCTGCGGCTTTACCAAAATCAGACGAAGCGTCGATTTCGATTATTTTTTCAAGCAGTTCAATTAGTTTGTCAGTTTCTTTTTCTGAAGGCGTGTTGCCTATCATATAAGCGGCGGCGTAGTAAGCCTGCTGTTTTTGAACAGGCGTAAGGCTCGGGTGCTTTGCGATTTTTTCGTAGATACCCGGGATAGAGTCCTGCTTTCTGTTAAGGTGCGCGTCGATTGCATCAGAAGTTCCGATTGCAAGGACGTATTTTCCTACAAGTCCTGTTTCGTTTTTTTTGTCGAGTTTTTCAACCTGCCGCATTAAATCTGTCATCTGGTAGCGGTAAGTTTTGTTCATATTTTCGTAAAGTTCATCGATTGCAAGAACTTTGTCTTTGCCTTTTGCCTGATTGATGTCGGCAACAAGTTTTTCGATTTTCTGAATTTCGTCATCGTAAAGGCTTAGAAGCTCTGCAAACGACTCAACGCTGTCAACAGGAAGATACGGAAGGTCTTGAATGACGTAGCCGTCTTTTGTCAAAAGATAAACTGTCGGCGTAACCTGAATGCTTAAAATAGAACAGACCCTCATTCTTGAATCGACAATTTTTTTGTACTTCTTTGCTTCTGCCTTTTCTTTTTTTGTTGCCTCTGCTGACGGATAGGCATTTTTTACGAGTGACGGTGACATATCAATTTCGCAGAATTCAAACTGCCCGGAAAAAGTGTCAGTAAATTCCTGCGTATGAAAAATCTTTTCTTTTAATCCTGCGCTGAGGTTGTCTGCTTCATCACGCGAAATGATGAGCATAATTTTTTTGTCGCTTTTTCTGGCAGAGTCAAGACACACATCATAATCTGTAAACCAGCCGAATTCATTTTTTGTTTCGATTTTTGAACAGCTTAAAAACGAGAGCGATAAAACTGAAACAATGAGCAATAAAAATTTTTTCATTTTTCTTTCCAATCCTGTTTATAAATATAAAAAAGTTTTTGCAAACTGCAATGCAGTTTGTATTTTACTCTGTATTACAGTCTGCGTTTTATTCTGCATTTTATTTAAAGTAGCTGACACCTGCGGCAAAAATATTCAGGCATGAACTTTCGTTAGGATTAAGCAAAGGATCGCCTGCAATATTTTTTATCAAGTCGCCTGACAGACCGTTTGCGCCAGTTCCTATGGTGCGTTCGTTGTGTCCCATTTTTCCGAGAATGTGTCCGTCCGGGCTTGTCATTCCTTCAATCGCAAACATTGAACCGTTCGGGTTGTCAGGTTCCGTGATTGCAGGGTTGCCTTTTTCGTCAACGTATTGCGTAAAGATTTGTCCTTTTTCAAACAGTTCTTTTGCAAGGCGCGGATTTATGATAATGCGGCCTTCTCCGTGAGAAATCGGAACAAGGTGAATTCTTGAGTCAACGACAGACGGATTTTGCGCCCAAGGACTTATTGCACTTACCATTCTTGTGCGCACGATTCTGCTTATGTGACGTCCGACCTGGTTGAACGTCAAAGTCGGCATATCAGAAGAAGGTTCTCTGATTTCGCCGTAAGGCACAAGTCCTGTTTTGATGAGCGCCTGAAAACCGTTGCAGATTCCCAAAATCAGACCTTTGCGTTTTTTCAAAAGTGCCATAACCTGTTCTGCAATCCTGCCTTCGCGCAAAACGTTTGCGATGAATTTTCCAGAGCCGTCAGGTTCATCTCCTGCCGAGAAACCGCCGGAGAGCGCAAGAATCTGTGCTTTTTTAAGCTGGCGTTCAAGTTCTGCGAGCGAGTCTGCCAGAGCCTGTTCTGAATTATTGCGGAAAACTAAAATCTTTGTATCTGCTCCTGCAATGTTAAACGCGCGTGCCATATCGTATTCGCAGTTTGTTCCCGGGAAAACAGGAAGCAAAACGCGCGGATGACGGCGAGGCGTATAGAATACAGGATTTTTCTGAATGTCTGTCAGCGAGCGGTGAATTTTTTTTGCAAACTCAGGGAGCGCTGCCTGCGGTTCTGCATTTGATGCGGCAGGGAAAACTTTTGCAAGCGGAAGTTCCCAGGCTTTTTCTGCATCGTCAAGATTTACGACGACTGTCGATGCTTTTGTTTTTCCTGCGACAGTGATTGTCTGAGTTTTTACTGTCTTTCCGATTTTTGCAACAGTGCCGGAAGCAAAGCGCGGATCGTTTTCGATAGAAGAATCCGTTTCAACGATAATCGTGCCGTACAGCGGAGTGAACAAGTCAAACGCCGTTCCTTCTTTTATTGCAACGTTTTCCTGTTCGACAATTTTTTTCTTTGCAGACGTCGTTTTTGCCGGTGTCTTTTTAATGTTGATTGCCGTTGCAGATGCAGGAATAAAATTAATTTCGCAGCCGATTTTGTTTCCGAGCGACATCTTTGTCAGCGCCTCTGCAATTCCTCCGGCGCATACCGGATACATCGAATGAATTTTTCCGGCTTTGTTAAGTTCAACCAGTGCTTTTGCATTTTTGGTGAACGAAGCAAAGTCCGGCGCAAGCTCTTCTGAATACGGCACTTGAACGAGATAAAGACTTGAATCTGCTTTTTTAAAAGAACCGCTCGTAATGTTTTCAATTTCATCGTGACCGACTGCAAACGAAACAAGCGTGTGCGGAACGTTAATTTTTTCAAAAGTTCCCGACATCGAATCTTTGCCGCCGATTGAAGCCGTGCCCATTGCAATCTGCGCGTCAATCGAACCAAGCAATGCCGCAGCAGGATAGCCCCAAGTTTTTGAATCTACCGCACGTCCAAAAAATTCCTGAAACGAAAGCCGCGCCGTCGTCGGGTCAGTGCCAAGACAAGTCAGTTTTGCAAGCGAAGAAAGCACTGCAACCTGTGCACCGTGCCACGGACTCCACTGGCTTACGCGCGGATCAAAACCAAAAGTCATCGTGCTTACAGTCGAAGTTTCCCTCGGCGAAACAACCGGGATTTTTGCCGCCATTCCGGCTTCCGGCGTGTTCTGATATTTTCCGCCGTACGGAAAGAGCACTGTCGAAGAACCGATAGAGCCGTCAAAGCGTTCGCCAAGTCCGCGCTGAGAACAGCACGCAAGGTCTTTTATGTTTTCAAGCCAGGCGGCAGAAATTGCTTTTGCGCTTGCTGACTTTGTAATTTTTTTTGCAACACTGTCGAGCGGTTTTACAAGAGGTGAATTTGCAGGAGCGGAAGGGCTTTCTATAACTGCCTTTGCTTCGTGATGAGCGCCGGCGGCATCAAGGAAATTCCTGTCAATGTCGACGATTGTTTTTCCGCGCCATTTCATTACAAGGCGGTTTGTGTCTGTAACTGTCGCTACTACAACGGCATTCAGGTTTTCTGCGTTTGCCGCCTTTATGAATTTCTGCACGTCTTTAGGGCGTACGACAACTGCCATTCGTTCCTGACTTTCAGAAATTGCAAGTTCCGTTCCGTTCAGGCCTTCGTATTTTTTTGGAACTGCATCAAGATTGATGTCAAGTCCCGGAGCGAGTTCTCCGACTGCAACAGAAACTCCGCCTGCGCCAAAGTCATTGCATCGGCGAATCATAAGGCTTACGTCTTTGTTTCTGAAAAGGCGCTGAATTTTCCTCTCTTCAACTGCATTTCCTTTTTGAACTTCTGCCGCCGCAGTCGTTACTGATTTTTCCGTATGAACTTTTGAAGAACCTGTTGCACCACCGATTCCGTCACGGCCTGTTCCGCCGCCTAAAAGAATTACGATGTCATTCGGCTCGGGGCGTTCCCTGATTACTGTGTCGGCAGGAGCGGCGGCGATTACTGCACCAAGTTCCATTCTCTTTGCAGCATAGCCCGGATGATAAATTTCCTGAACTTGACCTGTCGTAAGTCCTATCTGGTTTCCGTAAGAAGAAAAGCCTTGCGCAGATTCCCTTACGAGTTTTAACTGCGGTAATTTTCCTTTGATTGTTTTTGACATCGGAACTGTAGGGTCAGCCGCGCCTGTAATGCGCATTGACTGATAAACCCAGCTTCGGCCGGAAAGCGGATCACGGATTGCACCGCCTATACAAGTTGCCGCGCCTCCGAACGGTTCAATTTCTGTAGGGTGGTTGTGAGTTTCGTTTTTGAACATCAACAGCCAGCGTTCCGTTGCCTTTGAAGAATTTTTGTTTACAGGACGGCCTTTTTTGTCTGTCGTATAATGAACGTCGATGTAAACTGAGCAGGCGTTGTTTTCTTCTGATACTTCCATATCATCGAGCTTGCCGTGCTTTTTGAGATATTTCATTCCGATGACAGCCATATCCATTAAGGTTACGGGCTTGTCAGTTCTTCCTGCGTACAAATCTGTGCGCAGGGTCGTATAATTGTCCAGCGATTTTTTAAACAGTTTTTCGTAAGGACCTTTTTCGATTTTAATTTCCTTGAGTTCTGTAAGGAATGTAGTGTGGCGACAGTGGTCAGACCAGTACGTATCGAGAACGCGGATTTCTGTTTCGGTCGGGTCGCGGTTTTCTTTTTTAAAATAATCCTGAAGGAATTTTATGTCTGCGTAATCCATCGCAAGACCCATCTTTGAAAGATAGTCTTCGAGTTCAGCTTTTTTGAATTTTGTAAAGCCGGTGACTGTCGGAATGTCTGCCGGGGTTTCTGTTTTCATTTCCAGAGTTTCAGGAATTTCGTCTGTCGTAATTCTTGAGTCAACAGGGTTTACAAGATAGTCCTGAATTTTCTTTACGTCTTTTGCGAGAACTTTGCCTGAAAGAATTACCATTTTTGCGCACCGTACGCGAGGCGGAAGAGTTCCGACTGTTTCTGTATGCGAAAAACTTTCCCTTAAAAGTTTCAGGCACTGTTCTGCAGAATCTGAACGCTGGTCATATTGTCCCGGGAGGTACTCCCAGATGATGACAGTTTCTGATGGCTTTACTGTCAGTTTGTCATAAATGACTGCATCGCTTTGCGGTTCAGAAAAGATACGCTGAACTGCGGCTTTACCGACAACTTCTGAAACGTTTTCTACATCGTAGCGATTAAGATAACGCACTCCAGTTACTCCTGAAATGCCCAAAAAACCTTTGATTTCTGAAAAAATACGGGCAGCTTCGTTTTGAAAACCAGACTGCCTTTCAACATAGATACGGAACATAAATTTATTATAATGAAAAGGGAAGTTCAATACAACTGCGCTCAATGCGCTCGTAAATTTCGATTGCCCACCATCACTGATTTACCTCGCGCTACGAGAATTGCGCGGTGGCAATTCTCTATGGGCGTTCAGTCGGCTGGAGTTGTAAATTTCGGTTGTATGGCAGATGTCGGTGTAGCTCGCGCGACGAGAATTGCAGGGGGCAAACTCTATGGGCGTGCAGATTGTTGAAGTTGTAAATTTCGGTTGTATGGCAGATGTCGGTGTAGCGCGTGCGATGAGAATTGCAGGGGGGGCAAACTTTATGAGGTGTGAAGTTGGTTGTAGTTGTGAACTTTGGTTGTCAGATGAATGTTGGGGTGGGAAGGGTGGGCAAGGCGGGGAATAAGGGTTTTCTAAAATCCTTTTTTTAATTAGCGATTATGCTGATAAGGTTTTAGATAAGTTTTTGAATACTTTATCATCATCGCTTAGCGTCTGGATTATTATTTCAGAAACAGTGTTTTGTGGAATGTTTATAATATTTACAATACCAGAGATAATATAACTTATGCCCTTTAGTGCTTCTTTGGCATCATTTTTATTTATAAGGCTTTGAATTTTTTTTATTTTTGAATCTGGGACACCATTTATTTTTTCTTTTATAATTTTACAAAATTCATCTTTTTTCTTTCTTAGTTTTGTGATTAAAGGCTGATCTTCTTTTTCAATTAAGGTAAGGAATTGAGTTGCAGGAATGGAAAAAATATTTTTCTTAAAAGACGTATCAGAAAAAACTCCTGCTTTATTGATTATTTCTTCAAGGCGTTCCTGTACAAGGCTGTTTGTTACGCAGAATTTTACAATTTTATTTTCTATGACAGGATTTATAATTGCGTTATTTTCAAACAAAGAATGAAAAGTCATTTTTTTAACTTCATCATATTCAAATCGATAGCATTTTTTTACAAAAGCCGTAACTTTTGAAAAATCAATTTTCAGATTTTCAGCAATTTCATATAAATCATCTGCCGAAAGTTCAATCAACTGTTTATCGTACATAGATTTTACAGTACAGTAAAAATATAATTGTTCCCATTCTGTTTTTGTCATTAAGCTTATATTGCGCTCTTCTACATAATTTATAAAAAATTTTTGTACATCGTCTTTTGTCATTTTTCATTACTCCTATAAAAAGTCAATGAGGAAAGTCGGAAGCAAAGCTTCCTAACAATTTTCGATTTGACTTTTTATGCTGTTCCGCAATGCAATGAGGAACAGCAATTTATAAGAAAGTTTGCAACGCAAACTTGTGAACAAAAACTCTGACGGTATTTCAGGCAAAGTTTTTATTACACCTACTTTATTTTAAGCCCTGCTCGCAGGACTAGCCCTGCAAGCAGTTTTTTTAAATTTATTTAGAACTTGACCCGCACTTCCGCCAGAGGCGGAAGAAACGCCCGTCTGCAACTTTTCTATTCGGACTGCCTTTTTTTTATTTTTATGCGACCGCGCCA
>JBJETJ010000059.1:0-112229 GCA_051883255.1 Treponema sp.
ACTCCAGACTCCCGGAAAATCTCCAGATTTTAAGAGAAACAAAGGATTTGTTCTTAGAAACGCTAACGATTAATGAAAGAGGTAATTAAAATATATCTATAACTCGTTAGTATTTTTTTCATTGTTATTGTAAGCACATCATCTCAGACAGTTTACAAAGTTGAGGCAGTATTTTGACAGTTATAGATATTCTACAAAGATTTTGTCATATACCAGTTTCAAAAGCATAGAAAGAATTTCAGATAACCGATGTTATACTTACAACAGATGAAAATGTATTCGTAACGAAAATACTCTCCGTTACGAATACGGAACTCGCCGCGCAAATCACCGCCCAACTTGAAAACTCCGACGACTTTAATCTGGAAACAGGCATTTATGTAAACCCCATTTTTCTGACGGAAATAAAATACAAAGACAATCAGGTGTGAACAAATATGGGACATTTTTCCCGAGCGCCAATGGACTTAACCCCCATTATACTATATAATGTCAAAATTATGAGTGCTAACGAAAATAATAATCAGAAAGATCCGTTGCTTTGCCATTGGGCAGATCAAATGGCAGACAAAATTATCCGCGAAAAAGGCGATTTAGATTTATATACCTGCGCTTCGGGAATTACGCCGTCGGGAACAGTTCACCTCGGCAACTTCCGCGAAATAATTACAGTCGATTTAGTCGTACGCGCATTAAAAGACCGCGGCAAGGACGTCAGGTTCATTTATTCCTGGGACGACTATGACGTATTCCGTAAAGTTCCTGCAAATATGCCCGAACCGGAAGTCCTCGAAAAATACCTGCGCTACCCTATCACAGAAGTTCCTGACACGACAAAGCGGAACGAAAACTACGCCCGCCATCACGAAGTTGACATAGAACAGCAGCTTCCTCGTGTCGGAATCTACCCGGAATTTTTATATCAGGCAAGCCGCTATCGTGCAAACAGATATGTTGAAGGCATAAAAAAAGCTATGCAGAACCGCGACCTTATAAAAGAATGTCTTAACGAATACCGCGACGAACAGCACAGAATGAAGCCGGAAGACAAATACTGGCCAGTTGCAATTTTCTGCGGTAAATGTTCCAAAGACACGACAGAAATTACAGATTACGACGGCGAATACGGCATTTCGTATAAATGCGAATGCGGCAACTGCGAAACGGCAGACATCAGGACATTCAAAGGTGCAAAACTCGGCTGGCGCGTAGACTGGCCTATGAGATGGAACGAAGAAAAAGTAATTTTTGAACCGGGCGGAAAAGACCACATAAGTCCGGGCGGTTCGTACGACACTGCAAAACTCGTTTCAAAAAAAATCTACGGCTGGGACGCGCCGATAACAATGCGCTACGACTTTGTAAACTTAAAAGGCGTTCCCGGAAAAATGTCATCGTCAAAAGGAAAAGTCATCGCTTTGCCTGACGCACTTGATGTCTATCAGGCAGAAGTCCTGCGCTACATCTTTGCAGGAACAAGACCAAATACAGAATTTGCAATTTCGTTTGACCTCGATGTTTTAAAAGTTTACGAAGACTACGACAAAACAGAACGAATCGTTTACGGCGTTGACAAGGCAAAAAACGAGGACCAGTTCAACAAAGAAAAACGCATTTACATTCTTTCGCAGACAGACGGCAAAATCCCGGAAGTAATGCCTTATCAGATTACGTTCCGCATGCTTACGACTTTGCTCCAGACTTATTCTGGCGACATCGATGCCGTAATCAAATCTCTGGGCGACGTAAAACCAGAACAGGAAGAACGCCTGCGCCGTCGTGCAGAATGTGCATTGTTCTGGATTACAAATTCAGCTCCGACATGTGCAGAAGAATTCTGTTTTTCAATCAGAAATGACGGCTCAAAGGCAGATTTAAACGGCGTCGTTCTCGATGCAGTAAAACGTGTCCGCGATGAGGTTGTTCCAAAGCTCGACACTTTTGCACAGGACAAAGAATGTCAGCAGGCGATGTACGACATTGCAACGGAACTTGGAATTGATGCAAAACTTTTGTTTACAGGATTATATCAGGCTTTAATCAACAAAGATCAGGGACCGCGCCTTGCCAACTTTATGAAAATCATCGGCAAAGACCGCCTTTCTGAAATCCTAAAAGTTTACTAGGGCATTAGAACTGAAAAAAATATGAAAAAGAAAATTTTAATTCTGCTTTTTTCTATATTGCCGTTTTTCTGCTTTGCAAAAGAGAGAAACTTTTTTGGATTTCAATTCGGAATAGGCGGAACGATTCCGCTTTACGCAGACAAAGCCGTCTGGGACAACCATTCAAAAATGAGCGACGAAAATTTTGCAAGGTTCATAATAGGCGGTGACGTCGGCTTTACGCTGAAACTTGCAAAACCGCTTTTTCTTGTTTTTGACTTTGAGTCATGCGCAGACTTTTCCTGGAACAGCGACTATTACAGCAATTCACTTGACTACGCGTTTTCGGCAGGCTTTCAGTTTTATCCGAATACGCAGAACCTGTCAGTTTCGATTTTCTATTCAATCGGAACGCGCACTGATTTTGTAAAGCTTCCTGAAAGATTTGAACAGATTGAAAGGACAAAATGGGGCAACGGTTTTAAAATTGCCGTTGAATATGATTTTATTTCCGGCGGCGGAGTAATACCTGTTTTAGGAGCGTACTACAGATTTATGCCGCGCGGATATGACAAATACGACAACATCTTAAGCATTTATTTCAGACTGGCATTCCGCTAAAAAAAAGGCTGTCTGAAATCAGACAGCCTTTTTTCAAGGTTTTATCCTGTTTTATCTTGCATATTCAACAATACGCGTTTCGCGAATCATTGTAAGTTTTATTCTTCCCGGATAACGCAAATCTGTTTCAATCTGCTTTGCAATCTTGCGTGCAAGTTCTTTTACTTCGCCGTCAGGAATTTTCTCGTTGTTTACGAGAATACGAAGTTCACGGCCGGCCTGAATTGCATACGCTTTTTCAACGCCTGTAAAACTTTCTGCAATGCCTTCAAGATTTTCAAGGCGCTTTACGTAATTGTCTACAGTTTCACGGCGCGCACCCGGACGGGCAGCAGAAATCGCATCTGCAATCTGAACAAGTATTGCTTCAACGCTTGCCGGCTCGATGTCGTTATGGTGAGCACCGATTGCGTTGATGACTTTTGCATCTTCGCCCATCTTACGCGCCATTTCTGCACCAAGCTCTGCGTGGTTCTGGTCTGAATCGTTTTCAGCACCTTTGCCGATGTCGTGCAGAATTGCAGCCCTTTTTGCAAGGTCGCGGTCAACGCCAAGTTCAGCGGCAAGAGAACCTGCAAGCAGAGCAACTTCCTTTGAGTGAACGAGTACGTTCTGCCCGTAACTTGTCCTGAAATACAGACGGCCGAGCGCCCTGACACCCTCAGGCGGCATATTATGAATTCCAAGATCAAAAAGCGCTTTGTCGCCTTCTTCATAAATCTTGTTCTGAACTTCTCTCGTAACTTTCTGTACGATTTCTTCAATTCTGGCAGGATGAATGCGTCCGTCAGAAATAAGTCGTTCCAGAGATTCCTTTGCAATTTCCTTGCGAACCGGATCAAAACATGAAATTACGACTGCTTCAGGAGTATCATCGATGATGATGTCTACGCCCGTAAGCGTTTCAAGTGTCCTGATGTTACGACCTTCACGACCGATAATGCGGCCTTTCATTTCGTCACTAGGCAGGGAAACTGTTGCAACTGTAATGTCGCTTGTAGTTTCCGTAGCAATTCGCTGAATCGTCGTTACAAGAATGTCCCGTGCTTTTTTTTCAGAAGAAAGCTGGGCTTCCTGTTCAATCTTATTCAGCAATGCCTGCGCATCATGGCGCGCATCGTTTTCAAGATTTTTGATTATCAGGTCTTTTGCTTCCTGTGCAGAAAGTCCCGAAATCCTTTCAAGTTCCTTGCGGTACTCTTCTTCCTGAATTGCAACGCTTGCTTCACGTTTTTCGAGAGCAACCGTTCTTTCGTTAAGTTCTTTTTCCTGTTTATCAAAAGCCTGAGCCCTTTGATCCAAGAGCTCCTCTTTATGATTTACGCGCGATTCATAACGCTGTACTTCCGCACGCCGCTCGCGGTTTTCCCGTTCCTGCTGGTTTCGTTCACGAATGAGTTCATCTTTTGCATTCAGCAAAATTTCTTTTTTCTGAGCTTCAGCTTCTCTTATTGCATCCTGTTTTACACGTTCAGCCTTTTGTTCTGACGCAGATAGTTGAAATCTGGCATACAGCCAGCGAATAGTCCATCCAAGAACAATTCCTACAACGGGAAGAATAATGAACCAAATAAAATCTGGCATTTTAACCCCTCATTATTGTATATAGAAATGTTCATATTGATTGTAATGTATTAAAACATAGATGTCAAACGCTAAAACCGATTTTTTTCTTAAAATCTGCCAAATAAATTGATTAATTTTAAAGTCAGGCGCTTTTCGCTTCTACAGTGCGCTTTGTTAAGTTAGCTAATTTTAATTAGCATAATATAATAATCAAATTTTGGCAAAAAAAATCTTTACCATTTTTTTACAATAAAATAAACTATGTTCTATGAAAAAATTTACTTTTAAAGGTGGAGTTCACCCAAAAGATAAAAAGGAACTATCGCGTGGGAAACCGATTTCCTATCAATTTCCTGCAACTCATTCTGTTACAATTCCCGTAACAATGGGAGGAGCGCCAAATTCTCCTCTTGTAAAAGTTGGTGACCAGGTTATAAAAGGTCAGGTCATTGCAGACGGAACAAGCCCGATTTCCTGCCCTGTCCACGCTTCTATAACCGGCAAAGTAAAGAAAATTACTACCCATTTAGTTGCCGGTGGTAACGAAGTTTTATGTATAGTAATAGAAGAAAATAAAGCCGAATCAGAGGACGGCACTCAGGACAGGGAAAAAAATGCCTTTATGGAAGTTCTTGACCCGTTCAGCTGTACGAGGGAACAGGCTATAGACAGAATTCACAAGGCAGGCATTACGGGCATGGGCGGCGCAAGTTTTCCGACTTACGTAAAACTGAACTATCCGCCTGATGCAAAAATTGAAAACCTGATTATAAATGCGGCAGAATGTGAACCGTATCTGACTATCGACGAATCGCTCCTTAACGAAAAAATCGATTCTGTTCTGGACGGAATAAGGATACTTCAGCATATTGTAAAAGCTCCTGCGACGATTGCTCTGGAAGAAAACAAATCTTTCCTCCTTGATTCAGTTCAGCAGAAAATAAACGGACTTGATAAAACTGAATACGAAATAAAAGTACGGATTTTAAAAACCAAATATCCGCAGGGTGCAGAAAAAAACCTCATCACTGCATTGACAGGAAAAGAAGTTCCGTCAGGCGCGCTTCCGTTCCAGACAGGCTGCATTATCTGCAACGTAGGAACGACTGTTGCCGTTTCTGAAAGTTTCAGACTCGGAAAACCGCTTATTGAACGTCCGCTTACAATTTCAGGCGGCGGCTGTAAAAATCCGTCGAATATCATCGTTCCGATCGGAACTCTGGTAAGCGACCTGATTCCTGACGTAATTCAGACAGAAAGCAATGTCATAAAAATATTGAACGGCGGTCCGATGATGGGAATGGCAATGCAGAGCGCTGACTTTCCTGTTCAGAAGGGAACGAGCGGCGTACTCTTTTTGACAAACGAAGAAGTTTCCGTAAAACAGGCGATGCCTTGCATAAGCTGCGGACGGTGCGTAGAAGTGTGCCCTATGCAGCTTGAACCTGTTTTGCTTAACCGCGCAGTAAGCAGTGATGACATTGAACTTGCAAAAGCAAAAGGTCTGCTTGACTGTATCGAATGCGGTTCATGTTCTTTCATTTGTCCGAGCGACGTTCCGCTTGTCCAGATGTTCAAGCTTGGAAAGAAAAAATTACGAGATAGAAAAGGAAAATAAAATGCAAGAAACTGTTTCAAATGAAATTTATCTTTCGCCGGGTCCGCATTTTTCTTCAAAGCGGAAATCCTGGCAAATAATGCTTTTTGTTATAATTGCGCTTTTGCCTGAATGTGCGGCCGGTGTTTTTTATTTCGGTATTCCTGCCTTAATGACGATTCTGGTTTCCGTTGCAACTTGCGTTTTATCTGAAGCACTGTTCCAGATGGCAATAAGGCGGCCTGTTCAGATTAAAGATTTGAGTGCCGTCGTAACAGGAATTCTTCTGGCGCTGACTTTGCCGCCGACGACACCTTTATGGATGACGGTGTTGGGCGCTGTTTTTGCAATCGTAGTTACAAAAGGTTTCTTTGGCGGAATCGGCTGTAACGTATGGAATCCGGCATTGAGCGGAAGGGCTTTCCTTATGCTCAGTTTTCCTGTAGCGATTGGTGCAAACTGGGTTGCGCCGGGTGCAGATGCAGTTTCGACTGCAACGCCGCTTGCCCACGCTTCAAACATTTCTATGTGGGATTTATTTATCGGAAATCACGCAGGGTCAATCGGAGAAACTTCGGTTATGCTCATTCTTGTTTCGGCAGTTTTCCTGCTTGTAACGCGGATAATTGACTGGCGCGCTCCGCTGATGATGGTTTTGACTTGTTCAGCATGCAATTTTATTGCAGGAAGCGACGTTCTGTTTAATCTTTTGAGCGGCGGACTTCTTTTTGGCGCTGTCTTTATGGTAACTGATTATACGACTGCTCCTGTTACAAAACCGGGGCGCTATATTTTTGGCGCAGGGTGCGGTCTGATTACTTTTTTAATAAGGCAGTTCGGCGGTTACCCGGAAGGAGTAATGTTCTCGATTTTAATTATGAATTCGATTGTTCCTTTTTTGAATAAACTCAGCAAGAGAAAATACGGCTACAACTTGAAAAAAGGTAAAGCAGAAAACAAAGGAGGCAAAGCTTAATGAAAAAAACATTTAAACTTGGCGCCACTTTAGGAATATATGCCGCAGTTTCATGCCTGTGCCTTGCAGTCGTAAACAGTTTTACGGCGCCTGTCATAAAGGAACATGAAATTCAAAAAGAAAACGAAGGATTGAAAATCGTCTGCGCACAGGCTTCAAAATTCATTCCTGTCGAAAAAGCTGAAATTGATTCTGCGCTTTCAAGAGTAAACGAAAACTTTGGCTCTATTGCAATCGTCGGAATGTACAAAGCCGTTGACAGCGACAATCAGGCTTTAGGCTACATTGCAAAAATTACAGGCCCGACTTACGAAACGACTTCGCTTTTGCTGGGGCTTGACCTTGAGCAGAAAATTACGGGCGTTCACATTCTTTCGACAAGCGATTCTCCGGGCTACGGACAGAAAGCCGTTGATCCGAAATTCAGCACGTCAAAGGGAAAAACTTTTTACGGTCAGTTTGCAGGGCTTTCGCCTTTGTCAAGTTTTGAACGCGGTTCAGACTGGGAAACTATTTCCGGCGCTACGATTACTTCAAACGGAATTTCAAATATGATTACTGCCGGTTCAAAAGTCATCAAGTCTTATGCTGATACGCAGAAAGCAGAGTAATCACGAGGGAATATTATGAAAAAGAATTTTTTAATTTTAACAAACGGCATTGTAAAAGAAAATCCGCTTCTGGTTCTCTCGATAGGACTTTGTTCTTCGCTTGCCGTAACTACAAGTATGTTCAACGGACTTGGAATGGGGCTTGCGATGACTTTTGTACTTTTTATGAGTGAACTTATCATAAGCCTTTTCAGAAAACATATCCCGGATGCAATCCGTCTGCCGATTTTCATCATCGTAATTGCGGCGTTTACTACAATCGTTCAGCTTTTGCTAAGCGCTTATGTTCCGGCACTGTCTGACTCACTCGGCGTATTTTTGCCGCTGATTGTAGTAAACTGTATCATCATGGGACGTGTCGAAGCCTTTGCTTCCAAAAACAGTCCCGGCAAAGTCTGCCTTGATGCGATAGGAATGGGGCTCGGCTACACTTGGGTTTTGATTGCAATTTCTTTTGTCAGGGAATTTTTAGGAACAGGAAAAATTTTCGGAATCGAGATTTTCCCTGAAAGTTCAGGACTTGGATTTTTTAGCGGCGCTCCGGGCGGATTTTTCGTTTTCGGACTTTTGATTGCACTGTCTGAAGGAATTCAGAAACTCGTAGAAAAGAAAGGAAGTTCAAAATGAATGACTTACTGAATATATTTTTAAAAGCAGTTTTGGTAGACAACGTAATTCTCGTTCAGTATCTTGCCCTCTGCCCTTTTATGGGAATGACAAGTTCAACTGAAAAATCAATAGGAATGGGCTTTGCAACAAGTTTTGTAATCATTCTTGCAACGATGGTAACTTACCCGATTTACTACTGTATCCTGCTTCCGTTTAACCTCCAGTTCTTGCAGACTTTGATTTTCATTCTTGTAATTGCATCGCTTGTCCAGCTTGTTGAGTTCTATCTTAAAAAAGCCGCTCCTGCGCTTTACAGTTCGATGGGCGTATTTCTGGCACTCATTACTACAAACTGTGCAGTTCTCGCAGTTACGCTGAACTGTATTTCCAAAAACTACAATTACATTGAATCAATCGTTTATGCGCTGGGAACTTCGTGCGGCTTTTTGCTTTCAATGGTAATCATGGCAGGAATCCGCGAAAGAATGAACAGTTCAAACGTTCCTGAGTTTATGAAGGGAAAAGCCATTTTGTACATTACTGCAAGTTTGCTTTCGCTTTCATTCATGGGATTTAAAGGCTTGATAAAATAGCGGTGACGGAGAATATTATGCAGACAATAATCATTACAATTATAGTATCATTTGTAATTGCGCTCGTTCTTGGCATTTGCCTTGGAATTTTCCAGAAGCTTTTTGCAGTCCCGGTTGACCCGAAAGTGCAGGAAGTAAGAAAACTTCTTTCCGGCGGAAATTGCGGCGGTTGTGGTTTTGCAGGCTGTGATGACTTTGCAAAGGCAGTTGTCGAAGGCAGGGCTTCTGCTGACGGATGTACGGCAGGAGGAGCGGCACGTGCAGAGGCAATCGGAAAGATTATGGGCGTTTCTGTTGAAGCCGTTTCAAAAGTTGCCGTTCTTGCCTGCCGCGGAACAAAAGACTGCGCAAAAGACAAAGGAATTTATCAAGGGCTTAAATCATGTTCGTCAGCTAAACTTTCTGTCGGCGGAACAAAGGCGTGTACGTTCGGCTGTATCGGTTTTGGAGACTGTCAGGCAGTATGTACTTTTAACGCGCTCAAAATCGGCGGGGACGGAATTCCGCACATCGACTATTCAAAATGTACAGGCTGCGGAAAATGTACGAAAGTATGTCCTAACAACCTGCTTCTGCTCATCCCTTCTCAGAGCAAAGGCGCAGTTGCCCTTTGTGCAAACCGCTCGCTTGACAAGCCGTCAATCTTAAAAAAATGCAAAAACGGCTGCATTAAATGCGGAAAATGCGAGCGCGAATGTCCAGAAGGCGCACTAAAACTTACAGACGGAGTTCCTGTCATTGACTACGCAAAATGCACGTCATGCGGAAAATGCGTCGAAGGCTGTCCGACCCACGTTTTAGTATTAAAAGAAAATCTTGTAAAATAATTTTTCGATACATTCAATACCTTCAATGCCTTGAATGCCGGGGAAGCCAAAACCTCCGGCATTTTTTTTAACCGCAAAACACAGAAAAGAGCGCACGATAACCGCTCCCTCAAATCCCGTGCACTCTTGACATCAATCCGTTTTTATTCGATTATTTAAATATGGCAAAATCAGAAGAAAATTTTTTTTCAAAACTATTCTCATCGTTATTTTCCTCTAGTGATCCGGAAGTAAAAAAAAGAAAGCAGTTAAAATCGATTGCAAAAGATTTATCAAAGTCAAAATATCATTTCTATAAAAATGATGAAGTCCTGCCTTCACTGGCAAAACTTTTTTACGACATTTATAAAATAATATCTCCTGCGCAAGTTATGTTTTCGACAATCGAAAATCCAAACGTCTTTAAATATATGGTCGTAAATTACGCGCTCACAAACCAGCAGCACCAGATTGCAGAATCGCTTTCAAAAGAAGCAATTACGGCAAAAGCGCAGACAGTTCCGATTGACAACCTTTCTGCAGAAGTCAAAGACCTTTTAAATCAGTTTTTAAGCGCCTTTGACACGGAACGCATTTCAAACATCGAAGCAATTTACCAGAAGCTCATGGCTTTCAAAAATTTCTGCACTTACGACTTCTACTTTCTGCTTAAAAAATTCGACTCGACACTGCACGAAAGGGAATTCAACTCGATTCCGAAATTTGAAAAAATCAATGCTGAATACATCGCAGAAGATTTAAAAGATTTTATCTGCGTAGCATCTCCCGTTACAGAAATTACAGACTGGTCAGACCTTATGAAAATGTTTAAAGAAATAAAAGGTCAGGAACCAGTCAATGTAAACATCTGGAATAAAATCGTCCTCAAACTCCGCTCGATTTTAACGTCCAGAACTTTTGATATGATGCTCAAAATCATTACAAAAAATCCGGACTATTACGTTGAATTTGACATAAAGGAAGAACCTATCGTAGACGCCTACCTTGACAAAATAAGGCAGGAAGCCGAAAACACGCTTTCACAACTTATTTCCGAACAGCAGAATTCTAAAATCGGAACTTTGCTGAACCAGATTTTCGGAACGACAGAAATCATAAGACTGCGCAATTACACTTCACAGGCAAGCGCACCTTTTGAACGCAAAAACCTCGGCGGTTTTGTCTACGCCGCTCCGCTGAACTACTACAAGGCGTTCCTTCTTGATTACATAAAAAAAGACCTCCGCGAATTTGCAGACTTGATTCTCGTGCGCGGAACCTGGTCTACAAACACGCTCGCCGCGCCTATGTCAAATGCCTACAACAGCCTGCTTGAATCATCAGACGCACTTTCTGCTTTTGACGCAAAAATCGCAGAAGAAGGCGAAATCGGAATAAAACTCAAAACGCTTTTACCGAGAACGGAGCGCGACAAAGAAGCAAGAAACATAATCAATACGCTGATTAACGATTTAAACGACGAAGCAAAAGAATTATGTATCAATGCAACGCGAAACCTCGTAACGATTGCAAAGACAATAAAATCCGTAATGGAAGATTACGCAAAGGCAAAAGGCGAACTTATCATAAACTGGAAAGAACTTGATAAATTTGCAGAACATCCGATTAAGCAGCTCGGAACAGACGTTTACAAGCACATCTATCTTTTTGTAACTTTAATGCAAAGCTGCTTTTCTTCAAAATCAGAATAAAATTTTGCAGGAATAAAAAACAAAAAATACAGACAAAACAAAAGGGGTCAAAAGGGAAAATCCAAAAGCGGTTTTCCCTTTTATTTTTTTAAAACAGAATCAACAAGTTCCTTAAAATTCAAATCCTCAGGTTCCTGTTCCTGTCCGTCAGTTTCTATGACGTAAACCCCGGAAGAATCTTCGTGAATTACATCAACAAACGGCTTTAATTCTTCAGGCGACTGCAAAACCGAAGCAAACTGCGTAAAGCTGAACGGAATCTGCATATCGGCTTCCGACAGTTCGCCAATGTCATCAGTTGCAGTCATTGCCTGCGCCTGAACCTGATTTTTTATATTTTCAATACTGTAATCAGTTTCGCTGATAATTTTCTTTTTGTCAGACTTTCTGCCTTTCTTTACTTCGACAGTCTGGTCAAGATTTAAAAACTTCGGCGACTCAGGCTCAATGTTAAAATCAACAGGCTCAAGACTTTCTGCCTTCTGTCCGTTTGATGCCGTATTCTCCGCAGAACCAAAACCGATTACTTCGTCAAATCCAAGCTGCTGCTCGTCCTGCTTAAACTCTACATCAAATTCGTCAAGCGAAACAAACTCACTGTCACCAGAAGCGCTCTCTTTGCCACCGTCCTCGTCTGCACTTGCTGAACTTAACGCAGGCGGAATTTCGCCGTTTTGTATCGATGCCTGACCGTTAAGATTTTCTTCTGCTGACAGTAAATCAAGGCCCGAAAAGTCAGGATTTTCTACACTGAAATTTTCGATAATCTGGTCGTCCTCTTCGTCGTATTGCGGTTTATGAACAGACGTTGCGATATTAATGTTTTCGACATCATCACTGTCTTCGAGTTCTGATTCAGGGTTATGTTCTTCGTGCTGAGGAATATCATTGTCAGAAAATAAATCAGACACATCAACTGCCTGCGTTTCAAACTCAGAAGTAACGTCTTCTGAAGTTGCAGGGCTTTCAGTTTTTGTTTCGCCGTCTGATTCAAGTTCAGAAATTTCTTCAAGTTCTTCAACGCCATCACTTTCTGCATTTTCTGCATCTTCAATTTCTTCAAGCTCTTCAACTTCATCGCCTGAGATTTCTTCGAGTTCTTCAACTTCGCCGGCTTGTTCAACTACTTCCGGCTCGGCGCTTTCAACTTCTTCGACGTTTTCAATTTCTTCAATTTCTTCAACGTCAGCGCTTTCTGCCTCTTCGACTTCTTCGATGTCCTCAATTTCTTCTACATCTTCGCCGGTTGTATCGCCAAGTTCTTCAACGTCATCAAGCGCCTGCACAACCGCCGGCTGGACGTCTGACTTAATCTGTTGAACCGCACCCTGAGGCTGGACGCTCTGGACTTTTATTGAACCAGATGACAAGAGTTCTTCGAGAAGTTTTTTTATTTCGTCAATATTTGAATTTTCCAGAGTGCCGGAGTTCTTTTTGCTTTCGACGTTCATCGCCGTCAAAAGTTCGTCCCAGCTTCTGTTTATCAAATCGTTAATTTCGGCACTGTGTTTTTTTCCGCTGCGGCCAAGACTTTTCATTATTTCAGAACTTACGTCCTGTCGGCGTTCTGCAATTTTGCCAGAAACGATTTTCCAGTCGACTGCTTCTTTCTGCTTTAAAAATTCCGTAACGATTCCAAGCTGAAGCCGCCTTATGCGCTCGCGGATTACGACCATGTCGTCCTGCTTGAGATTGACAATCAAGAATACGACGAGGAACAACGTAACAAAAATGCAGACAAGCAGAAGGATTTTTACGCCGTCGCTCATCACAAAAATTTCATCAGGATAAATTCCGCCGACATACCCGAAAGCAGTCTTAGTGCTAGAAACTAAAATCCAGTAATTGTTCTTTTTGTTTTCTGCATCATCTGCATTAACGGCAGCATCAAATTCACTTTCAGAAAAACTGTCGCCGGCTTTTTTGTAAACGATTTTTTCAGGCGAAGTCAGCCCTTTCTGCCAGCGCGATAAAATTTCATTTTCAAAAATCTGCTTTCCGTTTGCAACGGCAGGAATACCGAATACGAATCCGCTTTTGTAATCAGTGCTTTTATCGTCGTCATCAGAGTTCAAGCCGGACACAAGAATCCCTGTATTGCCGAACGTAATCAGTTTTTTTGAAAGCAGGACGCGGTTAAAATCATTTGCGTTGACATAAAAAATAAAAGAACCGCGGTAAGCGCTGTAAACATCGTAAAACGGAAAAGAAAAAATAATCCTGTTGTCATTTCCGTCAAAAACAGTTTTGCATACAATTCCGCTTGTTTCAAAAGAATCAGGCGAATAAATTTTTTCAAAAGAAATTTCTTTCTGCCCTGACAGGGAAACGGAGTCAGTATAATTTTTGTACGAAACAGTTTCGCTCGTCCTGTTGAGAATGTCAGAACCAAACGTACTGAAATGAATGTTCACGCCGTTTTTGTCTATAAGCCTCATTCCCAGAAGCCCGGGTGTCTGGCTGAACAGTTCGCCAGAAAGCCTTGAACGCGCAAGGACATCTTCTTCCGAAGCCCTGCTTTCAATGTAGCTTAAAACGCTTTTCTGTTTTAAAAATGAATTTTCGTTTTTGCCAAACCGCGATTCAAGGGTCGTTATATATTCATCATAATTTTCGCTTACTGTATCAAGATGTTTTTGAATTTGAGAAATTTTTTCCGGCTCATAAAACCGCGCGTCAATTACAGAAAATAATCCCGTAAATGCAACTACCGAAAATGCGGCAAAGAGAATGACTGATACTAAAAGGCTGACAGCCGTTTTTTGACTTGAAGTCACGACAATTCCTCAAAAAATTTTAAAATCTTCTTATTCACTTTAAATTATCGGTAAAACGTTAGAAGAATTCACATATTTTTAATGTTTTTAAAAGGATTTTCAAAATATTCCTTTCTCTATATAATATAGCGGAATGATTGAAATACTGGAAGAAGAACAAAGAAAAATCCGCTGTCTTTTAATAGGAAATCCCGGCGACAACCTTAAAGAACTCAAAGGCCTTGTTTCTACGCTCGGAATGGAAAGCGCAGATTCAATCATTCTGAACAAAATCGACATTCAACCGGCTTTCGGAATGGGAAGCGGCAAGGCAAACGAAATCTGTGCGCACGCAAAAGCAGTCGGCGCGGACTGCATTATAATGGACTTTGAACTTGACCCCACAAAACAGAGGAACTGGGAAAAGCTCTGCAAATTTCCTGTTTTTGACAGGCAGGAAGTCATCTTGCGGATTTTTGCGCAAAGAGCCTTTACAAAAGAAGCAGTCCTACAGGTTGAACTTGCACGACTGGAATATTCTCTGCCGCGCCTTGCACACATGTACGGAGATTTTTCACGTCAGCGCGGCGGAAATTACGGCTCAAAAGGAAGCGGCGAAAAACAGCTTGAACTTGACAGGCGCGGCGTACGTGAACGGATTTCAAAATTAAAAAAGGAACTTGAAAAAGTCGTGCAGACAAGAAAAGTCCAGCACAAAAAACGTGAAAAAACAAAAATCAAGACAGTAACGCTGTGCGGTTATACAAACGCCGGAAAATCATCACTGCTGAACGTCCTGACAAATTCCAGCGCATTTGTAGAAGACAAACTTTTTGCAACGCTCGACCCGCTCACAAGAAAACTGTTTTTAAAAAATCCCGAATACGAAAACAATCAGGATTTTACAGACCACACTGTCAAAAGCGGAATTGAAATTCTTTTGACAGACACAGTCGGCTTTATAAGCAATCTTCCTCACTCGCTTGTAAACGCATTCCGCTCGACAATCGAAGAAACAAAATTTTCAGACTTGCTTTTAATAGTACTGGACAGTTCGGACTCGGACATTTTCATTCACTACGAAACTATTATGAAAGTCCTGCAGGAAATCGGCGCAGAAAACCACAACGCAATCATCGTCCTCAACAAAACAGATTTTTTTACGAATGTCACAAGCGAGCCTTCAAAAAATCTTCCAGCCGAATTTGCAGACGAGGACAAACAAATTATGCTTGCCGGCATCGAAAAAAAATTCCCTGACCATGTAAAAGTTTCGGCTTTGACAGGACAGGGAATTGACGAACTTAAAAATAAAATATACGAAAAACTAAGTTAAGATTAAGTTTAAGAAAGTTTTTTCGTTTTCATTATCTTTACAAAAAAGTCCATATTCGTTCCGATGAACATAGAACAGTAAACAGTAACTGCAACTGCAAAAATTATATAAAACGAAATCATTATTATTTCAGAAACATTGTGGAACCTGCTCAGCCCGAAAATGAGCATAAACAAAATCATCGTAATGCCTGCAATAATCCACATCGAAATCGAAATCGGATTTTTTGAACTGTTGTAATTCGGGTCAATCTTTGACATTACCGACAAAATCGACTCGTCATCAATCGGAACAGGAACTTCAAGCGGTTTTCGTGCAAGATTTTCTGCCGATTTGAGCATGCGCACCTGCCTGCGGCATTTTCTGCAAGTCAAAAGGTGCATCGTTGCAGAAAAAGGAACTCTCTCACCTTTATCAAGTCCAAGGTAAATATCCATAACCTTGTTACATTCTTCTAAATTTTTCATATAAGACCTCGTTCAATCAGCTTATCTTTTAAAATCTTTTTTGCCCTGAAAATATGGGATTTTATAGTATTTACAGGAAGCCCTGTAATTTTGCTAATTTCTGCATGCGAAATATCATAAAAAAAATACATATCAAGACAGACAGCATACTGTGCCGGCAGTTCTTTGATAGCTTCCCTTATAGACTCGCAGAGAAGATGTTTTATCTGCGCTTCTTCCGGCGTATCACCGGAATCCTTTAAAATCGTTTCATCAGAAAGCGGAACATAATCATCACGGCGCTTTACGGAATTACAAGCCGTATTCCAGGCAATCCTCGTAAGCCAGGTAGAAAAAAGTGCATTGCCCCGAAAAGTATCAAGTTTTGTATACGCCTTTATAAACACGTCCTGAACAAAATCTTCTACATCTTCCGTATTCTTAAAAAAGCTCATTCCGATTGCAACAATCCGTTTTTTATATAAAGTCATGAGCCTTGCAAAAGACTTACTGTCGCCTTCCAAAGAAGATTTTACAAGTTCAGAGTCTCTTTTATATGCTGCTATATGTTCAATATCATTTCTCTGATAATTTATCATCTTTTACTTTAAATGAAGGATTAAGCTTATAAAACAAAAGCAGGCTGACACCTATTACAAACGGAATTAATCCCCCAAGCAAAATATAAGAAAACCCTTCTATGCAGAGAAATAAAATTGTCAGTATCAATCCTATTCCCGTAAGAAGCAGTCCTGTAAGAAGCGAAAACGCCTGCATATCAAAATTGTAAGTTTTATAAGTTCCGTTTTTTATACGAAGCTTTACTTCGTGATGATGCCACAAAATATAAAAAAAGATTACTATTCCGCCGATTCCAATTCCTACAATCGGAATTATCGAAATAATAATTTGTGCCGTAGCAGAAGTTATTGAATTTTCCATACCAATCCCCTATTTTTATTTTACAGTATATTAGACACATGCAGAATAAACAGGTTGCAGAATATCCAGAAATTATTTTAAAAAAATGTAATCGTCAAAATACAGGGCAGAGATTTTTCCCATTACAAGCTGTTCGTTTATCTGGGAGAGAAGTTCCTCTTTTACTTTTTTTTCTCCGAGCGAGAGAAGTTCCTTTTGCGTGTGATCCGAAAAATAATCAAGGAAAACCGCAATTATCTTTTTTTTCTTGTGGCAGAGTTCTTCGTAAAAAGCTGCATCGCCTTTTTTATACAAAAACCAGGGAGTTATGACGAGGTTTTCGCCAATCGAAACATCGGGGTCATCAGATTTTGTCAGAACGCGCAGAGTACCGACTTCTTTAAATTCGTTCAGTTCACTTTTTTTACTGCCGGAAATTTCTGCAACGGAAGCCGGGTCTTTATGCCTGTACAAACCGAACTGCGCCTTTTTTGCAAGAAAAGCAGTAACCGTACAAAAGACAATTACTGCAATTAAAGCGATGATTATATAAACAAGTATTTTATTTATTTTTTCTTTCATATTCAGATTACTGCAAAATCAAAGCATACGCTGAACTTACCGCACGCGATTTTACAATATTCTAACCCCAAAGATTATACGGGTCAACCATACGTCCGTTTTTGAAAACCGTAAAATGACAGTGAGGGCCTGTACTCTGCCCTGTGCTTCCTACATAGCCGATAACGCTTCCTGTCGTAACGCGGTTGCCTACAGTAAGTTTTGAAAACCTGCTCATGTGTCCGTAAAGGGTTTTATAGCCTGAGTGGTGCGTAACGATTACGTAATTTCCGTATACGTTGCTGTATCCCCTGAACGAAATTACGCCTTCCATTGCGGCATAAATAGGAGTTCCTGTAGGACATGCCATATCAATTCCGCCGTGAAACTGACGCCTGCCTGTAAACGGACTTCCGCGCCAGCCAAAATAAGACGTAATGCGGTAATAAGACCTGATAGGCTTTCTGAACAAATCGCCGTTGATTTCCTGACGTGTTATCCAGTCAAGTTCAGCGCCGGGAACAAAAACTGACTGTCCGGCATCAAGGCTTGCATTGACTGCAATTTTATTTACGTTTGCAACTTCTTCTGCAGAAACTTCGTATTTTCCTGCAATCGACTCGGGAGTTTCGCCGTCTTTTTTTACAGTGTACAGAATTCCGTCAAGCGAAGGAATTTTTATGTTCTGTCCGATTTGAATTGTTCTTGTAGCACGGATTTTATTTACGCTGATAAGGGTATCCTGCGATATGCCGTATTTTTCGGCAATGACACCAATCATGTCGCCTTTTTTTATTCGATATGATGAATAATACAAACCGCCGTCTATGAGTTTTTTCTCGGCTTCTTCAAGTGCAAGAACGTCCTTGCGGTCCTGCGCCGGATCAGTTTCTATAGATTCTGCGGACGAAAGATTTTCTTCTGCGGAACTTCCGGTTTTTTCCTGCATGTCGTACTGAGGCACTGCGGAAATTTCAAGACCGCCAAGTCCGTCGTTATTTTCAATTTTTTTCTTATTTGAAATTTTTAAACTGTACGTCACAGTTCCTGCGATGACTGCCGCAGCAAAAAATGCTGTCACGATTTTCAAAGTCAGTTCAGTTTTCTTATTCATAAAAATTCCCTTAAAAAAATAAATAAAATAAACTCCGATTTTTAAATATACATTTCGTTTGAAACATATTCTAACTTATTTTTTTATTTATGCCAATTAAGTAAGTTTCAAAAGATTCTTTTCTGCATGCTTCCGGCTTAAAACCTTTTGCGGCAGTAAAAATATCGCGCATTTTTTTTAGCAGAATCTGCTGGTCGCCGTTCTGGAATATTTTTACGGCAAAATTTCCGCCGGGCTTTAACATCGTCTGTGCGTACCAGATTGCCATTTCGACAAGCCCCTGACTTCGCGCAGTGTCTACAGTGCGGTTTCCTGTCGTCAGCGGCGCTGCATCGCAGACTACAAGGTCATAAGGTCCGTTTGCCTTTATGCTGTCGCGGATTTCTTTCAAATTCAAATCGCCCTGTATAAAAACAAGATTATCACCCTTTACGTCTTTTGCAAGCGGATTCAAATCGCACGAAACGACTTTTCCCGTTCCTTCCATTTTGCGCATTAAAAAAGTAGTCCAGCTCCCCGGCGCAGAACCCAGATCGAGAACTGTAAAATTCTTTTTTATCATATTGAATCTTTCGTCAATTTCCTGAAGCTTGTAAACAGACCTCGCCGGATACCCTTCCGCAAAAGCCTTCCGCGACCAGAAATCCGGTTTCTCATAATTATTTGCAGGCATACATATTTTATCGGAACGAACCGACTCAAAGTTGAATAAAAACGCGCCCTCACAGAGAATTGCGCCCGCAATCCTCGTAGCGCGAGGTAATCCCGTGCCAGTGAACTATAGAAATTTAAAAGTTACACCGACTTCCCCAAACATAGAGTTTTGCCCCTGCAAAACTCGTGGCGCGAGGTAATTCAGTGCTAGTAAGTCAAAGAAATTTACAACTACGACAATCTCAATCCACACAGAGAATTGCGCCCCGCAATTCTCGTAGCGCGAGGTAATTCCGTGCTAGTCTGGAACTGAAATTTACGAGCGCTTCAAGAGCGCTAGAGTAATAAAAAAAAATATTCTATAATCACTTTTATGAACATAACACAAATCCGCGAAAAAATAGAAGAAACACTTAAATCGTATCTGCCGCAGTCAGCCGACCCGGACTGGAGTTTTCAGAATTTCGGAAAACTGCCGGCTTCAATTTCTGAAACGCATTTCCAGCAGCTGCTTTCACCGTGCGTTTCGCTTATGTCCTTAGGCGGAAAAAGATGGCGGCCTGTCTTGCAGGTATTATGCGCGATGATGGTTTCAAATCAGAAAAATCATACGACAGACGTTCCCGAAAGTTTTAAACTTACGCCGCTTGTAGAGTTCGTTCATACGGCAAGCCTTATTCACGACGACATAGAAGACGGCGCTGACACACGGCGCGGAAAACCTGCGGCACACATCACATACGGCACTGATTCTGCAATAAACGCAGGCTCCTGGCTTTACTTTGCCGCCCCTACGGCAATCGACAGCCTAGACATTCCGCAGGAGAAAAAAAACATATACTACAGGCTTTTTACGAAAGAACTACGACGGCTTCACTTAGGTCAGGCGATGGACATTTACTGGCACAGAAACCCTGAGATTTTTCCGTCAATGCAGGAATACAAGGCGATGGTTCAGAATAAAACAGGAACGCTCTCGTGCCTTGCAGTTTCTGTCGGAGTTCTTTCAGGCGGCGGAACTCTGGAAGAAGCAGAAAAAGCCGGCGAAATTGCAAGAAGCATAGGAGAGGGATTTCAAATCCTTGATGACGTTCAGAACCTGACGACAGGAAATCCCGGCAAAAAACGAGGCGATGACATCGTAGAAGGCAAAAAAAGCCTTCCTGTGCTCATTCATATAGAAAAAAATCCCGGCGACAAAGAAAAAATTTCAAATTACTTTCACAATGCACAAAAAGAAGGTATAATATCAGCTGACGTTGAAAACTGCATAGCACTGCTTGAAAAAAGCGGAAGCATAAAAAAAGCTTTTGAAAGCGGCCGGGCACTCGTAAAAGAAAAAACGCTCGGGCTTGTTCACCTGTTTGAAAAATCAGATTCACTTTCCGAACCTGCAGAACAGATTATAAGCCTTTTTGACCAGATGCTCCCGGCAATATAAAAACTAAAATAGAGGTTGAATTATGACAGAACACGCAGAATCATTAAACACACAGGCAATTAACCTCGCTGCAAAAGGTGATTTTAAAGAAGCAATCGCCTGCTTTAAAAGAGCGCTTGTTGTCGAAAAGACAAACTACCTTTTATGGTTCAACCTTGGAGTAACATACCGCGATGCAGGAAAACTTCAGTCTGCAAAAGAATGTCTTTTAAAGGCATACGAAATTCAGCCTGTTGACCGCGACGTCATAGAAACGCTTTCAATAATCTGCTTTTCAATGGAACAATTTGAAGAAGCACTGCATTATTGTACGGAAGGACTTTATCTTTTTCCGACTGATGCAAACCTGTGGAATACAATCGGCGTAATTTATTTTAACCAGTCGCTTTTTGCCGATGCCGCAGAAGCATTTGAAAGGTCGCTGACAATCAATCCTTATTATTACGATGCACTGTTCAACCTGCGCGACACTTATGACGAACTTGGCAACAAAATCGGAAAAGAAGAATGTATACAAAAGATGAAGCTCATCAAACATTCGATAGGTGATTAATATGCAGAAAAATGCCATTGTACGAAGCATAGATTCAGATCCCAAAAACAAGAAAATCGTAATCGTCGAACCTGTTGCATTTACCGAATGTGCCGGTTGCAGCCAGTTATGTTCAAAAAGACAGCAGACAATTCCTGCCGTAAACAAAAAGAATTTTGAACTCAAGCCCGGCTCGCTTGTCATAATTTCAACTGCAAAAATGCAGGAAGCAGTCGAAAGCATCGTTTCACTTGTTTTTCCGATTGCAATGGCAGTTGCAGGATATTTTCTTTCTGACCCGATTTTTGCATTCATAAGCAGGATAATAAAAAAAGACGGCATTCAAAATACCGTCTCTCCAGAAGGAATAAAAGCGCTCATCGTAATTATTTTTTTCGGACTTGCATCTTTCTTAGTCCTCAAAATAACACGGAGCAAACTAGCCTTTAATTACCCCGAAATTACAAATGTTCTCGAGCAAGAGCGCTGATTTCGTCAGCCATCATTTTTAGCGGAACCTGCTTTTGCACGGCGCCAAGTTCGTATGCAACCCTCGGCATTCCATATACAATCGAAGAACCTTCGTCCTGCCCCAAAGTCCAGGCTCCCTGAGTACGCATCTGCGCAAGTTCAGAAGCGCCGTCCCTTCCCATTCCTGTCATAATTACGCCAAGAGCATTGTTTTTATAAACGTTTGCGATTGACTCAAAAAGAACGTCGGCAGACGGCCTGTGTCCGTTACGCTGAGCTTCCTGCGAAAGCCTTATTACGTTTCCGCCAGCACGTTTTTCTACCAAAATATGAAAATTACCCGGCGCAATATAAATATTTCCGCCTTTTATAAGTTGTCCGTCGCTTGCTTCCTGAACTTCAAGCGGACAGATTTTATTCAAACTTGATGCAAATTCTTTTGTAAAACCGGCTGGCATGTGCTGCACGACCAGTATAGGCTGCTTTAAATGCGGATCAATCATTTTAAAAACTTCACGCAGGGCATTAGGACCGCCGGTTGAAATTCCGATTGCGATAACTTCAATTCTTCCGCCGTCACGCAAAGGCTTTATTACGGCAGGAGTCTTTTTTTCAGGCGGATTCCATTCAATTTTCTTTGCGGCAGGAACAATTTTGTCAGTAACTTTTTCAATGTTCTGTTCCTGTATTGCTTCGATTTTTTCTTTCTTCTGTTCAAGGACAAAACGCTCGGCTTCGCGCAGTTTTATCTGACGGATAAAAAAGTCAGGTTCGTAAACGTCCTTTCCGTGCATTATCGCGTAGGCAAAACCGTACGAAGAAAGAAGTTCTACAAGGCGGTCAGCGACAGAGGACAAATCGGCAGTAACAGAACCGTTAGGCTTTGTCAAAAAGTCGCTTGCACCTAATTCAAGTGCTTCCATCGTTACGCTTGCGCCTTCCGTTGCAATGCTTGAAAGAATGATTACAGGAATATCCATCTTGCGTTTTTTACGTTCACGCAAAAATTCGATTCCGTTCATTACAGGCATTTCGATGTCAAGGACAATTACGTCAGGTTTTGCCTCATCAATTTTTTCAAGGGCAATTTCGCCGTTCATCGCTTTTGCACAGACAGAAAGCCCCTGCGTATTTTCAACAATTCTGGAAATAAGATTCCGCATCAATGCAGAGTCATCGCATACAAGAACTGATATATCTTCTTTGTTCATATTCCCCACCAAAATATTTATTTAGTTTCGTTTTTCTGATACAGGCAGGCCCATTCCGTTTTTAAAAATTCAAATTTCGTATTCATTCCAAACAGGCTTTCTGAATGTCCTATGAATAAGTAAGAATGAGGAGCCAGCGAATTATAAAATCTGTTTACGACCGCCGCCTGCGCAGGTTCGTCAAAATAAATCAGGACGTTACGGCAAAAAATAATGTCAAGGTTTCTCGCACCCGAATCATTTTTCAAATTATGATAGTCAAAGTGAATTTTATCCATAAGGACTTTGTTTACCTGATAGCCCGATTCTGCTTTCGTAAAAAAGCGGTCAAGATATTTCTGCGGAATTCCAGAAACGCGCGAGTCCTGATAAAATCCCTGCTTTCCGACCATGAGCGATTTTAACGACAAATCAGAAGCCGTAATCTGATATTTAAAAGGATAAGGAAGAATGTCCTCAAGAATCATTGCAATCGTGTAAGGTTCTTCTCCCGTCGAACAGCCTGCGCTCCAGACTTTAATCAGAGTGTCGCCGGTTTTCTTTTTTTCTTCGATAAGATGCGGAACTACATAGTTAACGAGAGCATCAAAATGAGGCTGGTTTCTAAAAAACCTCGTAAGGTTTGTCGTAACAGAATCAAGAAGAATTTTCATTTCCTCTTTATCTGACATAATCAGCTTATAATATTCTTGAACTGAATCAAGACCTTTTTCCCTCAAACGCTCTTTTAATCTGCTGTCCAAAATAGAACGGTTTGTTTCAGAAAAAGTAATACCGCTTTCGTTATAAATTATTTTCCGAAACAAATCAAAGTCACTATCATTTAATAATGCTGCCATAATAGACTATTATATACTTGCAATTCCAAATTGTAAATTGTTTATTATAGATTTGTCCGACTGTCCGCCTTATTATCATTCAATTTTCATGCTGAACAAAACAAAGCGGCTTTTCAAAGTCTTAAATTCGTTTATCTGCAAAAAGTCGTTATCATGACAGAACCGTTGGGAGTAACGCAGGCGATTTTCCAGCCTTCTTTTACAATCTGTTCGATTTTCTTTGCAGCAACAGAATCACCTGCCTTGCTGATATATGTGCGGATTTTTGTCTGAGTCTGTGTCATAAGATTCCTCCGTTTTTTAAAGTTTTCCCCTGCCACTAAAAAAGTTTAAAAGCTACAGTATAATTAGCGGATTTTCCGGCGCTTAACTTTAGGAGAAAGTCGGCTTTGTTAAGTTCAGCCTTTTTGAAGAACCGGGACGGCATTGCGTTATCAGAGTGTTTTGTCATTGTCAAAAGCATTGAATATATGATAAAATATCATCACTTATTATCTAATATTATCTAAAATATTTTAAGGAAGTTATTTATGAAAAAAAGCTTTTACAGCATCGGTTCAATCATTATCCTGCTCTTTGCAGCATTAATATTCGTTTTGATTCCTGCCGTTTCCGGCGCAGGAGATGCAGCCGGATATCCTGACTACGGCAGTTACAACGGACGCCCGGTACGGTTTGAAGAAAATTCAGATTTTTACAATGCGGCTTCAGAATTAATCAGTTACTATGAACAGCAGGGAGTTGATTTTAACAGTGAATATGCTTCGACATTCTATACACAGATTTTTTCACAGGCATTTCAGAATGTTATCGGACCTTATGCACTCGAAGATTTAACGCACAGCACAGGCTACATCGTTCCTGACAATGCAATCGACAGAGGCGTAAGAAACCTTCAGAAATTTCAGGACGAAACTGGTACTTTTTCTCCTGCAATTTACAAGGCTTTTCCTGATTCAGAAAAACGCAAGGCATTTGCTGACGTAGAAAAACAGCTTACGCAATTAAGAAGCTACGAAGATATTTTCGGTTCGCTTGAACAAATCGGAAACGCAAGCCTGTACGGTTTAAAATCTTCAACTGCCGAAACTGACTTTATCAGGAAAATGGGCGAAAAACTTTATTCTTTTGAAGTTGCCGCTTTTGATATGAAAAACTATCCTGATTCAGAAAAAATCGCATTCGGAACTTCACACAAAGATTTGTTCGTTCAGTATAATTTAAAAGTAATCTCATGCGACACGGAATCAAAGGCAAAAGAAGTCCTCAAACGCATCAACAATTCTGAAATTACTTTTGAAGATGCAATTACAGAATATTCAACAAAACATTACGGCGATGCAGAAACAGGCGTTTTAAGTGCAAACTGCAAATACCAGCTTTCAAACGCCGTCGTAAATGAATCAGACATCGAAAAACTTACGGGCCTTGCAAAAGATTCCGTAAGCCCTGTAATTGAAACTTCTTCAAGTTACAGCATTTTCAAGGCAACTGACAATCCGACAGAACCTGACTTTACAGACGAAACTACAATCCGTCAGGTTTATTCATATCTGCTTACAAGAGAAAAATCCGTAATCGAAGATTACTATACTGCACTCGCAAAAGATTTTTCCATCAAGGCTTCGACTACAAGTTTTGCAGAAGCGTGCTCACAGTTTGACGTTGCGACAACATCTGTAGCTCCGTTTGCGCTCAATTACAACAATACAGTTTTAGTCGGAAAATCACCGATGGAAAATGACTCGATTTTGAAATACGCAGTTTCAAACGAAAATTTTTACAAGACTGCTTTCAAATTGAAAAAAGGCGAAACTTCTTCTCCTGTAATTTTGAACGGTGCAAATCAGGTTCTGGTAATTACATGTAACGACATTACAAACAATCCTGATTCAAACGAAACTGCAAAAGACTTAATCAAATCAGAAATCGCAAGGGCTTCACAGACTTCAATAAATTATTCAATTTTAACAAGCGATAAAATTAAAGATAATTCAATCGAGTTTATGAACGCATTTAATGGAAACCAGCGCTGATTTTTTCATGACACAAAATAAAGCTGTATCAGAAAATTCTGTTTCTGATACAAAAACCGAAATGCCCGAACCTGTACAATGCAGGGAGGGCGTTTCGGTTTTATATAAAGGGCACTACCTGTACTCAAAATATGCGCCTGATAAATTAATCAACAGTATAATTTCAAATATTACAGTCAATCAGGACACGCTTGTTTTAATTTTCAGCCCGGTTTTGTGGCTCGGACTTGAAAACCTGATTTTAAAACTAAACGAGAACTGCAAAATCGCCGCCATTGAATATGACGATTTACTTTTTAATTTTGCTGAGCAAAATCTTCCGCAAAAATACGAAAACCAGATTCTTTTTTTTAACAAATCAACTTTAAATGAATATTCAAGTTTTATTCAGAATGAACATTTTAAAAGAGTTCTTCGCATAGATTTTTCCGCAGGAACTGCATTTTTTAAATCTGAATATGACAGCCTGTTCTTGCTCACGCAATCAGTCATCGACCAGTTCTGGAAAAACCGCCTGACTTTAATAAAATTCGGAAGGCTGTATTCCAAAAACATTTTTAAAAATTTATGCCGTTTTGAAAATTCAATTCCGTTTGAAAGCCTTTACAATTCCGTAGAAAAACCAATTCTCGTCTGCGGTGCAGGAGAAAGTCTTGACAAGACAATCACTCAGATAAAAAACAAGAAAGACCGCTTTTTTATTCTTGCAGTTGATGCGGCTGCAAACAGCCTTCTTGAAAACGGCATAACGCCTGATGCAATCGTTGCAGTCGAAGCCCAGCTTGCAATCGAAAAAGCCTACATCGGAAAACCGGCAGGCTCAAAAATTCTGCTTTTCTGCGATTGCGTAAGCAGACCTCGTGTCCCGAAAATCGTAAACGGAAATACAGTTTTTTTTATTTCAGAATATGCAAAGATGAATTTTTTTCGCAGGCTGGAAAAAGCAAAAATTCTTCCGCCTGTAATAAAACCGCTTGGTTCTGTAGGACTTGTTGCAGTAGAAATCGCACTGCGCCTACGCAAATCGGAAAATACAAAAATAATTTTTTCAGGGCTTGATTTTTCTTACTCAACAGGGATTACTCATTCAAAAGGAACTCCGGCGCACAAACATCAGCTTATGAATGTCAGCAGGCTTTGCTCTGTCTTTAATCTTGATGCCGCTTTCGGAACGGGAACTTTTTTTATAAACTCAAAAAACGGCAGAAAAATGATTTCGACAAAAGCGCTTGAAAAATACGCACGGCTTTTTACGGAAACTTTTTCAGATCAGAAAAATTTATTTGATGCAGGCGAAAGCGGAATCGATTTGAAATTTCAAAAAATCAATCTGGAAAATTTTAACGAAACTTCGCCTTCTCAATCTATTGAATCAAAATCTCTTGAATTTTTAAAACCTGATTTTCAGTTTACGCAAAATAAAAACACAGGACTTGCAATTCTTAATTTTTTAGAAGAAGAACAGAAAACGCTGACAATTTTAAAAGACATTTTAATAAACGGCGGACAGTCAGAATTTTTTGACAAATCAAAAACGCTGTCAGAACAGATTTTTGATTTTATTGAAGAACGCGAATATTTATTCATTCACTTTCCTGATGCCGTCGGCAAAACAAACACACAGTCGTTTTTTAACAGAATCAGGATTGAAATTGATTTTTTTCTGAAAGAAATAAATTTGCAAATTCAGAAATTGCGCCTGCGTTAAGTTCAGCCTTTTTCTTCTTCCGTTTCTTTGAGTACTGCAAGGAATGCGCTCTGCGGAAGTTCAACGTCGCCAATCATCTTCATTCGCTTTTTACCTTCTTTCTGTTTTTCAAGAAGTTTTCGCTTTCGGGTAATGTCACCGCCGTAACATTTTGCAAGGACATCTTTGCGCACAGGGTTTACAGTTTCGCGCGCAATAATCTGACTGCCGATTGCACCTTGAATTGCAACTTTAAATTGCTGGCGGCTTATTTCGCCTTTCAAGCGGTGACAGATTTTATGCGCCTGAGATGAAGCATTGTCTTTAAAACAAAGCTGGCTCAAGGCATCGACGATTTTTCCGTTCAGGAGAATGTCAATCTTTACAAGCTCTGTCGGACGGTAACCGATGATTTCGTAATCAAACGAAGCGTAACCGCGGCTGTAACTTTTGAGCCTGTCATAAAAATCAAAAAGAACTTCTGACAGAGGCATTTCGTAAGTGAGCTCGACGCGCTTTTCGTCAAGATACTGCATATTTGTCTGAGTTCCGCGTTTTTCAGTGCAGAGCGCCATTATCGAACCGATGTATTCGGCAGGCGTAATAATCGACGCTTTTATATAAGGTTCTTCTGCGCCACGGATTTTTCCTTCAGGGTATTCAGACGGGTTGTCAATCTGCATTTCAACTCCGCCGTCAAGATGAAGTTTATAGCGGACAGACGGCGCGGTAAAAATTACGGACTGGTTAAAATCGCGTTCAAGCCGTTCTTCTATAATTTCAAGATGAAGAAGTCCGAGAAAACCGCACCTGAAACCATTGCCCAGCGCGACGGAATTATCTTTTTCAAAAACAAGGCTTGCATCGTTGAGCTTTAACTTTTCCATACTGTCGCGCAGTTCTTCGTAATCATTTGAATCAATCGGATAAATCGAAGAATATACGACAGGCTTTACTTCTTTAAAACCTTCAAGCGGCGCCTCCGCAGGATTGTCTGCAATCGTAACGGTATCACCTACCCTTACGTCGCTTACAGTTTTAATTCCTGCAATGATATAGCCGACATCGCCTGCTTCAAGAACACCTGTGTCCTCGTATTTAATTTTGAAAATTCCTGTATTTTCAACTTTGTATTCAGACTTTGTGTTCATCATTCTGATTGTATCGCCTGTTTTTATTTTTCCCTGCATTACGCGAATGTGAACGATTACGCCGCGGTACGCATCATAGTGGCAGTCAAAAATCAACGCCTGTGTTTTTGCGTTCGGATCGCCGCTCGGAGCAGGAAACAGATTTACGATGGCTTCCATCAGTTCATCAATTCCTTCGCCTGTCTTTGCAGAAACAAGCTGAGCCTCTTCGGGAATTAAACCTAAATCGTGGTCAATCTGATGCTTTACGGCAGGAATGTCAGCAGACGGCAAATCGATTTTATTAATGACAGGAACTATCGCAAGGTTCTGTTCAAGCGCCATATACATATTGCTTACAGTCTGCGATTCAACTCCCTGACTTGCATCAATCAAAAGCAGCGCGCCCTCGCACGAAGCAATCGCACGGCTTACTTCATAAGAAAAATCGACGTGCCCCGGAGTATCTACAAAATTCAATTCATAATCATGACCGTCTTTTGCATGATACGGAATCGTTACCGCCTGACTTTTTATCGTAATTCCGCGTTCACGTTCAATGTCCATATTGTCAAGAATCTGATTCATCATCTGCCTGTCATCAATGATTTTTGCCTTTTGAATAAGACGGTCGGCAAGCGTTGACTTTCCGTGGTCAATATGAGCTACAATGCAAAAGTTCCTTTTATATTTCATCTCTGTCATTTTAAATTCCTTAAAAATAATACGGGCTGTCAAGCATCGTCGACAATCCCATTGTCATATCAAGATATCCTTTCTTTCTGCGCTTGACAGAAAGTTCACAGAACATCATTGTCTTATCATCGTTAAACTGAATACGACCGACCGTAATCGGATCATTTTCACTGAAACCAGATTCATCTGCAATACTGCCGGCTATAACGTCAGTAATCAGATATGTTTTGTTGTTCACCGTGCTTGCAGGAATCATCGAAATTCCAAACAGAGGCACAAACGAATTCTGAATCGTATCGCCCTGATAAAAAGCGTAGCCCGGAGATTTTGGTCTTTCTGTCAGATACAGAATGCAGTTTTTCTTTTCGCGCTCTTTTGTAAGGTACTCGCATTTGATGATAGTTTCGGGAACATAAGTTCTGAGAACGCTCTGGATTTCGTCCATCGTCGAAACAGGAATTCCCTCAACCGCAGTAATTATATCTCCAGCCTTTACACCTGCGCGGGCGAGTGCAGAGCCCGGTGCAAAATATTGAACTTCAAGCCCGATTTCCTTTGTGCCTGCCTTATACGAATGACCGTAAGCGCCAATCCAGGGAACACGTCGAAGCCCGCCATAATATAAAATTGCCAGTTCCTGTTTTAAATATTCAACAGGGATTGCAAAATTAAGCCCCTGATATTTTTCAATGCCTGCAAAAACAATCGCCTGCACGTTTCCGTTTGAATCTATACAAGGACCGCCCGAGTTTCCTGAGTTTACGGCGGCATCAATCTGTAAGACGGAACCTGTCGTAAACAGCTTTCTGTTTGTAGAAGAAACGACACCGCTTGTCAAAGTGCTTTCAAGTCCCAGCGGAGAACCGATTGCATAAACCCTGTCACCCGGCCTTAAATCAGAACTTGAACCGAGCGCAAAAATATGAGGCGGCGTAATTTCTGTTTTTAACAATGCCAGATCATGAACAGAATCCCAGCCGACAACCTTTGCAGGAATCCTCGTATCTTCATCGCCTGCAAGTTTTATAAAAACTTTTCCATAGCCTTCGTATTTCGGATTTACGACATCAGCAATAACGTGATGGTTCGTAACAAAATATCCACGCTCATCAATAAAAAATCCAGAACCGATTACCCTGTCGGCATAACCCATTCCCATTCTGACTTTTATTCCAAGGTCAACCCACACAGTTACAGTTCCGCTTATGCAGGTTGAAAAATTCGTAAGCGCCGATGAACTTTTTTTTACGTTCTGTCCCGGAATCTGACTGAAAAACAGTTCGTCAAGTTCTTTTTTAGAAATTATTTCTTCTGCAAGTTTTTCAAAACCGGCATTGCACAAAGACTTGTGCGCAAAATAAAGTTCAAGGTAATCTTTCTGTTCAAGGGAGGACGAGCAGAAATCCTTTACGTACGATGAAGTTACTTTTATCTGTTCTTCGTCGCCCAAAAGAACTGCACGCCACAACGCTTCAACAGGTCTTGAAATCAAAAGTCCTTTTATCCTTTCTACTTCTGCGTTGCGGACATCTTCCTGCGTATAATCAAATTCCACATTTTCAATTTCTGCCGCCGCATTTTTTGTCGAACTGCACGAAGCCAAAAAAAACGGACATACGATAATTCCTGTCAGTAAAATTTTTTTAAATATTTTATTTAATTTCATCTTCACTGTATTCTCCAGATAAAGAATCTTCAGAGCCATCAGGCGAGCCTTCAGACGAAACGGCTTTTTCGATTTTTCTTGCAAAAACATTTTTGCCCATTCTTACAACTCTTATATAACAGTCAGATTCTTCGATTTGAAAAACCTGTCCCTGCACAAACTGGTTGATTTGCCCGAGAATGTTCAGTTCGTAGCCGTCGCTTTCTTTCTGACCTATCCAGAAAAAGCCGTCATTTTTTCCGCGGAACACAGAAAACGTATTTTCATTTTCAACTACAGAAACAGGCTTTTCATCTTCAAGAACTGTCGTCACCCAGTACGAGCCTTTTACGATGTCCTTAATAAAATAAGACTGTTCTTCGCGCAAAGGCTTGTTTTTTTCTGCCGGAAATTTATGATAGATAATATCGTTCTGACCGTCAAAATCAGAATCCCATTCAGTTATCTTTCCGTTGCTTGCAAGATACGTTTCAGAAAAATCAGGAACAGTATCAAGATTCCTGTCAATCTTTATTCCGTACAGATACAAAGGCGCATCCAAAACAGGACTTCCCCAGATATTAGTCGTTACGGCTTTTCTGTCAGTTTCAGAAATATTCATCGAGCCGTCATCAGTCGAATAATATTCCGTCGTTTCAAAAATTCCGTCATCGTCTTTGTCTACATTCCTGATTACGCAGATTGAATCATCAATAAAAAATGACTCGGCGTATTTTTTTTCATCAGCATAGTAAATTGCTTTATACGGAATTCCGTCAAGAACAGAAAATTCGATTTTTGCGTTTTTCCGCTCAAGAGAAGGCTTTGTCATTTTATTTGTCGCAGCAAGAATTTTGTCAGAATCAAAAAGCGCCTTGCCGTACTGCAAAGTTCCCTCGTCGATTACATAAAAATCTGATGAATTAATTTCCTGCGCCTTTACGATGTCAAACGGCTTGCTGACAAACATTTCGTCAATGATATTATAGACAGTAAGACCTTTTACGTTTTTTTCGACATCTTCAAACACAATCGAATTTACGTTCGGGTAAGTTCCGTAAACAACGAGCGCATTCTGGTCATAGACATTTATTTTTTTGGGAACGCCAAAATCGCACTCGACATTCCATTCAGCATACTGGTCATTGTCAAAATCAAAAGTAACCTGCCGGGCACGACCGCGTTCATATTTTACGACAAGATTTTCTTCAAGATTGTTGTTCGTATCATAAACAAGAGTTCCGTTAAACGCATTCAGATTTTCGTCAAAATATTTTTTGCTGTTTTCTTCCGTAATCATCGAATAAAACTGAAACAGAATTTTCGCTTCGATTTTTCCGTCAAAGAAAGTCAGAAAATAATCAAGCGCCGCTTCCTGCGAAAGAACTCCCGTTTCAAGCGCGATAATCGGATAGAGAATGTGCTTGAATCCGCGCGCATCAAAAGCCTTTAAAAGCCGTTTCTGATTTTCGCCCTCTGCAAAAAAGCTTGCAAGAATTTCAAGGTCTTTATAATCTTTGTCATAGTTCGGAAGGTTTACGATAAAACTTGCCGCGATTTTTTTTCCGAGCGGCGAAAGTTCTTTTTTTTCAAAACCGGTTTTATCAGATTTTTCTATATAACAGATATTGTATTCATAATTGAAGAACAGATAAAAAAAGCGGACGTCATTCGGATAAACCCTGCGCGCGCTGTTCAATTTTTCTTCTGCCCGGGCAATGCTCTCGGCGGTATTGATTTCGTACAGAGATTTTATCCTGACATATTCTGCATCAGAGGAATAAATCAAAGGCGCTTTGTCAAGAATGTCAATCGCTTCCTGCGGTCTGCCTGTCGAACACATTAAGTCAGCGTAAAAAATCCTTGCATTTGCCAGATTGTAATCAACCCATTCAGTCTTGTCCAGCGATTTTTTTATAACCGGAATAATCTCGTAACGCGGAAAGTCAAGATTAAAAAGGCTCAGCGCTTTTAAGTAATGCAGGTCAGCAACAGTTTCGTCATACTGCAAACCGCTTTCGCAAGATTTTTTTACAGATGACCAGTCACTTTGAGTTACATAATTTTTTGCAAGCTGAAGATAACGCAGTGCCGTTTTTCTGTTTGCAGCATTTGAACTTATTATATTTGCCTGCATACTGAATATAAAAAAACTGAATAAAACCAAACAAAAAATTTTTTTCATAAAAATGACTTACCCTAAACCGTATCACACAATCCAATTCTGATAACCGAAAATACTTCCCCAGACGGCAAGAATTTTTCTGTCACCGTCAAGCGACTGTATTACAGGAATCAAATTTTTTCGCTTTTCTTCAACCTTAAAATCAGAAAGTACGTCAGAAAGAGATTTTTTTCCTTTGTCTTTTGTCAAAACGTAATCGTTCATCTGCCTGCTTCTAAAGCAAAACGGAAACTGTATTTTACTTAAATAATGAATCTGCTCATCATTCGTTACAAATTGAATTTCCATAAAGCCGGCATCTTTTTCAGAAAGCCTTGCAAACAAAGTTCCGAAATCAAATTCAAGACAACATTCTTTTTCTATTATAGCAAAAAATCCTGATATAGTCGCCTCATTTTTAATTTTTTTTATAAAAAGATTTTTTTCATCTGCAAAGACTTCAATTCCATTCTGCTCAATTTTTCCGTTACAAAACATCGCCTGCTTTACAAACGCAAACGGAATACGGCGTTCGATTTTCATCAGTTCAAGCGCCTTATAAACAAGACGTTCCCTTATGACGTCATCGGCAGAATAAAAAATTTCTTTTTCAATAAAAACGCCGTCATCAGTTTTGTGCCATTCATACTCTGCGGATTTTTTTTCGATAAAGTCATTTTCAAAAACTGCCTTTTCCCTGCCTGACAAAAGCGCAGTTTTCCAGCCGGGGTACGTCCTGTCAAAAACAGGAATTATCTCGTTTCTGATTTTATTGCGAAGATAATTATTTTCATTATTTGTCGAATCCGTGCGCCAGTGCACATTTTTTATTTTTAAGTAGCGCTCAATTTCAGAACGCTCTACATTCATCAAAGGCCTTACGTAATTAATTGAAATGCCTTGCAAATTTACAGTGCGCTTTTCTGCAATTCCTGTTCTTGAGCTGCCGCCTGCGCCCTGTAAAAAACGCATTATCAAAGTTTCAAGCTGGTCGTTTCGGTTATGGGCAAGCGCAAAAAAAATTTTTTTACTTTTTTTCTGTTCAGAATTTTTTTCAAAAGTTTCCGCAAGCTGAACGCAATAATTTTCAAAAGCTTTGTATCTTAAAAACCGTGCGGCTTCTTCCGTTCCGCGACGGCGCTTTTCTGCAAGGGAAAAGACTTCGCCTTCTTCAAGAGGAAGAACGCTAAAATTTATTTTTACCCCCGGAACAGAAAACGACTTGCAGTATTCTTCAACATACAGACAGTCACCGAGGCTTTCTGATTCCGGCCGTATCCTGTGGTTTACGGAAACTACGTAAAGTTCTTTTAAAGTCCTGCTACTGTTCTCTTTAAAAAAACTGATGAGTGACGTTAAAAGGCAGATTGAATCTGCACCGCCTGAAACGCCGATACATAACGTATCATCAAACGAAAAACCGGTTTCAAGCAATTCTTTTTTTATGCGGCAATCTATTTTTTTTACAAACTGTTCGTCGTTCACAAATTAAGTCCAAAAAAAAAGTCATCATAAGCAACGGAACGCAACAAACCGAAAGGCCGTAACGACATTTACTTACAATGACTTTTGCATCGCTAAAACTGCACGAATAAAATTAGCGGCCAGCAGAAACGCTTACCAAGCAAGTGTCAGCTGGTGTGAGAACTGTAATATCATTTCCTAAGTTCATATCAGAAACACAGAATCTTTCTCCAATGTTTACATTAGAAATGTCTAATACAATTCTTTCTGGAATTGCAGCAGGCTTTGCCTTGATTGTGACTTGCGGAACATGTTTAAGAAGGAATCCACCTTTTAAAACACCGGCAGGGTTTCCTGAATACTGCAATTTCATTTTAAGAACAATTGCCTTATCTGCAGCCGGTTCCCAGAAATCTGCATGAAGCACTTTATCTTCGCGAATGTTGTATTCAACATCTTTGATAAATACTTCATGAGACGTTCCGTCTACGTTGAGCGTAACTAAAGTTGTCGCAGTAATGTTGCGCCATACTTTGTTAAACTCTACTTCATCAACATCAAGCATTGTTGATTTACCTTCAGAATTATAAACAACAGCAGGAAGACGTCCTGCAGCCCTAAGAGTTCTTGCAGCCTTTTTTCCTGTTACTGTACGTGTTTTTGCTTCGAGTGTCATTTTTCCCATTTTTCTTCAAGCTCCTAAAAGTATATCAATTTTTGGAATGCTCATACGAAGAAAAACGCAAGATAAGATAATGAATTAAGAAAAATCCGTTCATTACACCCCATCGTTTATCACGCCAGAGCTTTCCAGAAATAACTGGGACGACAGGATTCGAACCTGTGGAATACCGGCACCAAAAGCCGGGGGCTTACCGCTTGCCGACGTCCCAAAAATATGAGGTAATAGTATCAAAATAAGAATATTTTGTCTATAGAACTTATCTGAATTTGAATTTGACTTACTCAGCTTCGCTGCCAGATTCTATGACATGACCTGCATTGTATTCGTCCAGAATCTTGTTCTGAAGTTCAGTCCTGAATTCAGGACTAATCGGATGAGCTACGTCTTTATACTCTCCGGTCGAAGTCTTTTTGCTTGGCATGGCAATAAACAAGCCGTCTTTGCCTTCGATAATCTTCACATTGTGAACAACAAAACAGTTGTCAAATGTTACCGTAACATAAGCCTTAAGCTTTCCTTCTGACGTTACTTTACGAATACGTAATTCAGTTACTTGCATGAGCTGCCTCCTTAAAAGCAAGAGCAAACATTCCAGGAACCAGATAACGCATTTCGGGCTTTTTGTACATCATTCTCTGATGAAAAAACTCCAAATACAGTAGAACCTGAGCCTGACATATCTGTATACAGAGCGCCATTCTTCTTTAAATCGAAGATAGCATGCTCTATTTCCGGGTACTTCTTTGAAATTACTTCTGTAAAAGTATTTACAAAACTCCAGCTTTCAACAGGAGAATTGTAAATCATTTCAAGTTTATCCAAAGAAGGACATTCCGGATTTTTACCGGATTCATAAAACTCATCAACCAAAGAATATGCTTCCTTTGTCGAGCTATGAACTCCAGGGAAAACCAGTAAAAAATGTAAATCTTTTCTTTTTAGAATGGATTTTACACACTCCCCTCTTCCAGTTACAATTGCGGCTCCGTCTTTCAGAGCACAATCCAAGAAAAAAAATACATCACTTCCTACAGAACCTGCAACAGATTTCATCTGTGCGTCCGTAAGATTTGCATTGCACAGCCTGTCAAGGGCAATTAAAAAACTTGCTGCATCACTTGAACCGCCGCCGAGACCTCCTCCTGATGCAATCCTTTTTTTTATGAAAACCTCGACACCCGGCAAATCATCATGAACAATATTTTTAAATGCCTTGTAAGTTGAACAAATCGTATTGTTTTCAGGAAGTTTCATCGCATCGCACTTTACTAAACATGTATTTTTTGAAGGAACAGTTTTAATGGACAATTCATCGCACAAACTGACTGTCGAAAAAATACTTTCGATTCCGTGGAAACCGTCCGGGCGCGCAGGCAGAACCTTTAGCCCAAGATTAATTTTAGCAGGTGCTGGCACACGAAATTCCGTTAACATATATAAATATTATACTATCAAAGTTTGTATTGTCAAAGATTTTTTTTATCATAAAAATTTATTTCGCACCGGCTTTTAATCTTTCAGCATTGACTTTTTCTAACAGAAAAATAAACTGAATGATATGATTGAAACAGAAAAATCTGACAGTCAGAAATTGAACGAAGAAAACAAGACCGGCCGTTTTTTTATTTCCAAAGAATACACGGACGAAACGGAAAAAAATAAATCAGAATACTCTGATTTTGAAGATGCAGAATGTTACGATAATTTCAAGGATATTGATGACGAAGAACTGTCCGGCAATTATCACGTTCAGCAGAAATATGCAGATAACACTGATGACAATGCCGGACTTTCGCAGTTCTATGACTCAGATTCAGAAGACTGTTTTTTATAGTCAAGTTTTTTGCCGTTATGCCAGAGTTTTTCAAGGTCGTAAAATACGCGTGCCTGTTTTGACATCAAGTGAACGACAATATTGCCAAGGTCAATCAGATTCCAGTCATCACCGTCAGGCGATTTTTTGTTCGTAAGGTGAATTTCAAGATCGTTGTCTTTAATATAGTCCTTCACCTGTCTGTAAAGACCCTGCCAGTGCGTAGAACTGTTAATCGTCGTAATGACAAAAAAATCTGTCCAGCTGTTCAACTCAGAAATATCAAGAACGACAACATCTTCTCCCTTGCCGTCCTCAAGTAACTGTGCAATTTCCAGCGCTTTATCCTGTGTAGTTTTCATAAAACCATTTACCTCTCTTTTTTAGCCTGAACCCACCGGCCGTCAAAATCTTTTCCCAAAACCAAAGTAAAGTCAACGTTGCTGACTTCTTCGCCGTCTTTTAAAACTTCTTCTTCAATTTTCGTACAATGGATGAACTCTCCAATGTTTTTTGCAGCCTCTGCCTGACCGATGTGATCGATTATGTAAGTTTCGTCAACTTCTCCGCCTTCTGCATTTCCGATATCGAGAACTTCAAACGCAGCTCCTTGAAGCAGAATCTGTGTATTGTGTGCAAGCCCCTGGATTTTCGTTCCGTTTAAAATCCTGATTACATAAGGACGTGCATTTGCAGTACCAGAAGGAGAAACTATTGAATTTATCGATTTTCTTACGACATCTTTTATATATTCGCCATTGCGGAACGGCATAAGGAGCGTTTTTCCGTCAACGTTACTGTATTTTCCAGTTACAGTAATATATTCAAAGCGTTCCGTATCAACCTGCGAAATACGCTGGAATAGCGTCAGCAAATCTTCTTCTTTTACGTTAGACGTCATTCTTGAAGAAATTTCTGAAAAGCTCTTCTTCTTTAAATAAGTATTTGCCTGCTGTTTTACTGCCGACAGAAAAGCAACCGTAGCATCCTGCCGCCTCTCCTGAATGTCGTCCTCAGATTCATCTTCAAAATAATAAGTCATAAACGTCCTGACTTTATCGCCGTCAAGATTTACGCGTCCGCTCGGCAAAAGCCATTTTTCGCCTGCAGGAGATTCCTGCTCAACAGGAACAGGAATAAAAAGTTCAAGTCCGCCGAGCAGATCCGCAAGTTCAATAAAATTGTTCATTGAAATCTTTATATAAAACGGAATGTCAACGTCAACAAAATCAGAAATTTCGTCAAGATATTTGTCAACTCCAAGTTCAGAATAAATCGCATCAATGCGGTCAACCCTGTCAAGAGAAGCATGAAGTCCGCCTGTGTTTCCCGGAATGTTTACGAGAACGCCTTTACCGCTGACCGGATAATATATCAGAACGTCCGTAAACAAAAGCTGATTTTTATCTTCGAGGACAAGAAGGACTTTCATTACAGGGTCGCGCTTAAGGTTTTCTTCGACAGTATCCTGCTTTACGGAAACTACGACTATTGCAACGAGAACGCATAAAATTATGAAAATCAGAGCGATAAATATAATTCCTTTTCTTTCCTGCCTAAGCTTCATTTTATTCCCCCATAAAAAGCCAGTGAAAAAGCCACAAACTTCGGATACTTCGGATAGAAATTAAAAACTTCTTTTTAATTCTTCTAAAAATTTTAAAGTTATCGGATTAATTTTTTTGCCTTTCTTCGTAAGATAAGCAACGCTTTCCGAAACGACACTGTAAAGCATTTCGTCAAGCGGCATTTTCAAAAGATTATCGATATATTCTCTAGTTACGTGTTCCCTGCCGGGTTCAATTTTGTCAGCGGCATACAAAGCTTTTGCAAGACTGCAAAGATTTTCGCCGCCAAAAGTATGGTTTGCAATCGCCTGAATAATCTCAGGGTCATCTACACCAAAGTCCTGCTGAATTTTTACTGCCGCAGCCCTGCCGTGAAGCAAAGACGGCTTGTCTTTTTCAATCGGGGAAAGCGGCTTTCCGTCCTGTTCTGCAAGCTGAATCAACTGCAAATCATCGAGTTTTTTGCACATATCGTGCGCAACTCCGCAAAGATAACCTTTCTGACTGTCAATGCCGTAACGTTCGCAGATTTCTTCACACATTTTTGCAGTACGAAGGCTATGCGCAAACCGGCTTTCTGAAACACAGCCTTTTGCATACTTTTTTATTTCTTCAATTTTTTTTTCGTAATTAATTTTTGTACCCATATAACTTATGCTTTAAAATATACTCAAAAACGCCATCAGGAACAAGATAACGCCAGCCAAAATTATTTGCAATTCTCGCACGGATTTCCGTAGAAGAAACAGGAAGAACAAGATTTTTAAGTTCAATAAAATTATGCTTAAACGCTGAACTTATTTTTAAACGGTCATCGTTATCAAATCCGCCTGTATAACCGTTTGCATGAGCGTTTTCAAATCCCGAAGTTTCCGCACAGCACAGCGAAATCCGCCTTGCAATTATTATGTCAGTGACAGAAGCAAGCTCTTCTGCGCCTTTCCATTTGTCAAATTCTGCGGCATTTTCCTGCCCCATTACAAGCCCTAATTTTCCGTCGATGACGTCTTTGTATTTTTCCATTAAATAATGAACTGTATCAACAGTATAAGAAATTCCCTTGCGCTCAATTTCGCACGGCTCGGCTTCAAAACGGCTATCATTTTTAAAAGCACTCTGAAGCATTGCAATCCTGTGCTCAGGTGATTCTGCACATGACATCTGTTTATGAGGCGGAACGTAAACAGGAACAAAAAGAACTTTGTCATAACCAAGACTTTTGCAGACATCATCTGCCAGAGCAAGATGCCCGATATGAACAGGATTAAAACTTCCGCCTAAAATTGCAATCTTCATAAAACTTTCCAAAAAGACAAACCGGACTATTGACTATTCACTGCCGGGATACTGAACTTCTGCATCTTCATCTATTTCTGCGCGCTCTTTCATAAAATCGCTTTCTTCAAAACTGTCTTTCTTTGAAAGAGTTACCGCGCCTTTTCCGCTCTGTTCAAGGCGGTCTACAAGTTCAATTATTGCGGCGCGGGCAGCACCAAGACCTTTGTTCTGCAAAACAGAAACAGGAATTACGATTGTGTCAGGTTCTTCTTTAGAAATCGCCTGCTTTATTTCGTCTGCGTGTTTTTCTGCATCTTCAACGTCAATCTTGTTGCACAAAACAATTCTCGGCTTTAAATACAGCTGCTCGGAAAAAGACTTTAATTCGTTGCACAAAGTCTTGTACGCGCTGAGATAATTCTGATCAGAAGCATCGATCATAAAAATAAGGCACGCCGTACGCGAAATATGCTTTAAAAACCGTATTCCAAGTCCTGCGCCGTCAGAAGCGCCTTCTATAATTCCGGGAATGTCGGCAATGATTATGTCGCGTTCCTTGTCAGCATTTAAAACTCCGAGATTAGGAATTTTTGTCGTAAACGGATAAGGCGCAATTTTAGGGCGCGCATTCGTAAACGCCGTAAGAAGAGAAGATTTGCCTGCATTAGGAAAACCTACCAGACCGACATCTGCCATTATGCTGAGTTCTACGCGCAGTTTTCGTGTTTCGCCGGGATTACCTTTATTTGCAAAACGCGGTGCCTGATTTGTAGACGACTTAAAGTGAACGTTTCCCCAGCCGCCTGAACCGCCTTTTAGAAATACAAACTGTTCGTCCTCGGCCTGTGTCGTAAACTCGTAAATCAATTCGTTTGTTTCAGCATCGCGCAAAGTCGTTCCCGGGGGAACAGGAATAATTTTATCTTCGCCGTTTTTACCGTATTTGTTCCAGCTTTGTCCGTCAGAACCGTTTTTTGCTTTTATAATCGGATGGTAGCGCAATGCAGCCAGAGTCCGAAGATTCCGCTTTACGACAAAAATGATGTCACCGCCGTCACCGCCGTCACCGCCGGACGGACCGCCGTTTGGGACATATTTTTCGCGCCTGAATGAAATACAGCCGTTTCCGCCTTTACCGCTGGAAACTTCGATTATTGCCTCGTCTGCAAAACCAATCATAAATACCACCTGAATCTACGGGCTTGATACCCGCAAAAAAAATACCCGGCAATAAGCTACCGGGCATTAAACATAAAGCAATTCCAGAATTACGCCTGAACAGGAGTAACTGAAACAATCTTTCTATTTTTGCGTTCGCTGAAAACTACTGTTCCGTCTGCCGTTGCAAAAAGGCTGTCATCACCAGCTCTTTTTACATTGTCGCCCGGATTAAAATGTGTTCCGCGCTGTCTTACAATAATAGAACCTGCAGTTACAACTTCGCCAGCATATCTTTTTACGCCAAGGTGTTTTGGATTAGAATCGCGTCCGTTTTTTGCACCGCTTCCGCCTCTAGTTCTTCCCATATTAGTCCTCCAACTTTAATTCAAAAGTTACGTTTTCAGGGAACTCTTCTGAAAGAGATTCAAATCCTTTCTGAAGAAAGTTTCCTATTGTAAAAATCTTTTCCTGCAAGACAGAATCAGATTTTTTAACCCCTGCCGAAAAACTTAAAAATCCGCGCAGGGAAGTATCTGTTTCAAATTCAATTCCACTTGTCTCGGAAAATACCTGAATCGCAGTCCTCATCAAAACAGTAACGGCACTGCAAACAATGTCTTTTCCGTGTTCAGCAAAACCGGCATGTCCCGAAGCTCTGCACTTCAAGTATCTGCCGTTTTTTTCCATTACAAGTGTGATGTCAGTCATTAACCGACGATTTCTTCTACACGTACGTTAGTGTACTGCTGACGATGACCGATTAAACGGTGATAGTCTTTCTTGCTTTTGTATTTAAATACAAGAACTTTTTTGTCTTTGAATGAATCTTCAACAACAACCTGAACTTTTGCACCCTGCACGTAAGGTGCTCCGACTTTAACATTTTCTCCGTCACTTACAAGAAGAACACTGTCAATATCAATTTTAGAACCTTTTTCTGCATCGATTTTGTCAACTTGAAGAAGTGCGCCTTTTTCGGCCTTATACTGTTTTCCCTTATATTCAACAAGTGCGTACATAACATAACCTCACTTAAATTTTTTCAATATATTACCATAGTATCAACGGGGATTTATACGACAGGCATATTAATGTAGAATGAATAATAACAGATTTTTTCATTCTTGGTCAAGTAGTTATCAAAGGAATAATATAGAATAATATGCAGAAAGAGGATTATTTTTTGTTTAGCTGCTCTTCAATTTTTAAAAGCCGGGAATCTATAATTGATACGGCACGCTGAATTTCCAGAGTTACCAGTTTTGTGATGACGTTGATTTCTTCAGTGTTTATTTCCTCTCCGAACAATTTTGCCGGCGGAACTTTAAAAGCTGTGGCTATTTTTTCTATTAGCGATGCAGAAGCAAACTGAGTTCCTGTTTCTATTATTGACAGATGCTTTTGCGAAATTCCCAACAGTTCTGAAAACTGCTCCTGTGTCAGACCGTTTTTTTTGCGATACTTTCTTACATTTTCTCCGAAGAGAATTTGAATTTTCGGCTTTTCTTTATTCATTATAAAAATTATTGCATAAACAGAGATTTATAAAACTTTCAGCAAGGTAATAAATATACTTTTTAAGTAATATTATGATTGTTTTTTTGACATTTTAGATTTAAAATATTACCAATAAAACAGATTTTTCTACTAAAAAGAGGTTATGGAGGTTACAATGAAATTGTTTTTCTCGTTTCTGATTTTGTTTCTGCAGATATCTTTTCTGTCCGCAGAAATAAAATATATTCCTGTTAACAAGATTTCTTCAGCAAATTCAATCTGGATAAATACTATTGAAGATTTTGAGAAATTGGTTTTTGATAATTCAATTTCAACTGTTTTTGTCAAACACGATTATAACGGGCAAGATAGCGGGCGCCATTATTCTGACAATAAAAGTTCAGTTTTTGTCGCTGAAAAAAACGGGATTTTTTTCTATTTTGATGCACAGGGCTACAACTCTATCGCAGATTTAAAGGATGCAAAGCGTAAAGGATATAATTCAAGCGGAGAATTTTACGAAGCCCAAAAACTCGGATTTTCGGAAGGAAAGTTCTATTATCTTTACAAGAATAATTCATTTAATTCGGTAGAAGACTGTCTTGATGCTTTTGAAAAAGGATTTTATACGGAAGACAAACTGACCGGCATTTCATATAGTAAGGACAACAAAAATTCCAGAGAATACTATGATGCAAAAGATAAAAACCTTGAAAGTTTTGCTGCCTATAAGGAATTTCTTGACTATACGGCAAAAGGTTTTAAGACAAAAGAAGATTTTTTAACTGCACAAAAAAAAGGTTTTACAAAAGGAACTGAATATTATAATGCCGTTTTAGAAGGTTTTTCGAGTTACTCAGATTATACGGAAGCACACAGTTTGAATTTACGCGATGAAAAACAATGGAGCACATTTAAAAGCATAAGAAATGAAATCGATTCCATAATGACCGCCAAGCAGCTCAACAAAAAAAATGCGTTTGTCTGTTTCTGCATGGGAAAACTAAAAAAAGGAGAGATGTCCTTGCAAATTCTCTCTGACTCTCTAAAAGAGATTATAAACCAGTTTGATGCAAATATCCTGAATGCGGTTTTTCTGACTATATTTGAAAAAGAAAATAATTATAACTATTCTTCTATGGGGAACAGTCAGAAATTAAATCTTTTGTATGACCTTGTTGCTGTCAATAATTTGAAAACTTTTTTCCGTATTGCTAAAGTAAATGAAATTGGAAATTACAATGAAAAAACAGATATTTTCAAGAGGAACGGTAATGAAAAATAAATTAATTTTTACAGTCATATTTTTAAAACTTATAACTTATCAGCTTTGTTTTTCTTTTAATTTTAAAGGAATTTATCAAATTCCTGAAAACTATGATGAATCAAAAAAATACAGGACATACATTCCTGATGAAACGATAAAAAAAATTCTAAAAGATAAATCGCTTGATGAGTTAAGGACAAAAAATACTAATACATACGTAAAAAATGTCTGCGATATTATTCAGCAAAAAGCGCAGAATGATTTTGAAAAAGTAAAAATGGCGCATGATTTTACTGCACTATTAATCACGTATGACACGGTAAATTTTCTTGCAGGAACTATTCCAGAGCAGGATTACGTCACAGTTTTAAAATCAAAAACTGCCGTCTGCGAAGGATATTCAAATGTGTTTTTAAAATTCTGCCAGACATTAAAAATTCCATGCAGAAAAATTCACGGATATGCTCGCGGAGTTGGAACTTCAATAGTGCAGAAAGAAAATCCGAAAGTTTCAAATCATGCCTGGAACATGGTAAAAATAAAAGATGTCTGGTATTTTATTGATACTACATGGGATTCGGGATTTCTAAATGGAAGAAATTACGTAAACTCATATTCTACGGAATATCTTTTTACAGAACCTGACAAATTTATATACACGCATTATCCCCAGATAAAGATAGAACAATTACTTGAAAATCCAATTTCAGAAGAAGAATTTTTACAATTACCGGATTTTCGCCCTATAATTTTTGAAATTACAGAATTTGAAAATAAAATTCCAAAAACAATTTCGACAGAAAATAATTTGATTTTAAGTTTTAAAGAACTTAATAATTATGAACTGCATTTTGTATTGACAGATAAAGATGAAACTCAAAGATATCCTGACAGAGTTTTTAAAACATCAGAAAACGGCAAAACAAAAGCAATGTTCAGTCTGCCGGGAAAAGGTTTATTTATTGTAAATGTTTACAAAAAAAAGGTCGGCGAAAAACGAGAATGGTTGTGCGGACGATTTTTAATAGAAGCAAAATCAGAAAACAAGTCAGTTTTTCCAGAAATATACGAAACAAAATATAAAACAAGTATAATCTCCCCTATCGAATCTCCTTTAATAAGGAACAAAACATATACTTTTTCAGTATTGGCAGAAAAAGGAAATTCCGTTGCAATAATTTGCGGAAAAGAGATTGTTCGATTAGAAAAAAATGAAGAAACTCAGATTTTTACAGGCGAATTTACGATTCCTGAAAATGCAGAAAAAGTATTAATCGGAATAGCCGGTTCCTCAACAGCACGCTCGTATGAAATTCTTGCAAAATATGAAACCGTAAGATAATTTTAATCCGTCGGACAATACAGACACTCTTTCAGGCGCGCGACGAACAGAAAAACAAATGAAGGCATAAAAAAAGACTTTCAGTAAATCTGAAAGCCTTTAGCGCCTGCTGCAGGTTTTGAACCTGCGACACACAGTTTGTACGAAAAGATATGAGCCGTGAAAATAACAGGGTAAATATTCTTCCGCTGCTTAAAGGATATGAAAAAGAAGAAGCTGAAAGACTTGTAGAAAGGCTGAATCTTCTTGAAAAACAAATTGAACGGCTTCTGCAGAAAATAAATGCTTAAGTTGAAAATGATGAGAAAGTACGGAAAGTAATGACTGTACCGGGAATTGCTCCGATTACAGCATTGGCTTATGTAGGTGATATAAATCGGTTTGATAATGCACATCAAGTAAGCAATTTTATTGGATTTGTACCTAAAGTTTATAACTTCAAAGTTAAAAATTTCAAAATTAGCAGAAGTTGCTCTTGAATGTAGTTAACAAGAGGGCTGGAGAGCCCCAAAAAACTAATTATCTTATTGACAATAGTCATAAAAGAAAAAATAAAAACTATATATTGTGATGATAATAAATCAAGTCATTTCCACCCTGTTTTTGATAGTTTAAAAATTTATGGATTGTTATTTAAATTTATTTTTTCTTCCTGTGTGTCAAGCATCATTGATTTTACAATTTTTTCGGTCGGTTATTTTTTCTCAAAAAAAATGTTTTTATCTCTAGTAGTGGCAAGGATAGTTTCAATTTTTATAAATTTTATTATAAATAAAAATTTGGTTTTCTCTTTTGGAAAACACAAGAATAAAAAAGAATTTCTTTTCTGCATTTTCAAATATTGCTGTCTTGCAATTTTCCTTTTTTGCAGTTCATATTTTGGAATAAAATTTCTGGCAAATTCCACTTCAATTCCAGTTTATTTGAGTAAAATCATTATAGAAACGATGTTATTCCTTATAAGTTATAATATTCAAAGAGATTATATTTTTAAGAAAGAGTAACTTTTAATACACACCGATTACGACAGGCAGATTCCAGAAACTTGAATAGCCTGTAACGTCAGATGTCGTTTCTTCCCAAATGCTTTGAGTTGCGTACATTTTCTGCAATGAAACTGTCTTGCCGTCTGAAATTGCATTTTTTACGAGGTTCCAGTTTTGGGTGAACATTACGTGCTGGGAATCAAGATTTCCAAAATAGTATTTTTCAGGGTTCTCGTGCATCTGGAACGAATTGTATTCAAGCCCGGCACCTAAAGCAGGGTCTGCAGGAACCCAGCCGAAGTCGTCTATGTAAAAGTTTACCCACCAGTGAGAGCGCGTTTTTTTGTCCGCATCGATAAGAATTCCGCTCATAACTTTTGCAGGAACACCGGCAGTCCTCAGCATTGCCGCATATAAAACGGCAAAGTCATAGGCATCGCCGGATTTTGTTTTAAGCATATCAAGAGGGCTTGTACTGCCTTTTCTGAGTTTATCCTGAATTCTAAAATTCTTAACTATATAGTCATAAATCAATTTTGCCTGACGATACGGATTTACTGATTTATAAATTACATTCGGCAAAAGGTTTACAAGTTCAGGCGTATCAGCAGGAACGATTGTGTCTGCCTTTGTATAAGTCTTGTAAAGCATACGTTTTCTGTTTTTTGGAATTCCGACAAAATCTACGTCAATCGAAGTTTCTACGGAACGGACAGTAATTACATGATTCTGGCTTATGCGGTTCTTCTCGTTTGTTGCATAGGAATTTTTGCCTGTCTTGTCCATCGCAATCTGAAATACAGAAGTGTTGTCATAATTTTCAAGCAGAGGTTTGGGCGTGCTCTCCGTAAGGATTACGACAGGCTGTTCTGCAGTCGTCTGCGGTAAAGGAAGCCTGAAACTCAATATAGAATCTTTTGTTCCCTTTATGTTTGAAACATCAGCCGAAACCTGAATAAGATACATATTTTTTGTTATGTAATTTTTTTCGCCTGCACGCTGCTGAACTGAAAAAGTATGCTTTGCAGATTTGCCGAATTCATTTTCAACATATAAATAGCCGGAAGCCGCTCCGTCGGGAACATAAACTTTAATTTCGTTTTCACTCCAGTATTCATAGTCAAAATCTATGTCAGAAGCCGGGATATATTCAATTTCATCAGATTGCCTTGAAGCGTTAAAAGAATTTTCCGTAATCTGCTGCTGAGTCTTTTTTGTAGAAAACCAGACTTGCGCAGAACTTTTTTTTGTTCCGAAGTTTTTGCCTGAAATCGTCAGAAGCTCGCCGACATAAAGACTGTCGCTTGAAATAGACGTAATCGTCGGCAGGGTATAATTTGAATCATTCTGAATGCTTACGGGAATTGCAGTTTTGTTTGCAAAAAAATCAGGGTTTGAACGTCCCGCATTTGAAACGACATAAAGCAGACCGTCCTGCGTATTTGCAGGAATCGTAATTACAATTTCATCGTCATTCCAGGATACATAAGAACTTTCCGTAAGGCGGTTTCCTGCAATTTCAACGTACGACGTATCTTTTGCGTTGTTAAAAAATTTTCCGCGAATTGAAATTACGTCGCCCGGCGAGCCTACCTGCTGTGATATAGAAAGAATGACAGGCTTTTCTTTTACGGAATAACTGATTAAAGCCGAAAAACCGATTACTACAAAACAACATGCAATTATACAAAGCACCCGTACAAAAACATATTTCCGCACGAGATACGAAAAACTATGATTCATTTTCACTTTTAAAATTCCAGCATAAAATTTATTTTTTATATTTTATTTATTTAATGCTGAAATATCAACATACGACGGCATATAAATTTGCATTACGTTCTGCTGTTCAGGGGCAATGAACTCCGGCATAAAAAAGTCATCGTTTAAAAGTTTTGAAATGTTTTTATTGTTTCTGACTGCTTTGCTTGCCGTGACAGAAGTTGCCATTTTCAGATTATGCGGATTAAATGAATTAAGCGTAAAAATTTCTTCGCTGGAAACAGGCTGAGCAGAACGGCTTGCAAGGCTTATCGGATATGCAACGTTTGAAGTTTCCGTAAGCAGCTGGTTCTGGTCTAAAGAAAAATCAGTCGTTCTCTTGATAGGCTGAATCTGCGCAACAGGGACGCCGTTATTTACGGCAGATGTATTTTTGTTTTTCAAATTAAACGGAAGCATAATTGCAAAAACTGCCGCTGCGGCAACTGCTGCCGGAACATATTTTTTTATTTCATGGAATTTTATGACATTCTTTTCTTTTGAGTCAGAAACGACTTTTGTATAGCGAAGCCTGTTCTGCAAACGTTCAAAACTCTGCTGCAAAAAAACAGAATCAAGATCTAACGAACTGGAATCCTCTTTTAAAATCTGCCTGAATTTTTTTAACTGTTCCAGCTGAGTCTGACACTTAGGGCATGAAGCTATATGCGTTTCATATTTTACGACATATTGCTCCGGAAGTTCATTATCGAGATAAATTGAATGAATATCTTTTTCAGGACAAGTATACATCGTCTTCTCCTATTAATTTAGAAAGCTGTTCGCGGGCCCTAAAAACCCGGACTTTGACATTTCCCTCTGTTATACCAAGTGTTTTGCCAATTTCTTTATAGTTCATATCTGCGTATTCGCGCAAAATAAGAACTTCCCTTAAATTTTCAGGAAGTTTCGATAAAGCTTCTTTTGCTTTTTTTATCGATTCTTCTTTTAACAAATCGGTTTCACCAGATGTCTGAACCCGATGGTCTTCGTATAATGCCTTTTGGTAAGCCCGCTGTTCACGTCCTTTTCGTTTTACATAATTAAGAGATGCGTTCTTTACGACACGAATCAGCCAGTAGGTTGCGTCGTTCATAGTCGGAAAAACCATCTCTTTTTCATTTGCTTTGATATATGAATCATGCACTAAATCTTCGGCAACTTCCTGATCATTGACGACACGGAAAGCCACTTTAAACAAAAGCGTCATTGTTGCATCATATATCTTTTTAAAATCTGCCGGATTCGCAGCTTTCAGTTCTTCACTACCAATCGCTTTATCCGCTATATCTTTAACCACATATACTCCCGAAAGTTACAAAAAAATGCTGCTTTTTACTTACTTGCGTTTCCAGGTCGGGCCTGCAGGCGTATCAACGATAATTATTCCTTTTGCAGCAAGGTCATCGCGGATTTTATCTGCAAGCGCAAAGTCTTTGTCTTTTTTTGCCTGAGTTCTCTGCAAAAGCAGCTGTTCAATCTGAGTGGCCTCAGGGTCAGTCGAATTCAACTCTGCGCCGGGAGAGCATGATGATTCTGCTTCTTTTAGCAAGTCAAGGGCAAGAACGCTGTCCATTTTTTTGATGAGGAACAGGGCTTCTTCGGCTTTAAGTTCACTGTCTTTTACTGCAACCTGAAGGCGGCTTAATGCCTGCGGTGTTGCAAGGTCGTTTTCAAGGTCTGATTTAAAAGAATCAAGATAGCCTTTTGCTTTTTCTGAAAGTGAATTTTCGTCTGCCGTTTTTCCGCCTGCGGCTTCAAGAACTTTTTTTGCCCTGTTTACGAGAGCTTTTCTTCCGTTTTTTGCAGAATCCATTGCTTCCCAGCTGAACATTACCTGACTGCGGTAATGCGCGCCAAGCAGGAAATACCTGTAGTCAAGCGCTTCGTAGCCTTTGTCAATGAGGCGCTGTAAAGTAAGGAATTCGCCTGAAGATTTTGACATTTTTCCGTTTTTTTCTACAAGGAATTCATTGTGAAGCCAGTAATTTACCCATTTTTTGCCTGTTGCACCTTCTGACTGCGCGATTTCATTTGTATGATGAACAGGAATATGGTCAATTCCGCCTGTATGAATGTCAAACTGTTCGCCGAGATATTTCATACTCATTGCAGAACATTCTATATGCCAGCCGGGATATCCGCGTCCCCAAGGGCTGTCCCAGGTCAGCGCCTGATTTTCAAATTTAGATTTTGTAAACCAGAGTACAAAGTCTGTCGGATTGCGCTTGTTTTCGTCAAGACCGCGGTTACCGGCGCCGGCTTTTAATTCTTCAAGATTGAGGTTTGCAAGTTTTCCGTAGTCTGCAAAAGTCGTCGTATCGTAATAAAGGTTTCCGCCTGCCATATATGTATGACCGTTTGCTTCGATTTTTTTGATTAATTCAATCATTTCCTGAACATGCTCTGTGGCACGGCATATAACGTCGGGGTGACGAATGTTCAGCCTGTCGATGTCTTTTATAAAGGCGTCCGTGTAAAACTGCGCGATTTCCATAACGCTCTGATGGCGTTCCTGCGCGGTTTTGAGCATTTTGTCCTCGCCGTCATCGGCATCGCCTGTAAGGTGTCCAATGTCTGTAATGTTCATTACGTGCTTGATTTTGTAACCGAGAAAAGTAAGAGTTCTGTCAAGAATGTCAAGAAAAACATACGCGCGAAGGTTTCCGATATGTGCATAATTGTAAACTGTCGGTCCGCAACCATAAAAACCGACAAAACCTTCTTTTATTGGCTTGAATTCCTGCAAGGATTTTCCCATCGTGTTGAATAATTTTAGACTCATATTTACCTCGATATATTAAATATAAACATAAAAATAATGACAAAAGTTTCACATTTTTATAAAAAACCCGGGGTTTATATTTAACATAAAATACATTATAGTACAGTTATGAATAATTTACGGGAAATAGCACAAAATTTCAAGACAGACAGCGATTTTGCAGTTTTTGAAGATGAACCGATGGCTCGCCGTTTTTCTTTTAAAGTCGGCGGAAAAACTGAACTTTTAATAGAACCGCTTTCTGAAAATGCCCTGATAAAATGCGTAAATATTCTTGAAGAAAATGAAATTCCGTATTTTATTCTTGGCGGCGGAACGAACATTGTTTTTTCTGACGACGGTTTTAAAGGCGCGGTGATTTCGACAGTGAGGCTGAATAAAATCGAAGAAATAAAAACAGGTGAAAAAACTGCCGTTTTAAAATGTCAGTGCGGCGTTCTGATGAATTCACTTGTAAATTTTGCAGTAAAAAAATGTTACTCGGGGCTTGAAGCTTTTTGCGGCCTGCCGGGGACTGCTGGCGGTGCGTGCTATATGAATGCGCGCTGTTTTAATCTTGAAGTAAGCGATGTTGTAAAGGACATCGAGTATCTTAGAAAAGAAAAAGCGCCTGCGTTAAGTTCAGCGTATAAGAAGAATATTCTGCACTCGGAAAAAAGTATGTGGGAATATAAAAAATCGCCTTTTACAAATTCAACTGACATCATTCTGGGCGCAGAATTTATGGTCACGAAAGAAAGCAATGAGATGGCGCAGGAAATTGCAGGCAGGGCGCGGGATTTTATGAGGGAGCGGATTGAAAAAGGGCATTTTAAGTTTCCGTGTGCAGGGAGCGTTTTTAAAAATAACCGCGCTTTCGGGAAGCCGACCGGGCAGATTATTGACGAACTCGGGCTTAAGGGACATTCAGTCGGAGGGGCAAAAATTTCTGACTGGCACGGAAACATCATCATCAATACGGGAAATGCGACACAGGGCGAAATAAAGCAGCTTGTCGATTTTATAAAAACTACGGTAAGGGAAAAAACAGGATTTGAACTCGAAGAAGAGATTATCTTTAAATGAAAAAATATTTTTGTAAATTACTTTTTTTAAATTCCGATAATTGAAAAAAGGTTTGCTGTATATTAATATACTAGTAGGGAGATATTTGGAATGCTGCAGCTTTCATTTGTTAATTTTTCTAAGGGCTCTTACATTGTCGTCGAAGGACAGGACACCAGTGACAGATTCTTTATCATTCAGGTGGGTCATGTTCATTGCGTGCACGAAACGAAAATTCCTGTAAATGAATCGAATAACATTTTAGGGCCGGGTGATTTTATCGGTGTAATTCCGTGTATGTCAAATCACCTTCAAATTGAATCTGCAGTTGCGATGACTGATGTTGTCTGCATTTCCGTAAGAAGAAACCAGTACCCTGAATTAATAGAACGAAATACTCCCGTTGCAATGAAAATTATCCGCACTTTTGCAAACAAGATGCGCCTTTTAAATGAAAACCTGACAAAGCTTGCATTGAACAATGTCGTAAAGGAATCTCCTGAACAGATTTTTGCAAGCGCAAGTTTTTACGAAAGGGAAAAGAAATTTGACATTGCAATTTACGGTTATTACCAGTATTTAAAGGCATGCCCTGTCGGCGCAAATGCCGCAATCGCAAAACAGAAATTCATTCAGTTAAAGCCAAAAACTCATGCCGTATATTTTGAGCCGACTTCGGAACTTCTGCGCGTTTACCCTAAAGGCACGATGATTTTTTCTGAGTGTCAGGCAGGCGCTGATATGTTCATCATTCAGGAAGGGGCTGTGCGCATTACAAAAGTCGTAGACGGACGCGAGGTAATTCTTGCAGTTTTAAAGAAAGGCGATATGTTTGGTGAGATGGCACTGCTTGAAAATAAACCGCGTTCTGCAAGTGCGATTGCGCACGAAAACTGCCGGCTTATGACTGTCAACCGCAAGAACTTTGACCAGATGGTAGCAACTCAGCCGCAGTTGATTGCGCGCCTTACTACGACACTTGCCGAGCGATTGTGGTCTATGTACCGCCAGCTTGCAAATACTCAGCTGCAGACCCCTGTAATGAAATTAATAGATATGCTTGCATTGCAGATGGAAAAAGCAAAAGTCAACATTGCGCCGGGTTCAAACTATCAGACAGATTTGACAGTTCAGGATGTAATTGATATGTGCGGAATTCCGCAGAACCAGCAGGCAACCGCCGCTTATGAATTCCAGAACGACCAGCACGTTAAAATCGTAAACGGAAAAATCTTTATTCCTAATTGCGTTGAACTTGCAAAACAGGCAGCATTTTATCGTAAACAAACAAGAAAATAATTCCGATATTTTTGTTAATGAACTGTGTACGGATTTTAACAGATTTTTCAAGAAAGATTTTTTTTCTCTTTTTAATTTCATTTTTTGCCTCTTTTTCTTTTGCGCAGAATTCTACTGAGAATTCCGGTCAAAACGAGGACTTGCCGTCAGGTTACGGCGGAGTAAATCTTGGAATGACTGTCGATGAAACAAAAGATGCCTTAAAGAAAAATTCTGATTTTGGTTACAACGGCGACAGGGACGTTTCGCTTTTGCCGGGGGAAAACCGCATTTTAATTGAAACTGATGCCCGGGATTTTGCACGCTGGTCTTTTCTTGAACAGTGCTGGTTTCAGTTTTTTGAGGACAAGCTTTACATCATCACGCTGAACTTGAACAGAAAAAAAGTTGACTATTACAGCGTTTACAGTTCGCTATGCAAAAAATACGGCGAGCCTGTGGAATTCAGTCCTGAGCGCGCAGTGTGGAGGAATGACACCGTTCAGTTCAGTCTGGAGCGGCCGCTGGCACTAAAATACATTCAGCTTGAAACTTTTAATTCGCTCATAGATGAATCGCGCGTAGAAAAAACTGCAAACGAAAAACTCCGTGAAGATTTTTTAGACAGCCTTTGATTTTTTTACAGAGGAAAATTATAGAGGGAAAAATGAACTTAATTAAAAAACAGAACTTAAAAAATTTGATATTTGTCCTTGCGATGTTCCTGCTTTCTGCTTCATCGTGCTCTTCAAAGAAAATGGCAGAAACAACTCTCGTAATTAAAAAAGCAGACGAAAGCGCCGTTTCTGTCAAAGTTGAAATTGCAAAGACAGACGCTGAACGCGAATACGGCTTTATGAACAGAAAAAAAATCCCTGACGGAACAGGAATGATTTTTGTTTTTGAATATGACAGGATTTTAAGTTTCTGGATGAAAAATACGCCTGTGGCGCTGTCAATCGCTTACATCGACAAAAACGGAATCATACGCGATATTTTTGACATGACGCCGTTCAGCCTTGCAGAAGTGCAGAGTACAAGTTCCGTGCGGTATGCGCTTGAAGTTCCGAAGGGCTGGTTTCAGAAAAACGGCATAACAACAGGCGACAAAGTTGAACTTGGTTCTTTGTCAGATTTTTAAAAAGCGGTTTTGCAGACAGGCTTAAAGGTTTGATTTACTGACGTATTTAGTGCTTTAATTTACTGCTGTTCCAGTTTGTGTAATTCTGCGCTCGCAATTTTGTCGTCCGGGTCATATTCAAGGACGGCAGAAAAATATTTTTGCGCCTCGGAAACATTCCCCTCTTTTAATGCAAGGTAGCCGAGATTTGACATAATTTTTGTGCTTTCAGGTTCAATCGAAAGCGCCTGCATTAAAGATTCTTTTGCCTTGTTAAAATTTCCTGTTTCAAGGTAGCAGATTGCAAGTTCGTTGAACGTGTCAGAATTTGTATCACCACCACACTCGATTGCTTTTTCAAATGCGTTTATGCCGTCATCATAGCGCCCGATTTTTCTAAGACCCCAGCCGAGCATAAACCAGGCATTCCATACGTGCGGATTGTTCTGCAAAAACAGGCGTATCTGGTCAAGCCCTTTTTCTTCTTCTCCGCGCGAAATCAAGTCAAATGCAGATTTAAATCTTGCATCGTCCATATTCTGATTTTTAATGTTGTTGATGATTTCCTGCGCGCGCTCTTTTTTGTAAATGCCGTTTTCGCCCAAGTCCTCGTCTTTTACGTCGCACGTCAAGGCAACATAAGTTTCAAAAGCATCTTTGGCATTTACATAATCTTTCTGCTTTAAATAATAAAAACCGGCATTAAAAAACGCATCGGGCATTGCAGGTTCTGCGACCATTGCATCTTTGTAATAATACAGCGCTTCGGCATCGTACGCATCGGCATCTTCTGTCAAGCCAGAGCGCCTGTAACTGTCTGCGCGCTGGTCAAAAAAGAGTGCCATATTCAATGTTATGGCTTTGTCTTCCGGGTCAAGCCCTTGCAGTGCCAGAAAAATTTCTTCGGCAATTTCAAAATCTTCGTTTTTTACTTTTAGAATTGCGGCTTCTGAAAGTTCCTTTTTTATGTCGGGGCGCGCCTGTGTTAAAATCGAGCGGTAATACTGAAGGTGCTCGTTGTGCTTGTCATAGGCAAGAACTGTAAGGATTCCTGCAAGAATCTGCTCGGGAGTAAGTTCTTTCGGGTTGAACTGACCCGGCGCATCTTTATCTTTTTTTTGCACAGGCAAAGGAATCGTTGTATCAATCTGTAGTGCGTTTTTTGAAAGTTCAAATCCTTCGGGGATAGAAATAAAATAAATTGATTCGAGAGGGCTGTTTGGCTTCATTAATGAGTTTCCTTAAAAATTTATAAATCAGTCAGTCGCGTTCGGAATGTCAGGCATTTCTGGCAGAGTTTCTTCTTTTATGTCATTATTCTGAACGGAAAGATTTTCATCTGCGGTATTATTCTGAATTGCACCAGAAACCTGACTGCCATCTGATACAGGAGAATTTTCAGAAACAGGGACTGCACTTGATTCCGTCTGCGGTGCGCTCTGGTTTGTCTGATTTGCGCCGCTTTCTACGGCAGGCTGTGCCTGAGGCGTGCCTTGAGCGTTGTGTGCGTTCTGTGCGTTCTGACTATTTTGAGCTCCCTGAGTGCTTTGAGCGCTCTGTTCCTGCTGAACTGCATTGAGGATTGTCTTTCGTATCGTCGTAAGATATGTGTTTATCCTTATCTTGTACGAAGTCGGAACTTTTACCTCGTCAAACTGAAGGCAGGCATAAATTATTTCTGCACGGTTTTCGACAGGGCTTGTCTTTACGATGTGTCCTTCGAGAGAAATTATTTCGTCAGGATCGTCAAAATGAATTCTTAAAATGGAATCCTTGCCTTTTATAAATTTTTCGATTCCCAGAAGAATGACTTTTGCGCCCGAAAACGAAATGTCGCGCAAAATACACCGGCGGGGAACATTCTGAATGTAAATTATCGTTTCGTCTTTTGAAATTCCAAGACGGCGTTTTGAATCATCCGTAATGACAATGCGTTCTTCTTTTCTGCGGATTGCGTTTGAGTTTGCTTCAAGAAGAGAACCGATTTTGTCAATCAAATCGTCAGGCGGACGCTGTGTAAAAGTAATGGTAACGATTGCAAGGTCAGCAGAATTCATATACTGGCTTATCTGCGTAATTCTGCCTGTTACAAAAAAGCTTATCGGCTGGTCATGCTGCTGGAGAAAAAAGAACCGCAAACTTACAGGAGGCGGATCTTTTCTTGCAAGAGCAGCAAACGCACCGCCTTTTGTTCCGATTATTATCCGTGCAATCTGAAAAGAAGTCGAATTTATAATGCAGGGCCACTGAGCTCCGTTGCACTTTATATAAATCTGACGGGGGTCTACTGCCAGAGTTTTTAAGACATCTTTGGTATAAGTAACTTCCGTATCTCTGAATAAATCATAATAATTCTGTATTTGCTGGCTCGTAACGATTCCCATAGAATTATATAATAAGTTATATGCCGAAATTTGTCAAATTGCACATCCGAATTTTGCCGTTTATTCAGAAAAACCGATAAATGCCGGCAAAACAGGATTTTTAGGATATGAAAGCGCATTTTTTCCGCCGATTATCAGGCATGTTGAATTTCCGCCGTCAAACTGCATTGCATTTTCAGCGCCGATTTTTTTTAAAACCGAGGCGCACTGCATATACGAAAGGCCTTTGCTTTTATTTTTGCGCTCACCCTCGGCGATAAAGACAAAAAGCGTTTTTTCGTCTTTAGAAATTCCTGCCGCAGTCCGTGAGTCATAAATTTCTTTAAATTGAACTATATCGCCGTCTTTTAAAATCTGCCAGAAACCGCCGTGGCATAAAATAAGTTCATCTTGAACAAAGGCAGACAGATTTTTCTGAGTCTGAAACTGAATGATTTTTGCACAAAGTCCTAACTGAGTTTTTAAAAATGCAAGCGCACAGTATCTTTCGTTTGGAATGGAATACGTAAAATTTTTGTTCTGAATAATTCCGACAGGGATTTTTTTGGAAATTAATTTTACTTTTTGAGAATACGGGGTCGTGTTAAAAACGACGCTGCAATTATTTTGTTTTGCAAACTGAACGGCAGAAAGCGGTTTTTCTTGAGTTCTCTCATCAGGGAACGAAACAACGCGCAGGGCTTCATTCTGCAGGTCAATTTTTACGATATGACACAGCGCCTTAAAATCATTAATATAAAAATCTGCTTTTGACGCGTAATCATTGATTTTGTTCCATTCAAGTTCAATATTTTCTGATGAAGAAAAATTCTGAACCTGAACGGAACTCTGGTTTTCGATTTTCTTTGCAGAACTGCATGAGAAAAACAGCAGAAAAACAAAACAGAGTTGTGCAAAAAATTTTCTCATAGCAGCTGCCAGTGTAAAACCGTTATTTTACTTTAAAACTGTCATTAAAAATTTTTGCATTATTCTTTATGATATCAGTTTTGCTTCCCTTGTAAAAAAGCATCAGTACTTTCACATAATCTTCTTTAGCGGTGTCTGCAAGGAAAACTATAGTAGACTGATTCTCTTCATAAGGCTCGCCGTTATACGGAATTGTTTTTGAAACAATTTTTTTGTACGTATCAGTTATGTCTTTTGCGGCGCTTTCGTCAGGCTGATATTGTTTTGCAATCCAAATGGCAGTGTTGTCGTTTGTATTCTGATCTGTATCAATAGTTGCAGAGAGAATTTCAAGGTGCGCATTTTTGTTTTTGTCTGCGCGTAATACGACTGAACAGTTTAAATCTGTCGTGTCATTGATTTTTAAAATTTCAGCAGGACATGTTATCTGCAAATTGCCGAGTTCAAATTCAGTTTTATCTGCTTTTCGATTTATATTTGAATTTTTTAATACTTCATGGCGCGGATAAACTTTTTCCGGGATTTTTAAATATTCAACCCAGTCTTTTACAGTTCCGCTGTATTTAGTAAGGACGAAGTCAGACAGAAATTCAAAATCATAGCAAAATCCGTTCCAGACATCACTTGTCGATGCGATTACCGTCATTGAGTAAATTCCGTCAGGGAGCGGAAGTGAATACGAATAAACTACGGAATCTGCAAACGGAACGTTGTATGCCGAAATTATCCAGGTTCTGCCAAGACAGTCTTTGTGCGATGACATTGAAGCAGGTTCGCCGTAAGATGTAATCGTGATTCGTTCAGAACCTACCTGACGGTTCATTACAAAAGCTTTTTCCAGAGTGTCCATCAGAAGTTTAGGGTTTTTGATATATTCTTCGATAGAAACGTTGTCAGGCTTTTTCAAATAGCTCATTATGATACTGCCGAACATAGAACCGACATGTATGGCACCATTGTTTTCAAGTTTTAAAGTCGAAACGTTCTGCGGATAATAACAGCCCCATTTGCCTTTTTCGTTCAGACTGATTGTATACGGAAAATTAGGTTCATATAACCCATTGAGGATATTGTTACCCGGGTCTTTCGTTACAAAACTTTCTTTGCCCGAATACTTATAGTCCTTTGTGATGTCTTTTACAAGTTTTGCTGAATCTTCTGAATAAATGCCGTAAGACGTATCACGCACTTCTTTTATAGGTTTTGGCAAAGAAATTTCAGTATCCAGAGTGTGATAGAATTTCTGTGTCATTATATTAGGAAGGTTGTAATACATTTCCATGCTGATTATTCCCGTGCTGTCAGGAACTTTTGCAATTTCAGAAACAGGAAGTGCATAATTGAGATTTTCGGAAGAATTTTTCATCGTAACGATTCCGATTACGTTTCCCTTCGACGTTACGAGAGGACCGCCTGAGTTTCCCGGACTTGCAGCGGCAGAAAAACGAAGCCAGTTCCACTCGCCGTTGCGATGTTCAGGGGTTTTGCTTGTAAGAAGTCCGTTGCGGATTACGATTCCTTCGCCCTGTGCATTGCCGACTGCAAAAACAGATGAATTGATTTTATACGATGTATCAAGGTCAAGTCCTTTTGCGTCCGGGTCGTCAAAACCGATTACATCAAAACTTACAAAATCCCTGTTCGTAGAAAATTTGAGTATGTTGCCGATTTCATAAATTTTGCCTTCTGACGAACGTATGAAAAATTCGTCCATCTGCGTTAAGTGAATAAAATCTAAAACATGGGCTGCCGTATAAAAATGTCCGTCTTTGAGCAAAAAGGCAGTTCCGATTGACTCGAATTTATCTATACGAAGCTGGTACGGAATTCTGTCCAGCGGAAGTTCTTTTTCGTAAGACAACGGATCGTTTTCAATTTTTTTGACAACGACTTCAAAAACATTCTGGCGGAGTTTTGTTACGATTTTTGGTTTTAACGCTTCCTGCGAAAAAACATTCACCGGACAAGTCAGCAAAAATACTGCCGTCAACAACCTGATAAATTTCTTTTTCATTTTCAGTTCCTCTCTTTTTATAAACTTTGCTTAAATTATTTATTGATGAACCTCTGGGCAGGAGTTACAGTCCATATTGCCTTTAGTTCCGTGTCACCTGTATTTATTATCGTATGCGGTGCTGCCGCGCTGAACGTAACGCTGTCGCCTTCTGTCAGTTCATATACGAATTTTTCGTAATGAAGTTCGCACTTTCCGCTTAAAATAAGACCGATTTCTTTTCCAAGATGTCCGTAAGAACCTCTGTGCGTTTTTGCGCCGACAGGAATTGAAATCGTATAGGATTCCAGCGTGCTCTGTCCGTCAGCTTCGTCAGGCTTTACGATTTCTTCATAGAATACGCCGTCTTCGTTTGCAGTCCGGCGTTCCGTTTTACGTATGATTTGAACAGGATGCTTTCGCCTGTATTCTTCAAATAAAAACTCAAGGTTTATGTCAAGGACGTCTGCAAGGGCAAGAAGCGTATCAATGGCAGGGCTTACCCTGTTCCTCTCGATTTGAGAAACAAGGCTTTCTGAAACGCCGGCTTTAGTTGCAACGACTTTGAGAGTGTAGCCTTTGCGTTCGCGTACGGAGCGGAGTTTTTCGCCAAAATGATATGGAACTCTTTTTTCCTGCGAGTTTTCGTCCTGCGGTAAATTATTTTGCGAAACTGTCATTGTTCTGTTTCTCCTTGTTTTGTTCCATTACAAATTGAATGAAATAATCTTCGATTGTTTTGTGAGGGCCGGGCAAATTCATTCTTGCACGAACGCGCGCATTATCCCTTCGGAGCGTATACATCGAATAAAAGTCACGGTAGTCAAGTCCGGCATCTGTCTTTATGTGCACTCCAAGAAATTTAGAAACTTCGTCACGTCCGATTGCCGGGATTCCTTTTGTACGAAGAATATTTTTTAACTGCAAAATCTGTTCATAAGAAATTCCAAAAAGGAATTCTTCCATTGCCTGCGAAACACCTGTATCGCCGAGTTTTGACTTCATAAAACACTGCCACTGGTCATCAAGCTGCATTGAAAGCATTAAAAGTTCGCTTGTTCCCATCATCGTTCCGAATGCAGGAGCGAGTTTTCGCCTTGCAGTCCAGATTGTAAGGAGAGTCGGCGCAATGTCAGCAATGCTTTTGTCAGAGCGGTGTTCCCACAAAAGTAAAAGCGACATTGCAAGTTCCTGCTTAAAGTCGATTGGAATTGTCTTGTCGTGAATGAGATTAAGGTAAACGTCTTCTGCAAGGAGCGAAAACATCATCGAAACGGTTTCTGTCTGAAACTCAAGCGTTACGGCTTCCGGCTCTTTTATTAATTTTGAAAATTTTGCAAGCGATGAAAAAGTGTGAATTTTTGCAACGAGGAAGCCTTTTCCCAAAGTCGCCTTTGACGGAAGCTGGAGCGTAGAATCGCCTTCTGTCTGATGGTGAATAAGGGATTCAATCAAAGACTGCGGAGTACGTTCGCCTCCGAGCAGATTATGGCGTTCAAGCAGCGACGGGAAATTTGCAATGCTTTTTGCAAGTTCCTGCAAGTCGGACATCCGCTTTTGAAAAACCTCGTATTTGTCCGGGTCAAGAACTTTTGCCTTCTGGAGTAAATTCTCATAGATAGTTTTCTGGCGCGGAGTTAAAACGACAATTCCGTAATCCGCAGGGTTATTGTCTTTTTCCTCTATATCAAAAAATTCGTGTATATCGACAGAGACAAATTCGTTTGTTGTATTATTATCTTTTCCTTCCACAATTTATTATTATAACATAATTTTTTATAAAAGACTATCCGATATTTTATATATGAGGGAAAGTGTAAAAAAAATTATTTTTGCAAGTTTTATAAACTTATTTACTCTTGGAATTCTGTTTTCGCAAGGCATCGCTTCTGAAAACAGTCTTTTGATTTTACCGGACGACATCGTAATTACCGAAGACAAGGTTTCAAACGAAGTCATCGGCTACCATCTTTACATAAAGAAAAAGCCGGGCATAGAATCCGTAATGCTCACGGAAACTACAAAAGACCCTTCCGGGCAGGAACCGAATTACGCTTACCGTGCAAAAGGATACAATCCGATAAACGGCGATGAAATACGAATTTTAAACGGCGAACAGCTTGACTTTCAAAATGCGCGCTATTCCCTCATAGATTCTACGACAGAAAAAAATGAATACTTTGACGAATGTTTCCACATTTACATTCCTGACGAAATTGTATTCGGCTACCCTTGGAGCAGAAACGGAACTGTAAAAATCGGCAAAGGAACTTTTATAAATATCCGTTCATTTGAAAAAAAATACTGCGATTATACGGGAAAATATTTTGACAATCCGTATATGTTCGATTTTGAAATCCGCAAACGCAAAAAAGCTGAACTAAAGACAGCCGCGCCTGAAATTGAAAAACCGGAAGAAAAAGAAACTGCCGTTGAAGAGGCAAAAATGATTTTAACAGACGATTACAACCCTCTTGCAGCGCAGACTTTTAAAGAAATCTCTGAAATGATGATTTATTCAAAAGGCCCTGAAACAATCGTCGACGACATAATGAATTCTATTCAAATGATAAATCCAAAAGACAAGGCAGACATCGTTTTTGCAATAGATGCAACAGGCAGTATGAAAGACGACATTCAGGAATTAAAGGAAAAATGGCTTCCTGCCCTTGTCGAAGGCTTAAAAGAATTTAACGACGTAAGGCTTGGACTTGTTTTCTACCGCGATTACGGCGACAACTTTTCTACAAAAGGACTTCCTGTAAAATATTACGATTTTACATCTGACGTTCAGGCATTTGTAAAAAACGTGCGTGCCCTGCGCATTATAGGAAGCGAAGGCGGCGACATTCCAGAGGCAGTTTATGAAGCGCTTTATGCTTCGATGGAGTTTTTTCAGTGGAGGGCTGACGCTTACAAAAAGGTCATTCTCATAGGAGATGCAGAACCGCACAGCGTTCCGCGCAAGACAGGCAAATATTCAAAACAGCTGATAGAAAAACTTTCAAAAGAAAAGCAGATAGAAATAAACGCAATCATTACCCCTGACGACAAAGAGCGCAGGGGCAGAAGCTGATTTTGCGGTTTTGCAAAAATTATTTTTTTGCCTTTGCTTCTTTTTTGGCTTCTATTGCGGCAATTTTATCAAGCTGAATCTGTGCAAGTTTTTTGTATTTAGGCTGAACCTGATAAATTGCCTCAGGAGAATCAAAAACAGAAATGATTTCGTTGAACATTGTTTTTGCTTCGTCGTATCTTTTCTGTTTGTAAAAAGAATGTGCAAGTTCGTAGCGGGCTTCGACATAGCATTTTAAATCTGAACCGTAGCGGTCGATTGCGGCAATGTAATAAGAATCTGCAACTTTATATTTTCCGTTTGCGAGTGCGTCCTGACCGCGCTGAATTAACTGGGCCGCCGTCAAGTCATTTGGGATTTCCGGCATCGTTGTCTTGCATGAACATACAGTTCCAAGTGCAAAAAAAGAAAGAACGAAAATCTTAATTAAATGTAATAAATTTTTCATAAGTAAATAGTATCAAAACTTTTCTGAAACAACAAGCCTGTTTTTGCCATTCTCTTTTCCGATTAAAAGATGGCTGTCAGCATCGTTTAAAACTTCGTACGCAGAACTGAAATTCCGCGAAGAACTTATGCCGTAAGTCGCCGTTACATAAATCGTCTGATTGTTAAAGCAGAACGGCGTCAGCGAAATTATTTCGCGTACGGAATCAAGTTCAAAAATAGTTTCGGAAGTTACAATCGGAAAAATTATTATAAACTCTTCACCGCCCCACCGGGAAATTTTATTCTGCAAAGGGAGTTTTTTGCGGAGTTCCTGCGTGTAGCTTTTTAGAATAAAGTCGCCGCAGTTGTGTCCGTAATTGTCATTGATTTTTTTAAAGTCGTCAATGTCAAGAATGGCAATCGCATAATCGATGTTTTCGTTCTGCTTGCGGAGTTCGCACGAGGCAAAAAAAGTAGTCGCCCTGTAGCGGTTCATAAGTCCTGTCAAAAGGTCGTGGCACGTTATGTATTCAAGTTTTTTCTGAATGTTTGAATTCTTTTTGTAAATCCTGCGCAGGTTCATCGAAGTTGAAAATGAAAATATAATCAGCTGGGAACACGTTATGAAAATGTTGCAGAAAATTTCGACTGCATAAAAAAGTTTCTGCGGTTCAGTGAGAAAGACGAACGGCTTGTAAAGCAGATACTTAAAATAGAAAACCGCAAAAACAGTAGCAAAGGTCAGGCACATCGAAACAGCGTAAATTGCTTTGTTCCTCGTGTACTGCATTTTGAAAAAACTGCATACGATAAAAAGCGAAATCAAAAGAATGTCATAGCGCGGTTCGCATTTTGCAAAATAAATTGAAAAGCATATTCTTGCGCACGTTTCGATTATGTAAAACATAAACAGGACAATCCTGTTTTTTGAATTGAATACGGCGGCAAAAATAAAATATGATGCCGCAGAAAAAATTCCCCAGTATAAAAACGGGTCAAAAAACGAATCGTAATTTACGATGAAAATTATATTTTTTACGACAGGTAAAAATGCGGAAAAATAACATATAAAGGAAAACGGATTTTTAAATAATCCGAACGAATTTTTTTTGCGGTTCATGACTGCTCATCTCCCTGAGAACCGGAAACTACCCTGTTCCTTCCGGCATTTTTTCCCTTGATTAAATTTTTGTCAGCCTCAATGAGCATTTTCTGAAAACTTTCAGGTTTTCCTGTTGAACTCAAACCGAGCGTAATCGTTATTTTTATCGTTTTCGTAAAATACTTGAATGAATAATCCTGCACGCGGCTTCTGATATTTTCAAGTATGTCGGAGGCACTGTCTGCTTCTGACGTAAACATAATTATAAATTCTTCACCGCCCCACCGCGCAAAAATCGTATTGCCCGGAAGATAGCGGCTGATTAAACTTGCCATTCCCTTTAAAATCGCATCGCCGCAGTTGTGACCGTAAGTGTCATTCACTTTTTTAAAATGGTCAATGTCAAAAATTGAAAGCGCAAAAATTTTGTCTTTATATGCAGCACTCGTTGAAAAATTATTTATAATCTGCATTATTTTGCGCCTGTTGAAAATTTTTGTAAGCGCATCGTGTGTCGAAGAATAATTAAGAAAAGCATTGCGCATTTTGTTCTTTTCATTAAAGCGAAAAATATTCTGCCTGATTATGTGGCTTATAAAACAGATTGCAAGAATACTCGTGACGGAAAAAATAAAATAATGAAGCAGGTAGAATTTATTGATGAACATATTTCCTGCGTTCTGCTTTGTAAAATCAATTATCTGAACGATGATAATTTCCGTTATCGTAAAGACTGTCGAAAACACAGTTGTAAAAATATATTTGCGTTCAGAGGCACGGGAAGAAATTGAAATCATAAAAAGATAAACAAGAAGTGCAAGCGTAATGATGTAAGAGCCTGCATCGTTACCGTAAAGAATCGTTACGATAAAAGTGTAGGCTATTGTTTCAAGATAGCAGAGCGAAAATAAAAACAGTTTTGGAATTGCTTTTGAAATTGCAATCATCGTTATATAAAGAATCGATATGTACATGTGGTACTGGCATATAAAATCATATCCGTAATAATAGCAGAACGGCGCAAGTACTATGTGCATTGCGCAGACTAAAGCGCATAAAACGGAAGTGTCTTTCTTTATAAACAGATATTCTGTTTTCTTTTGCAGATTATACATTCACACCTCTTGCAAAACTATTCAAAACGGCGGTCATCGATGCGTTTTGTTTTCTTTTCACTTCGAGGAAGTTCTCCTATTCCGACGACTTCAACTTTTGGAGTGAGGTTATATTTCTGCTTGAAGAAATATTGAATTCCAAGGCTTACTTCCGTTCTGTCAGTTCCGCCTTCGACTTCGACAATGATTGTCATCTGGTCTTTGCCGTTTTCGTGTTCAATGACAGCGCGGTATTCGCTTGATGTTCCCGGAACGGATTTTATGACGTCTTCGATTGTACTCGGGAAAATGATGTTTCCTTTTACTTTGACCATATCGTCACTGCGGCCCATAATCTGAGTAATGCGCGGATATTTTCTTCCGCAAGGACATTCGCCTGTAACGAAGGCAGCCAAGTCGTGCGTCCTGAACCTGATTAACGGCGCGCCTTCTTTTACGAGTGTCGTCAAAGTAATTTCGCCAAGCTCGCCGTCTTTGACAGGCTTTCCTGTTTCGGGGTCAAGAATTTCGACATAAATGAAATCGTCAAAAATGTGCATGCCGTCTGTCTGCGCAGTACAGTTGATTCCGATTCCCGGACCGTAACATTCCGTAAGACCGTAAATATCATAAAGTTCAATTCCGAGAATATCCTGAATACGGCGGCGCATTTTTTCGCCCCAGCGTTCAGAGCCGATGACGCCTTTTTTAAGTTTTATGTTTTTGCCAAGTCCGCGCGCTTCGACTTGTTCTGCAAGCAAAAGTGCATAAGAAGAAGTTGCGCAGATTACAGTCGAACCTAAGTCCTGCATCATCTGAAGCTGTTTTTCCGTATTGCCCGGACCCATCGGAATTGCCATCGCACCGAGTTTTTCGCACCCTGCCTGAAAACCGATTCCTGCCGTCCAGAGTCCGTAACCCGGCGTAATCTGAATACGGTCAGTCTTTGTAATTCCTGCAAGTTCATAACAGCGCGCAAACATAGTCGCCCAGTCGTCGACATCTTTCTGCGTATACGGAACGACAACAGGCGCGCCCGTAGTTCCTGATGAAGAATGAATGCGGACGATTTTATCTTCGCTTACGGAAGAAAGTCCGAGCGGATAGGCATCGCGAAGTTCCTGCTTTGTCACGAACGGAACGAGGTTTTCAAAATCACTCTGGGTTTTCAAATCGTCTGGATTTAAGTCTTTAAAACGTTCTGTATAAAACGGATTTCCGCAGTTTTTTAACCTGCGTATCTGGTTTTTGATTTGTTCAAGCTGAAGTTCTGTCATATTCATAAAAAACTCCTCGATAAAAAAAAGTCAATAAAAAAGATTACTATTAAGAGTAATGCAGAAAAAACAAACTGTCAAACCGTTTCGATTGCTTTTACGTTCAATTCATAAAACTCAGGTTTTACAAGAAGTTTTAAAGCGGCTTTTAACTGTTCTTTCTGAACGATTCCTGTTTTGCAGATTGCGCCTAAAAGTACCATATTCACGACTTTTGAACTTTGCAAAGCCCTGCATGCGCTGTCAGTGTCGATGTCGATGACTTTGCCGGCATTTTTCTTCAAGTACGAAATCATCTCGCCTTCGCAAAAAGTTTTGCCCGTAAGGCTTGCAGTTGCAGGCTGAATTACTTTGCGGCTGACGATTACAACTCCGTCCTGTTTTAAAAACTTAATGTTGCGGACGGCTTCGGAGGCTTCAAATGCAATCAGGACATCTGCCTGCCCCGGAGGAATAAGCGGAGAAAAAATCCCCTGCCCGATTCTGACATGGCTTGTAACGCAGCCGCCGCGCTGAGCCATTCCGATAGTTTCCGCAGAGAGAACGTACTCACCGCCAGAAATCGCCGCCTGAGCAAGAACTTTTGCGGCAAGAACTGTTCCCTGACCGCCTACTCCGCATATTAAAACATTCTTAGACATTTTCTTTTCCTCCCGGTTTCCATCAGTTAATTGCAGAACACGGACAGACCGCCGAGCACAAACCGCAGCCGGTACACAGTGAAGTGTCAGTCTGGACAAAGTTCTTTCCTTTTTCGTTTACAGATGAACTCAAAGTCAACGCAGGACAGCCGAGTTCATTAATGCACTTGCGGCAGGCGATACATTTTGCATTGTCGACTTTTTTTGGTTCTGAGCGCGCATAGCCGAGTTTTGATGCAACGCTTATGCACGGAGATTTAAAAATTACGGCACTTACGCCTTTGCTTTGATTTGCTTTTTTTACGGCTTCTATAGACTGGACAAGATTAAAAGGGTCAGTTTCTATAATCGGATTTACGCCGATTGATTCAAGGATTTTGGGAATACTGATTTTTTCGACAAATTCGCCCATCATCGTAACGCCTGTTCCGGGGTGAGGCTGGTGACCTGTCATTGCAGTCGTCGAATTGTCAAGAATACAGATTGTCTGATGGCTTTGATTGTAAACGGCATTGACAACCCCTGTAATTCCGCTTGCAAAAAAAGTCGAGTCGCCTATAAAACTGAAGCACTGCCTGTCATTTTCGTTATGATAAAAGCCCTGCGCCATAGTAACGTCAGCGCCCATGCAAAGACATGTATCTGTCATATCAAGCGGCTGTGCGTTGCCGAGCGTATAACAGCCGATGTCACCGCAAAAAACAGTTTTCTGCCCTTTCATCGCCTGCTTTACGGCATAAAAAGCGGCGCGGTGCGGACAGCCTGCACACAAGACAGGAGGGCGCACAGGAAGTTCTGGCGCAGAGTCAGAATTATCTTTCAAAGCAGTTTCCTGCGGAATTCCTGCAAGCTTTTGAATTATGTTTTTTATTATTTCAACGGAAAGCTCTCCTGCACACGGAACGATGCCGTCAAGTTTTCCGTGAATCGTGCAGGAAGTTTTATTTTTTCCGCAGAGGAAAATCAGATTTTCTTCGATGACAGGGTCAAGTTCTTCAAAGACTGTAACTTCTGAATCGTCATTAAGGCACTGCGTTAAAAACTGCATTGCAAGAGGCTCAGGGAAAGGATAAGGCGTTCCGATTTTTAGGATTACGGCATTTTGAATTGAATCGTTTTGCGGATTTTCTTCTTTTAAAATTGCAAGCGCCTCTTTTAAATATGAATACGAAATTCCTGCTGAAGCAAATGAAAGACGGTCTTTCTTAAGTTCAGCATGTACTGAAATATTTTTTGAATTCTGTTTTTCGGTTTCTTCTATATAGTTATATTTGAACTGCGGTTTGGAAAATTCTACGGGAAGGATTTTTTCGTTGCGTTCAAAAATGCGCTGATGGTTAAAAAATGACGTGCGCGGAAAAATTACCCAGCGTTTCGTGTCTTTTTCAAATTCACCTTTTTTGCGGGCACTTTCAAGAACGGGAAACTCCATACTTTCGTAAGCGTGGTCAACCCGCGTCGTCGGACGGAGCAGGACAGGCGTGTTATATTTTTCTGAAAGTTCAAAAGCGCTCTGAATCATCTCAAACGCTTCCTGCGGAGAACTCGGATCAAGGCACGGCAGTTTTGAAAACTTTGCAAAAGTCCTCGTGTCCTGTTCAGTCTGACTTGAAATAGGGCCGGGGTCATCGGCGCTTACGATTACCATTCCGCCTTTTACGCCGACATAAGAAAGGCACATGACAGGGTCGCTTGCTACATTAAGCCCGACCTGCTTCATCGTAATTAAAGTACGGCTTCCTGCATAACTTGCGCCGGCGGCAACTTCTACGGCGGCTTTTTCGTTTACAGACCATTCGACGTAAGTGTCAGTCTTGTCTTTATATTTTGAAATGAATTCGATAATTTCGCTGGACGGTGTTCCAGGATAACCTGCGGTAAGATTTACTCCGGCTTTTAAAGCACCAAGTGCAATCGCCTGATTTCCCATAATCATTTGTCTTGACATGAAAAACAGTCTATCACATTTAAATTAAAATTTACAGTTAAATTTGTACCTGCGCATTTATTATCCGAAAAGCATCTTTTTTTAGTTCACTTTAAATGTTTTTACTTTTATATTTTTAAATAGAAATTAAAATAGAAATCTTTTGCTTACTGTTGTAAACTGAATTAAAAAAAATAGAGGAATGTTTATGAAGAAAGTTGCTTTAATTACTGGTGCATCAAGCGGAATCGGGCTTGACACGGGACTTCGCCTGATAGATGAAGGCTACAAAGTTTACGGCGCGGCAAGAAGAACTGATGCAATGGCTGAACTTGTCAAAAAAGGCGGAACTGCTCTTTACCTTAATCTTTGCGACGAACGCTCGATTGAAGAATGTGTAAAACAGGTTCTTGAAGCGGAAGGGCAGATTGACCTGCTCGTAAACAATGCCGGGTTCGGGCTTGGCGGAAGCATCGAAGAAATTCCGCTTGAAGAAGCAAGAAAACAGTTTGACGTAAACGTGTTCGGAATGGCAAAACTCATTCAGCTTGTCCTGCCTTCAATGAGAAATCAGAAATCAGGAAAAATAATAAACATTTCGTCAATGGCTGGCAGATTTTCTTCTGCGTTTACAGGCTGGTATCACGCAACAAAATACAGCGTCGAAGCATTAAGCGATGCACTGCGCCTTGAAACGTCGCCGTTCGGAATTAAAGTCGTAATTGTCGAACCGGGATTAATACAGACAAACTGGGGCGTAATTCACGGCGGAAACATACGCAGATATTCAGGCTTGGGCGCGTATTCAAAAAATGCAGGCAATGCCGCAAGGTTCTACGAAAAAGGCTACGTTGAACGAAACGACCTCACAAAGCCGGAAGTAATTTCAAAGCTCATCGTAAAAATTGCAAAAGCTAAAAATCCAAAGCCGAGATACGCAAAAGGAAAATTTGCGCTCCTGTATATTTTCTTTAAAAAGCACCTTACGGACAGAATGTTTGACAGGGTTTCAAGAATTGCGATGGGGCTTAAAAAGTAAAAAAATTGAATGACGGAATTCTTGCAAAGAATTTGCATTTTAATATAATCATAATATATGAGACCTGTTGAATACAAAACGAAAACCGGCAGTCAGATTTTGTCGTTTCTTGAAGAAAAAAAAGACGTTGCAGTAAGCGTAATGGACATCTGCGAAAATCTGGAAAACAGCGGAGTAAAGACAAACATTTCGACTGTTTACCGCCAGCTTGATAAATTAGTTTCCTGCAAAAAGGTTATAACACATTCCGCAGAGAACGGAAAAAAAATCCTTTATCAGTATATCGCCGGAAAAGAAAAATGCCTTTCGCACTTGCATATTCAATGTACAGGCTGTTCAAAAATCATTCATCTTGACTGCTCTGAGTCAAGCGAATTTACTTCTCATATAGAAAGCGCGCATGGAATAGTCCTCGACTATTCAAAAACTGTTTTATACGGTTTGTGCAGCGAATGTTCCAGACGAAAATAAATCAACAAAAATAAATTCTTGCAAAAAAAAAGCTCCCCGACTGGAGAGCTTTTTTTTATCTAAGTTTTACGCTGCTGAAACTAGCGGAGCAAAGAAAGTACGTTCTGTGACTGCTGGTTTGCCTGAGCAAGCATTGCTGTACCAGCCTGAGAAAGAACCTGATTCTTTGTAAAGTCAACCATTTCAGAAGCCATATCTGTATCACGGATACGAGATTCAGAAGCCTGAAGGTTTTCAGCACCGATATCAAGACCTACAACTGTTTTTTCAAGGCGGTTCTGATAAGCACCGAGGTCAGCGCGCTGTTTGTTAATCTTTTTAAGTGCTTCATCAAGAGTTCCGATTGCGCGGTTTGCATCGTCTGGAGCTGCGAGAGAAAGTTTTGTTTCATCTCCGAGGTTCTTCAATCCGAGAGCTGTAGCAGACATTGTTCCGATGTAAACCTGAGTTCTCTGGTCCATATTTGCACCAATGTGGAACCACATAGAACCTGTAACTGCATTTTCTCCTGTAGGGCGAGCAAAACGACCTGTCAACATATTCATTCCGTTGAACTGAGCAGCAGAAGCGATGCGGTCAACTTCATCAATAAGTGAAGAAACTTCAACCTGAATCTGCATGCGGTCTTCGTCAGAATAAATACCGTTCGAAGACTGAACTGCTAATTCACGGATACGCTGAACGATGTCAGATGTTTCCTGCAAATAACCTTCTGTTGTCTGGATGAAAGAAATTCCGTTTTCAGCGTTTGTAGATGCCTGATTCAAACCGCGAATCTGTGCGCGCATTTTTTCAGAAACTGCAAGTCCTGAAGCATCATCACCAGCACGGTTAATTCTCATACCAGATGAAAGTTTTTCCATGTTTTTCTGATTAGAAAGATCTGTAAGACCCTGTGAACGCTGAGCGAACATCGCACTCATGTTGTGATTAATAACCATAGTGTATCTCCTATAAAATCCTGAACACAAATTGAACTCGTTTCAACTTGTACCTTGTAAGATCTGGCAGTTTCATTTTTCAAACCTCGCAAAGATTTTTCATCCATGTGGGGTTCTTCACCACCCGTTACTTCTTTATCGGAGTTACAAAAAAATGGTTTAGTAAAAAATTAAAAAAAATGCAAAAAAAGATGAATTTTTTTTTTAATTTTCCGTTTTTTTTGAATTTAACGCTACTTTTTACAACATTCAGAACAGCCTGTTATCATTACGTGCTTTTTTTTATTCGCGTAATTGAATAACCGGGCAATAAGATATCCATTAAGCGGAACTTCTTTTTTGCAGCACGGACACTGACGTTTTATGCCGGGTTCAGGGCGAGGATAGCAGTGCGGACAGCCGTTTATCGTACATCGCTGGTCAGGAACGTCCATCGGGCGATATACTTTTGAAATCAGGTTCTGCCCTTTTTCAAGCGGCATATTACACATCGGACAGTTTACAAGCGACACTCCGCCTGTTTTATTCTGCGACTTTTCCTGTCCGCCTTTTTTGTCAGCCTTGTTAAGATTCGAAAAATAAGAAATCGCAATGATAATCGCCGTCACCGCAATTCCCATAACTACGTAAGCCATAATTTTATTATAAGCCATATTCAATAAATTACCAAGTAACAGGAAGGGGAAAGAAGAAGAGAAGAAACAAGGAAAGAAAGAAATTCAAGTTCACCTTTCCCCGCGCCACTTTCGTTTTATTTTTTGATACTAAATTCATTGCGGAAAAATAAGTCTAAAGTTACACTGTAAATATGAAAAAAATTTTGTTCATCGTATTTTTATCAACTCTTTTTGCTTCCTGCAGCAACAGAACAGGCAATAAAATATATGACGGAGGTAAAAAAGTGAATTCCGGTAAAGAAGGCGTTTACTACAGTCTTTTCGTGCGCTCTTTTGCAGATTCAAACGGAGATGGAATCGGCGATTTCAATGGAATAATCGAAAAACTTGATTACTTAAACGACGGCTCAAATCTTCCCGTAGATTTCAATTCGCCGCAAAAATCAAGCCTCGGAATTACAGGAATATGGCTTCTGCCTGTTTTTAAAACTGCAAGCTATCACGGCTACGACGTCGTAGATTATTACCAGGTAAACCCGGATTACGGCACGATGGAAGATTTTGAAAACCTTGTCAGAGAATGTAACGCACGCGGAATAAGCGTAATCCTCGACATTCCGTTCAACCATTCCAGCGACAAAAACAAATGGTTCATCGAATCATGCGATTCAAAAAGCCCTAAGCACGGCTGGTACAACTGGTATACGGCAAAAGGCAAAAACGACAGCGTATTAAAAGCAAAATACTGGGACCACCCTGTATGGAACAAAAATCCGCTTCCCTCATCAGAAGCAGACAAAAACAATTATTACTCAGGCCTTTACTGGAGCGGAATGCCAGACTTTAACGTTTCAAATGCTGAACTTAGAAAAGAATTCAAGTCAATTCTAAAATTCTGGCTCGACAAAGGCGTAAGCGGTTTCAGGTTCGATGCCGCAATGCACCTGTACAATTCGGCAAAATTTGAAACCCTTGACAGTAAATCACTCGAAAAAACAGTTTCGTTCTGGCAGGAAATGTGCAGTTTCGTAAAATCAGAAAAACCAGATGCGATGATGGTCGGCGAAGTCTGGGATTCAAACGGAATCCGAAGCGAATACATCAAGGCAATCGGCAGTGTCTTTCACTTTGATATGGGAACAAAAATCATTTCGATTATTCAGAATAAAAAAAGCGGAACTAACAGTCTTGCCCATTCCCTCATCAGCAACTACGAAGAATACAAAGAAAAAAATCCAGACTACATCGACTGTCCGTTCCTTACAAATCACGACCAGAACAGATTTGCGCTCCAGCTCAAAAACAACCCGGACGCAATAAAACTTGCCGCCTCAATGTATATGTTCAGCGAGGGAATCCCTTTCATCTACTACGGCGAAGAAATCGGAATGAACGGCGCAAAGCCCGATGAACAGATTAGAACGCCGTTCATCTGGTCAAAAGAAAAAAACAGTAAAAACCAGACATTCTGGATTACTTCAAAATACAATAAAAACACAATCCCGCAGGACGAACAGAACAAAGACAAAACTTCAATTCTGAATTTCTACAAACAGATTATATCCGTAAAAAAATTCTCCCCTGCCCTCTCTCACGGCAGAATGGAAAATTTTGAAACTGACATTCAGGAGCTGACTTCCTGGAAAATGGTTTCTGCGGAAGAAGAATGTGTCGTAATTTTTAATCCGAGCAATAAAGAAATTTCGTTCTTGCCAAAAGACACCGGCATGCAGAATTTTGAATTTCTTTTTGGAACTAAAAAAACTTCGGCTTCAATCAAGAAAGACACGGCAGGAAATACGGCTGTCAAAAAAATCGTACTTCCGCCTTTAAGCTGTATCGTACTGAACAAAAAGAAACCGTAATTCGACTGACTTCTGACTGACTTGACTTGTAATAAAAACTCTGACTGCTATAAAACAGGCTCGGCTTTTACAAAAACATTTTTTAAATCCGAAGCGATTTTCAGTTTAAAAATTACAGGGTAATAAGACGGCTCGGGTATTTTTACAAAAAGAGTTTTTTCATTTTTAAAAATTTTTGAAACGAAAAAACTCTTTGCAAAATCAGAAGGCTGACTGTCTTTTTGCATGCCGTCGTCATCGTTCAACTCATACCAGAAGCGCGGAACGCAAAGCAGGATTTTCGGATTTAATTCATGACACTGTATGTTTACGTGACTGATTTCTGACGGAGAGTCTGCTTTAAGTTCAAAAAAAGATTTGCGCGGAAAAATAGAATTTAAATACAAAAACATTGCAAGGCTCAAACCCGCGTACGAGAAAACTCCTGCAATGACAAATATTTTTGTAAAGAGAAAAAATAAAATTCCAAGCACTGCAATGACTGCAAAATAAATACATTCGCTTTTTAAAAAAGCACCCAAAGTATTTTTTTCAATTTCAGATTTAAAAAATATCATGCTAAGCGCAATGCACAAAATTAAAACTGAAATTGAAAAAATAAAAAGAGAAACTTTTGCAGGAGATGTCTTTTCTTTTCTGATAATCTTAAAAAGAAAACAGACAAGGCTAGTGGCGGCAGTTCCTGCAAAAAAAACAAAAACCGCCGCCACAAGAAAAAAAGGAAACTGCATTACAACAAAGCCCTAGAACCTTGCCTTAAAATCCTGAACAACGCTTATAGTTGACTCGATTTTATAATTAGGTTCTTCTTTTTGCGCAAGAACTATTGCCTTTTCGACGATTGCACTTGAATCTGCAACGCCCTGCAGGACAATTTTGCCGTCAACGACAACTGCATGCAGGAAGTTAATGTTCAGCTTGTACTTGAAAACCAAAGTATTTACAAGGTGCTGTGCGCGCAGAAGGTCTTTGAGTTTTTCAGTTCCGGCTTTTTCTTTTTCCGGTGTGACTGAATCCTTTACGGCTTCTACGATTACGTTTGAAGCGGCTTCTATATCAAGAAGTCCTGTATTGATAATCAGATGATATTCTGTCGGGTCATCATTTTCGTGATTGTAAAAACTCTTGTGGAAGCCAAGCCTGTTTGCATCGCTTTCATCAATGCGCTGCTGGGCCTGTTTGTCATTCCAGTTGAATTCTTTTTTGAGGCGTTCAAGCCTGACAGAATTTTTTGCAACGAGCCTTACGGAAAAAAGATTAGGCAGTTCGCTCAAAATGACGTGAGAACCGCGTCCGATTAAAAGAGTATTTCCTTCTTCGGCTGCTTCAAGAATTGCAGTCAAAAGATAGTCCATATATTCATCGCGGTCTTTAGCAAGAGAAGCAAAAAAGCCCGGTTTCCGTTCGTCATACTTTATAAGTTTTGATTCAGGGAAACCTAATTCGACAATCCGCTTTTCTATTTCTTTCCTTCCTACAAATTTATATCCGAGTTTTTGTGCAGCTGCCGCAGAAATCTCATCTCCCAGCGCCGCAACTTGTCGCGCAACAGTAATAATAGCCATGTTGTCCTCCTACGCTAAAATTTAAATTTTTTATAAATCACGTTTTTCTTGTTTTATTGAAAAAAGTCTGTTAAACTTTATTCAATAAGAAAGCAGTCGCTTTCAGTTATAATGATAAAACCATTTCGGAAATATGTCAAAAAGTTTTTATAAAATCCGTCGGGGCATTAAATCCTCCGCACGAATAAAAACTGCTTAATCGAGAAATCGAGAACAAAAAAAAGAAGGTTTTAAAATGCAGGACAAAGATTTACTCTGGAACGAAAAATCCCGTAAACAGCTTTTGGAAACCCCGGTTCTAAAAGTAATGCAGACAGAAAGCATTTCTCCAAAAGGCGAAGAAGGACAATACATTGTACTGGATACAAAAGACTGGTGCGCCGTAATTCCCGAACTGGGCGATGACTTTTTGATGGTACGGCAGTGGCGGCACGGTTCAAAAAGTTTGAGCATAGAGTTTCCGGGCGGAGTAATCGAAAACGGCGAAACACCTCTTGAGGCCGCATGCAGGGAACTTAGGGAAGAAACAGGTTTCTCTGCAAAGGACGTCATTCTGCTTGGAACGATGAGCCCGAATCCTGCACTTTTTTCAAACCACATACATTTTTTTCTTGCAAAAGACCTCGAACAGCAAGGTGAACAAAATCTAGACAGCGATGAATTTGTAAATGCCGTAAGGATTCCAAAAAAAGAAGTCTTTGAAAAAATGGGAAGCCCCGAATATCCTCATGCGCTGATGGCCGCCGCATTAAATTTTTACAGGCAATATAAAACAAAATTCAAATTAAAGTTTTAAAATCAAATCTTCAGGAACAAGATTATAGCTTTTCTTAAATTTGCGCGAAGCGGCGGCGTGCATTAAAACGCCCGTAACGGCGGCATCAAGCACATCGTAACCCTGCGCAAGAAGTCCTGCAATTACCCCTGCAAGAACATCGCCCGAACCGCCTTTAGAAAGACACGGCTTTGCACGAACACTTATATAAATCGAATCGCCATAACCGATAAAAGTATTTGCCCCTTTTAAAACAAGAACGCAGTTTTTAAACTTTCTGCAAAAAGTCCTGACAAGTTCAACGCGCCTGTCCGTAATCTGCTGAACTGAGAAATCGCCCAGTCCTGCAAGTTTTAAAAGACTTGAAAATTCTTTTGGGTGCGGTGTCAATACGATTTTATGCCCTTTCTTGTTTTCGTTTTCAAGAAGAAAATCTACGGTCTGCTTATAATAAAAACTGTCGGCATCAAACAAAACGGCAGTGTCCTTTTCTCTTAAAACAGAAAGAAACTCATCAATTTTATTGTTTTCCCTTCCAAATCCAGAGCCGATTACAATGCAAGTTGAATTTTCAGGAACGGAAGAACTCGTCATAATGCACGCTGGAATTTGAAAATCATTTTTTGATTCCGTCATACTGTCAGCAATGCTTGAAAGCCCGGAACCGCATCTTAACGCACTTAAAGCACACAAAATTGCCGCGCCTTTTTTTTCGCCTGCAATTACGCATGTATGACCAAACGTGCCTTTGTGAGTATTGCACTCAGAACGGAAAGGCAGACGTGCATCTGATTTTTTAAGCAGGAAAATTCTGTCTGACGGAAAAACTTTTGACGCGGCTTCAAGAAAAACTTTTTTTGAAACGCCGATGTTTGCGCAGACAATTTTACCGACGGCATCTTTTGCATTGTCAGAAAAAAGCGAAATTTTATGAGCGCCCATTGAAACTGTTTTGTCGGCAAAGAAAACGTATTGCTTTTTTTCCTGTACAGAAAAAGCAGAAATATTTTCTGAAGTCAAATCAATTCCTGAAGGAATGTCACACGCAATTTTTACGGCTCCGGCGCAATTTACGATTTTAAAAAGATTTTGAATTTTGCTGTCGACAAGTCCGTGAAAGCCTGTTCCAAAAATGCAGTCGACGATTACGTCTGACTTTTTTATGACTTTATTGACTTTTGAATTTGCAGGATTTTCGTCAAGGGCAAAAAGATTTTCGTTTTCTTTTAACAGAGGTTTTGCATTTTCAAAAGCGGCTTTACAGAAAAATGATTTTGGTTCAAAACATTTTAAAACAAAGACTTTGCATTGTCCTGCAAGATGACGGCACAACGTGTAACCGTCTGCGCCGTTGTTCCCCGAACCGCACATTATTAAAACAGATTTTTGTTTTTTACCGCATTCTTTTAAAACGATTTTTTCAAGCGAAACTGCGGCATTTTCAATCATAATCTGTTCTGCAGTCTGTTCATCGCAAGACAGGAAAGAAGAAATTTCCTGTTCAACTTTTTTTGAATTTTCTAAAACCTGTTCCATAAAATTACTTAATAAAAATCAGACCAAGAATTGCGGCAGGAATCAAGTATGCCGCAAACCATTCAAGTTTTCCCTTTTTAATTATTTTCATCAAAACGGCAAGCGCAAAATAACCGACTGCAAAAGAAGTCAGACAGCCAAGCACGAGCGGAAGAATTCCGATTGCAGAATTCATTTTATCGAGGTCTTTCACTTCAAGAACGAACGCGCCCAGAATCGCAGGAATCGAAACTATAAAAGAATACTCGCCTGCAAGTTCACGATTAACGCCGCTGAACAGTGCCGAAGAAATCGTAGAGCCTGAGCGCGAGATTCCGGGCAGAGTTCCTATTCCCTGAAAAATGCCGACAACGACAGACTGCTTCATTGTAATGCCCGAATATTCTTTCTGCGCCTGCGCCTTTGACAGAACGGCAGACAGAATGAGAAATGCAGACGTAATCAAAAAACCGATAAAGACAAATTTTACGGGAAGGTCGGGAATTATTTTTGACGACACAATTCCCATAACGCCTGTAATGGCAGTCGTAATTAAAATTGCGATTATCGTTTTTCTTCCGGCGTCTTCGGTTACGCACAGACCGTTTACGGCTTTTTTATTTTCAGGAATCTGTTTTTTAAAAATCCATCTGTAAAGGATTGCAAAAAATTCGCAGATTGATTTTCTGAAAAAAATAAAGACAGCAAGCAAAGTTGAAATATGAAGGCACACATCAAAAAGCAGCGGCACTTCTTCAAGGTTAAAAAGATGCTGAACGATTTGCAAATGCCCCGAAGAAGAAACAGGAAGAAACTCCGTAATCCCTTGCAGTGCCCCAAGCAAAACAGACTGTATCAATGACATCATAAACTCCTATAAAAAGTCAAATCGGAAATTGCAATTTCCGATTTGACTTTTTACGCACATTCGCAATGTACTGAGAATGTGCAGTTGATAAAAAAGTTTGCAACGCAAACTTTCAGTAAATAAAAACCGCGCCACTTTAGCGGTTTTTATTTACTAGACTCCTATTAAAGAATAAATTTCTGGCGGACTAATCCGATGGACTAAAATCCGAATTTAAAATTATTCAAGGCATTTTCGATTGCGCTTGAAGCGGCTTTTTTTGCTTCTGATTCCAGCCTTGACTGGAATTCTTTTTTCTTTGATTCCAGCGTTGAATTCAAATTCTTGACTTTCAAATTTTCTGCGTTTATTCCGTTTTCAATCGAAATGAATTCATTTATTTTTGAAGTTGCGCCGTTTGTTTTTTCGTTCAGCAAATCAGTAATCTGAGTGCGCGCATAAGTTTTCAGTTCTTCAAGTTCATCGTTTACGAGATTTTGCAGGACATTAAGGAACTGTCTGTCGGCATCAGTTGAAACTTTCATATTAAACGAATCTTCGTTTTTAAAATCGAACGAAACGCCGACCTGAATTTCCTTAAAATACGAAAGCGCTTTTGAATAAAGATTATAAGCAAACTCCGGCTCAAATTTTTCAGTTTCAAATTTTAAATTTTTCATCTTCAAGTCAGCCGCAAGCACAAACCTTCCGTCATCAAATGCCTTTGCCTGCCCCGAAATCACTGACGAAGAATCAAGCGAAAACTGCGGCGACTGAAATGCAATCGGATAATTGTTTCCCGAATACTGAACTGCAACAAGCGGATTGTCAGTTACGGAGCGCGCATCGACAGTAATGTTTCCATTGTGTGTCTGCGAGCCAATGTCAAAAGACACGTCGGCAACGGCAGGCTCACCGCGCTTGTCCATATCAGAACTGATGTTGGTTGCAAGCGCCGAAAAGTTTACGCCGGAAACAGACATTTTTTCGATTAGGAATTTCGGCACTCTGTCTTTTTTATAGTAGACGTTCACTCCTGCAAGGCGTTCATGTGCCGGAGATTTTTCCGTTTCCTTTACTTTTGTTTCTGCATTTCCGCTTGAAGATGCCTTCGCTTTCATTGCAAGCAGAATTCCCTGTTTTACATACGGATAATATTTTCCGATTGTCTTATACAAAATGGAATCAATCGGAGCAGACAGCAATCTTAATCCGTCGTCAACTTTAAATGATTTTATTTTATCAAGTTCAGAATTTACAAAAGCTGAATCTTTTTGTATTGCGGAAGTCACTTTTTCTGATGCGCTTTTTATCTGAAGCGAATCTTTCTGAATGTCGTCAACGATTGATTTTGTTTCAAGCGCAAGTTTGTTTCCTTCTGCAAGAACTTCCGTAATGTTTTCTATTGCAGTCCTTATCTGCGCCGCATCGGCAGTACCCGAAAAATTCGTATTTGCAAGTTTCGTTACTTTTTCAGAAAAAGCCGTAACGCTTTCTGAAATTTCAGCAGGCTTTGCGCTCCATTTATTTACGAGGCTTTCGCCAATCGTGTAAACTTCTGCGGCAACCGCCGGACTTGCAAGCTGGTTTTGTAGTGAATTTAAAATCGTTTCAGGATTGTACTGGGCAAACAGATTTGTAAGTTCGTCTTTTGCGGCGTTCTGTGCAACCTGCATTTTATTTTCAAGTGCGAGCTGGAAAGAATTTTTTTCTGATGATTTTTCTTTCTGCGGAAGGGCGGCTGACGTCTTTCGCGGTGTCATTACATTAATTCCTTCGACTGCAATATTTTCCAGATCAAACTTTCCGCGCAAAAGCTGTGTCAGATTAAAATCAACTGCGACTTTGTCAAACTGAAAAAGATTTTTCATCGGGTCATCTTTAAAGCCCTGCGCCAGATCAGTTATGTAAATCGAAGAGTCAAAAATTTCAACGTTAATGTAGCCGATGTCAGTTTTTGCGCCAAAGATGCCCTGCATTACATTTGTCAGGACTTTGCGCGCAACTATGTTTTTAAAAGTGCATACGAGAGTTACGACGGCAACAACTGATGCAACAGTGACTGCAAGCGGAACGAGTTTTATAGAGAATTTCTGAGAAGAAACGTCTTTTCCGATTTTCTTTAATTTTGCAAACTGAGATTTGGGAAATTTCTGTTCACGCGGAATATAAAATTTTCCTTCTTTTTTTGGATTGGGAACAAAAAGTTTTTCTACAAGTTCCCTGTGGGAAGAAACGTAAATATGTTTGAATAATTTTTCAAGCTTTTTTTTGGAATAATTCTTTTTAAAAATTTTCGGCAGTTTTTTTGCAGGAATCATTTTTTCCTGTTTCGGCGCTTTCTGTTTTTTTTCTGAAACTGTCATTGCCTTTGATTCTTTTGAGTCGTTCTTTTTCATTACATTTTCTCCGAAGCAATATCAATGATTTTTTTAATGACCGGCGCTTTTGAAAAAGCTTTCATCACGGCAGAATCTCCGAGTTTTGGAGAAATCTTTTTTCGCCACAGCAATATAAAAAGCCGGAGAAGCAGAAAAAGCGGAATGTACAGTAAAAGCGAAACTGCAAGCGAACCTGCTACAATCGTATTATTGAATTTTGTAAAGCCGACAAACGGAACGTCAAGCAGCCACCCCAAAAACCCGCTGAACTGCGGAACTGTCAGAATTTTGTAACCCAGTGAATTGAACGTCGGATCAAGAAGCCAGGCAAACTGAGAAACAACGGCAGTAACAATAAGATAAGTCGGCTTGTTTATTCTGACAAAAAAGAAAAAGATAAAAATCAAAAACCAGAGCGCATTGTCTTTCGGCATAAACCCAAGCATTACACCCATACAAAAGGCATTTGCAATTTCACTTGGATTTCTGTTGGAATTAAGAACCTTAAAAAATTTGACAATTTGATTAAGCACGATTTACTCCACATAAATAAAATTATTTACGTGGAGTATTATACAACATATCAAATTTCTTTTCGAGTAATTTTTAAAGTATTTTGGAACTTCAAAATTACAGGAATTTTTGAACTGAATTTTTTTGAACTGCAAGACAGTCCGTAACTCGGACAGTAAGACTGACTATTGCAGGATTGCACCTTTGTCTGCCGAACTTACGAGTTTTGCATAGCGCGCAAGATAGCCTGTCTTTACTTTTGGTTCAGGGGCTGTCCATTTTGCACGGCGGGCCGCAAGTTCTTCGTCACTTACTTCAAGGTGAATTTTGTAATTGTTGATGTCAAGCGTAATCATATCGCCTTCTTCAACAAGCGCAATAGGACCACCCACAGCGGCTTCAGGCGAACAGTGTCCTAAAGAAGCACCGCGCGTTGCACCGCTAAACCGTCCGTCAGTAATGAGCGCAACCTGCCTGTCAAGTCCCTGACCTGCAAGAGCCGCAGTTACGGCAAGCATTTCCCTCATGCCCGGGCCGCCTTTAGGGCCTTCGTAGCGGATTACAACAACGTCGCCCGGTTTTATCTGCGCTTTCTGCACGGCATCCATTGCTTCGCTTTCGTCATTGAATACACGCGCAGGTCCTGTGTGTTTCATAAGTTCAGGGGCGCAGGCAGAACGTTTTACGACAGTGCCGTCCGGTGCGAGGTTTCCGAAGAGAATTGCGATTCCGCCGTTGTCGCTGAAAGGATTTTCAATCGGACGCAGGATTTCAGGATTTCTGTTTACGACGCCTTTAATGTTTTCGGCGATTGTTTTTCCTGTTGCGGTAATCAGCGATGTATTGATGAGGTTTTTCTTTGCAAGCTCGGCAAGAACAGCCTGAACGCCGCCTGCATCGTTCAATTCACACATGAATGTATGACCGGCAGGAGCCAGGTGGCAGAGGTTTGGAGTTCTGTTTGAAATTTCATTTACTTCGTGAAGGTCAATTTCAATTCCGGCTTCGTGCGCGATTGCAGGAAGGTGAAGCATCGTATTTGACGAACAGCCAAGCGCCATGTCAGCGGCAAGACCGTTTTTAAAACTTTCTGCGCTCATCATCTGGCGCGCCGTAATTCCTTTTTTATACAAATCCATTACTGCCATTCCTGCGTGTTTTGCAAGGGCAATGCGTTCCCCAGTTACGGCAGGAATCGTTCCGTTGCCCGGAAGTCCGAGCCCTAAAACTTCAGTAAGACAGTTCATCGAATTTGCAGTGAACATTCCAGAGCACGCACCGCATCCCGGACATGCGCTGTGTTCCATTTCTTTAAGCTGGGCTTCCGTAATTTTTCCTACGGCAAGACCGCCGACTGCTTCAAACATATCTGTAAGCGAAAGATTTTTTCCTGAATATGGATTTGACGGATCGTTACCCGGAAGATGTCCCGGCATCATCGGACCGCCTGAAACAAACACTGTCGGCAAATCAAGTCGCGCTGCTGCCATCAGCATACCCGGAACGATTTTGTCACAGTTTGGAATCATGACAAGGGCATCAAACTGATGAGCCTTTGCTACACATTCAACACTGTCTGCGATAAGTTCCCTCGTTACAAGTGAATATTTCATTCCCTCGTGACCCATTGCAATGCCGTCGCACACACCGATAGCAGGAAACTCAATCGGAGTACCGCCAGCCATTCGTACGCCGGCTTTTACTGCCTCTGAAATTCTGTCAAGTTCAATATGACCCGGAATAAGCTCATTCTTTGCACAAATAATTCCGACCATCGGCTGTGAAAGTTCTTCGTCTGTGTAGCCGGAAGCATAATAAAGTGAACGGTGAGGAGCGCGTGCTACCCCTTTACAAGCGTTATCTGATTTTTTTGCCATTGCATTACCCCTTTAAAACGGTTTTTCCTATTTTATATAAATTGACATTACAGTTCAATTGTTCCGATTACAGTTTCCTCAGAATCAGAATTTTTCTTCTGAGAATTTTTTTGATTATACGATGAATAATAATTATTGCCGTATTCACTTTGCGACGGAGATGAAGAAGTCTGACTGCCATTCTGCGTTTTTGCCTTCTTTGCAGGGCGCGCTTTTGGAGCAACAAGAAAACCGAACATACTTCCGCAAAGTCCGCCTGCAACGTGAGCAAGAACGCTTATTCCCGAATCTGACTTGCGAAGGAAAATTTCCGAGCCAAGAAACAGAATAAAGACAAAGACAAACGAAAGCGGAATTTCATTTTTAGAAATGCTCGTAAACGATGCAAGGATTATAAGCATAAACGCAATTCCGCTTGAGCCAAGAAGCGAATTGGGAATAAGGCAGACGTTTAAAACACCTGTAACAAAGGCAGTTACAAAAATCATCAGCGCAATCACAGGCGAACCGTAGCGTTCTTCAAGCAGAGGTCCGATTAAAAGAATGAAGCTTAAATTTCCGGCAAGGTGATTCCAGTTTAAATGACCGAAAACGTGAGTGAATAATTTAAAATAATCCGTGACTGATTTAAAATTAAACGGAACTGCGCTTTTTGAATTTCCGGGTACTGTAAAAATGTTTGCGATTAAATTCAATTTTGGAAAAGCGTATTTATCAAGAACGAAAATCAAAGTGCATAAAATGCAGAACGTCAATATTACAGGTGAATTGTACGAAATGCGCAGGTTCATTTTAAAAGATTTTTTCATAATGCAATTTTAATACTCTATCAAGCTGATTGCAAGTATTTTTGAAATTCACTAAAATATTTTATTATGAACGCTATTATTACTGTTGTCGGCTCAGATAAAGTCGGCATTATTGCAAAAATAACTGCTTTTCTTGCAGAACATTCCATTAATGTTGCTGACATTTCACAGACAATTCTTTCAGGGAATTTTGTAATGATGATGATGGTAAATCTTGATTCTTCAAATATTTCGATTGACCAGCTCAGAACAGAAATGACAAAATGCGGAAACGAAATGGACGTCGAAATCAACATCATGAGCGAACGTGTTTTCAGTTCGATGCACAGGGTTTAGCAGCGCGAGTAAATTTCACTACCCCACAAGCACTGAGTTATCTCGCGCCACGAGAATTGCGTGAGAGCAATTCTCTGTGTTGGATTAAGTCGGTGTAAGTTTTAAATTTCATTTCTTTGCCGACATCGTGGTAGCTCGCGACAGTAGGATTGACAGTGGGACGACAAATTTTCGGAAGTCTGTTTAATCATCGCAGAATTCAAAAACTAAAGAATAATAGTATTCTGTAGAAGATGATATAGCACCAAAGCCACTGATAAAAAGTCCGTCTGTGTTTGTTTCTGTTAAGACACTTATTCTGTCTGCGTATGCGTAGATATTACAAGGAGTATCCTCAAACAAAAAGAGGAAGTGTTCTATATCATCAAGGGTTATTGCAGTATCAAAACACTGATTTGGTTTTAAAGTGATTTTTTTTGTCCGTCCTTTGATTTTAAATATTTCGTCAGACGTAACATTGCCAAATACTGTTTTGATTTCATGGAATTCAAATGTGATTTCATGATCAGTAGAATTATAAAAATAAATCGGACTTTGTGAACCGATTTTTTTATCATCTATCCAATCTTCCGGATCTTCACTGAAAAATACGGCTTTATTTTTATATTTAGTTTCTACATACTTTTCTGGCGTTTCAGAAAAAAGAAATATGTTTAAGAAAAATAAATTCAAAATAAAAATAAAACTCTTTTTCATTTTTGTTCCCCAAGTGTCCATTACGAAATCTTGATTTTTTGCACGGTTTTCATCAGTAAAAATACAGCAACATTGCAACTGAAATACCGAGCATCTTCTCGTTTGTAATTTTTTTTAATTCCTTATCGTATATTAATTTGTATATATTGTATCGTCAAGTTTTTCATTAAATTTTTGGTGTCGGCGTAACTTTTAAATTTCACTTCTTCAATTTCTATACACTTCTTCTCTGGTGTGGAAGCCGGACTGGATTATTACTTCGTCGATGTTGTCTTTGGTGACGGTGACGGGGGTTAAGAGGAGTGTGGGAATGTCGGAAGTGCCGTTGTTCATTGTGGCGTTTATAAGGGGGAGGTCTTTGACTTTTGTGCCTTTGCCGAGCTGAACGGCGTAGAAGGCGGCCTGTTTTGAAAGTTCGGTAATCGGTTTGTAAATCGTGACTTCCTGACGGCCGTTGACTATGTACTGGCAGTTTGCGATGTCGGCGTCCTGACCGGCGATGCAGATTTTTGATTTTGGGGAAACTTCGCGGATTGCCTGAATTACGCTGTTTGCGATTGCATCGTTTCCGCAGATTATCGCATCAGGAATTTTATTTTCACTGAAAAGCGAATGAATGTGACTGTACGCCAAATCATAATTCCAGTCGTCGACATAAAAAACGTGGTCAACCTTAAGCTGGCTTTTGTCCAGAACTTTTTCAACTCCGCGTTTTGCCATTGTCATATTAAAATCTTCTGTCGGTCCGTAAAGGCAATAAACTGAACCTGACGGAACGCGCCGTAAAATTTCCTGCGCCATTTTTTCGCCGACTTGTTCCGAATCGATTGTAAGATACAAATCAATGTCGGCATTTAAAATCAGGCGGTCATAAGAAATTACGGGAATGCTTTTTGCCTTTGCATTTTTTATTACGTCAGAAAGCGAGTCAGCCTTTTTTGCAAGAATTACAATCGCATCAACATTTTTATCAATCAGATACTGAATCTGCCTGATTTGTCCGTCAACAGTATTCCCGGAATTCTGAACGATTACGTTTGCTCCGAGTTCTTTTGCACTTGCGAGAAAAACATCGATGTCGCGCCGCCATCGTTCAATCGCAAGCGTATCAATGGAAAAACCGATTGTCAGCTGGTCGGGATTTGATTTTTCAAGATTTTCTGACTGGATATTTTTCTTCTGTTTTGAACATGAAAAAAACAGACTTAAAAGACAGAATACGGCAATTAATTTTTTTTTCATAACTTTTCCTGATTATTTTTTTAGCAGAGCTTCACGATATTCAGTCGGCGAAACTCCAAACTTTTGCTTGAACAATTTGCTGAAATAATTCTGGTCATTATAACCGACCATCGAAGTAATTTCTTTTATGATAAGCGAATCGTTGCCAAGAAGTTTCTTTGCTTTTTCAAGGCGAAGTTCAGTAACGTAACTTATGTAGTTATTGCCGTTTTCTTCTTTAAATAATTTGCTGAGATAAAACGGACTGCAACCAAGATAGTTTGCAAGCTGTTCAAGGCTTACGTTTTTGTCAAGATTTTCTTCGATGTACTTGCACGCTTTCTGGATAATCGGATTTGTCTTGTCAGACTGAACTCCTGCAATCGCCGTAACACATTCAATGCAGCGGTCAATCACAAACTGTTCGATTTTCAATTTGTCATTCGTCGATGACAAAAATGAAAACGCATTGTCAAAGGCGCTGTTTTTGTACGACGGAATTATCTGTATCGTAAACGAACGGATTTTAAAAATAAATTCCATCAGATGATTTTTTAAAATGTCAGGCTGGCTGGAATAAATTTCAAAAACAAGATTTATGTATTCAGGAATGAGCTGCGTTACAGAACCGGCATCTGCAACTTTTATCCTGTTCAAAATTCTCGTCAAAAGATTTTCGGTTTTCTTTATCTGCGCATTTTCGTGATTTAAAACAAGCGAATCAGAAAAAAACGAAATACCGCCGTCGTCGACACTGATACTGTTCAGCGCCGTAAGTGCATTGTTGTAAACATGAGAAGCCTGACAGATGTCGTTTTCAATCTGGCTTACGCCAATCCTGATTTTTGCAGTAATGCCTGTAGACAAAAGCGAAAAAAGGTTTTGCATAAGTTCACGCTGGGCGTCCTCATCGTCTGACGAACCGTCATCTTTTGAAAGCGGAAAAAAAGCGCCGATTCTGTTTGTCATAAACGAACCGATTATACACCGGCTTCGTGACGTAAGAATGTCGCGCAGCTTAATGTAAATGTCATAGCGCCTTTCCTGTTCAATCGACGGAAACTCAATGCAGCTCATAAAATATGCTGAATTTTGAATTCCGAAATATTCAAGGTAAGTAGAAAAGTCTGTCGTAGAATTGCTGAAGATGCACGAATAAATAAAATCGCTTTCGACAATCGAAGAAACGAAACTGAGTTTTTCATGCAGTTCGATGTTGTTTGAAAGCACGCACCTTTTTGAATCTACGAGGTTCATGCAGTCGCGCACAGTCTGGACAATCAGATTGCGGTTTACAGGTTTTGAAAGATATTTGTACGCGCCGAGGTTAATCGCTTCCTGCGCATACTGGAACTGATTGTACGCGCTCAAAATTACGATGACGATGTTAGGAACAATCTGCTTTATGAGGCTGATTGTTTCAAGCCCGTTGATTTTGGGCATGTGAATGTCCATAAAAATTATGTCGATTTTTTCCTGCCGTACGATTTCGAGCGCTTTAGTTCCTGAGAGTGCCGTAAAAATTTTTACCTCGTCGCCGAAGTTTTTATTTAAAATCAAAGAGAGAGTTTCAATTACAATTTTTTCGTCATCAGTCAATAAAATATTATACATTCGGAATCTTTATAAAAAATGTCGTTCCTGAATCCTGTTCATTCTGCAGAATGTCAAAAACATCATTTCGTTTAAAATAAAAGTTCAGTCTTGAAATTACGTTTACAAGACCCGTCGACACATGTTCATTTTGATTGATTTCCTGAGAATTTACAAGAAGCGTATCCCCGGAATTACAGATGCTCATTATTTTTTCTTTAATGACAGGATCAAATCCCATTCCGTTGTCGCTTATCAGAATATTGATTTCGTCAGTTTCTTTATTCTGCTTTACGACGATTTTTATTTTGCCGTCCTCGCTGATGTCTTTTAGTCCGTGCTTTATGCAGTTTTCAACGAGCGGCTGTAAAATCATATTCGGCATTCTGCTTGAAAGAGTGTCCTCGTCAATTTCTTTTATAAACTCGTAACGGTTTCCAAAACGGACTTCCATAATGTAAATGTAATTATCAAGCATTCCAAGTTCATCTTTTATAGTTGCGTCCTGTCCCGGATGCTGAATGTTGTAGCGCAAAAAATCTGCGACCTGTTCAAGAAAATAACAAGTCTTGTCCGCGCCTTCAATCATCGCAAGCCCTGCGCCTGTGTTGAGCGTGTTAAAAAGAAAATGAGGTTTAATCTGTTCCTGCAACGCTTTAAAATGTGACTCGGTAATCAGCGCGCGCATTTCGATTGCCTTTTCGCGAAGTTCATTTTCCTGCTTTGCCTTTTTCCAGATTGTAGCGATGTAATTCTGAATGCTCACAATCATCGAGTCAAACGCACGGCATATATTTCCGATTTCATCATGGCGCGTAGAATTGAACAGTTCAACGTCAAAATTTCTGTCTGCAACTTTAAGCGCGACTGCCGAAATTTCTGCAAGCGGAAAAGTAATGCGCGAAATGCTAAAATAAATAAACAGAATTGCAAAGACCAAAAGCAGGAACATCATTATTATTGAAACGTTCATCAAAGTCATCGTGCTTTCTTTGTTCGCCTTGTAGGCTTCTGCGTTCGATTTAAAATAAAGCATATTCAGAGAAAGAATCTCGTCGCGCAAAAACGAGTAGCACTCCAGAGTTTTGGTGTAATATTTTTCAATGTCAGCGGCATTGTTTGAACGCCGGGCGGCAATCGAGTTTCCGCTTAAATAAAAAAAGTTCATCGAAAGCTGTCTTATGATGTATTCTTTCTGCTGAACTAATATCGCAGACGGTTTACTTTGTAATGTCTGCGCGGTTTCTTCCGAAAGAGCAAGAAAATGAAAATACTTGTCGATGCTTTCAAACGTCCTGTACTGCATATAAGTTTCAAGCGCAGATTCCGTATCGGCAAGGTGCGTCAGATAATTGTCAAGGTCGACATTAGTCTGATACGATTCTCCGACAGTCGTCATCGTCGTGCGCAAAATGCGCGTCAGAAAAATTACGATGAATGCAAGGATAAGGCACGAGAAAAAAAACGTTACTAAAATCTGCGAACGTATTGAATAATTTTCAAACCGTGAAAACATTTTTTTTGAGAACTTTGAAGATTCTTTTTTTTCGTTTTTACTTGCGTTCATTTTATTTTTTTCCGGGTTTTAAAATTTTTATATTTGCAGATACATAACTGTTTGCAGAACCGTTTGTCTTGTATTCAGAAAACTGCTGAATGCTTTTTTTGCCGATGTCAACTGCATCAGAACAGAACAATTCAGAAACAATCCCTTTTTGATAATAACCGGAAGATTCGCGCCCTTCGCCAAATCCGATTATTTTTGTCACAGAACTTAAATTCAAGTCAAGGACAGTCTGGGCGGCAAGGACTGTGCTCTGCTCGGAAAGCGCAAGAATCAAATCTATTTTTCCCGACGAAGCAATATGCTGCCTTATCGTGTCTTCGATGGAAAGTCCGTAAGTTTCCGTAAGCGCAGAATTTAAAACTGTAATTCCTTTTTCAAGTCGAAGGCTGTTGTAAAGATTGTTAACGAGAGTACTGTTGTAAAAATTATCAAAGTCAGAAATATTCAGAATGAATACGCTTCCGTTTCCGTCCAGAAAGTCGATTGCCTCGCGCGCCATTTTTATTCCGAGTTCTGCGTAATTTATTCCGATGTGAGAAAGCTGCGGAATTTCAGAAGAATAGACACCGACAGTTATTAGCGGTATAAGTTCGCCCGAAGTATTTACGGGAAGTTCAAAATCGTCCTGCCCTGCATCAAGATACGTAATTACGCAGTCAGCATTAATAAAGCCTGCATAATCAAAAAGCGATTGAAGCGAATTGTCTTTTGTCCTGATTTCAGGAATGTAGTATTGAATTGCACAGTCATAAAAATTGCTTACAATCGAAGCGCCTTCGTAAACCTGTTTTAAAAATGATTCAGTTCCCGGCACGCCAGTAATCAAGACAGAATAATCGCGCTGTGCCAGCGGAACGGAATCGTCAGTTTCATCAGACTGAATTTTTGAAACGTTCACGAGTATCACAAAAAAACAAAGTAAAGCGGCGCTGAATAAAATTCCAAGAACAGACAGTACAAAAATCTGCTTTTTTCTTTTTGCTGGCATAAGTGAATTATATCCTGCAATCAAAAAAAAAGGAATATAATTGAAAAAATCCGCTCAATCCGTCATAATGATTTTCCGAGGTACTTTTATGAGTTCAACATTTCCTTTAAACAAAAATCAGCTTGACAGTCTTATCAAAGAATTTCCGACGCCATTTTATCTGTATGATGAACAGGCAATCCGCGACAATATGAAACGCTTTACAAAAGCATTCAGCATTTTTCCTGTGTTCCGCGAACACTTTGCAGTAAAAGCCTGTCCCAATCCGTACATTCTGAAAATCTTAAAAGAAGAAGGCTGCGGTGCAGACTGTTCTTCCCTCCCGGAACTTATGCTTGCCGATATGGCAGGAATAAAAGGCAGTCACGTAATCTTTACTTCAAACGAAACGCCTGCAAGCGAATACCAGTACGCTTTTGAACACGGCAATATAATAAACCTCGACGACATAACGCACATCGATTTTCTCAAAAAAAATTTGAACCGGCTTCCTGAAACAATCTGCTTCCGCTATAACCCGGGCGCACAAAAGCAGGGCTGTAATTCAATCATCGGAAAACCGGAAGAAGCAAAATACGGCCTGACACGCGAACAGATTATCGAAGCTTATTCAATCTGCAAAAAAGAAGGCGTAAAGCATTTCGGACTTCATACGATGGTCGCATCAAATGAATTGAACCCGGACTTTTTTGTCGACACTGCAAAACTTTTGTTTGAACTCTGCGTAGAAATAAAAGAAAAATGCGGAGTAAGAATTGAATTCGTAGACTTGGGTGGCGGACTTGGAATTCCGTATAAGCCGGAACAAAAAGCCGTTGACTACGATTTGATTGCAAAAGGAATTCGCAAAGAATATGACAGAACTGTAGTTCCTGCCGGACTTGACCCGCTTGAAATTTACTGGGAATGTGGCAGACCGATTACAGGCCCTTACGGATATTTAATTACGACTGCAATTCACGAAAAGCACATTTACAGAGAATACATCGCAGTAGATTCCTGTATGGCAGATTTAATGCGTCCCGGCATGTACGGCGCTTACCACGAAATCACAGTCAGCGGAAAAGAGAACGATGCAAAAACAAAAGTGTACGATGTCGTAGGTTCACTCTGCGAAAACTGCGACAAATTTGCAGTCCAGCGCGAACTTCCGCAAATCGAAATGGGAGACCACCTCATAATTCACGATGCAGGAGCGCACGGCCGTGCAATGGGATTTAACTACAACGGCAAACTGCGTTGCGGCGAAGTCCTCATGCGGACGGACGGAAGCTTTGTTCAAATCAGACGGCGCGAAACAATCGACGATTTATTTGCGACACTTGATTTAAATGGAGTAGCGAATTTCAACTAGGCGCTAAGTCTAAAATAAAATTCATTCACTCCATCGACGACTGAATTAATTTTTCAAGGTCTGTTTCACTGCAATGTTCGGTGACGTCAACTTCTTCGCCGTAGCGCAGATAAAACAGACTGCACTTTACTTTTTCGACAGATACGCCGAACATTTTTGAAACAGCCTGTCTGTAGCACGCAAGCTGATTGTAATACAACGCAGGGTTCATACGCCTGTTCGTTTTGTAATCGGCAATTACAAGACAGCCTGTTTCAGAATCTTCAAAAAGCAAGTCAATCTGACCGTTGACGATTCTGTTGCACAAAAGACTTCTGAACGCAAATTCCGTCTTGCAGATTTTTTTATCCTGCACTGCACGAATAACTTTTTTTCCAAGAGCTGAACTTAAAAATTTTGCCTTCATCTCTTCGCAGATTTTTTCTATCGCATTGATTTTATTTTTACTGCCATGAAGTCCGATAATCTCGCCGTTCGGAATCAAAAACTTTTCGTTCTTTACGGCAGCTTCCATACACGCATGTAATATCGAACCGAAATTTGCATAAGTAAATTCAGGTTCAAAATTTTCGTTTGAAACCGAATCTTTTACAAGTTCATCAATTTCGTAATACGGAATTTTTTTGTCCGTAACAATCTGAATTTGCCCCGGTTTTAAAACTTCGTCGTCATCATAAAGCTTGCTCGGCGAAATATAAATTTCAGGGACAACTTCTTTTTTTACGACCTGCGCTTTTTGATACAACGGCGAAAAATCTTTTTTAATTTCCCCTGCAGACTGAACTGTAGAATTTGCCATCGTCTTTTTCTGAGGCAAAATTTCTTCAAAAATAAACGGACAGTTTTTCTGAAGTTCGCCGTCTATTTTTCCTTTGGTATCGACAAAAGATGAAATTGCAGGCATCAACACTTCAATTATTTTTTTTGGATTTTTAACTTCTGCGCCAGTGTCCCCTGCGGCAGAAAAATCAGTTTCGCCGATTTTTGAAAATTCACAGGAACCTGTTATAAAAAGTTTTTTTTCTGCGCGCGTAAGTGCAACGTAAGTCAGGCGCCTTAGTTCTGCGGCAGATTTATTTTCTGCAAGTTCTTTTTGTTTTTCGTAAAAATAATTTTTATCGTCGCATGCTACAGGACTTGAAGGCGTGTTGACTGTAATGCCGAATTCTTTGCTTACATATACGGGGTTGCTGTTAGAGTCAGCTTTTCCTGCATGCCCTGTCGAACAGACAAACACGACAGGATATTCAAGTCCCTTACTTTTATGAATGGAAAGAATATTTACGCCGTCCGTAGATTCAAGCGGAATTTCCATTCCGTCAAGTTTTTTCTGTTCGTCCTGATAAACGTCAATCGCGTCGACAAATCCGACAAGCCCTGTAGAATTTAAATCTGACTGCCGTGCAAGTTCAAAAAGTTTGTCGTAAACTGAATTGTACATAAAAACACGTTTGTTCCACAAAGTTTCGTAGCGGTAGCCTGCGTCGTACCACAAAAACGAAATTATCTCAGTCAGACTTTCTGTCTGCAAAAGTTCATCTATTTTTTGATACAGACTTTTTGCAAACAGAAATTTTTTAAAACTTTCTTCTGACAAAAGTTTTTCAACGTCCTGTTCAAAACAGTTTCTGGAACTGTCAAATTCCGAAAGAATAAAATTTATTTCAAGGCTTGAAAGATTTGCAAACGGAGAGCGAAGGACATTTGCAAAAGACAGAATGTCTGACGGATATGCAGAAAGCCTTAAAATTGAAATTATGTCATTTACAGGTCCGTCGGCAAAAAATCCTTTGACAGTTTCGCTGACAAAAGGGATTCCTTCGTTCAATAAAACTTTTTCGTATTCAGGCAGCTGGGTATAACTTCTGAAAAGAATTGCAATGTCATTCGGAGAATATCCTTCGTCTGCGATGAGCTGTTTTATTTTTCCTGCAACCCACATCGCCTCGCAGGTATCTGCATCAAGTTCATCGTTATTGACCGGATTGTCTTTGTTATAAAGCGCAATCCGTACGCGCGGTTCAAAGATTTTTTTATCTGCCTTAATTTTTTCTACGGCGTCTTGTGAAAAAGTAACGTCGTGATAAACTGCCTCATAGTCAGGAACACAATCATTTTCCTGCGCCAGCCGTTCAGCCTGTTTTTCCGTAAAAAAAACTGACGGTAAAATTTTTCTGTCGTGAGCAGACGGAGGATAATCTGCACCGCCAAAAATCGCATTAAAGGCTGCTATCAGCGCAGGGTGCGAACGGTAATTTGTTTTCAGTTCAAGATTGCCGTCTTTAAAATCATTTGAAAGCGAGCGGAATACGCTTACGTCTGCACCGCGGAAAAGATATATACTTTGTTTTTCATCGCCGACAAAAAAGAGCTTGTCTTTTTCAAGTTCACTTACATCAGGAACTGATTTTTCACTGCGGTCTTTTTTTTCTGCAAGCAAAAAGAGCAAATCGCGCTGCATTTTGTTGTTGTCCTGAAACTCGTCAATCATAATGTATTTGTATTTTTCTTTTTCAATCTGACGGATTTCAGGGTGCTCGACAAGAATTTTCATCGCAAGCGAAGAAGCATCTGAATAAGAAATTACGCCGCCTGCAATTTTCATTTCGTTTACAAGGTTCTGGAACTCTTCAAGCAACGGCAGTAATTCTACGACGTACTGGTTTCCGTAAATAAAATTTTCAAGGCTCGAAATTATTTCAACTTGAGAGCGGAGAGATTTTATAATTTCCTTTATTTCATCAATTCCTTTTCCTCTTAAAACCAATGCACAGACATTTTTTACAGGTTCAAGAAATTTATTGCGCGATTCAGAAACGCTTTCATTAAAATCAATTTCAGGAATTTCAGAAAGTTCATCCTGCAAAAATTCACTCAGCGAAGTAAAAAAACCTGTTTTCCTGTTTCCTTCAAAATTTTCTGCGGCGGTTTTCAAATCCTGCCAGAGCGATTCAATTTTCTGGCAAGTCTTTTTCCATTCACGGCGGACTTCGTTTTTCTGCTTTTCATAGTCTGCGTAAAAATCAATTTTTTCTGCAAGAGAACCGTATTCAAGAATCGGATCGGCAAAAAGTTCTTTTGAAATATTGTCAAAACTTTTTGTATTTGCAAGCGCCTTTATCGCCTTATTGTCCCTGTGTTTTAAAATAAACGGAAGCGCCATTTGCGAAACTTTTTCGTCGGTCTTGTCTGCATCAATCGTAAAGTCAGGCGAAAGTCCGTAGAACCGGCAGCCCAGCCTTGCAACCTGCGAACAGTAACTGTCCAGTGTCTTGATGTTTGCCTTGTAAAAATCTTTTGCCTTGTCAGGACATTTTTCTGAAAGCTCTTTATAAATGCGGCCGTTCATTTCGACTGTAGCTTTTTTTGTAAAAGTCAAAGTCAAAATCTCTTCGACCTTGCAATCAGAATCACGTTTTAAAATATCTGCAAAACGTTTTGCAAGAACGCTTGTCTTTCCTGAACCAGCTCCTGCACTTACGACTGCATTCACGTCAACGGCAACTGCTTTTTTTTGCGAACTATCCAAATCATATTTTTTGTCAGCCATTTTTGTCTCCCATAAATTCAGTCATAATTTTTAATCGTGTTTTGTTCCGACTGTAAAAGTCCTGCGGCAAATGCTTTTGTAAACACATTCGCGGCAAGTCGAATAATCAACGCCGATTTTCTCAGGTGAAAAATCGTATTTCAAAATCAAGTCCGCACAGTCATCAATAAGTTCAAGACATTTTTTCTGTGTCAAATCAAACAGCGCATTGTTTTCCGCAGACTTATTTGAATTAAAATCTTCGTTGTCACTGAACAGAACTTTTTTAGAAGCCTCAGTCAAATCAAAGAAAATTACTGCAGAAATATTTTTCAGATTTTTCTGATGTTCCAGAATATATTTATAAACAGGCAGCTGAAAATCAGGTACAGCTTTTGTTTCTGCATCATAATAAACGTTTTTCGGAATATGAGTTTTTTTGTTTTTAAAATCAATCAAAACATATTCACCGTTCGGAGAAACAAGCAGACAGTCAATTCTTGCATTGATAAAATAATTTTTATCTTTCGGGTTATATTCATAATTCGTTTCAACTTCGGCGACTGAATACTCGTTAAAAATTTCAGAGAACTTTAAAACTGTCGAAGTGATATTGTCATCAACCGCCTTGCGCGCCGTCTGAATGAGCGACTTTGCAAGATGACTTATTTTTTCGTCCTCTATTGCTTTGTCAATCGCAGACTTTAAAATCTTTTTATGCGTGTCGGGAATATCGTCCTGCTCAAGATTATATTTTAAAGTATATCCTGCATTTTTAAGACCGAGACAGAACAGTTCCATAATTTTATGATTTAAATTTCCCATCTCATAACGGTCAATCAATTCTGCAACATTGCTTTCCTGCTGAACGTCATAAATCCTGCCCAAAAGAAAACTTCGCGGACACTCAAAAAACTTGTTTAACGCAGAAACAGAAAGCCTGACTTTTTTGTTCCTGACAATTTTTTTATCGATAAAGTTATGAAATATTTTTTTTGATTCATCTTTTAATTCTGCAAAATCAGAAGAGTTGCTCCAATTTTTAAAACCTGTTTCAGACGGCAAAAAAATTTTTTCAGGAAAAATTGAAGTTGAATTTTCAAGATACGATTTCCGCTCTTCTGCATACGAATCACAGTCCGTAAAACTTTCGCCTGCAAACTCTTTTCCCGGACGGCAATCTTTTTCTTTGAGGTAATTGTTCATAAATGCGTAGGCATCAAAAGTTTTTTCTGCGCACGTGAACAAAGTTTCTTTCTGCGAGCTCATCTCGTAAAGCAGAATAAAATCCTGCGAAACATTTAAATCTTCCGCAAAGCCAAGCTGCCGCCGCTTGCAATCGTCCAAAAACGGAAGCTGCCTGTAAATAACGGAAGTCGCGCCCTGACTTGCATCAACTACAACGTGAACGTCAAACGGCGCACAGCACGCAGTCCTGTACGGCAAAATCTGAACCCCGAGTTCCGGGTTCTGCGGAACGTACATTTTGTCATCAAGGTACGAACAGAAAAAACTGAACGAAGAATTCATTTCAAAGATGCCGGAATTTTTAAACTTCTCTTCCAGATCTATAAGCAGGCCAAGTTCAGAAATACAGCGGCTTAAAATTTTATCATTCTGTTCAGAAAAATCAGGTTTTGAAAAATCAAAAAATTTTTCACGGAACGCAAAATAGTAAGTCCGTATTTCAGAAAAAGTTTTTGCATTTACGATATTCTGAATTCCTTTTTTAAGTTCACTGTAAAACGGAATGAGCCTTTCTGTCGCAGAGGACTCAAGCGGATGTTTAAAAGATTCTTCCCACACGTCAACAAATTTTCCGCCGTACTCGTACGAGCATATACAGTTATTCTGCCGTCCGAAAAAAATGAGCATATCGTTTACTTTTGGTTCTTTCCAAGGAAGCTCTTTGTTGAGCAAAAGGCTTTTGACAGATTCGTAAGAAAAACTGTCTGCACAACATTCCTTTATCTGATTAAAAAATCTGCCGGCACCTGAACTTGAAAGCGCCTTTCCGTTTTTTAAAATATGCGGAATCTGATAAAGTTCAAGTTCCCGCTCAAGGTAAGGCGCGTACGTATCAAGGTCGGGAACAGAAACTGCAATTTTATCCCAGCCGATTTTTTTCTCGTCGTGAACTTTCCGCAAATAATGCACGGCTTCTTTTAATTCAATCCGCGAGTTTGCGTAAAAATATCCTTCGGGAAAAACAGTGTCTTTAAATTTCTGCGGAATAAAAATCAGTCTGATGTCGTCCGAAGATTCAAGGATTTCTTTATATTCAGAATAGTCCATTAAAATTTCAGGAAAGAAAATAAAATATTTTTTTCCGTCAGACTCAAAAGGCGGCGTTTCCCATGCAGGGTCAAAGAGATTGTTCTCGTCAAGAAATTTTCTGTAGCGTTCGTACAGTTCAAGAAAATCAGCATCTTCCTCATCGCCTGAAATCTTTTTACTGTCAAAAGATTTTTTCCACATCGCAAGAGACGGCAAAACAGAAGCAATCCAGCTTGAAAACCTGCCTGCGTTTTTTGCAAATTCTTCTGCAATGATATTTTTGAAAAACGGCTTTTCAGAATTCTTTTTTATGAGGTTCTCTGCAAAAATTGAACGTATCGCAGACGGAACTGCATTTTTATCTTGCTGACGGCTTCTGATTGAAGAACCTTTAAAATCGTCCCAGGCAATAAAACGTTCAAGTGCAACCGCCGTCACTCCGCTAAACTCAAGAGATTTATCGCACCACATCGACGCGCAAATCTGTGTCGGAAAAACAAAAACTGCATTCTGATTTTTTATGTTCTCAGAAATGCAGTCTTTAATTATTTTGTCGTATTCAATTTTCAAAATGAACTTCCCTTAAAATACATCGTCCTGTATTTTATAATAATATAACAGAAGAATGTTCAAAGGTCAAAATTTATTCGGAAGCAAGATAATCTGAATAATAAGGAGAAAAAGTATAATAAATTTCTGTATACGCCTTTGCGGCAATGTTGTAATCAACCCAGGTAGATTTAAATAATTTTATTACGCCGGGCAGATACGCAAGGTCAGACGGAAAAACATAATTTGAATCTATGCCTTTTTCAATAAAAAAATCTTTTATGCTCTGCACGGAGTTTGCAAGAATATACGCAATAAAAGTTGAACAAACAAAATCATATTTGTCCTCTGCAAAAGTGTCGTCAGGTCTTTTGTGAGAACGTCCTGCAAGAACTTTCTCCGATTCAGACATAAACAGTTTTCGTTTTATACCGTAACCTGCAATACGGAAATTCTGACTGACACTGTATTTTGTCTTTGGATTTTCAAAATATTCTTCTACAAGTTTTTTTGCAGTTTCATATTCTTCGTCAGAAACCTTTATTGCATACGTCACCTGAATAGATTTATAACGGTTGCATTTTTTCATATACGGATTTGAAAGCGTTTCCGTGCATGACTCAAGTTTTAAATCACGTTCGCCGGCTAAAGTAAGTCCGTAAAAACAGTCATTCAGATTAAAGCCGATTGCCGAATGTGTCATCGAATCAGGATAAACGTCAATTACCTTTATGCAGTTATTTAAAATATTTTCAACGCAAAACGGATTGTCATAATAAGGCTGATACAGCCTGAAAAAAATATATTTGTCAGAAGAATCGTAATACGAATTTTCATCACATCGGTAAAGAGCAAAACAGTTGTCCTCTTTATCAAGATTCAGAGCTTTAGACTGTTCAAGCAGATTCTGCTCTTCCACTTTTGTTGACTGACAGCCAAACATAAGAAAAGCAAAAACGGCTATTATTAATGCGATTATCTTTTGGTTATATCGATTACACGTCTTTTTCATATTCTTTTTTTTATATGTATATTTCTATAATATTGCCTATAATATATAGAAAAATTCAAACTCAAGCAATAAACTACGGAATTTTTTTAATGGAACTTGCCGGGTTTCTGTGCTATAATCCAATTTGCATTATGAACAGAAAAACCCTGACAGAATTAGATTATTACCGGATAAAAGAAACTGTTGCCGGCTACTGCGTAAGTGAAGAAGGCAAAAACGACATCCTCACAAGAGAACCTTTTACAGAATACGGCGCATACGAATCCTTAAAAACTTTAAGCCGTGAATGGTCGCAGTGCCTCTGTTCCACAAAAGCAATTTCAATTTCCTCATGGCCTGCAATTCAAAACATTTTTCCTGTTTTAAAAATAACAGGCGCCTCAGTTGACATTGATGAACTTTACGCACTCGGGCTTTTCTGTCTTTCTCAAAAAAAAGTCACTGACAGCATAAAATCAAATTCAATTCAGTTGAACTTAAAAGAGCTCCCAAAATTAGTTTCGCAAATGCCCGATTTGTCAGAACCGTCAAAAATCATTTTCGGCATTTTAAATTCAGACGGAGAACTTAAAGAACTTCCGTCAATCCGCGAAATCAAAAAAAACATCGCCGCGCTCAAAACAGAAATAAACTCGCTCATTCATAAATACACGATAGACAGTTCACTTTCTGACGTCCTCGAATCAAACGTTCCTGCGCTGAGGGCAAACAGACAGCTCCTTGCAATAAAGGCAAGCAAGCAGAGTTCAATAAAAGGAATCGTCCACGAAGTTTCGCAGACAGGAAGAACAGTTTACCTCGAACCTGACGACGTCGTAAAAAAGAACAACGACTTGATTCAGGAGGAATTTCACTTACAGGAAGAAATCAAAAAAATCCTTCTTGAAGCGACCGCAAGACTTTCTGAATACAGGCAGTCATTCGTTGACAACCTGCCGAAAATGATTTTACTCGACACGACTTGCGCCGCCGCAAAATGGGGACTTGAAAATAACTGCAATTACGCCCTGCCCTGCACCGAAGAAATCATAAACGGAAAAATCGTAAAAGAACCGCCGCTCTTACTCGGCGCGCGACACCCCCTTCTTTTTGAAAAAGCAATTCCTGTCGACATTCAGTTTATGCAGGACAAAAACGTCCTCATAATCACAGGCCCAAACACAGGCGGAAAAACTGTCACGCTAAAAACGTTCGCGCTTTTTTCCCTGCTCAACCAGACGGGATTTCCTGTTCCTGCAAAAGAAGGAACAAGGCTTCCGCTTTTTAAAGACGTATTCTGCGACATCGGCGACGAGCAGTCACTTGACCAGCAGCTTTCGACTTTCAGCGGTCACATGAAAAACGTTGCCGACACTCTCAAAAACGCAACTAAAGATTCGCTCGTTCTCCTTGATGAACTCGGAAGCGGAACTGATCCGCTTGAAGCCTCTGCAATCGCAATGGCAGTCCTCGACATTCTGATTGAACGCGGCGCTTTCGTTCTCGTAACGACACATCACGGCGTTTTAAAAAATTACGGATATACAAACAGTTCCTGCATCAACGCAAGCGTAGAATTTGACGCAGAAACTCTGACACCGACATACCGCCTCATCATGGGAATCCCCGGCGAAAGTCACGCCCTCGAAATTGCAGAACGCAACGGACTTCCAGAGGAGGCAATCACAAAAGCAAAAAATTACATCAAGACAGAACAGGCAGACATTTCTGCGCTCATCAAAGGTTTAAACCAGAAGCACAAAGAAGTCGACGACCTCATTCAGCAGTATAAAAAACAGGAAGAAAAAATTTCCCAGAAAGAACAGAAAGTCCTCTACCGCGAGCAGAACATAAAACAGCGCGAACACGATTTAAAAATCGCCGAAAACAAAAAAGAACTTTCGTTCCTGAAAGAAAGCCGAAAGCGCCTCGAAAACCTCGTGCGCGAATTAAAAGAAGGCGAAGTCGAAGTTACGCGCGAAAAAACTCTCGCCGTAAAAAACTTTATTTCTTCAATGACACAGTCAATCGAAAACCACACGCAGATTCTCGAAGCCGAAGAAAAAAATCTTGAAAAATTCCAGAAAAAGCAGGAACAAAAAAAAGCCAAAGACAAATCCCCAGACGGAATGTCTGCTCCCTCAAAACCTCCTGCAAAGTTTGCGCCGGGAATGTCAGTTCTTGCAGGGACGTCGCGCAATCAGGGAACTCTCATAAAAAAAGAAAAAAACGAAATGTGGCTCGTCCAATTCGGCAACATAAAAATGTCAGTCAAAGAAAGCGAGCTTACAGTTTTATCAGAACCGCAGAACCAGTTAAAGCCGTCCATTTCGATTGACCTTGCAGAACCTGAAAGCACAAGGACAAATTCACTGCCACCGGGCGTAAACATTCCTTCAACGCGCCCTGTCTTTGAACTGCGCCTGATTGGAATGAGAGTTGAAGAAGCCATAAAAATTCTTGAACGCCAGCTTGACCTCTGCACGATTCAGAATTTCAACGAGTTTTCGATAATCCACGGAAAAGGCACGGGCGCTTTACAGCAGGCGGTAATTGACTGCCTTTCAAATTATCCGGGCATAAAAGACTTTCACTTTGCACCACCTGAGGACGGCGGAAGCGGCAAGACTTATGTAAAACTGTAAAAGTTTAATATTCCCAAAATTGAAAAAATATGCAAAAATATAAATAAATATACGTTTTATAATTTTATAAAACATTATAAAACACAAGGTTGAACAAATTGAAAGAACGAGAGTCAAGATTAAAGACAATCCGTAAATTAATCAAAAACAATAAAATCGAAAGTCAGGAAGAACTTTTATCGCTTTTGACAAAAGACGGTTTTGAACTGACACAGGCAACACTTTCGCGCGATTTAAAACTTTTAAAAGTCGGAAAAATTGCAGACGGCAGGGACGGTTACGTTTACACATTGCCGACAGAAGAAGAAAGCAAAGAATCAGAGCACATTTTCATACAGGACTTTCTCCGCGGTTACATCAGCATAGAAGCCTCAGGCAACATCGTCGTCATAAAAACATTCCCGGGACACGCAAACCCTGTCTGCAATGCAATCGACAATATGAACTTTGAAGAAATCCTCGGCACTGTAGCAGGCGACAACTGTATGTTTGCATGCACAAAAGAAGGCGTTACGGCAAAACAATTCATCGAAAAACTAAAAAAACTTATTCCCGAAATCGAATAAAGCCTGCTCAGACTGCATTTTGTACTATCCTAAAAAACACAAATTTGCTATATTTTTACTATTAATTTTAATTTTTAAAATCAGAGGTTATTAAAATGATTACATGGTCAAACCTTGACACACTTCCTTCTTACAAAAAAATGCTTTCCCTCAAAGGACAAGTAAAGCTGGCAGAAGTTCTCGGCGGAACTGACGCCGGAAAACGAGTTGCCGAATATTCAGTTCCAATGGCAGCCGGTTTAAAATACAACTTCGCCGCAAAACAGGTAAATGAACAGATTTTAACAGTTCTCTCTGACCTTTCAAAAGAAGCTCAGTTATCAGAAAAATTTGAATCGCTTTACAACGGCGACGTCGTAAACACAGGCGAACAGAGAATGGTTCTCCATCACCTTACTCGCGGTCAGCTCGGAAAAGACGTAATCGCCGATGGAAAAAACAAACGCGACTTCTACGTTGAACAGCAGAAAAAAATTGCCGACTTTGCAAACGACGTTCACTCAGGAAAAATCCTCAACGAAAAAGGCGAAAAATACACGACTGTATGCCAGATTGGAATCGGCGGTTCTGACCTCGGCCCGCGCGCAATGTATCTGGCTTTAGAGAACTGGGCAAAGGCAAACAATACGTTCAAAATGGAAGCGCACTTTATTTCAAACGTTGACCCGGACGATGCGGCAGCAGTTACTTCTTCCATTGACCTTTCAAAAACGATTTTCATTTTAGTTTCAAAATCAGGAACGACGCTCGAAACCCTTACTAACGAAAGTTTTGTAAAAGACTTCCTTTCAAAAGCAGGTCTTTCTGCAAGCCGTCACATGATTGCAGTTACATCAGAAACGAGTCCGCTTGCAAACAACCCTGACTATATGGCAGCCTTTTACATGGACGACTACATCGGTGGCAGATATTCTTCAACTTCGGCAGTAGGAGGAGCAATCCTTTCGCTTGCATTCGGGCCAGAAGTTTTTGCCGCTTTCCTTGACGGCGCTGCAGAATCTGACGCAACAGCAAAAAACAGCGACATTCTTAAAAACCCTGCAATGCTCGACGCACTCATCGGCGTTTATGAACGCAATGCACAGGAATATCCGTCAACTGCAATTCTTCCGTATTCACAGGGCTTGAACCGCTTTCCTGCACACTTGCAGCAGCTCGATATGGAATCAAACGGAAAATCTGTCAACCGCGACGGAAAAGAAATCAACTACGTAACAGGTCCTGTCATCTTTGGCGAACCGGGAACAAACGGCCAGCATTCGTTCTATCAGCTTTTGCATCAGGGAACAAACATCATTCCTTTGCAGTTCATCGCATTCAGCAAAAACCAGACAGGCAAAGACGTCGTAATTGAAAACTCGACAAGCCAGAAAAAACTCTGCGCAAATGTCGTTGCCCAGATTGTTGCATTTGCATGCGGTAAAAAAGACGAAAATCCTAACAAGAGTTTTGCAGGCGAACGTCCGTCAAGCCTGATTTACGGCGAAGAAGTAACGCCAAAAGTTTTGGGTGCGCTTCTTGCTCATTACGAAAACAAAGTTATGTTCCAGGGATTTATGTGGAACGTAAACAGTTTTGATCAGGAGGGCGTTCAGCTCGGAAAGAAACTTGCAAAAGCAGTTCTTGCAGGACAGACAGACGGCGCTCTTAAAGCATACGCAGGATTTTTCGGTCTGTAAGATTGCCGAATAAAACTGAATAAGATTGAATAAAATCGAATAAAAATTCATAACTTAAAAAAAGGCCGGCATAAAATGAAGTGAACTTAAAAAAGTTTTTCATTCTGCCAGCCTTTTTTATTTTAAATCCTAAACAGGCGCTTTATGTTTTCATCAACGAGCGCGCAAAGTTTTTCTACTTCAATTCCGCGCGCCTCCGCAATAAACCTGTAAGTGTGTTCGACAAGAAGCGGATTGTTCGCACTGCCCCGGAAAGGAACAGGCGCTAAATAAGGCGCGTCAGTTTCCAGAAGAATACGGTCATCAGGAACAAAACGCAAAAGTTCTACCATCTGTTCCATCTTTGATTTTTTCGTATAAGTCACGCCGCCGCCCAGAGCAAGATACCAGCCCCGCGACAAAAATTCCCGCGCCTCGTCAATTCCGTAACTGTAGCAGTGAATGATTCCGTTATCATAACCGACATTTTTTATGCTCTCGACAGTTCCCTCAAACGCGTCCCTCGAATGAACAATCACAGGCAGACAATTCTTTTTTGCAAGTTCAAGCTGCATTTCAAAAAGTTCTTTTTCGCCGTAAAAAATTTCATCGTTAAAATCATCTGCGTTGCGCTTGTCCGCGTTGTTCGGATTCCAGTGATGGTCAAGTCCGCATTCACCAATCGCGCAGACTTTTCTAAAAAGTCCGTTGTCGCTTGCAATGGCGGTTTTAATCTGATTTTCAAGACTCCGCATTTCTTCCTTTCTGTTTTTAATTGAACTTACCGCAGGCCATATTCCTGCTGAAAAAAACAAAAACGACCTGACCTTATACTGAATTTCTTTGTCGCAAACCGCATTTACCGCGCTCAAGGCAAGGTTCTGCCTGTCAGCCAGATCGTCGCATTTAGTTCCTATGTCAAGCCCAAAAAAACAGCCGCGCTCTGCCATCGCCGTTAAAATACTGCAATGCTCTTCCTGCGGTAATAGATTAAAATGAAAATGTGTGTCAGAAAACATAAAAAAACCGTTCAAGTTAAAAAAAAAGACTTTCTAAAACGAAAGCCTTTTTGCCGGGAACCGGAATCGAACCGGCACGGCCGTTTGAATTGCCGAGGGATTTTAAGTCCCTTGTGTCTACCAATTCCACCATCCCGGCAGAATTGAATTCATCTTATAATAAAACGAAAAAAAAGACAAGTAGTTTACTTTTAATACTTTTACTGTGCGCACACGGCTTTAACAACAGCGGACAAACCGGCAGAATCATCAGAAAGCCTTTATTTTACCTGACTGTAAAGGTTTGCCATTTCTTCGCGCCAGGAAACGGGCCTGTCTTTATCTTCATATTCAATGATTTTTTCGATTTTAAATTTGCGCAGGTCACGCGGATTTTCAAAAGAAACGATTGCAAAGCGGCCGTTTCCGATATAAGTCATCTGCTGACCGGGAACAAGCGTTTCCCTTTCTTTTAAGCTTTCGATTACGCAGTCAAAATGAACGGGCTTTCCTTCTGAATCGCTCATTGCATTTGTCATATCCGCAATCTGCTTTCCGCATTTTGCACAGATTACACTGCGGCTTTTAAATTCCTGAATTGCAGCTTCCCGCAACTGACTGTCCTGAAAACTCTCGGCTATAAATCTTAAATGACTTTTATTGAATTTTGACTGCTCCTGAGAATTCAAGGCAGACTGATTGTTCTGGTTGTTCCAGTTTTTACGATTGTGTTTATTACGACGGTCATTTTTTCCCATTTCAAAAATTCTCCCGAATTCTAAAAGAAAAAAAATGACATTTGTTTAACTTGACAATTTTAATTCTTCTAGATTTTCTACTAATTTTTTGCTTATTACCTGAGCAATGCGGGCAATAGCATTATTCATATAATCAACATCATGAATCTTGCTTCGTAATTCTATCACTTTTGGGGACAAAATTTCTACTGGTTCTTCCTTTAATGCAACGTCAATACAAGAAGCAAGTGTTTCTTCAGCAACCATTATAAGAACTCCGAAAACGCATTTTCTATATGATACACTTCAGGATATCCCGGCATATCAATTACAACCACATCAAACCTGACAAAGCTGTTACTATATTTTCGATTATTTGAAAGAAAATATTTAGCAGTTTCTAGAATTCTTTTTTGTTTTTGCAAATTTAATTCTTTTGAAAGAATCTCTGGATTTCCGACAGGGAGCGTTTTTACCTCGACAAAGACAATGACATTGTCTTTAAAAGCGATAAAATCAACCTCGCCGGTCTGCGTACGGAAATTACTCGCAAGAATTTCATAGCCTTTGCCTGTAAAAAATTCTTTAGCGCGAATTTCTCCTGACGAACCGATTTGTTTGCGAAAATCTTTTTTTTTGATAATTGAATTCCTTTGTAAAATTAAATGTAAAATTAAAGCCTTAATTATTAAAGTTCTTCAACTTCTTCAATTTCTTCGAGTTCTTCAACTTCATCAATGGAACTGTCGGAAAAATCTCCGCCCTTTGCAAAAGCGGCAAAAGCCCTGTCGCTTTCTTCAGACCCGGTTACGACTGAACCGGCAGTCAGCAAAAACGGAATATTCCATTGCTGGACAGCATTTAAGTGATACTTTTTTACAGTTCTGTTTTTTGCCAAAAACATGTACTTTCCGTCATCAAAGAACACAGGCATGGAAAACATCATTCCAAGCTGCAAATCAGACGGATTTATCTTTTTTAAATCCGGCATAACACAAACTCTCCAATAAAAAGCAGTTTAACATTCCTGCATTACAAATGCAAAAATTTTTGCCAAAACAGGCCAAACTTCTTCTGGAACGCAAGTTCCAATCTCCTGAACGCTCAAAAAATCTGTAAGTCCCTCATTTTGAACGATTGCAATGTCATTTTCTTTTGCAACCTGCAAAACCTTTTCTGCCAGCTCCCCTTTTGCGCTTGCCGTTATAAAAGGAGCTTTTGCATTTTCAGGATATTTTAATGCTACAGCCTTTTTACTTTTTTGCATTATGCAAATCCCTTTACCAGAGGCAGCGGAACGTCGTCATTTGCAAAACCGCTGATATTTTCACTGCGCTCCATTTTTACGGAAACATCAGGGAACATCTCAGAAAGTTTTTTTTCAAAATAAGACGTTTCGTCAAGTTTTGCATCTGGAAAATGAGCAAACTTAATGCTTTTTAAACGCTCTCCGTTATAACTTACTACAAAAGACCAAATTATTCCAATAGTATTGAAATTTATTACGCATTTTTTTACATTTTTTTTCGTAATATCTAAAAAAACTCTAAAAACTCCACTTCCTTGGCACTGTTTTTGCGCGCGCTCAAACTGAAACTCAAACGGCAGGACAATCCAGTGGACGAGGCTGTCCGATGATTTTTCACTTCCGTCAAAATTCTTTCTTGAAAAAATATGATTAAAAACAGTAAGAAATCCGCAGGGCATTTCATGCTGAACAGTATCAAGCCCGCTTTTTGGATTTATAAAACCATAAAAATAATTTTTAAGTTCTTTTTCGATTTGAGAAACATCAAAATTTTCGCTTTTCAAGTCCGTATTGCCCTGCACGCTTTTTTCAAGCGAAAAGCCGAGCATTACGTCCTGCACGTTTTCAAAAGTCGGTTCAATGCCTTTGTCAAGAAGAATAAGCGCCGCCTCCGCAGCCTCGTCCTCTTTGCCGGGAAAGTTTTGCGCGACCGAGCGGGCTTTATTGATTTTTTCAAGGTTGAATTTTATGCCGAGTGATAAAACTGACTGCATGAGGATTTTTGAAACGCCGTCAGAAGGAAGCCCAAGACTTGCAAACATTTCTGCAATTTCAGGGGTAATCGTGCTGAATGTCTGGACGGGATTTTTACTTTGAACACCGTCCTTTGCGGAACTCTGGTTCTGGATTTTGTCGCCGGTCATTACTAAGTTCAGCCTTGAACCTGAAACAAAAACTTTTGCCTGAAATTTAGAACCGGCAGAAAGCGGAATGTCTGATTTTATCGGAAAGCGTTTTCCGCCAAAAGATGCGATGTAAGTATCAGGCGACGTCTGTTTTAAAATCCGCACTAAAACAGAACTGCCCTCCGCAAGAAATTTTGAATATCCTCGGGAAAGGGCAGTCTGATAATTTAAATAAATACCTGAAGTATTATTCATTATTAAAAATGCAAAATGCTGTCCGCGTTTTGCAGGACAGCATTTTTTTTTATTTGTTTTCTGCGGCTTCTGTTGTTGCAGCAGATTCTTTTGCAGCGGCAGCAGCCTGTGCAGCGGCATTTCTTGCAGCCATAGCTTCTGTTGCAGCAGCACCGATAAGTTCCTTAACTTTTGCGCTCTTACCAATCTTGTCGCGGATATAGTAAAGTTTTGCACGGCGAACTTTTCCCGGTCTTACAACGTCAACTTTTACGATTCTTGGAGAGTGGTACGGGAATATACGTTCAACGCCAACTCCAAACGAATTCTTGCGTACAGTGAAAGTTTTTCTTGCACCTTCATTTTTTATGGCAATTACAAGCCCTTCATATTTCTGGATACGTTCTGTTTTACCTTCGATAATTTTAAAGTAAACGGCAACTGTATCTCCTACATTGAATGGCTGAGCACCAGCACGTTTCTGCTGTTCTTCAATAGTTTTAATAAGATCCATTATAGTCTCCATCAACAAGAGCAGCGGTTTTATTTTCGCTTTCTCTTTTTCAGATTATTTTTTAACTTAATCTGATTTGTTATTTCCTCAATCATTTTTTCGGCTTCTGCAGTGAGCAAACCTTTTAACCTTGCCTGCACAATCAAATCGGGCCGATTGGCAAGGGTTTTTTCAAGGCGCTTTTTCAGCCGCCACTTCCGGATATTTTCGTGGTTGCCTGACAGCAAAACGTCCGGCACTGCCATGTCCTTGTACACTGGTGGACGTGTGTACTGCGGATACTCCAGAAGTCCGTCGCTGTAACTTTCTTCTTCAAGCGATTCAGAACTGATTACGCCGTCAATCAGGCGATACACTGTATCGACAACGACGACTGCACTTACTTCTCCGCTTGACATTACATAGTCTCCGATAGAAATTTCATCGTCAACGTAGTAATCGATTATCCGCTGGTCAATACCTTCGTATCTTCCGCAGATAATTACAAGTTCGTCTTTGCGACTAAGTTCCAGCGCTTTACTTTGCGTAAACAGCTTTCCGCCGGGCGTTACGTAAATAACGTGCTTTCTGGAAGCATTTACACTGTCAAGCGCGCGTCCCAGAGGCTCAGTCATCATTAACTGCCCTGCGCCTCCTCCATACGGACTGTCATCACAAGTACGGTGCTTATCAGTAGCAAAATCCCTGATATTCACCAAATCGTAGGCAATAATTCCCTTTTCAACCGCCTTGGCCATGATTGAGTTATCAAAATAAGCCTGAGGTATCTGAGGAAATAAGGTCAGCACAGTAAATTTCATGGAATTACTCCAGAATCCAGAGGTGCATCAGTTGAACAGTTCCGGCGTTAACATCAACTTTTCCGATATGTTCCTTGTTTAAGGGAACTAAAACCTTCCGCGGTTTTCCCGAAGAAGTAAACTTAACGTCATCTGCCAGAATATTACAACTCTCGGAAAGGGAAACCTCTAAGAGATCACCTGCTCCGCCTTCCAATACGTCTGTAATTGAACCTATTTCTACAGGCTGGGTCTGTCCCACTTGTCCGTCTTTACTCTCATAAACAAGAGTACATTTTACCAAATCTGCAACGTACCATTCATTTTCGTTTAACGGTACTGCAAATTCTCTGGAAACTCTGATGTCCCATCCGTTGAGCTTTTTAGCTTCTTCTGGGGAATCAACGCCTTCCAGCTTCATATACAAGGTAGAATTTCCCGGTTCGGTATATTCTACGCGAAAAACTTTCTGCCGGTCATCATTCCTCAAAGTAACTTCTTTCAAAACTGCAATATGCTCATAATATCCAGAAGCACTTTCTACTTTAAATTCACCCGTAAGGCCATGTGCCCCACGAACAAAACCAACTGTAAGTTGATCATCAAGATTAACATTAACTGCCATCAGTACGACTAGTCCAGAATTTCCAGGCTATAACGTTTTCCGTCTTTACTGCTTGAAGCGCTCAAAACTGTACGCAGAGCTTTAGCAATACGACCGTACTTACCTATGACCTTTCCAATATCACCTTCGGCAACTTTGAGTTCCAGAACAGGACCGCGTTCACCTTCGGTTTCATTTACAGAAACTGCATCAGGATCATCGACCAAAGATTTTGCAATGTATTCAATCAGGTCTTTTTCCATATTTAATCACAAGCTCCTATAAAATTACTTGGACTGTCCGTTTCTAGCTAAGCCTTTTTTGTTCATCAGCTTTGCTACGATGTCAGTCGGCTGTGCGCCAACGCTGATCCAGTACTTAACACGGTCTTCTTTTAACGTTACCTGTCTGTCTTCTTTTTCGATAGGCTGGTATGTACCGATTTCTTCGATACAACGGCCGTCACGAGGTTCACGAGAATCCATTACAACTACGCGGTAACAAGGACGTTTTGCAGCACCAAATCTTTTAAGTCTGATTTTGACCACTTTTTCTTACCTCCATAGAACTCAAACCGAACAGAGCCAAGTTCTAATATACATAATTTTACACAATACAGTGTGAATATGTAGTATATTGAAAAGCCCTGTTTTAGTCAACTGGCGCGAGTGAATTTCAGTTGTCAGACAGGCATTGGCTTAGCTCGCGCCACGAGTTTGCAAGGGTGCAAACTCTGTGTGGGGTGCAGACTGTTGAAGTTGTAAATTTCGCTTGTCTGGCAGAAATTGGGAGTAGCTCGTGCTGTGAAAATTTCGCGACAGGGGGAACTTTAAAATTGTTATTTGTATTTGTAGAAGCCTTCGCCGGAGGAGATGCCTAGTTTGCCTTCGTCGAGGTATTTTTTCAGGAGTTTTTCCATTGCCTTGAAGTTGTACGGCATCATCATTTTTTTGAGAAGTGGATTAATGAGGCCGGGAACTTTCTGGTACTGGAGGACGATGTTGTAGACTGTCTGAAGTCCGACTATATCAAAAATCTGGAAAGGGCCTCTTGGAGAGCCTGTGCCCCTCTCCCAGGCAAAGTCGATGCTCTTGAAGTCGGAAACACCCGAAGCATACAAATCAAGTCCGCTTAAAAGGAACGGCACTAGCATAGAATTAAGCAGATAGCCGCTTTTTTCTTTAAGGAGTGGAAGCGGAAACATCCTTATATCAGTTGCAAAGTCTACAAGTTCATTAAAGTATCTTTTTTCTGTACGAGGCTGGCACATTACTTCTGCGGTATTGTTTTTCCAGATTGTATTTGCAAAGTGAAATGCAAGGAACTTTTGAGGCCGTCCTGTATATTTTGCAAAGGTTGAAGGCAGTAATGTCGAAGAATTTGTAACGACTACTGTTTTTTGAGGCATAAGCGGTGCAAGTTTTTTGTAGAATTTAATCTTGTCTTTTTTGTTTTCTGCCATTGACTCGATGACAAGGTCTGCATCTGAAACGGCTTTTGCAAGATCAAGTTCAATCTTGAGATTTGTGCATGCCCTTTCTACTTTTTCAAGACAGCGCGTCTTGTTAAACGTATCCTTATCAGAAATTCCTGCACACCAGTTTTCTTTATCGTTTGCCATTCTGTTTATTTCATCGATGTATGTCTTTTTGAGTGAATCAAGTTTAGGCTGAGTACGTCCAATACTGTCTTTGCTCCTCAACCATACCGTTACGTTAAAACCGCAGTAAGCCGTCTGAAACGCAATCTGACTGCCCAGCACACCGCCACCGGCTACAACAATATTTCTATAACCCATAAGATATCCTCCGTAAAAATGATTTACGAATATTTTACCACATTTTTACCATTTTTGCAGGAAAATGATGTTTATTTATTCGATGTCTTCATAAGCTAAAAGGAGATGCTCTGCTTTGTTTGCAGTAATGGTAATACATTCATTTCCATTTGTTTCGTTCTGCTCCCTGAACTCATTCTTAATTCCATTATATTTTTTGCTTCCTTCTTCATCAGGGAGTTTTTGCCTCAGTTTTTCAATTTCTTTTAAATACAAATCTTCAAGGTTGTAAAAACTTTTCAACTCAAGAAGATAACGCTTCATTTTGTGACGATTCTTTTTTTCGCGTTCTACATTTCTGTTTAACAAATACGTTCCCAGAAAGGTGATAACGGAACCCAGCAATGTAAAAATACCTGCAATAATTATTTCTTTCATAATTTTTTCCTTATAAGATATAAAATATTTTTAAGTCCTGCTCGCAGGACTAGCCCTGCAAGCAGGGCTTTTTTTTAAATTTTAATCAGAAC
>JBJETJ010000060.1:0-37869 GCA_051883255.1 Treponema sp.
ACTGACTGGGAACACGAAAGAATAAGCATTTCCACAAAGGAACTTGAAAAAGACCCGTGGGATTCTGCACAAACCAGATACCCCGAAAATACAAAAATCGACGGAACGATTGCACGCATTGCAGACTTCGGACTTTTTGTAACGCTCGAGGACGGAATTGACGGACTTGTCCACATTTCAGAACTTGACGTAAACGCAAATACAAATCTTAAAAAGAAATTCAACGTCGGCGACAAACTTTCCGTTGTCGTAAAATCAGTAGATTCGGCAAACAAAAGAATTTCGCTTACGACAAGCACTTCAAAAGAACAGGACTTGACTGCCGAAAAATATATGTCAAGCCAGACAGACGACGGCGACACATACAATCCGTTTGCCGCATTGCTCAAAAAATAAAACGGACTGTATCATACAATCTCGCTGAATCAGGAGGAAAACAAATGAAAAAAATTTTTAAAGCCATAAAGAGACTTGCTTTTGCGGCAGCCGTTTTTTCTGCCGGAGTTCTTCTGGCTTCGTGCAATTCGACAAAACAGGAACAGACCCAAACCAAAAATACGACATTCGTAAACACAAAAGTTTCTGACGGCAATATGCTTTACTCTGTCATGATTTTTTCTGAACTTACAGAAGTAAAGGCATCTTACTTAAAAAAGAGCGAACACTTTGAAATTCCGCTTTCAAGCTGCGTTTACGAAAGCGACACTACAAACCTTACGATAAAGCTCCCTAAAGAAATTCCGTACAAAGCAAGCGACCTTGTTTTTACGATAACAGGCGTTCCGCTTTTTCCTGCTGAATTTATTTTATGCAATGCAGTCTATAAAAACGCAGCTCCGGGTGTCTTTATAAACGGCAAGAAGGCAGTTTTAAATACAGATTATACGCTTGATACAAAGACAAATCACCTAAAGTTCATCACGCCGATAGACTCTGACAAAGATTCTTACGAAATTATGTGGAAAACTTCAAGCGGTACAAATTCAATGAGCAACAATACATCTCAATATCAAAAAGAATACCGTCAGCTTGAAATGCAATGGCTGACCCAGACAGGAAATTTTTAATTTTTTAATTTTCTAATTTTTCAAATCTGGCGTAAAAGTGCCGTACAGCCTTTTACGATGTCGTCGTATGTTTCATCAAAGTTGCCTGTGTACCAGGGATCTGCAATATCGCGGTTTTCTCCTGCGTACTCAAGCAGAAGATGAAACTTGTGAGCGTCATCGCTTCCCAAAATCCGCTGCATATTCCGCAGATTGTTCCTGTCCATACAGATTAAAAAATCCCAGTCCTCGTAATCGTCAACCGTAATCTGGCGTGCGCGGTGTTCCGTAAATGGAATTTTCATCTGGCGCAATTTTGTGCGCGTGCCGTAGTGCATTCCGTTTCCGATTTCTTCCGTACTCGTCGCCGCAGAATCAATCAAAAACTCGTTTTCACGTCCGGCATTTTTTACAAGAGATTTAAAGACAAACTCCGCCATCGGAGAACGGCAAATGTTTCCGTGGCAGACAAAAAGAACTTTTTTCATTTTGATTTTCCCAAAAGACTGTCCGGGCTGTTTTTTTCATCAGGAACATATTTTGCGCGCTCGCCGCCAATCAGTTTTGGTCTGCTGTACGCCGCCGTAACGTGTGCCCTGCCGATTAAATTCTGCTTTAAGTGAACGGGAACTGCAACTTCTTTTAAGTGCATTCCTATGAGCGTATCGCCTATATCAAGACCTGCATCGGCTTTTATATGTTCGACAACGAGAGGATTTTTAAAACCGTAATACGCCGCAGTTGCAAAAGAACCGCCTGCATGCACCCAAGGAACAACGCAGACAGACTCAAGATTATATTGTTCTGCACATTTTTCTTCTACGACGATTGCCCTGTTCAAATGTTCACAGCACTGGCATGCAAGATAAATTCCTTTTTTAGAAAGGAACTTATACGCGGCATCAAAAATCGCCTTGCCAATCTGACTGCTTGAGTTTTTGCCGATAGTTCCGCCGGCGGCCTCGCTTGAAGAACAGCCGATTACAAAAACCGCGCCTTTTTTTAACGGACGGACTTCGAGCAATTCAGAAATTGCCTTTACAGTGCTGTCCTGAATTTCTTTTAACAGTTTATCCTGTTCTTTTTTATCCTGTGCTTTTTTATCTAGTTCCTTTGTCATAAGGTATTCCCTCTGCTTTTGGTGCTTTTGATTTTTTTGAAGTAAACGCAAGGACAACAAGCGAAATTATATAAGGCAGCATTTTGTAAAATTCGCCGGAAACGAGTTTTACAAGAACGTCAAATCCCATATACGCATCTGCTATTGCCCTGAACACGCCAAAAACGATTGCCGCAAGTGCAATCCTAAGCGGTTTCCACTGTCCGAAAATCATTACGGCAAGTGACAAAAATCCTGCGCCTGCAACGCCGTAAATAAAATCCCACTGCGAATTTGCCGCCGTAATGTAAATTATTCCGCCGATACCGCCGAGCGCCCCGGAAATCAAAACGCCTGCGTAACGCATTTTGTAAACATTTATTCCTACACTGTCTGCCGCCTGCGGATGTTCACCGCAAGCCATAAGCCTCAGCCCAAACCGCGTTTTATACAAAACGATGAACGAAACGATTACGATAATCACAGTTAAAATCATATAGACATTCAGTTCAATTCCGAAACACTTAAAAATAAAGCACCGCCTGTTCTGAATGTAATCAAGAATTGCAGAAACGTTGTCACCGCCACTGCGTTTTGTGTTTATCGATTTTACGATGACAGTCGCCGCCGCAGTTGCAAGCATATTCATTGCCGTGCCGACTAAAGTCTGGTCTGCCTTAAAATTAATTGCCGACACTGCAAGCAAAAGCGAAAAAACCATTCCGCAGAGCATGCTTACAAAAACAGTCAGAAAAATCATCAGCGCAGGATTAGTTCCCTCCGGCATAAAACCGAGGACAAACGCACCGCCAAACGCGCCAAAAACCATAATGCCTTCAAGCCCGATGTTAATGACACCGCTCCGCTCCGAGAACATTCCGCCAAGCGCAACACAAATCAAAACTGACGCATAAATCAAAGTATATTGAACTAAAAGCATTATTCTTCTCCCGTCGGCGTATTTTCTTTTTTGTCTGCAATTTTTGCCATAATCTCTTTTATGAACAGAACAAAAGCACACGCATAAATAATAATTGCCGAAATCAAATCTGCAATCTGCGGATTAAAATACCGCATATCAATAAAACTTCCGCCAAGCGTTATATGCTGAATAAAATATCCTGCAAAAATAACTCCGACAGGATTAAGACCGCCAAGAAACGCAACCGCAATTCCGTTAAAGCCCATCGCAGGAACAGACGAAGCCGTCCTCCAGGTCTGAATGTCAGTCAGATAAAAAAACGAAGCCGCAATACCTGCAAGCGCCCCGGAAATTGCCATAGTAATTATGATGTTGAATTTTTCTTTCATTCCTGAATATTTTGCGGCATTTTTATTCAGGCCCGTTGCAGTCAGTTCATAGCCCAGCGTTGTTTTGTTCAGCAAAATCCATAAGACAACCGCAATCAAAATCGTAAGCGGAATTGCAATGCTGACATATTCGTTATTATGAAAAATTTTCTCAAGCCCCAAAGACGGAATAATCGACTCAAGCGAAACTTTCCGTATCGAATAAGTTTCCGATGCGTTCAGGTTCATCACGCTTTCCTGCTGTAACAGAATGTTTACAAGATACAGTCCTATCCAGTTCATCATTATGCAGGCGATGACTTCGTTAATGTTGAACACCGCCTTAAACAATCCTACGATTGCGCCCCACAATGCGGCGGCAAGAGATGCAAGAACGATGCAAAGCCACCAGGGCAAATGCCAGTTGAGCGCGCACCACAGTGAAATGCCGATTGCAACGCAATACTGACCGCCGACACCGATATTAAAAAGCCCTGCCTTATACGCAAACAAAACGGAAAGTCCGCACAAAATCAGCGGAACTGCCTTTACGAGCGTACTTCCCAGATAGTAAAGGCGCTGGGCAGGCTTTTTAAAATACATAAAGTTTTTTAAAATCGTCGTAATTGCCTTTGTCGCATTAGGCGCGCTTATGACAAGCAGAATTATATAACCTACAATTATTCCGACAACGGCACAAATCACTGATGCCAGAATAGATTTAAAACCGTCTGACTTTAACAATTTATGTTTCATTTCGTTTTGCTCCTGACATATAAAGTCCAAGTTCCTGAACAGTAGTCGTTTCAGGTTTAAGTTCTCCTGTAATCTGACCTTCGTACATTACAAGGATTCTGTCGCTAAGCTGCATTACTTCGTCAAGTTCGTACGAAACAAGAAGAACTGCAATTCCGTTATCGCGCTCTTTTAAAATCTGATTATGAATGAACTCGATCGCCCCGACATCAAGTCCTCGTGTCGGCTGGACTGCAATCAAAAGTTTGTGTCCCTTGTCAAGTTCGCGCGCAATGATTGCCTTCTGCTGGTTTCCGCCCGACATCGAACGCGTCATCGTCTTACTGCCCTGCCCCGACCTTATGTCAAATTCGCCGATGAGCCTGTCAGAATATTTTTGAACAGAATCGCGTTTTACAAAACCTTTTTCGTTAAAACCGGGCTGCCAGTAATTTTGAAGTATCATATTTTTTTCAAGCGAAAAATCAAGAACAAGTCCGTGCTTGTGCCTGTCCTCAGGAATATAGCTCATTCCTGCAATGCTTTTTTCGCGGATTGATTTTTTTGTTATATCGACACCGCCTAAAATAATTTTTGTATTTTTGCTTAACGCTGAACTCGAAGGCGCCGCAATTTTTTCAAGGCCGGTAAGACCGTAAATAAATTCTGCCTGTCCGTTTCCGTCAATGCCTGCAATGCTTACGATTTCTCCTGCACGGACTTCAAGGCTTACGTCCTTTACGGCAAGCTTTTTACCTGAGTTCCCTGCGACGTTAAGATGTTCGACTTTTAAAACTACGTCGCCGGGCTTTCCTTCTTTTTTCTTAATCGCAAACTGAACGTCCCTTCCGACCATCATTCTGCTGAGTTCTTCTTTTGTCGTGTCGGCAATGTTTACAGTTCCTACGCACTTGCCTTTGCGCAGTACAGTGCACCTGTCAGAAACTGCCATGATTTCGTTGAGCTTATGCGTGATGAACAGAATAGACTTGCCTTCTGCGGCGAGGTTCCGCATAATTTGCAGAAGTTCCGTAATTTCCTGAGGTGTCAGGACTGCCGTCGGTTCATCAAAAATAAGGATTTCGTTATCGCGGTAAAGCATTTTTAAAATTTCTACGCGCTGCTGCATTCCTACAGTAATGTCAGAAATTTTTGCATCAGGATTTACAAAAAGTCCGTAGCGTTCGCTAAGTTCTACAATTTTTTTTCTGGCGGTCTGCCTGTCAACAAATCCGTGCCTTACAGGTTCAGTACCTAAAATGATGTTGTCAATGACAGAAAAAATGTCCACAAGCTTAAAGTGCTGGTGAACCATTCCGATGTGAAGGTCTGTCGCATCGTTCGGATTATTTATCTTTACTGTTTTTCCATTCTTTTTGATTTCGCCTTCTTCCGCCTGATAAAGTCCGAACAGAACGCTCATCAGTGTAGATTTTCCGGCGCCGTTTTCGCCAAGCAAAGCGTGAATTTCGCCTTTCCTTAATTGAATAGAAACGTCGTCATTTGCAATTATTCCGGGGAAGCGCTTTGTAATATGAAGCATCTCAATAACAAATTCATTTTCCATAGATGCCATTATATATCAAAATCAAAAAAAAACGATGCCTTTTTCAGCATAATGCAAAAAAAAGCACCGTTTTCTTTTAAGAAATTATGTTTTTAAACTAATTTCTATTTGATATTTGGATAAACATTTACTTTAACAGAAGTCTTTGGCATATCCCCGATGTCGTTTGAAACTTTGATTTTTCCGTCAAAAACATCTGCTACAAGTTTTCTGTAATCATCAACAGTAAACTTTTTCATTGACCAGCTTTCTGTAGGAAGTGCAACAAAGTTTTCGTCAATGTTAGTACCGGAAACAAGTCCGAGGCTTGAAACTTTGCCTGCATATTCTGAATCGAATGTATTGCTTACGATTGATTTAAGGCAAGATTTTACTGTAGCGCCAAGACCTTTCATTGCAGAAGTAAGGCACATATCTTGAGCATATTTATTAATGAGTGCAGACTGGTCAACGTCAACGCCGATAACTTTTCCGTTTGTCTTTACGGCAGCTTCTGCAGCAGAAGTCCAGATTCCGCCGCCGCATGCAAATACTGCTTCAACACCGCGCTGCTGGTACCAGCCGTCCATTGCGGCAGTAATCATCTGATCTCCGTAGAACTGACCGCCGTAAACATATTCAACTGTCGTATCTGCGGCAGTTCCCATTTCTTCTGCGGCTTTGTTTACACCCTGAACGAATCCATATCCGTAACGGATTACGGCAGGAACAGCCATTCCGCCGAGGAATCCCAAATGTTTGTAGCCTTCTTTTGCAACTGCGTAACCTGCAAAAAATCCCGGGATTTCTTCTGAATAAACTGCACAGAATGCGTTTTTAGGAAGTTTCCAGTCTTTTTTTCCAAGACCGTCAGCAGCAGTAACTACGTCAAATTCGCTTACGTCAAGTGCGATGAATTTTACTTCAGGATTGTCGTCTACAACTTTTACAAGCGGTTCTGCAAACAAAAATCCCGGAAGTACTACTACGTTAAAGTCATCTTGAATTGCCGCATTAATCGAAGAAACACGCGCTTCTGTCGTATCTCCTGACGGTTTGTAATACTTGAATTCAAGTGAATTTGCTTCGGCATATTCTTTACAAGCCTGATATGTCGTCTGATTGAATGACTGGTCTGTAATGTCGCCCGAGTCAGTTACCATTGCAATGCGTACTGCATTTGCTTTTGCCGAGTCTGCTTTTTTTCCGCATGACGTAAAGAAAGCAGCAGTCAGCATAATGGAAGCAACAATAGAAATAATTTTTTTCATAATACAAACTCCTTTTATGAAAATTACAATTCACAGTATAAAGAGTTGCGAAAGTGTTGGCAACCTGCGCGAGTAAATTTCTTTTTCTTCACAAACATCGTTGTATCTCGCGCTACGAGTTTTGCAGGAGCGCAAAACTCTATGTGCGTGTACCCCGTGCGCTCGTGGTTTTCGATTGTTCACTGGGAATTGATTTATCTCGCGCCACGAGAATTGCACGAAGTGCAATTCTCTGTGTGGGAGGTAGGGGTCGCTTGAAATACCGAGTTCGCTTGATGACTGACATCGTGGTAGCGCGCGCCACAACGTTTGCAAACGGCGCGAAACTACAGTTCTACTTCCTGCGTGCAGAAGAGGGTTATGCCTTCGGTGGGAAATTTTTTCTTTACGGCAGAAATTATGGCTTTTATTTTTATGGCGACTTCGCGTTCTACGTAGGCAAAGAGGACAAAGTTCTGTTCGGGCCAGGTTGTGTCGCCGAGTTTTTTAGACGACTTGCCGCGACCCTGAACTGTCGGAATGAGCGTATATTCGATTTCGGGAATTTCCTGTTCCATCAGTTCTACGATTTCGTCCTGCACTGACTGGTTTGAAACGATTTCTATTCTGTAATTCATTTTACTCTCCAGCATCAATATTTTCATCAAGAAGGTCGTATTCAACCTTAATCCGGGATTTTAATTTTTTTTCGTCTTTCATTACAAGCGAATACAAAACAGGAATTACAATGAGCGTTACGAACGTTGAAGAAGTAAGACCGCCGACTACTGCAATTCCGATAGGCTGAACCATCGCAGACTGACCTTCAGATGCAAAGCACATCGGAAGCATACCAAGAATCGTCGTCAGTGTCGTCATCAATACAGGACGCAGACGGCTTACTCCTGCTTTGTAGCACGCTTCCATCATCGGAATGTTTCTGTTGCGCAGAAGGTTCGTGTAATCGACAAGAATGATACCGTTGTTTACAACGATTCCGACAAGCATGATAAGTCCGACCATCGCCATAATCGAAAGCGGCTGACCGATTATCTTGTAAAGGAAAACGACACCGATGAGCAGAAACGGAATCGTCGCAAGGTTTATGAGCGGCGCTTTGAACGACTCGTAAGTTCCTGCCATTACACCGAATACGAGAACTACAGCCATAATCAGAATTCCAAGATAAAGCTTCATCTGGTCATTCGTATCCTGCCAGGAACCTTCGTAAGAAACATTGACGTCATCAGGAACGATAAACGTTTCTGCAATTCCCTGCTTTATTGCCTCTTCTACGACATTTGCATTGTCCGACGTTAAAATGCTTGCCGTAATATGAACGATACGCCGCTGGTTTTCGCGCCTTATCGAAACAGGGCCGAGCCCTTTTTCAAGCGATGCAAAATTTGCAAGGCAGACTTTTCCGCCGTTACCGCTTACGTACATCGTTTCAAGGTCAATCATATTTTTTCTGTCTGACGGCTGGTACATTACAGAAATGTCGTAGTCTTTTCCGTTCTGCCTGTACTGCGTAGCCGTCACGCCGTTGATTGCATAATTAATTTCTTTTGCAACTGTCGAAACGTCAACGCCAAACGAATAAGCGCGTTCCCTGTCAATTTTAATTTCTACCTGCGGAAGTCCTTTTTCCGTATCAATCGAAATATCGCCGATTGCAGAAATATTTTCCATTACCGCAGAAATCTGTTCTGCAACTTCAAGTGCCTTTTCAAGATTGTCTGAACGTAACGCAATGTCAATGTCGCTTCCGACCATCTGACCTCTCGTACCTGCCTGAAAGTTAAAACGCGCGCCCGGGAAATGCGTAAAATATTTTCTGAGCCTGTTCTGAACTTCCGTTGCAGTGCCGGACTCTTTGTTCAGCGTAATCTGAATCGAAGATTTATAAGTATTTGAATTTCGTCCGCCGCCACCAACTGTAGTAATCAGTTTGTCAAAATGCGGAACTTCCTGTCTTACGATGTCCTCAAATTCAAGCGAAACACGTTTTGTTTCTTCAAGCGGAGTACCAATCGGGAGCGTAATGTTGAGTGTAACGGAATCGTCATTTCCCTGCGGCATCATATTCATTCCAAGTGTCGGCAAAAGTGCGACTGCGATTACCAAAAGCGCCACTGCAACCGTAACTGTCACTGCCCTGTATTCAAGAGCAAGCTTTAAAATCTTGCTGTAAACTTTTGTAACTGCATCGATGGCTTTTGTACAGACATCGTAAAATGATTTTAGGAATTTTGATTTTACAGGTTTTTCCGTGCGGTTCGTCAATGGGAAGAATTTTCCTGCGAGAACAGGAACAAGAAAAATCGCAACAAGAAGCGAAGAACACAACGCAATTACAATCGTAAAAATAATTCCCTTGAACATCTGTCCCATCATTCCCAAATCCCGCATATAAAGCAGGAACGGAACGAATACACAAATCGTCGTAAGGTTACCAGAGATTACGGAAACAATCATTTCCTGCGAACCTAAAATTGCAGAAATCTTAGGTTTTGCACCGCGGCTTCTGTAAGAATAAATATTGTCTATCATTACGATTGACGCGTCGACAATCATTCCGACACCTAAAATCAAACCTGTCAGTGTCATCATATTGAGCGTAATTCCTGCAAAGTTCATACACAAAAGCGTAATCAAAAGTGAAAGCGGAATTGAAATTGCAATGATAATCGTCGACTTGAAATTCTGCAGGAATATAAAAAGAACTATTACTGCAAGCAAAAGTCCCTGCCAGGCAGAGTCTACGAGAGTAGCAATCGTTTCGCGGATTGAATCAGTATCATCAGAAATAATTTCAAGTTTTATGTCCTGCGGCAAAGTCTGCTGAAGCTGATCGATTTTTTCGTAAACGTTGTTTGCTACAGTAACTGAGTTTGCGCCTGTCTGCTTTGTAATGCTGACGTAAACGCCGTGCTCTCCGTTTATGTAAACGTCGCGCGTAATGTCTGCAAATCCCCAGAAGGCATTTCCAATGTCAGACAACTTTACGTCATAGCCGTTTACAGTTGCGATGAGCGTACTGTTTATTTCTTCAATGCTTGAAAATTCGCCTGTCGTGCGGACTACGTAATCTTTCTGACCTTCGTTAAGCTTACCGCCGCCCAAGTCAAGGTTCTGTTTTGCCAGCGCGGAACTTACCTGAGAAACTGTAAAGCCGTAAGCCGCAAGCCTGTTCTGGTCAAGTTCTACGCGGACAATTTTTGTCTTGCCTCCCATTACGGAAGCTTCTGCAACGCCGTCTGCCTGTTCGATAATGTCAGCAATCGTGTCCTCTGCAATTTCCTTTATTTCTGCAAGCGCGCGGTTTCCCCTGACGGCGATTCTCATAATCGGCATTGAATCTCCGTTAAACCTGAAAATCGTCGGCGTGTTGACATTGTCAGGCAAAGACCGCTGAACGCGCCCTATCTTATCACGAATGTCGTTGACGGCAGATTCGATGTCAGTGCCGTAATTAAATTCAAGCTGAATTGAACAGCCCGACTCTGATGAAGTTGAATAAAGATTTTTCAGTCCGTTTACGCTGATTAAAGCGCCTTCAAGAAGTTCAGTTACTGTTTTTTCGACAGTTTCAGGACCGGCATTTGAATAAGTTGCAGAAACCATTACGTACGGAGAATCGACATCGGGAAAAAGTCCCAGAGCAACATTTTTTAACGTAAAAATACCGACTGCCGCCAGAAGTGCAAATACTATTAAAACTAAAACAGGGTGTTCCAGATTTTTTCTTGCTATACTCATCTTTTACCTTTTTGCTTTCAGTTTGTTTCCAAACAAATATTATTTCAAATATTATTTTTCCCGTAACTCTCTGGATTCTCCGGGATTCCCGGAGTCCTTATTTCCCCGGTTTTCCCGAGCCTCACTGCCTTCGCCAGATTCCCGTAATTCATTTGGTCTTGAGATGTCATTAACCTGCGCGCCGTCAGACACAGAAAGCATACCTTCTACTACGATTCTTTCGCCTTCCGCAAGTCCTTCTACAATCTGAATTTTTGCATCAACAGATTTTCCTGTCTTTACAGTTCTCTTTGAGGCAACAGCATTTTCGTCTACGACAAAAACATAAGAGTCAACGTCATCAGAAACAACTGCATCAACAGGCACGACGATTTTTCCCGGATATGCCGAAGTAAAAAGCTTTACCTTTGCAAACATTCCGGCATTTATCCGCGAGTCTTTTTTTGTAAAATCAAGGATTACTTCTTTTGTCCTGCTCGCTTTGTCTACGACAGGGCTTACCCGCTTAATGACTGCTTCAAATACAACGCCGGGATAAGACTGAAGTGAAATTTCTGCCTTTAATCCTGTCTTTAATTCAGAAACATAGCGCTCAGGAATTGCCGCAGAAATCTGTAAATTTTCAATGTCGCCTATCATCGTAATTTCTGTATTCGTAGAAACTGTAGTACCGATTTTTCCGGGAATCGTAAGGACGCTTCCGCTGATTGGCGCTTCTACAGGGCTAAGCGCATAACGAGTTCCTGGTTCTGACGGGTCAACCTTTGCAATGACCTGACCTTTTCTTACCTGCGAGCCTAAAGTAACATTTACCTGCGCAATTTTTCCCGACATCGAAGGATACACGGCAACGGCACTTTGAGATTCAACTTCGCCGTTTGTCAGTACGTAATCCTGCAAAGTTTCAATTCCGCAGACTGCCGTTTTTACAGTTGCAGTAGAAGCAGGCCGTCCGCCACGTTTTCCGCCGGCAGCACCCAAAGTCTTTTTAGGACTTTTTGCAATTATCAGGACACACACTGCCGTTACAAGAACGACGGCTGCTATAATAACCAGCGTCATAAAAGTTTTACGTTTGAGTTTCATTTTCTTTCCCTTATAATTTGTTTTCGTTTATATCGGTTATTTCGGTTTACATTCTTTTGCGGTCAGTTAAATTTCTGACAGTTTAAGAATCGTTCCGAACTCAAGTCCGAGCAGATATTCCGTATCAAGAAGAGTTTCGAGCAGAGTTTTTGCCTGACTGTTCAGGCTGATTTCGGCATTAGTAACATTGTCACTGGCATTCTGAAGCGTAAGAAAATCAGTCTTGCCGTAATTGTATGCCGTTTCCGTCATTTCGTAAGTCTTTTTTGCAAGTTCAACATTTTGTCTTGAAACATCGAGCATCGCAATAATCTGTTCAATTTTTCTGATGTAATTGTCAGTGCTTACTTTTATAGAAGTTTCGGCGTCCTGCAATTTCAGCCTTGCAGAGTCAAGATTTTTTTTCAGCGTATTTATGGAAACGGCACTCTGCGACCATGGCAGGTACGAATCAAGCGGAATCGAAACTCCGATTGAAAAACTGTTTGTCGTATTCCAGTCAGAAGAGTCGACGTTCATCGTCTTGCCGTATTTGTAAGAACCTGTAATCGTAGGTCCGTAAGCAGAAAATCGCTGAGCCAGAAGATTGTTTTTTGCAATTTCAACTGCATTCATCGCCGCCTGAATGTCGGGAGCGGGCTTGTCTTTTTCAGGAAGCTTTATTGCTTTTAAATCAAGGAACTTGTCAAGCGAGCCGTCAAGTTTTATGATGTCGTCCTGCGGAATTCCTAAAATCTGCTTGAAAAGCTGGTAATTGTTTATGAGGTCAATCCTTGCTTCTTCAACTGCCGGCTTTTTCTGCTCGTAGTTTACGCGGCTTGTCATGACGTCAAGTTCGCTTATTTTTCCGTTGCGGAATTTTGCAAGGTTCTGTTCGTAGTTCTTTTTTGCAGTTTCAAGATTTTGCTTCTGAAAAAGATAGTAATCGTTTTTATAAATCAAACCGTAAAATGCCTTCCATACGTTCAGCTCAATCTGCTTTACTGCCTGCTGGTAAGTCAAAATTCCGTTTTCGTAATTAAGTTTTGCACCTCGTATTGAAGTGTAAAGATTTGTCGAAAGTGTCAGCCCCACAGAGCCGGAAATGCCAAAACTTTTTACGTCTTGCAGAAAGTTGTCAGAATAAGAAGCCTCGCCTTTTACAGTCGGACTTACGCTGTTCCAGGAAAAAGAATTTTTCAGTTTTAAATCATCTAAAGTATTTTGCTGAACTTTAATGGAAATGTTATTTTCCCTCGCAAGAACAAGACAATCTTCAAGCGACAAAACTGTTTCTTTTCCGGTTTGTGTATTTTCTTCGGAAAAAACATTTCCTACAAAAATAGAAATAATCAGGAATACAAACAAAAATTTTTCTGTCTTCACAATTTACTTCCATCTAGATAAGTTTTGGGAAGTGCTGATTAACACTTGAAGCGATTACTCAGCACTTCCCGTCAAATTGCCGTAAGTCATTGCCTTACGGACAATTTGCAACGTTCAATGTTAACACTAAAAAATCCTAAGTGAGGATTTTCCAGTGTTTCCTTAGTTTTATTATAATGCTTATTTTATAAAAATGACACTAATTAAATGATGATTGCAGAAAAAAAGTTACAGCGTTTGACTGAATTTACTTAGAATTAACAAACTTCTGTTTGCAAAACCTAATCACCTGTATTTTATCTGCGCCTGTTTTCTTTTTCTTTGTCATTTCTGACAAATTTTGCAGTCGTGCTCGTACCCGACAAGGCTATAAAACGCAAGTCTGTTTGACATGAAATTGTTACATTTGTATAATAGAAGAAATGAATATTTTTCTTGGCATTTCTGCTTCTCAAGGAATAAGTCTTGGCAAAGCCTTCGTAATTCCTGAACAAATACAGCGCGTAATTCCTCATTCACCGATAGAGTCAACCCAAGACGAATGGAAGCGCTTTTTAACCGCCAGAGAAAAAATATTCAGCGAAATTCAGCAGAAACTTTCTTCAATTTCTACAGGCAGTTCAAGCGAAAAGACAGACAAAATCCAGCGCGACCTTTTTGAAACTTACCTTCTCATGCTCGAAGACCCTGTCTTTATAGAAGAACTCAAAACCCAGCTTGAACTTGACTGCGTTAACATCGAACATATTTTAAACACAAAGACAGAAGAATACGCCGACCGCCTGCGCAATTCCGGCAACGATTACCTCACAGAAAGGGCGCTCGACATCACTGACATTTTCGGAAGGGTGCTTGACGAACTTTTAGGCGTAGAACATTTCAATATAGAAGAAATCCCTGACGGCGCAGTCATCATCGCAAAGTCAATAAATCCGTCTGACACGATGATTCTTTCAAAAAAGAAAATCGCAGGCATCGCTTTAGTCGAAGGCGGAATTTCAAGTCATGTTGCAATCCTTGCAAGAAGCTACGACATTCCAGCCGTTTTCGGACTTGAAAAAGTTACAAAAGAAATTCAGACAGGCACGCAGCTTATCGTAGACGGAACTGCCGGCGAAATAATCATCAACCCTGACGAGCAGACATTAAACGACTACACGATAAAAATCCAGAACGAAAAAAAGCACAAAGAACAGATTATCCAATTCAGGACAAAGCCTGCGCAGACAAAAGACGGAACGCCGTTTAAACTTTTTGCAAACATCGGAACTCCCGAAGAAGCAAAAATTGCAATGGAAGAAGGCGCTGACGGCATAGGACTTTTCAGGACAGAATTTCTTTTTATGGCAGATTCAAACAAAGGTATGCACACGCGTTCAATGTCAGAAGAAGAACAGTTCCTTGCGTACAAAGAAGTCCTTGAAACAATGCAGGGCAGGCCCGTAACAATCAGAACGCTCGATGCAGGCGGTGACAAAATAATTTCTGCAACAGACTTGCCGTACGAAATAGAAAACAATCCGATGATGGGGCTAAGGGCAATAAGGCTTTCGCTCCAGTTTCCGCAGCTTTTAAGGACACAGCTTCGTGCTTTATACAGGGCAAGCGTTTACGGAAATTTAAAGATAATGCTTCCGCTCATCACTACGATTGAACAGGTCGTAAAATCAAAAGAAATCGCATTGCAGGTTCAGGAAGAACTTGACTCAGAAAACATACCGTTTAATAAAGACGTTCCCATCGGAATAATGATTGAAACCGCCGCCGCCGGCATCACTGCTGACTGCCTTGCAAAAGTTTCTGACTTTTTTTCCATCGGAACAAACGACCTTACGCAGTACACGCTCGGAGTTGACCGCGAGAATTTAAACGTCGCACCGCTTTACAACGAACTTCACCTTTCCGTTCTGCGCCTCATTCAGTTTACGATTGACGCGGCAAAAAAAGAAAACATACCTATTTCTGTCTGCGGCGAAATGGCAAGCAAATCTGACACTGCGATGATTCTTGCAGGAATGGGCATCAGAAACCTCAGTATGGGCGCAAGGAGAATTTCGTGCATAAAAGAAGTTCTCGCAAATATTTCGATTACGGAATTACAGGCAATCTCTTCAAAATCACTTAACAACCTTTAATTTTCTCATTAAAATACTTACAGGTAGATTTATGGCAAAAAAACGCAAACCCGATTTTTCAAAACCAAAACCAGCTGCAAGCAAGTCAAAAAAAGCTCTGTCACAGGCTGACCAAATTCCTCAGGCTGAACTTATAAAAGACGTTTTGTCTGATTCAGAAACTGACACAAATGAATTAAAATTTGACCCTTCAAAAAAATACATCAACACGCCGCTCATCGTAATTGCCGGCCGTCCTAACGTAGGCAAGTCGACACTGTTCAACAGATTTATGAAAAAGCGAATTGCAATTACTGACCCGACACCCGGCGTTACGCGCGACCCTGTCGAAGGCGATGCGTTCATTCTCGGAAAGCCGGTACACCTGATGGACACGGGCGGTTACAAATTAACGCGCAGTTACGGAACTATGGAAGCGGTAATGGACGACCTTGTCGTAGAAAAAACGCTTTCAAAATTAAAACAGGCAGACGTAATTTTACTCCTTCTTGAAGCAAACCAAATCACGCCGGAGGACGAAGAATTTATCCAGCAGCTCCGCCCGTTCTGGAATAAAGTCATTGCCGCAGTCAACAAAACTGAAGGCGGAAAAAATCAGGACTTTGCGCTGAATTATATGAAGTTCGGATTTAAAGAACTTCTTTTTATCTCGGCAGAACACGGCGACAGAATTCCTGAGTTGCAGGAAAAATTAATTTCTGCCATAGATTTTTCAAACGTTCAGGAAGAAGAAAATCAGGACACTCCGATAAAAATTGCAATACTCGGAAAACCAAATACAGGAAAGTCAACGCTTTCAAACAGGCTTACACATTCAGAGGCTTCAATCGTTTCTGACTATGCAGGAACTACGCGCGATGTCGTCGAAGGCTCGTTCAAATACAACGGCAGGAATTTTACGATTCTTGATACGGCAGGAATACGCCGAAAGGCAAAAGTAACCGAAAACGTAGAATACTATTCCGTAAACAGGGCAATCAAAACTCTTGATAAATGCGACATCGTTTTTTTAATGATTGATGCACAGGAAGGACTTGCCGAACAGGATAAAAAAATCTGCTCGCTCGCTTATGAACAGGGACGCGGAATTATTTTTGTCCTGAACAAATGGGACACTCAGGAAAAAGGGCGCACTCCAGTCAAAAAGGCAGAACAGAACATCAGGATTATGTTCGGACAGATGAATTACAGTCCTATCATCTGCATAAGCGCCCTCGAAGGCGAAGGAATAAAACTGCTTTTGGACACGGCACTCGAATTATATTCACAGGTCACAAGGAAAGTTTCTACGTCTGTTTTAAATACGGCGCTCAAAGACTGGCTTTTTAAGTATCCGCCTCCTGCAAGCAAAACTTCTCAATTTAAAATCCGCTACATGGTACAGACAAGTACAAACCCGGTCAAGTTTGTAATCTTTGCAACCCGCCCGGAAGTCGTACCGCTTACCTACATTTCGTTTTTAAAAAACCGCATACGCGAAGACTTAGGATTCGATAAAATTCCAGTTCAGCTTGAACTAAAAGCAAGCCGCAAAAAATGGGAAGACCGGGATTTTGAATAGATGACAGGATATTCGATAGGACAAGTTGAAGAAATTACGGGAGTCAAAGCCCACGTACTGCGCTACTGGGAAGAAGTCATACCGGGCTTTGCTCCAAGTAAAGATTTTGGCGGAAGGCGGATTTATTCGCAAAAAGAAGTCGCCATAATCAACAGGCTGAATTTTCTTATCAATAAAAAAAAGTTTACGATTGAAGGTGCACGCAACCAGATTATTGCAGAGTCAGAAATAATTTCAGAAAACTATAATCTTATGGAAAACATTTACGCCGCAAGGCAGGAACTTACTGATGCACTTCTTACACTAAAAAAACACCGGGGAAATTATGAAAAATAATTCAAACTCAATTTTATCAGGTTCACTTTTTAATCCTCAGAAAATCCCGGAAGATGCAAAAGAAATTCTGGATAATTTTGATTTTATCATTCAGGATAATCTTCCGCTCAACAGCAGGCAGATTTTAAAACTGCCTGAAGACATACGCCGCCTTTCTCATCTGCTTACTGACGAAAGGGATATGCGAAGGCTAAGCTATATGAACGACAAAACTTTTTTGTCTGCATATACACGCTATTTTATGTGGTGGAACTTAACAAGGCTTTCGAGACTTTTTTCAAACATCGATTTTTCAAAAATCAACCTGCATGACAACGACGTCTGCCTTGACATCGGTTCAGGGCCTTTGACAGTCGTAACTGCATTGTGGCTGAGCCGCCCCGAACTGAGAAAAACAAAACTTGTCTGGTACTGCCTTGACCTGTCGCAAAGTTCTCTGTCGCTCGGTGAAAATTTATATCTATCTGTCGTTGCAAAAACAGTCAATCCTGAATTGAGCGACATCGAGGATCACTGGAAAATTATCCGCGTAAAAGGCTCGTTCGGAACTGCAATAAAACAGAAGGCAAAATTCATTACATGCGCAAATATGTTTAACGAGGTCTTTCAGTCTGAATCACGTCCGCTCGATTTTCTTGCAAAAAAATACTGCACTGACCTTGAAAAATACGCAGACAAAAAAACTTCGTTTTTAATCATAGAACCGGGAGTTCCGCGCTCGGCAAGATTCATAAGCCTTTTGCGCGACTGTTTTATCAGAAAGGATTTTCAGATTATTGCGCCTTGCAGTCATTGCGAAACTTGTCCGATGGACGGAAGGCTTTTAAAAGTTCAGCATGCAAAAAAATCGCCTGACCCAAACAGAACGGGAAAATGGTGCAACTTTACGTTCCCTGCAAAAAGCGCGCCGGAAAAACTCCAGAAACTTTCTGCCACCGCAAAGCTCCCGAAAGAACGTGCAGTCTTGAGTTTTGTTTTTGCAACGCAGGAAGAAGCGCAAAAAAACGCGCAGGACGAAAGCCAGATTCTTTTAAGGATTGCAAGCGAACCGATAAGGCTCGGTAAAAAAACAGGTTTTTACGCATGTTCAAGGCTCGGACTTGTCCTCTACATTCCGAGCAAATCCCAGCTCATTTTTTCAGGGGATTTAATCAGCGTTAAAAAACCGGAAGGCGATTTTAAAAGAGATTTTAAAACAGGTGCAATTATAATCGAATGATTTTTTTTCATGTCGCGCATTGCATTGTGTGTATGTTTTGTTCTGCGTTCTGTCGTGCGTGTTCTGTGTTCTGCAGAACTTTATAAACTGCACGCGTCTTTTTTTAAAAACAAACAGGTCACATAATCATATAAATTACGTGACCCCTGTTGAATTGTTAAACATTAAAAAAGAAAATCAGTCTTTGAAAATTCCCTTGATTTCTTTTTCGTAAATTTCTGTAAGTTTGTAACGCATTATTTCCTGCTTTGCAGAAAGTTCGCGCCCTACTTCAAACGGCTTTGTAAGGAAAGCAAATTTTACGATTTTTTCAAACATACGGAAACCGTTTTTTGCATTTATGAGTTCGCGGATTTCTGATTCAATCAGCTTGTAAGTTTCTTCTTTTTTTACAAGGTCGTCAAAATCCTTGAACGCGATATTATTTTCTGATGCCCAGAGTTCGAGTTCTTCCTGATTAGGCAAAATCAAAGCACCGAGATTGCGCTGGTCTTGTCCGACAACTACGGCAGTCGAAATAAAACGCGATTCCTGTATTTTTGCTTCAATCGGAAGAGGTTCGACATTTTCGCCGCCGCTCAATACGATAGTATCTTTTACACGTCCAAGAATTTTCAACTCGCCGTTTATGCTTTCTATTGCAAGGTCGCCTGTGTCAAGCCAGCCGTCCGCAGACAGAACTTTGTCAGTCAAATCCTGACGCTTGTAGTAGCCTTTCATTACAGTTCCGCCTTTAACCTGCAAAACGCCTTTTTTGCCTTTTGGCAGAACGTTGCCTTCCATATCGACAATTCTCGTTGAAACGCCGCGAATTGGCGAACCGATACAGCTGAAAATCGGCGCATCAATCGGACGGACTGCAACAACAGGAGCAGTTTCCGTAAGTCCGTAACCTTCGACAACGTTAATGCCGAGCGCCCAGAAAAACTCGTCGATTGCTTTTGGATAAGCGCCGCCGCCTGCAACACCAGCCCTGAAATTTGTTCCGAGCATTGCGCGCACTTTTTTAAATACGAGCACGTTACCCAATGCCTTTAACGGAGCAAGCAAAATCCATGGAATTATAAGAACAATCCACCAGAGCGGCGTAAGTTCGTTTTTAGTCATAAAATTTTTTCTGAAAAGTTTTCGGCTCATTTTACTGTGGGCAATCGCAACTGCCGTAAAAAAGTTAAAGAGAACTTCTACGATTCCGCCTGTGCGCCGCATTTTTTTTCGTATTCCGTCGTAGACTGCTTCAAATACGCGCGGAACGGCAGGAAGAATTACAGGATTCAATTTGAGCATATCAGGAAGAAGAACGCTGCCAATCGGTTTTGAATATCCGAGAGCCGTTCCCTGTGACAAAACTACATATTCTACGAGGCGCTGGAAAACGTGCCATACAGGAAGAACGCAGATTGCAGTTTCGCCCGGATTAAGGTAAATGCGCTCCTGAAGTTCATCAAGCTGGGTAATGAAATTTCCGTTTGAAAGCATTACGCCTTTTGGAATTCCTGTCGTGCCGGAAGTAAATATAATCGTAACAATATCGTCCCACTCGCCTTTTTCAAGTTCAGCGTGAACTTTGCCCGGATTTTCTGAATTGAATTTTTTGCCGGCGTCTACGATTTCTTCAAACCTGTGAAGAACGACTTTATTTTCTTTGCAAAGTTTTTCGGCTTCTGCGGTAGGTTCGTCAAAAATTATGAACTGTTTTAACGTGGGAATTTCTTTTTTTACGTTCAAAATCTTTTTTACCTGAACTGAGTTTTCTACAACGACAGTACGGACTTCCGTAAATGACAGAATGTATTTAAGGTCATTTTCGCTTGCATCGCAACCGCGCGGAACGTCACAGGCACCGATTGACATAATTCCCATATCAGCCTGCTGCCACTCTTTTCTGTCGTCAGAGATAAGTCCGACTTTTTCGCCACGGACAGTTCCCAAAGATAAAAGTCCGCCTGCAAAATCCTGAGAAATCTCAAAAAGTTCTCTGTAACTTACAGGACTGAATTCACCGTCTTTTTCACTTCTTGAAAATTGAGCTGCAACATCGGGATAATTTTCACTGACCTCTCGAAGCATTCTTGGAAGCGTTTTTGGAAGGTTCTTTTCCATAAATAAATCCTCTTGCTTTTTGTCTGCGTTTGATTACGTCAAAATGACAAATTTTGCTATTTTGTAAAATAACGTTTTTATTATATAGAAGTTGTTTTGATTTTTCAATACGTCAATTCAAGGCTTAAAAGTCACGCTTTGACAAATAATTTTTAATTAAGGCTGAACTGAACTTAGAAAAACAGAACCTGAGGTTTTAAAAATTCAGGATGAAGAAAAATCCGCGCATTTGAACAGAACGCACTGCCCAAAATTTCTTCAGAAAAAACGTCTTTCGCCGTTCCCTGAATGACAGTTGTCCCTGAAAAAATCAGAAAATCATCTGCATACAAAGAAGCAAGGTTTATGTCGTGAATTGAAAAAAGAACTGTCTTTCCGTTCTGGTTTTGAATTTCGTTTTGAGGTTGATTTTCGTTGTCGTTTTGATTTCCGTCCGATTTTTCAAAAGACGGCTTTGCGATTTTTTTCAGTATTTTTAAAAGCTGAATTTGAAAAGGCAAGTCAAGGTTTTCTACAGGCTCGTCAAAAAGCAGGACGTCATTCTGCTGAACAAGACAGCGCGCAATCCTGCACTTCTGAAACTCACCGCCAGAAATATTAAAGATTTTCTTTTCTGCAAAATCAGAAATTCCGAGTTTGCAAAGAACGCTGTCAGTAAGATTTTTTTTCTGCAAGTCCGAAAGTTCAAAAAAAGAATACAAGCCCGTTTCGACAAATTCGCGCACGGAAAAATTCCAGACAGGATTTTCTTTCTGCACAAGGTACGAGATTTTTTTTACTGCCTCTTTCCTTTTCATAGCAAAAACGCTTTTTCCGTCGACAAGGATATCGCCTGACACTTTCAAGCCCGCAGGAATAATTCCGTCAATCAGCGACAGAAGCGTGCTTTTGCCAGAACCGTTTTTTCCGCAGAGTGCAGTAAAACTTTCGTCACGAAGAGAAAAATTTATATTTTCAAAAATTATTTTTTCAGGATAGCGCGCAGAAAAATTTTTTACTTCTATCATAATTTTGCTCCGTTCATTTTTGAAAGTGAAAAAATAAAAAACGGAACTCCGGTCAGCGACGTAATTATTCCGACAGGGATTTCAGACGGAGCAATTACTGTCCTTGCAATCGTGTCTGCAATTACAAGAAGAAGTGCGCCGTAAATCATACTCTGGAAAATCAAAACTTTGTGTCGCGGTCCGTAAATCTTTCGCACAAAGTGAGGCGCAATCAAACCAACAAATGAAATTATGCCGCCTTCGCAAACCGCGCACGAAGTTGCAAGCGCACCTGCAATCAAAACGTAATTTCTTACGAAACTATAATTCAGTCCGAAAGCCTTCGCCGACATCTCTCCGCAGACAAGCACGTCAAGATGGCGGTAACTGAAAAAAATCAGGACAAGCGCAACCACCGACGGAACTGCAAAAACAAAAAGTTCATTCCAGCCCTTGCCGTTAAAACTTCCGAGCGTCCAGGCAAAAACAGAATGAAGCTCTTTTTCGCGCACGAGCAAAAGCATCGATGCAAGCGCAGAAAAAAAAGTTCCTGCAGCAGTTCCTGACAAAAGCAAAACTACGCTTGAGTTTTCCGCCGCCATTTTTGAAAAAGCAAAAACGCAAAGCACTGCAATGAGCGAACCTAAAAAAGCGCCCAAAGAAACAGAAGGAAGCGCAAGTGACTTATTCAAAAACGAAAGCGCAGAAAACGGCACAAAGCCTGAAAGCACGGCGCCAAAAGTCGCACCCGACGAAATGCCGATAATTCCTGAGTCCGCAAGTGGATTTCTGAAAAACCCCTGAAACATCGCGCCAGTTCCGCCCAAAAGCGCACCGCACAAAACAGAAAGAAGAATTCTCGGAAGGCGGATTTTCGTAACAATCGCAAAATCAACGGCAGGACACTCTTGCGAAAAAATCACAAACGGCGGAATAAATTTTGTTCCAAGGCAGACTGCAAAAAGCGAAAAAAGCACAAGCAGAAAAACTGAAAATATATTGATAAAAAATGCAAAACTGTTTTTTATTTTCAATTTGATTAATTCTCCCACAAAATATGAGCAAGCTTTTCTATTGCAAGAACACATCGCGGACCGGGGCGGACAAAAGTAACGTCATCGCCAGCATAAAAAATTTTTTCGCGAGGAACGTTCCAGCCTTTTCTTTGTTTCCAGACAGAGCCTGCTTTTGTTCCGTCGCCTGTAAAAAAAACGTAATCGGGATTTGCAAGGATTACGGCTTCTTCGCTTACGACAGGATAAGATGACTCTTCGCTTTCAAAAATATTTTTTCCGCCGGCATATTTTATGATGTCGTTTATAAATGAATTTTTGCCGACACTCATCAACGGCGAATTCCAGATTTCCCAGTAAACAGACGGACTTTCTTTTTTTGTTTCTGCTTTTTTCTGTGCGACATAATCACGGACAGATTTTATTTTTAACTCCATCTGCAAAACGACTTTTTGCGCTTCGTCCTGATGTCCCGTAATTTTTCCGATTTCAAGGATTTCGTCTTTGACTGCCTGTATTGAGTTTGCATTTGAAACAAAAACTTTTATTCCGAGATTTTTCAAAGGCTGAATTAGATAATCGTGCATTCCTGCAAAAAGATAAACAAGATCAGGTTCAACAGAAAGGATTGCTTCAAGGCTTATCGTACTGCCAGAAAAACCGCCGACAGAACGAATGTTTTTTGATTCGGCAGGATAATCGCACAAATCTGTCCGCGCGACAATCTGCTTTTCTGCATTAATCGCAAAAAGAATTTCTGTAGCGCTCGGCCCGAGTGAAACAATCCTGCTGACAGTTTTTTCAGGATTTTTGTCTGCATAAAAATTCAGCGTGAATGTAAGAAAAATAAAAAAAGCCGTTACAATTTTTTTCATACAAATTAAAACTACAGCAAAAAAACTTTTATTTCAAGAAAACTGCTTTTAACGGCTTTTATTGAAATAAAAACACAAATCTACTATAGTAACTAGTAACTGTTATAGCAATCAGGACATTGGATTTTTTATTTTACAAATTGAACCGGATAAAAAAAGCAGACTATGAAAGTAATCGATATTTTAAATTCAGAAAAACCGACTTTGTCTTTTGAGGTTTTTCCGCCTAAAACAAATGCAAATTATTCTTCGGTTGAACGCGCCGTAGAAGAAATTGCAAATTTAAAACCGTCGTATATGAGCGTAACTTACGGAGCTGGCGGCGGTACAAGTTCAAACACAGTTGCAATCGCAAAACACATTCAGTGCGAAAAAGGCGTTTCTGCAATCGCACATCTTTCGTGCATTTCGTCAACACATTCACTCGTTCACGAACAACTCGTAAAACTGCGCGAGGCAGGAATTGAAAATATCCTTGCACTGCGCGGTGACATTCCGAATGATTTTTCAACTGACAATCTTGAGTATCACCACGCGAGCGACCTTGCAAAAGAAATTTCTGACTTCGGCGGATTTTGCATCGGTGGAGCATGCTACCCCGAAGGCCACCCTGACTCAGAAAATTCCAGTGAGGACATTGACAACTTAAAAAAGAAAATCGATGCAGGCTGTCAGTATCTTACGACGCAAATGTTTTTTGACAACAACATTCACTATAAGTTTTTATACAAGGCGCGCGAAAAAGGAATTTTCTGTCCGATTATTCCGGGCATAATGCCGATTACAAATAAAAATCAGGTTGAACGTGCAATCAAACTGTCGGGCACAATTATGCCTGCGCGGTTTCTTTCTATCGTTGACAGATTCGGCAACGACCCCGAGGCGATGACACAGGCAGGCATTGCGTATGCGACTGACCAGATTATTGACCTTTTTGCAAACGGAATAAATCACATTCACGTTTACTCAATGAACAAGCCGGAAGTCGCAAAAAAGATTTTGGAAAATTTATCTTCGATTATAAAAAACTGCCGGTAAAAACAAGAAGGCTTTTTTAAGGAATTCAATGGAGGACACTCAAAACTTTTCAATTCCATACGGAACGATTTTTCAGCACAGGACATCTTCAGATTTGCTCAAACCGAATTTTTTTGAAGTTTACCGCTTTGCAGGAATTTTAAATTCCAGAAAAACTGAACCTGACCAAGCCATAAAGTCGCTTGCAGAAGAGGCGGTAGACGAAGTGCGCGAAAATATGAACTGCCGAAGTGTCTGCATAAAATTTCCTTTGAGAATTCTAGAAACAGATGACGGCAAAAACAATTCTGAACTCCGGCAAAAAAAAATTCAATTTGCAGATAAAGAAATCATAAGTTCAAGTCTTGCCGTCAATCTTGAAAACTGTCACTCGGTTTTTCTTTTTGCGGCAACGCTTGGCCCTAACGTCGACAAGGCAATTCAAAAAGCTTCAAGAATAAATCCTGCAAAGGCAGTAATGCTGCAGGCATCAGGCGCGATGTTTATAGAAGAATACTGCAATTATCTTGAGGACTTTTTGCTGACACAGGAAAAAAAAGCCGGGAACAGTTTTAAACCGAGATTCAGTCCCGGGTACGCAGACGTAAAACTTGAAGTTCAGAAAATTTTTTTTGAACTTTTGCAATGCCAGAAAAATATTGCGCTGACTTTAAATGACTCGCTTATAATGTCGCCCGAAAAGTCCGTAACAGCTTTTATTGGAGTAAAGAAAAATGAACAGTAACATTCGCGATTATCTTGGAAAACAGGTTTTATTTTTTGACGGCGGAACAGGCTCTGTCTTGCAGGCACGAGGGCTCAAACCGGGCGAGCTCCCAGAAAACTGGAACATCGAAAAGCCGGAAGAAATCGTCCAGCTCAACTACAGTTATTATCTTGCAGGTTCAAACATCGTAAACACAAATACGTTCGGCGCATTTGAAACAAAGTTTTCAGGCGACGGAAAAACTTACAGCCTCGACAAAATAATTTCTTCGGCATTTGAAAATGCAGAGAAAGCGCGAGAACTTATAAAAGAAAAAGACTTGGAGATGAAAAGGGAAGTTCCGCGATTCATTGCATTTGACATAGGCTCGTGCGGAAAACTTTTAAAACCACTCGGCGACCTTGAATTTGAAGATGCCGTTTCCCTTTTCAAAAAATCATTTGAATGTGCTTTAAAACATAATCCCGATGTAATCCTCATCGAAACGATGAACGACATTTACGAAACAAAAGCCGCCGTCATCGCCGCAAAAGAAACGATGCAGAAATTTAATAAAGAAATTCCTGTCATCGCCTCTACGGTTTACGATGAAGGACAGAAAACGCTGACAGGAAGTTCGCCGGAAATATGCTGTGCAATTCTTGAAAGTCTCAGCGTTTCTGCAATCGGAATAAATTGCAGTCTTGGGCCTGAGCAGATGAAGCCGGCAGTTTTACGCCTTTTAGACTCTACGACACTTCCTGTTTTAGTAAAACCAAATGCAGGACTTCCTTCAACTCAGAACGGAAAAACAGTTTACGACGTAACAAAAGAAGAATTTGCAAAAACAGTTGCAGAGTTCTGCAAAGAAGGCGCGGCAATCGTAGGCGGCTGCTGCGGAACAAATCCGTCATACATAAAACAGCTTGTTAACGACGTCGAAAAAATCAAACCTGAAATAAATTTAATTCACGGAAGAAAAAAATCCGTAATCACATCAGGAACAAAGCTTGTTGAATTTGGCAATGCGCCTGTATTAATCGGCGAGCGCATAAACCCGACAGGAAAAAAGAAATTAAAACAGGCATTGAAGGACAACGACATTCCCTACATTTTAAACGAAGGACTTTCGCAGGAAGAAAAAGGCGCACAGGTTCTTGACGTAAACGTAGGACTTCCAGAAATTGACGAATGTCAGATGATGCAGAAAGTAATCAGGGAATTGCAGGCAGTTACGGATTTGCCTTTGCAGATTGACACGTCAGACATTGCGACAATGGAACAGGCGCTCCGCATTTACAACGGAAAGGCGCTGATAAATTCCGTAAACGGAAAACAGGAAGTAATGAAACAGGTTTTCCCGCTCGTAAAAAAATACGGCGGAATTGTCGTAGCCCTCGCACTTGACGAAAACGGAATTCCAGACAATGCAGAAGGCAGAATAGAAATCGTAGAAAAAATTTATTCGACTGCAAAGACTTACGGCATTGACGAGCGTGACATTATAATTGACCCTCTTGCAATGACAGTAAGCGCAGACGACAAGGCAGCCGTAGCGACACTACAGACAGTGAAATACGTAAAAGAAAAAAAGAACGGACTTACGATTCTTGGAGTTTCAAACGTTTCGTTCGGACTGCCGCTTCGCGAGCACATTACTTCAATATTTTTTACGATGGCAATGCAGAACGGTTTGAGCGCCGCAATTATGAATCCAAATTCGATGGAGATGATGAAAGCCTGGACGTGTTTTAAAACGCTTTCGGGCAAGGACTCGCAGTGTCTGGATTACATTGACTTTGCAGAAAAATATTCACAAAATGCGCCTGCGATAAGTTCAGCAGGTCAGATGACGACACAGACACAAGGCGAACAAAACCAAAATCAGGATGCACTCATAAAGGCAATCATCAAGGGACTTAAGGAAAGCGCAAAAACAGAAACGCAAAATCTTTTTGCAGGAACGACAGGCGAAAAACTTTCTGCGATGGAAATCATAAATCAAAAAATAATTCCTGCGCTTGACATAATCGGCAAGGACTTTGAACAGAAAAAAGCGTATCTTCCGCAGCTTTTGATGGCAGCCGATGCCGCAAAAGAATCGTTTGCCGTAATTAAAAGTGAACTTGACAAATCAGGTGTCGTCGAAGAAAAAAAAGGAACTGTAGTAATTGCGACAGTCAAAGGCGACATTCACGACATCGGCAAGAACATCGTAAAAGTCCTGCTCGAAAATTATTCGTTCAGAGTAATCGACCTCGGAAAAGACGTTCCGCCTGAAACAGTTTTGGAAGCAGTAGAAAAAGAACACGCACAGCTTGCAGGACTTTCTGCACTGATGACTACGACAGTCGGCGCAATGGAAGACACGATAAAACTTCTTCACGAAAAAGCGCCCTGGTGTAAAGTCTTTGTCGGCGGTGCAGTCCTTACAAAAGATTACGCAGAAAAAATTCACGCGGACGCTTATACAAAAGATGCAATGGACAGCGTAAAATATGCGCAGTCTGTCTGCAACCTATTGACAGAGTAGGTTAAAACTTTTAAATTGTTCCAATGAAATACATACCGTCAGAACTGCCGCCGTCGGGTTCAACTGTTGTCGTTGGAATGTCGGGCGGAGTTGATTCAACTTTGACTGCGCTTTTGCTCAAGGAAAAAGGCTGTCACGTCATTGGCGTTACGATGTCAATCTGGGACGGACACATTCCAGAAATTCCTGCCGTAAAAAACGAAAAAAAATTTCACGATGCCTGTTACGGCCCGGAAGAAAAAGAGGACATCGAAGAATGTTTAAAATTCTGCACGGAACACGACATCGAATATCACGTAATCGACGTGAGCAAAGAATACAACGAGATTGTTCTGGAATATTTTAAAGAAGAATACCGCAAAGGCAAAACGCCCAATCCGTGCGTGCGGTGCAACAGTTTTATAAAATTCGGAGCACTGCTTGAAGGAATAAAAAAAATTAACATCGACTTTGATTATTTTTGCACAGGACACTACGCTATGGTCGTTCAGCCTGCAAGGCCTCTGTGGAAGTCAAAAGAAAAACCGTATATGATTGCATGCCCGACAGACGAAGCAAAAGACCAGTCATATTTTTTATACCGCCTTCCGTCGTCAGTCTTAAAAAAAGTCCGCTTTCCGCTTGCCTCTCTAAAAAAATCAAAAGTCTTTGAACTTGCACGAAACGCAAAACTCAAGGCGGCAGAAAAAAAAGAAAGTCAGGATTTTATAAATTCAAAATATCTGGACTATCTGTTTTCTGACAGGCCGTCAGTCTGCGGAGATTTTACAGACACAAGCGGAAACGTTCTCGGCAGGCACAAGGGAATTGAACACTACACAATCGGACAACGGCGCGGGCTTGGCATTTCGTCAAAAAAACCGCTTTACGTAAAAGAAATAAATCCGCACACAAACAGGATAATCCTTGCCGAAAAATCAGAACTCGAAACGACGTCTTTTATAGCCGACGACTTTGTATGGCCGGGCGACATCGAACCTGACAAACCGTTCAAAGCCTTAGTCAAAATCCGCCTCAGAAGCAAAACAACCCCTGCAAAAATCGAACGCTACACACCGCCCGAAAACGACACTCACGAATACACAGGTCAGCCCTACAAAATCACCTGCACAAAAAAACAAAGTGCCGTCACCCCCGGACAGTCCGTAGTCATCTACAAAAACAACGTAATCCAAGGCGGCGGAATAATCCAATTTCCACTAGAAAAATAAATCCCAGCCCGCCACCCGAAATTTACAACTACAATCATATGAACGCTCATAGAGTTTTGCCCCGCGCAAAACTCGTAGCGCGAGATACTCCAATGTCAGTGAAAAACCGAAACCCGCGAGCGCAACGGGCGCAAACGTACTTGACTAAAAGCATAACAGGTTGTACTATATTTTCGTGCACGAGCACGAAATTTTCCTTTTTGTTACGGAGGACACTCTATGAAAACTGTTGCAGGCATCGACCTTGGCACGCAAAGTATGAAAGTCGTAATTTACGATTATGAAAAAAAAGAAATTATAGAAAAAGCTTCCTGTCCGATGGAACTCATTTCTGAAAACGACGGAACGCGCGAACAGAAAACACAGTGGTTCGACAACGGACTTTCAGTCTGCTTTGGCAAACTTTCACAGGAAAATAAAAATACAATCGAAGCAATCGGCGTTTCGGGACAACAGCACGGATTTGTTCCGCTTGCAAAAGACGGAACTCCTCTTTACAACATAAAACTCTGGAATGACACTTCAACGACAGAAGAATGTAAAATAATAACAGAAGCCGCCGGCGGAAACGAAAGCGTAATCGCCGAACTCGGAAACTTAATGCTCCCGGGATTTACTGCACCAAAAATTCTGTGGCTCAAACGCAACAAACCGGAACTCTGGGGCGACCTGTCATACATAATGCTCCCCCACGATTACTTAAACTGGAAACTCACAGGCAGATACGTAATGGAATACGGCGATGCTTCCGGCACTGCTTTGTTCGATTCTAAAAAACGCAAATGGTCAGAAAAAATCTGCAACATCATCGATCCAAAACTGATGAGCCTTCTTCCTCCTTTAATTGAACCGACGGCAGACGCAGGAACTGTCAGCAAGGAAGCCGCAACTGCATACGGAATCCCAGAGGGAATCCCTGTTTCTGCAGGAGGCGGTGACAATATGATGGGCGCAGTCGGAACAGGAACTGTCGCAGACGGATTTCTTACAATGAGCATGGGAACATCAGGAACGCTTTACGGCTATTCTGACAAACCAATCAATGACCCTGCAAACGGACTTTCAGGATTCTGCTCGTCAACAGGAGGCTGGCTTCCGTTATTATGCACGATGAACTGTACTGTGGCTACAGAGTTTGTCAGAAATCTTTTTCAGCTTGAAGTAAAGGAACTTGACGAACTTGCTTCAAAAGCGCCGTGCGGTTCTCAGGGAGTTTTAGTCCTTCCGTTCTTTAACGGCGAGAGAACTCCAAACTTACCGAACGGACGGGCAAGCATTACAGGACTTACTGCGCCAAACACAAACCGCGAAAACATTGCGAGGGCTTCTCTTGAATCTGCCGTCTTTGCAATGAGAGGCGGTCTTGACGCATTCCGCAAGCTTGGCTTTGAACCTAAAGAAATCAGGCTCATCGGAGGCGGTTCAAAATCTCCTCTCTGGAGGCAAATCGCCGCAGACATAATGAACCTGCCGATAAAAGTACCTCTTCTTGACGAAGCCGCCGCATTGGGAGCTGCCGTTCAGTCATTGTGGTGTCTTAAAAATAAAAACGGAAATTGCGACATAAAGGAACTCTGCGCACAGCACATAAAACTTGACGAAACAAAAAGCGCAAATCCTGTCGCAGAAAACGTAAGTGCCTATAACAAGGCATACGATGAATACAATAAAGTTTTAAAATCTCTTTCTCCGTTATACGTCTGACAGATTTTAAAACTTTGCCTGTGCGCTCAGTCAGTCATCTGACAAACACACAGGCAAAAATCATATAAAATTAATTGCTTTTTTAAATTTTAATCAGCGCTTGACCCGCACTTCCGCCAGAGGCGGAAGATTTTAATAATTTCCTTGCAGAGCCAGCCAACGCTAGTTGGCTGAACGCACAACGCGGAAACCATCGTCCCAGAAGCCGTCACGCGGGTAGCTCTCGATCCGATACGTCACGACACAGTGCTCCTCATTGAGCTGCCAAGAGCCACCGCGCTGGACGCGGACAGAGCGATAATCCGAGCCGGTAGGATTAGTCTCTTCTCCTTTGTTTATGGAGCATGACAAATCCCAGCACCACTCACATACGTTTCCGCTCATGTCATATATGCCCAGTGCGTTCGGAGATTTCAGTCCTACCTGATGTGTTCCACTTCCCTCTGGCTCGCATGCTTCATCAAGGCAACGTGTTATTCCTAAGGCGTTGTTGAAGCTGTACCAGCCTACGGCATCAAGTCCTTCATCTTGATAAGAATCAGAAAATATTCCGCCTGCGGTGTCTGCACCGCTGAACAGATAGTTCCAGGCATCTGCCGTAGGGTCGCCTCCGCGTGCCGCGTATTCCCATTCTGCTTCCGTAGGCAGGCGGTAGCCGTTCTTTGTATGGTCTGCCGTTACTGTTGCCTCCATTATGTTTCCGCCTGAATTCACTTCAGTAACGGTTATGTCATATACAGGAGTAAGTCCTTCTTTTAAACTTCTCGCATTGCAGTAATATACGGCATCGTACCAGGTTACGTTTTCTACAGGGCGTTTACCCTGTTCCGTTCCAAAGTTTACGGCATAAAATGAATCTTCTGGCGTACAGTATGAAGGATTTGCATTTAATGAATATTCCGTTCCGTCTATGGTTACTTTCTGTCCTGTCATTACTGCACTGTATTCGTCCTGCGTTACTTCGTACTTTGCCATATAGAAATCGCTCAATGTTACAGTGCGCCCTGTTATGAATACGCCGTTATATTTACTATCTTTTACATCGGGATGCGGTGTCTTTCCTTCAATAGTTCCGCCTTTTACATACACAAATCCCTCAGGAACAGAAGTCTGACCTGCGCCGCTGCCATCAGAAGATGCCGCAAAATATTTATTTTTCTTCATCGTTTTATTCTCCTTTTATACTAAACTCGCATCTCGCTGTCCGTAAACATAGGGTAAGTATAGCACGGCTCTGCGTTTTTTAAAACAGAAAGTTTTGTCTTCTTTTGCCACGCGGATTGGTTCAGACCTAACGGTCTTCACGCTTTAAAAAGTGAGCAACGTTAGTTGCGAGCCAATCCGTGTGGCACTTTGAACGCATAAAGCAGGATTTTTCTCCGTTGCAAATCAGATATTTTTTCGCTATTATAGTTCTAACAATTCTCATTCGAGGTACTTATGAAAAAAATTATCAGCGGAAAAGTTCGCGAAGTTTATGATTTGGAAGACGGCAGAATGGTCATCGTTACGACAGACAGGATTTCTGCATTTGACGTCATTCTCCCGACAATGATTACAGACAAAGGAAAAGTTCTGAACGCCCTTTCAAACTTCTGGTTTGATTACACAAAGGACATCGTAAAAAATCACATGATTTCTGCGGAACTAAAAGATATGCCTGCTGAATTTCAAAAACCGGAATTTGAAGGCAGGACGATTCTCGTAAAAAAATTAAAAATGATTCCTTACGAAGTAATCGTGCGCGGATATATGTTCGGTTCGATGTACGAAGCATACAAAAAAGGCGAAGAATTTTTAGGACACAAATTTGAAAAAGAATACCAGCAGGCAGAAAAACTCGATGAACCGATTGTAACCCCTTCAACAAAAGCCGCAGAAGGACACGACATAAACGTAACCCTCGATTATATGAAAAAAGATTTGGGCGACGAGCTCGGAACAAAAATTGAACAGGCAGCGCTCGCAATCTATAAAAAATGCTACGACCACGCCGCTAAAAACGGAATCATCATCGCCGACACAAAATTTGAGTTCGGACTTGACGAAAACGGTGAACTTGTTTTAGCCGACGAAGTCCTTACTCCTGACTCAAGCCGTTTCTGGAATTCCGCAGAATACAAAGTCAGCACAAGTCCTGCAAGCTACGACAAGCAGTTTGTACGCGACTGGCTCAAAGACAACAACCTTGCAGGAAATGCAGACATCAAAAACATTCCTGATGAAGTCGTAGAAAAAACTTCTGCACTCTACCGCGAATGTCAGAAACGTATCTGCGGAAAATAATTTGGCAGAACGTTGTTTAAAATGTTTCCGCCCGATATCTCACTGCCTCTGCGAATATGCAAAGCCCGAGATTGACAGCGGAATAAAATTTGTTTTCCTCATGCACCCAAAGGAAGCGCGGAAACAAAGGACAGGAACAGGCAGGCTTTCTCACATTGCATTAAAGGATTCAGAAATTCTTGTCGGTCTTGATTTTTCCAAAGACAGGCGCTTTGCGAAACTTATGAAAAGCCCCGAGTTTTTTCCTGTGCTGATGTACCCGGGCGAAAAAGCCTTGAACGCACGACAGCCTGATTTTATAAAAACAGTCGCAGGAAGAAAACTTCTTGTCATAATCATTGACGCGACCTGGTTCTGTGCAAAAAAAATAATTCAGAAAAACCCGGGACTTCTGGAGCTTCCGCAGATTTCTTTTTACGGCGAATACCGCTCTATTTTTACATTCAAGCGCGAACCCAAACCGGAATATGTTTCTACTATTGAATCGTGCTATTATCTTATAAAAGAATTGCAGCAAGTTGAACTTGAAAAACCGCCTGCGATAAGTTCAGCATGCAGTCTTGTAAATACAAATGCAAATCCAGAACCGCTGATGACTGTCTTTAAAAAAATGATAAAAGACCAGCTTCAGGCAGAAAACGACAGAATCGAAGGCAGACTGCCCAACGTCTACGCACACGACTGGAAGTACACCAAAACGCGCGAAATCCCCGAGCTGTAAACCCCAAATGCGCGCACGCAAATTGTAAATTTTTTTTAAAATCGTTCATTTTAAAAAACAAAAATGTTGACAAAAAACTGTCAATAGAATATTTTTTATCAGAAGTTTTTCAATTTTCATATCATATCATTCTGGAGGAAGCGAATGTCAGACGGTAGTAGTAGCGGCTCGTATCTGGGTCGAAGAAGAAATGCGCTTTCTCCTGAAGCAGATTTCTAGATTTCTTTGACCATATACATCTCTCGATAATTTTATCACCAAATTAAATTTATTACGGAGTGCTGATTATGGCAGAATTCAATGCAACTTTTGAAAAAACACTGAACAGACTTTTAGAAGAAAAAAAATATTCATCTATTAAAGATATCCTTTCTACGATGGCGCCGGAGGACGTTGCCATAATCATTCAGGAAATGGAAGACAAATCAGGGCCTTTGATTTTCAGGCTGCTGCCAAAAAAAATCGCCGCCGATGCGTTTATCGAAATGGACAGCGATTTTCAGGAAGCGCTCATCAGGGGTTTTTCTGATAACGAACTTACCGCCATTCTTGACGAACTTTACGTAAACGAAGCGGTCGACATTGTAGAAGAAATGCCTGCAAATGTCGTCGACAGAATTTTAACTCACGTCGATGCAGACACGCGAAAGGCAATCAACCAGATTTTGCAGTACCCGGAAAATTCTGCCGGCTCGATTATGACGACAGAATATGTTTCTCTCCGTCTTGGAACTACAGTAGGTCAGGCAATCAATCTTATCCGCCGCAACGGAACTGACAAAAAATCTTTTTATACTTGCTACGTTACGCAGAACAAAAAATTAATCGGACGGCTTTCTGTCAAGGATTTGCTTCTTGCAAAAGATGACGACATAAAAATCGATGACCTGATGAAAACAAATGTCATTTCCGTAAATACGCATGCAGATCAGGAAGAAGTTGCGCAGATTTTTTCTAAATATAATTTTATGGCACTCCCTGTTGTTGATAAAGAAAACAGAATGGTCGGCATAATTTCTTTTGACGATGCCATTGAAGTTCTCGAGGACGAAACGACAGAGGACATCGAAATCATGGGTGGTATGACGCCGTCTGACAAAACGTATTTAAAGGCGTCGCCGTTCAACTTATATAAACACAGAATCGGCTGGCTTATGCTTTTAATGGTGAGCGCAACTTTTACGGGAATGATAATTACGAATTTTGAAAGCGCGCTTGCCGTTCAGGTTGTGCTGACGGCTTTTATTCCGATGCTGATGGACACAGGCGGAAATTCCGGCTCGCAGTCGTCGGTTACGATAATCCGTTCCCTCTCGCTCGGTGAACTTGACTTTAGCGATTTAGGTTCTATTATCTGGAAAGAAATCAGGACTGCCCTGCTCTGCGGAATTACGCTTGCCGCAGTCTGCTTTATAAAACTAATGCTAATCGACAGGCTTTTACTGCGCAATTCAGAAGTCACCCTCACTGTTGCAATCGTAGTCTGCACGACAATGGCTCTGACAGTCCTCGTAGCCAAAATAGTCGGCTGTTCCCTTCCGCTCTTCGCAAAAAAACTGGGCTTCGACCCTGCCGTAATGGCAAGCCCTTTCATCACCACCATAGTAGACGCCCTCTCCCTGCTGGTCTACTTTGGCATCGCCAGCGCAATCCTGTTTTAAATCTGTTTTGAGGTTTGACGAAAAAGAAAATATGGTGTATATTGAATGTAAAGGAAGCGCCCGAACATCGGGTTATCTCCACTAGTTTTGATAAATAGTCGCCACTAGCACTTCAAACTTGGGCGGCTATTTTTTTTACTCATCTTTCTTTTTAAGGTAAGAGAGAACCGCAATAACTGTACTTATGACGCCAGCAATGCAACTGATGATTGCAACAACTGCCAAAACAAGTTCTAAAGTCATGCGTAGCCTCCCAAAATCAAATTTCGGCGCAAGCCGATTGAGTATGGGAGATAACCGCCAGTTCAGGCACTTCCAGAGAATATTATAGCACGGATGTTTTGTTTTGTATATATCTGTTTAGTAAAAAATCGCGAACATAAAATCTGATTGTTGTTTTCTGATTTGACGAAAAATAAATTATAGTGTATATTGAACTAAAGGAAATGCCAGAACATCTGGTTATCTCCACTGTGACTAATAGCCGCCTCAGTAGATCAAACGTGGGCGGCTATATTTATATACTCTTTCTTATTTAAAAAAATAGGAAAGGATTGCAAAAATGAGCAAGGCTAAATTAATAGCCAGCGAAATAATTTCGTATTTTGTCATTTCGCAAAACCTCCCAAAATCATATTCCAGCAAATGCCGGTAGAGTTGGGAGATAACCGCCAGTTCTGGCACTTCCAAAAACTATTATATCACATATCTTTTGTTTTGTATATATCCGTGTAGTAAAAAAAAATATGAACGTTAATTATGATTGTTGTTTATCGATTTGACGAAAAGTTTTATAAGTGTTATTATATTTAACAGAGTTCGGGAAGTGCCCGATTCCGTCGGCATCTCCACATTTTAGGTTATAAAGCCGTCCTAGTGTCGAAAACTTGAGGACGGCTTTTTTTTAACTCTTTTTATTAAAAACTTCCACACGGATTGGTTCGCAACTAACGTTGCTCACTCTCTAAAACGTGAAGACCGTTAGGTCTGAACCAATCCGCGTGGCAAACAAAAACACAGACAAATCGCCTTCTATAGAAAAACTGCTGAATATACCCACCCCCACCCCCCCCATATCAAAAAAAAACTAAAACTTTCTGTTTTCAAAACCGCAGAACCGTGCTATACTTACCCTATGTTTACGGACATCAAGATGACAGTTTATTGTAACTTACCAAAAGCTCAACTTTTGACGGGGGGGGGTACGGCTCTCTTCTAAATTTAACGGAAAATATAATATTTACATATAAAGAAAGGACGCAGTGGTGCGGTCTGATGAAGTAAAATTCAAAAAGACTGTGCCGTGCGTCCTTTTTGCGTTTAAACCGGTTTTTAGCGTGGCAACAAAACGTTTGCGACGAAAAAATAAAGTTCATCAAAGCAAAAGGAGAAACAAAAGATGAAAAAAATCAAATATTCTGCGTTTTTTTCCGCAATGGCACTGACACTGATTTTGTCAGCTTGTCAGCAGCCATCCTCAGGCGGTGGCAATACTGCAAGCAATAACGGGACTACTCCGACTTCTGTTCCTGAGGGATTTGTGTATGTAAAAGGCGGAACTGTTACAGGAAAGACAAATGAAAACAACTATGCAGGCGTGTTTATAGAAGGGCGCACCGTAAAATTGAGCGACTTCATTATGTCAAAGTACGAAGTAACGCAGGAACAATACAGTGCAGTAATGACAGAACAGACAGTAAACGGAAACGCCCTGAATGCAAATCCTTCATACTGTACGGCAGAAAATTCATCTTATGCCGTAGACTTCGGAACGGAACAGGGGAAACGTCCTGTAGAAGGCGTAACATGGTACGATGCAGTGTACTTCTGTAATCTTTTGAGCAAGAAAGAAAATCTTACTCCTGCATATAGCATAACAGTTACGACAGTGAGTACAAACGGAAACATAACGGCAGCAGATGTAAGTCTTGTTGCAGGAGCAAACGGCTACCGCCTGCCTACGGAAGCAGAATGGGAGTATGCGGCACGCGGAGGAAATCCTAATGCACCAGACTGGAATTACACGTTCAGCGGAGCAGACACTGCAAGCGGTACAAGTTATTCATCGACTAGCAATGCAGGACTTGATGCCGTAGGCTGGTACTGCTACAACAACGACACAGGAACGACAGGTAGCAATAATGTAACAGGCAGTAGCAATCCTAGCGGAAGAGGAACACATCAGGTAGGACAGAAAGCCCCGAACGCACTGGGCATATATGATATGAGCGGAAACGTATGTGAGTGGTGCTATGACTGGTATAGCGACACTGTAAGCACAGGAGAAGTGACCAACCCTACCGACCCCGGCTCGGATTCTGGCTCTTGCCGCGTCTGGCGCGTTGGCTCTTGGACCGGCAGTGCGTCCAGCTGTGCCGTGTCGTATCGGGACGGCGCCTACCCGTATTACCGCTACAACTGCTTTGGTTTCCGTGTTGTGCGTTCCAGTTCTAATTAAAATTTAAAAAAAGCCCTACGGGCAAAAAAAACAATTAACGGAACCGCCGTGCCGCTTAAAGCGGCACATAAGGGCGGTGGAGTAAATTGAATTTATGTTGTCCGCGCCTTTGGCGCGGTCGCATAAAAATAAAAAAAAGGCAGTCCGAATAGAAAAGTTGCAGAC
>JBJETJ010000061.1:0-37416 GCA_051883255.1 Treponema sp.
TGTCCAGTAACAGAAATCAGGGGACTTTATCCAGTCGCCGTTCATTACTGATTCGTTGTGGGAATGAACGCCGTTTGTAAATTCCATAATAAGTGCAAAAACTGCCTGTGCGACTGCCATCGTGCTGTAGGCAGGAATGTTTGTAACTGTGATGCCGAGTTTTTTTGCCGCTTCAATGTCTATGACGTTGTAGCCTGTTGCAAAGACACCGATGTATTTTAAGTTCTTACATTCTTTTAAAATCTCATAAGTCAAATTTACTTTGTTGAGAAAAACAAAATCTGCGTCCCTTATTCGTTCTAAAGTAAGTTCTGCAGGAGTTCTTGGATAAAAAGTTACTTCTCCAAATTCTTTAAAAACATCATAAGAAAGGTCGCCGGGGTTTAAGGCATTGCCGTCAAGAATTACAATTTTCATGGCGAATATTATAAAGAAAACACATAAAATAAAAAAGTACTAATATAAAAATAGTAATATAAAAAAATTAGTATTCCCAAACTTCCCCATTTTTTATAGAATATTTTTATCTTGGAAAAAAAAGTTGATGAGGAAATTTCAGTTTCCGATTTAACTTTTGTAGGAGTAAAAAATGAAAAAAATGATTCTTGCGTTAACTGCTGCTTTGATGGTTTTTTCCCTCTCATCTTGCGGTAAGGAGAAAAAAAATCAGTCGGGAAAAGTCTGGATTGTAGCAACTGATACAGTTTTCAGACCGTTTGAATACACAAATGAAAAAAATGAATTTGTAGGTATTGACGTTGATATTCTTGCAGCAATCGCAGAAGATCAGGGTTTTAAATATGACTTGCAGTCATTGGGCTGGGATGCCGGTGTTGCCGCAGTTCAGGTTGGACAGGCAGATGCACTTATCGCAGGCGCTACAATCAAGCAGTCAAGAATTGACTCTGGCTGGATTTTCTCTGAAGGATATTATAACGCAACTCAGACTTTTGTCGTTGCAGAAAACAGTCCTGTTGCTAAATTTGAAGATTTAAAAGGCAAGAATGTTGCAGTAAAAAACGGAACTGCCGGCGCTGACTTTGCAAATTCACTCAAAGACAAATATGGATTTACAGTAACAGTTTTTGAAGATTCTCCGACTATGTATCAGGACGTAATCCTCGGCAACAGCGCTGCATGCTGTGAAGATACTCCGATTATGGCTGACAACATCAAGACTGCAAAACTTCCGTTGAAAATTCCTGCAGGAATGGAAAGCGAAGGTGCTCCTTACGGTTTTGCAATTATGAATCCTGCAAACAAAGAACTTCTTGATATGTTCAATAAAGGACTTGCAAACATTAAGGCAAACGGAAAATATCAGGCAATTCTTGATAAATACTTAAAATAAAATTTTACACATTTTAAAAAGCGGCAGAGTAAAATCTGCTGCTTTCAATCTGGAGTTCAACGAATGGTATCTATTTTACAAACTTATTCTTTAATGCTGTTAAAGTCACTTGGCTACACAATGATTTTAACTCTGCTTGCATTGTTTTTTGCAATGATTATCGGTTTGATTTTTGCACTCTGCAATGTAAGCCACAACAAAGTTCTGAATGTCATCGGAACGATTTATATAGATGCTATTCGTGGAGTTCCGTTAATCGTACTTGCATACTTCATTTATTTTGGAGTTCCGCAGGCAATAAAAATGATGGGCGCCGTCGGTTTTAAACTGCCTGCGCTTCAGGCCGGAACTATTGCGCTGTCAATGAATTGCGGTGCGTATATGGCAGAAATTTTCAGGGCGGGAATTCAGAGTATTGATAAAGGGCAGATGGAAGCTTCAAGAAGTCTGGGGCTTACTTACGGAATGAGCATGAGGACGGTAATCCTTCCGCAGGCATTCAAGGTAATGATTCCTTCGATAATCAATCAGTTCATCATTACGTTAAAAGATACTTCGATTCTTGCAGTCATCGGCTACCCGGAACTTACGAATATGGGAAAGACGATTTCTGGAAATACTTTTAAAAGTCTTGAAACCTGGGCAATAGTCGGTGTCATGTATATGATTGTAATCATAACGTTGAGCAAGGCTGCAAAAGCAGTTGAACGTAAACTGAAAAATCAGAATCAGTAGAATATTAAAAACGGCAGTGCCGGATTTTGTGAATATGAGCGAGGATAAAATGGACGAAAAAATAAAGATACATGTTGAGAACTTAAAAAAGACTTTCGGCAAACTTGAAGTTTTAAAAGACATAAACATTGACATACGTGAAGGCGAAGTTGTCGTTGTCATCGGACCTTCCGGCAGCGGCAAGTCAACTTTTTTGCGATGCCTTAACAAGCTCGAAGTTTCCAACGGCGGAACTATTATCATAAACGGAAACGACATCAACGACAAGTCAATCAACATAAATCATGTCCGCGAAAACATCGGAATGGTTTTTCAGCATTTCAATTTATTTCCTAATCTTACCGTTCTTGAAAACATAATGCTCGCTCCCGTAAAGTTAAAGAAGATGACAAAAGAAGAATCGCACGCTCAGGGCATAAAACTTTTGACCCGCGTCGGACTTGAAACAAAAGCCGATGTTTATCCGCAGCAGCTTTCTGGCGGACAGAAACAGCGCGTTGCGATTGCGAGGGCGCTTGCAATGAATCCGTCGATTATGCTTTTTGACGAACCGACTTCTGCACTTGACCCGGAAATGGTCGGCGAAGTTCTCTCCGTAATGAAGGAACTTGCAAAAGGCGGAATGACGATGGTAGTCGTAACTCACGAAATGGGTTTTGCGCGCGAAGTTGCAGACAGGGTAATTTTTATGGACGGCGGTTACATCATTGAAGAAGGAACTCCTGAACAGGTTTTGAAAAATCCAAAGCAAGAGCGGACGATGAACTTTTTAAATAAAGTTTTGTAAGAGGCGATGGAATGAAAAAAATTATTACGATAAGCCGTGAGTTTGGAGCCGCCGGCGGAACAATTGGAAAAACTGTTGCAGAACGTCTTGGTTATGAATATTTTGACAAGGAACTGATTATTCAGGCGGCGCGCGATGCAAATCTTGATGTAGAAAAAATCGTAAAGTTTGACGAGAAAGTTCCTGTGATGTTCGGTTTTACGCAGAGCCTTTTTGATTTGTATAATTCACCTGTCGAAGAACGCTTTTACGAAGCACAGAAAAACATAATCAGAAAAATTGCTGAACACGGAAAATGCGTGATTGTCGGCCGCAATGCAAACAGCGTTCTTGCTGAATATGATGATTCGTTTCACGTGTTCATTCATGCAAACTTTTACTGGCGGCTTAATTACCTTAAGTCTGATAAAATGAAAGACGTTCCGCCTGAAAAAATTGCCGAGCACATCAACAACATAGACAGGGCAAGAAAAAGATTTTGCGCTTACTACACAAATAAAGATTTCGGCAGTGCGGCAAGTTACGATATGTCTTTGAGTTCTTCTGCTTTGGGAATTCAAAAATGTGCAGACTTGATTTGTGATGCTGCATCTTCTTCAAAATGATTAATACGATAATAATTCAGCCGCCGCTTGTCCAGCTTAATACGCCGTATCCGAGCGGTGCGTATCTTCTTTCTTTTTTTAAAAGTGAATATGAAAAGCGCGGAATAAAGGGCAGTGTCAAATGGTTTGATTTGAGCAATGATTTTTTTCATTCTGTTTTTTGCAGGGCAGGGCTTGAAAAAATTTTTGACCGGACTTCAAAAAAAGCGCTTGCCCTTGCAGAACAGTATGAACGTCAGAGCGATGAAAACACGGCGTTCCAGCTCAGGCGTTTTGTCTGTCAGTCGGACATCTGGACAGACTGGATTGACAGGATAATTGCGATAGTCTGTTCTTCAAATTCAAAATTAAGCGGAAGGGAATTCGTGCACTCATTCATAAGGGGCGCTCACGTTCCGCGCGGAAACAGAATGGAGCAGTTTCTGCAGAACTTAAACCGCGATGTTTCTGCTGATGATTCGCAGATTCTTGCAAGCCTTGCGCTGGCGGATTTGCAGGATTATATTTCGCTTGTCTATGACAATAATTTTTCGCTTATCCGTTACGCAGAACATCTGGCTTCGAGCACTGCAAAATTTTCTGATGCAGAAAAAGGTCTTTTGTCGCCGGTGCTTGAAGATTTTTACAGGCCCTTGATTCTTGAGAAAATCCTGCCGTATAAAAATGAACCTTCGCTCATCGGAATTTCAGTTCCGTTTCCCGGCTGTTTTGAAGCCGCCCTGTATACTGCAAAAATCATCCGCGAAGAAAATTTTAAAAACTGCCTTATTGCATTTGGCGGCGGTTACATCAATACGGAACTGCGCGAAATTGAAGAACAGAAAATTTTTGATTACTGCGATTTTTTAAGTTATGACAAAGGTTACGGAAGTTTTATTGAACTGTTCGATTTGATTGAAAAATTTTCTGCGAACTTTTTTAAAGATGAAAAATCAGAAAACCCGGCTTTGTTAAGTTCAATTTTTGACGGCAGACAATTATATAACACGGCATATCGCTCTGGCGGAAAAATCATTCAGCCGAAAAATTTACAGGAAGAGTCGTGCAGAAAAATGATTTTAAAAGAGCGCGAAATCGTGCACAAAATTTTTCCTGATTATACTTCGATTGATTTTTCAAAATATCCGCGCCTTGCTGACGACGTAAACCCGATGCACAGAATCTGGAATGACGGCGCCTGGCTTAAAGCGTATCTTGCTTACGGCTGTTACTGGCACAGATGTTCGTTTTGCGATACGACACTTGATTACGTAAAAGATTACTGCGTGACAGATGCCGCTGCTTTGTACGACAGCCTTTATGAGCAGGCAGAAAAAACTGGCGTTTACGGAATTCATTTTGTTGACGAAGCATGTCCGCCTGTCGCGCTTGAAAAATTTGCATTGAAAAATCTTGCCTGTCAGAATTCTTCTGAACCAAAAATACCGCTTACGTTCTGGGGCAACATTCGGTTTGAAAAAACTTTTTCCCGTGACCTTGCAGACTTGCTCGCCGCAGGAGGGCTTACTGCCGTTTCTGCCGGCATTGAGATTGCGACAGATACAGGGCTTGATTCCGTAAACAAGGGAACTGACATTGAAAACATAGTTTCGTCGTGCTGTGCGTTAAAGGAAGCCGGCATTTTAATTCATTCGTATATGATTTTTGGTTTCTGGAATCAAAGTGAACAGGACTTGATTAATTCAATGGAAACTTTAAGACAGCTATTTGCCGCAGGACTTCTGGACAGTGCGTTCTGGCACAAGTTTACGCTGACACTTCATTCGACAGTTTACAAAGATTATCAGAACGGAAAATACCCGGAACTCAAAATCATTCCGCCTGACAAAAATCAGTTTGCCAGAAATGACCTGCACTACGAAGGCGAAGAAAAAAGCCAGAAATATTCTGAACCGCTCAATGCCGCACTCGAATTATGGATGCACGGCAAAAAACTGAATAAACCTGTAGAAAGTTTTTTCAGTTTTAAAATGCCTTCTCCGTCAATTCCCAAAGACTTTGTAAATTCGCTTATTCAAAAATACGAATCAAAGCGCGAAAAAGATTTTTCTGCAATCCCAAAGCCTGACGAAAAATTTGTCTGGCTTGGCGGAGTTCCTCTTGTGCTGGATTGTACTAAAACCCATTCCGAACTCTGCTGGAATTACATGGGCGAAATGTTCTACGAAAAACTCCCTTGCTCCCTCGCCCAGAAAGCCGCCGCCTTCCTCCCCGAAATCGACGCAAGAAAATTCGACGGCTCGAAAAAATTCACCGCTGAAACAATCATCGATTTTTTAGGTGAACCACTCTTCCACACCCTCCGCGCCAAAGGTCTCTGCCGTTTGCTATAAAATCAAAACCTCGTACCGCGAACTAATAAACCTAGTGCCGGCAAAAACACAGACTTTACGCCCATAGAGAATTGCCTCCGTGCAATTCTCGTAACGCGAGATAAACAAATGCTGGGTTTGCAACAGAAATTCACGAGCGTTTACATTATGGGGTTTTTCTTATATACTTTCCCCCATGAATATTTTAAAAAGATTTTATAAAACGATTTCACCTGAGATTAACCGCTTTCCAGCAGTTGTGTTTTCTGCAATCGTCAGTTCCGTGATTTTCGGATTTTATTATTCAGGAAGTTCCGTTTTTGCCGGACATCAGTTATTTTTATCTTCCCTGACAAAAGCATCTTTTTTTGCAGTTTCGTTTTCGATTTTCATTTCCCTTTTAGTTGAATATATTTTTACAGACCGTCTGGCCGAAGAGCGCGTGCGAAAAATAAGCCTTGCATCTCAGGCAACCGGACTTGTGCTCTGCTACTTTCCGTTTTATTTTTTCTGCCGTCTTGATTCACCGCGCTTCTGGGTTGCATACGTCTGCCTGATTTTTGCAATGCTCGTAATGTGCATTTTCTTTCTTACGCGCATTCAAAAATTTGAAGACATCATTCCGAACATAGTCAATTCCTGGCTGATTGCCGCAATCGAAACAGTCTGTGTTATTCTCGGAATACTGACAATTCTCTGGGCAGTTGACAGCCTTCTTTTTCATGTTGATGACAGGGCTTTCACTATAGGAATCGTCGCCGCCTGCCTTATCGTTTTTGTAAATTTCTTTCTTGCATATTCTACAAAGCCGTCAGGAACTTTTGAAATTCCAAAATCTTTCAGGGTAATCGTAAAGACAATTTTATTTTCGCTTTATCTTGTTTTGATTGGCGTTTTGTATGCTTATCTTATCAAAAGCCTGTTCCAGAAAACTTTACCGCAGGGCAGGATAAACTGGTTCGTTTCTTTTGCAACAGTTTTTTATCTTTTCTTTCAGCTTACGCTCAAAAAATTTCAGGACGAAAAGCTCGTTGCATTTTTTTATAAAAGCGGACATCTTTTTTTGATTCCACTTGTCGTAATCCAGTGCGTGAGTTTTGGAATCCGTGTGAACGCGTACGGTTTTACGATGTCGCGTTATGCAAGCCTTCTGTATATTATGTTCAGCATTATAGTTTTGATTCTTGCATCGATAAAATCAGGTGAACTTATGAAATTTATTTTTCCTGTTTTTTCAGCGTTCCTTCTTCTTGCAAGCATTACGCCTCTTAATCTTGTCGATGTTCCGCGCCGTAATCAGATTTACAGAATCGAAAAAATTTACAAGGCGCATGATATGTTTTCAAAAGACAGGCTGAACACTGACGGCGCACGAGTTAAATTTTCTGACGGCGAAAAAGCCGTAATCTGCGGTGCGTACGATTTTTTGATAAACGAAACAAAACTTCCTGAATGGGCACGCAATTTTGAAACGCAGAGTTTTTCAAAGATTTTCGGGTTTGAACACCCGAGGCTGTCACGTGCCGGCGGTAAGGAAAATTCGATTTATTTTGAAAGTTCTTTAAAGCAGCTTGATGTTTCAGAATATTCAGTTTTGTATTCAATCATCAAGTCAGATGTTCACACAGATTCTGGAAAAATCATCGTTACTGATTCTTCCGGCGCAGAATATGATTTGACGGAATTTATAGTTCCGCTTTTTTCTGACAGTGATTTTTCAGACTATAATGAAAATCCGATAATCGTCAGCCTTGATGAAAATTCCGATGCAGTCATCACTTATATGAATGTCGTAAACAGAGAAAATAAATTTGCCGGCAACAGTACGCTGCGTGGATTTATCGCAAAAAAAAGTGAATAAAATATAAAAATAATGCAACCTTTTTTATGTTCCCCTGTCTAATTATATAGAATGACAAATATGAAAGGGGGATTTTATGAATAACGTGATTAATACGATACCTGGCGTTCTTTCAAAGGTTGCAAGAAAATTTGCTTCAAAAACTGCTTTGTTTTTAAATAACGGAAATAAAATTTCATATAACGATATGCTCTGGGACGTTTCCAAAACTTGCCGTACTTTGCGCGAGTATGGAATTGCAAAAAACAGCAAGGTTGCACTTTTTATGGACAACAGTCCGCAGTGCATCGAAACTTTCCTGTCAATTACAAAAATGGGTGCCGTTGCAATTCTGCTTGATTATGATTTTTCTGAAAATCAGATAAAAGAAATTCTTTCGCAGGAAAAACCTGATGCAGTTTTCGTGAACGAAAAAAAACTTAACCTCGTTCTCGAAACTGAAAATGCAACGATTTTTGCAATCGATGACAACCGCGCGTTAAAGCAGGTTTCTCGTCAGGTAAAAAATTCGATTACGGAAGTTGAAGAAAAAGATAATGCAGTCGTAATGTTTGCCGCTACGGAAAACGGACTGCTTACAAAACAGGTTCTGACACAAAAAGCATTCATTCAATTAACAAGTGACAAAGACAAGACTTTGAAAAGCCCTTCGTTCAATTCACTTGTTGACGAACTCAAAATGCTCATTGCACCGATTTTCAATGGTTTTACAGTAAATACATCTATCTAGGTCTGATAGATTGTAAATAGGTTTGCCACATACTTGAATGTTGTTTGAGTATGTGGTTTTTTTTTGCCTTAGTGCCTGTCGCTTTTTTTCAGATGTCTTTCAAGAAGTGAAAACAGTCTTGTAAGTCCGCATGTCATGACAAGATAGATGACTGCACATGTTAAAAGCGGAATCCAGGCATTGTACGTTGCGTTTCTTATCATGTCGCCGGCTTTTGTCAAATCCATTACGGCAATGAAGCTTGCAACAGATGTTTCTTTTAGAAGAACGATGAACTCGCTTGTGTAAGTAGGAAGAACGGCTTTAACCGCCTGCGGAAGTATTATGTTAAAAAGTGTCTGGCGTTTGCTAAGCCCGAGCGAGCGGCCTGCTTCTGTCTGTCCGTTGTCAATCGATTGTATTCCTGCCCTGAAAATTTCAGTACAGTACGCGCCGGAATTTATACCATAAGCGAGGATTGCAACGAGAAGCTTGTTAAGTCCTAATGGTGCAAAGATTACAAAGTAAAAAATCATCAGCTGGGTTGCAAGAGGAATTCCGCGCAGGACTGTCGTGTATGTTTCTGCAATGAATTTTAAAACCCTGCTGTCTGATATTTTCATCAATGCAAAAATACAGCCCAGTACTGTTCCGATTAAAATTGCGCACACTGCAATTAAAATCGTATTTCCAAGACCCTGTACAATCAAAACCCATCGCTGGTTTGAAATCATTGTATCAAAAAAAGAACTTAGCAAGATGACTCCTAAAAAAAAATAAATGCTGACGACAATTTTACGGTTATTTTTCTGTATAATTATCAGCCAGCATTCTAGGGAAGTGCTGATTAACACTTGAAGCGATTACTCAGCACTTCCCGGCAAATTGCCGTAAGTCATTGATTTACGGACAATTAGTTACATTCAAGGTTAACACTGAAAAATCCTCAGGTAGGATTTATTCAGTGTTAACCTATAATAAAATTATTATATATTTAAAACTGAATTATTTTCTTACGATAATGACTTGTTCTGATGCAAAATATGGAATTGAAAAATCGACATTCTTTTTGCGTTCTTCAGTAACGGACATTCCTGCTGCAATAAAATCAATTGCACCTGATGACAATGCCGGAATAAGGCTGTCAAATGCCATGTCAATAACCTGAAGTTTTGCACCGCATGTTTCTGCAATTAACTGTCCCATCGAAATGTCAAATCCTACAACGTCTTTTCCTTCTACGTATTCAAAAGGAGGAAATGCTGCGTTTGTTCCGAGCTTGATTGATTTTGAAGAGTCAGCTGCAACTATTGCAGGAATCTGAGTGTTGCCGTCTGCCGGCATAAAGCACTGAACGAGAATTTCGTATTTACCGTTTTCCTTGATTGTAGAAATCGTTTTGTTGATGTCATTGAGAAGGTCTGCGTTACCTTTTTTTACGGCAATCGCATATTCCTCTTTGTTTTCCGTAAATACAGGATCGCGGATAATTTTTAAATCCGGATTTCTGCTTACGATTTCCTGTGCAGGAAGTTCGTCAAGAACAACAGCATCAATAGAACCTGACTTTAAGTCAAGCGCTGCGTCAATTCCTGTTTTAAAAGAAGAAAGCTTATAGCCTTTTACATTTTCCAGAACCCAGCTTTCACCTGTAGTTCCTGACTGAACGCCGATTTTCTTTCCGTCAAGGTCAGAAACACTTTTGATTGTTACGTCTGATTTTGAACAGCCTGCCAGACCAAGCGTCATGATTGCTGCAGCAATAAAAATCATTTTTTTCATTGTTTTCATATTTTTCTCCAGTATATCTTTGCGACCTGCAAAAATATGGAAAAGATTATAGCATTTTTTCTGCGCTTTAACAACACTCACAAGAAACTCACTTGAAAACGTGTAATGTTTTGAATAGAATATAAACTATGCTTTATAAAAATTTAAAATCCAGACTTGTTTTTCTGGTAACAATATTTACTGTTTTTGTGTCGGCAAGCTGCGCGCAAGTCCGTAAGAATGATTCAAGTGATGAACAGTATCTTAAAAATTTTATGACTGTTTACAAATTCCTGCAGCAGTATTATGTCGAAGAAGTTGATTCAAGAACTCTTTACGAAGGTGCTTTAAAGGGAATGATGGAATCTTTAGGTGACCCTTACACTGTGTACCTTGACATTCAGGATATGAGGGGCTTGAATGATACTACGAGCGGAAACTTTTATGGAGTCGGTTTGTCAATTTCAAAAAGCAACAAGTCTACGCCTGACAAACCTGCGTATGTAGATGTCGTTTCTCCGATTGAAAATACGCCGGGGTTTAAAGCCGGAATTCAGGCAGGAGATAAAATCATAGAAATTAACGGAGAGCCGACCCCTGAAATGAGCATGGAAGAAGTCCTTTCAAAACTGAGGGGACCGCGCGGAGAGGCTGTTGAAGTTACGATTCTTCGCGGAAAGACTGTAACTTTTAAACGTTCTTTAGTCAGGGATTTGATTCAGGTTCCTACAGTTGAATCTGCAATGATCGGAAAAATCGGTTATGTGCGGCTCGTTCAGTTTACGCCTGACACTGCGGAAAATCTTGAGCAGGCTTTGAAGAATTTTGAAGCTGCCGGCGGTTACAAAGGGCTTGTCATTGATTTGCGCAATAATCCTGGAGGTCTGCTTGACAGCGCCGTAAAGGTTGCAGACAAATTCATTGATTCGGGAGTCATCGTTTCTACAAAAAGCAGGATTGCTACTGAAAACAAATCTTTTTCTGCAAAGTCAAATGCGACTGTGGTAAAAAAGAACGTTCCGATTGTCGTGCTCATAAACAAAGGTTCTGCGAGTGCTTCTGAAATTCTTGCAGGCGCATTAAAAGACTATCACATTGCATATCTGGTCGGCGAAAGGACTTACGGCAAAGGTTCTGTTCAGCAGGTAGTTCCTTTTTTTGAACCGGACGGAACGAACGACGGCATTAAGCTGACTGTAGCACGCTACTATTCTCCTACAGACTGCAATATCGATAAAATCGGAATTCCTCCTGACCGCGAAATCAAGTTCACTGAATATACTGACGAGCAGACAAAGTCGTTTATAAAAATGACGGAAGATCAGGTAATAGAAAAATACGTTGAATCTCATCCGAATATGACTGAAGATGACATTGCAAAGTATGCTGCCATTCTGCAGAAAGAATATAAACTTGACCTCAGGCTTTTGCGCCGTCTTATACGGCTTGAAACGCGAAAGACAAAAAAATCACTTGTTTATGATCTGGACTATGACGTTCAGTTGAACGAAGCAATAAAAATCATCAATACGGAAAATTTTGATTCTCTTGTCCGTTCTACAAAAACTTTAAAACAGCTTCAGGAAGAAGCCAAGCTTCATGAAGAAGAGCTGAAAGCACAGGACTAAAAAGAAGAATCAGGAAAATAAAATAATGCGTCAGTTTATAATTGATACAGAACCGGATTCAAAAGGTCTTGTTTATATAGAGGGAAAAGATTTTAAATATATCCGTCAGGTTCTGCGCCTTTGTGTCGGAGATATGCTCAAGCTTTCTTACAGGGAATCAGTTATAAACGCGACTGTCTGTTCGATTGACGACAGTAGAAAAAAAATTACCCTGCAAGTCTGTGACGTAAAAGATAGCCTTGCAGAAAACAAGACGGTTTCTGCCCGTCCGGAATTCTGGCTTTTGCAGTTCATTCCAAAACCGCAGAAAATGGAACTTATAATAAGGCAGGCTGTTGAATCAGGGGTGAGCGTAATTCTTCCCGTAATCGGAAAATATACGCAGAAAGGTTCTGAAAAAGGACTTGTTCAAAAGTCCCTTGCAGATGACGGAAAGCAAAACAGGATTTCGCGCATTATAAAAGAAGCTCGCCAGCAAAGCGGTTCTCCTGTTGAAACAAAAGTTCTTGAGCCGGTGTCTTTAAAAGATGCCGTGCAGATTGTCAGAGAACATGTTTCAAAAATAAAGCAGGAAAATAAAGAGGCTGTCCAGATTTCTCTTTACGAGCGGAACGAAAACTCAAAAACTGTTTGCGAGGTCGTCGCCGAAAAAATGAAACTTGCCGAAATTGGTTTTGGCATAATCGCCGTCGGTTCTGAAGGCGGAATAAGTCCTGCAGAAATTCAGGTTTTAAAAGATGCGGGATTTTGTAACGTTCACTTTGACGTAAATATTTTGCGATGTGAAACTGCCAGCCTTTACGGAATGGCAAGTATTCAGACTGTAATAATGGAGTTTAAAAAATGGCAATAGAAAGAATAAAAGTTCTTGGTGTCGGCGTTGATATATGCCGGCCTGAAGATTTTGAAAATGAGATTTTAGAATTACTTGCCCGTCCCGGAGCAAAGCAGATTATTTTTCTTTCTGTGTGGGGACTTTTAAAAGCGCGCGGAAAAAATAATTTTGCAGAATGTGTAAGAAACGCAGATCTGGTAATTCCTGTTTCAAAGAGCATTTTAAAAGGTGCGGCTTTTTTGCAGAAGCCTGTTCCGTCAAGATATAATCCGTTCAGGACAGTAATCAATCTGCTTTCGATTTTGGATTCTCATTACAGGTCGTTTTACATTCTCGGCGGTCGGAGAAAAATTCTGCAGAAAGCGCAGGGAAACGTACGAAAGACTTTTCCTAATTTAAAACTTGTAGGCCGATATGTCGGTTATTATCCGCACAGTGTTGAGGACGACATAATTCAGGCAATATACAAAGCTTCTCCTTCGCTTGTTCTTGTTTCTGACGGAATAAAAGAAAAAGAGTGCTGGGCTTACAACAGGCGCAATCGTTTTTCAAACAGTATTTTTATTTATTATAAAGATGCACTCGGAATTTTTTCTGAACACATAAAAAGGGTAAAAGATTCTGTATTTGACAAGGGCTACGAAATCTGGAACGAAATATTCAGAAATCCGTTAAAAATTTTCTTGATTTTCCCATATTTGTATTATAAACTTTTATTAGTCTGGTATCGAATTTGTAAAAAGTAAAAATGTTTCTATCGTAAAATAGAAAAGGTGCATTTGAAAAAGTTTAGCGTAAATTCTTTTCAGGAGAACCCGGAAATTTCGGCTTTCTGTAAATATGCTGATGTCGGAGAAAATCCGCCTGCATATTTTTATCCTGAATTTAGAAAAAGTGATGAGTCAGATTTTTTAAAGTTGAATGAACGGAAAATAATTTCGACATCGTTCGATTTGTTCCGTTCAAGGCAGATTGAAAAGGAGTTTGTAAATTCAGATTCCTTGTCACGTTTTTTCTCTGTTGAAGAATTTTTTATAAATTCAAAAAAGCAGAATAAAAAAAGCGACGTCATTTTAAATCCTTCCTCCTCCGAAAGCGATTCCGTAAAAAACCGCATAATCGACAGTCAGATTTCTCAGGACGAAAATTTTGCCCTTTTAATCGGCAGCTGTGAAAAAATAAAAAAGGTCAAGCGCGATATTTTTCAGGTAAAGGACAAGTCATGCAAAGTTTTGTTTTTCGGCGAAAGCGGAACAGGAAAATCATGCGCGGCGCACATCCTTCACCGTTCGGGCAATCTTTCAAAAAATAAATTTGTAAGCGTTAATGTCGGCGCATTGCAGAAGGACTTGATTGAAACGTCGCTTTTTGGTTCCGTAAAAGGTGCTTACACTGATGCGCCGAACAGGCAGGGGCTTATAAACCTTGCAGAAAACGGAACGCTCTTTCTTGATGAAATCGGCGAGCTGCCGTTGTCGTGTCAGCCTCAGTTACTGCGCGCACTTGACGAAGGTATTTACCGCAAAGTCGGAAGCGATACGGAAGAAAAAATGAATGTCAGGTTTGTCTTTGCGACTAATGCAAACTTAAAGGAACTTGTCAGGCAAAAACTTTTCCGCGAAGATTTGTACTGGCGCATTGCAGAATTCGTAATAGAAATTCCGCCGCTCAGGGAACGCAGGGAAGACATTCTTCCGATTGCAGAACATTTTTTGAACGAGCTAGTTTTAAAATACAGTTCAGAGAAAAAATATTTTTCTGAAAATGCAAAGGACAAACTTTTGATGTATGACTGGCCGGGCAATATCCGCGAGCTTAGGACATGTATAAATATTTCGATGATTTATTCGACTTCGAGCAGAATAGAAGCAGGCGACATTCGTTTTATTTAGAAACCAGTCCGCTTATCTTTGAAAATATTTTTTCGATGTACTGGATTTCGCCTTCTGACAATGCTGAACGGGATAAAATGTCTTTCCAGAATCTTTCCTGTTCATCGCGTCCTGTGATTTTAAAAAAGCCGATTTTTTGCAGGCTGTCAGTCATCGTAGAAACTGCCCTGTCAAGCCTTTCAAGCGTAACGGGAGTACATCCTGAACTTTTGTGCCCTGTAGAGGACAGTTCGTTCTGCCTGAAAAAATGATAGCACATAATCTGGACTGCATGCGAAAGATTTAAAGATGCAAAATCCTTGCACGACGGAATCGTTACGGCGCTCGTACATTCGTTAAGTTCCTCGTCTGTAAGCCCTGTCCGCTCGTTTCCGAATACTACGGCAATTTTAGCCCCTGCAGAAGTGATGACGTCTGATTTTTCTGCGGCTTCTTCGGGGTAGTAATATTTGTCGCGCCGTTTTTTCCCTTTTCTGCGTGTCGTCCCGAAAGCAATCGAACAGTCAGAAACTGCCTCTGTAATCGAGTTGAAGAACCTGCATTTTTCCCAGATTTGAGAAGCGTGGATTGCAAGAATTTTTACGCGTTCTTCGTCATAATCAGATTTGTTGCCGACTATCCTGAGTTCTGAAATTGCGTTGTTTGCCATTGCCCTGCATGCTGCTCCTATGTTCCTGCTTTCTTCCGGGCGTGCAAGTATTATACAGATATTGCTTAAATTCATTCTAATAAGGAAATATATAAGTTTTTTTTATTTTGTTCTACGCAGAAAGTTTTGCAAAAATGCAGAAAATTTAAAATTAACTCAAAAATCTCTAATTTTACTGTTTATATTTGACAATTTAATAATATTCTAGTAACATAAATGTATAAAAAAATGGTATTGTCTGTTAGAGGGAGAAATATGACTAACAATAATAATCTTGTACCAGGTTTTAATGACGAAAAAGATGACAGCTTAAAAATTACTCTTTCTAAAATAGAAGATGTCCCTAATTGTCTTAGCATTGTATTAAACGGCTATGTAGATACTTACAATTCAAGTTTTTTCCAAAAGCGCATTGCAAAAGTTGTAGAAGCTGGTTTCGTAAATCTGGTATTTAACTGTGCAGCATTGAACTATGTTTCATCTACAGGAATCGGCTCTTTTACTGCATTCTTAAAAATGGTAAAGCCAAAAGGCGGTGATATCGTTCTTTTGGAAATCCAGCCTAAAGTTTACGAAGTTTTCCAGTTGCTTGGATTTTCACAGTTTTTCAGCATCAAAGGCTCTACAGAAGAAGCCATTTCATATTTGCAGAACGGTGCGCCGACTGTCAGCAGCGTATTCCCGAAGATTTTTGCGTGCCCTGTATGTTCTAAGCGGTTAAAAGCTTCAAGGTCGGGTCGTTTCCGGTGTTCTGAATGTAAGTCTATTCTTGCAATCGATGCTCAGGGACAGGTTTTCTTAGGTTAGTTTTTTGTATTTTACAGTCAGTTAGACTTGGTAAAGGCATTTTATATTCAAGGCTGAAAAAGGTTTTGGTATAAAGTGCTTTTTTTATTTTCTCCTTGCTTTCCTGCGGAATTTTACATTTTTGAGATTATGGAGTTATGTCACCGCAAGTCGTGACTGTGAACGGACTGTGGTGGGGTTGCTGTGGGGTTGGGGCGGAATTTAAATTTTTTTTAAGAGTTTGTGCCTGTGGATAACTTGTGCACAGTGTGTTAGAAACGAGGGTTTATTTGTGGATAACCGGTCGAAAAATGCGGAATAAGTTAAAAATGCCTTAAAAAAACTTCAGTATTCTTTAACAGGGCTTCCTAAATCCTTATATTATAAAGGTTTACATGTAAAGATTCGGGTTTTGTTTAATTCTATATATTACATAGAGTTAGACTTGTATAGTAAAAACGCCTGTGAATATTTGTTGGAAACCTGTGGAAAACTTTTGGCGTGCGATAAGTTCAGCTTGAATTTTAATGACAAAAAACTTCGATTTTATATTGGACTATGTTCTATTAATGTGATATTCTATTAGACGATGAAAACTTTTTTTTCTGTTTTAATTTCATATTTTATACTTTTCATTTTCGGAACGCTGCTTTCTTCTTCCCTTATTATGATTTACATTGGCTGTTTAAAATATGTCGTAGGTCAGCAGCTTAATCTGTTTTCTGTTCAGGATTTTCTTTTGGGACTTAATTATTCTTTTCCGCTGATTGTTATTCTGCTTCCGATGTTCCTTATACTGTCTTTTATACGCCATTCAAAAAAGAACAGGCTTATAGGAATCATTACGACTGTCGTTCTGACGGCGGTGTCCTGGGGCGTACTGCTTCCGGCATTTTTTGGATATGAAAAAAAGAACGGCTTTACGTATGAATTTAAAAAATCGAATCTGTCTTCCAGAATTTTCAGGTTTTCTGATGACAGGCTTTTTTATTATACGAATGTCGATGGCAAAAATAACGCAGACGGAATTGTGATTGACGTGAACAGGCAGTTTTCTGCACAGGATTCTTTTTCTGCATTTGAAAACAAGCCGGCAGAAATTCCTGAGTCGGGAAGTTTTTCTGACATTCTTGTAAAGCGTGTTGCAGAGATTCCTGGGTTTTTGAAAATTTGTTTTGCAGATTTGTACATAATAATCAACTCGGCAAAAAATTCTTTTTTAAGTTCAAAATTAAATTATCTTTTTTTCTGTTCGTTTGCACTTGCGCTTGTTTTTGTGTTTGCATTGATAAAGGTAAGCCGATGGCGGCTGATAAATGCGTTTTTTGTGTTGCTCGCTACAGTTGCGGTTATCAAGATAAATTCAATCTGTTACGGAATTGCGGTTTACAAAGAGCATTTCGGATTTTTGTATGATTTAAATGATAAGCTTAAAAATGCAGGTTCAGTTTTTAATTATATGGATTCGCCTGTATGCGTGTTCATAAACATTCTGTTTGTTCTGGTTTTTATAATTATCGCTTTGACCTGCAAAGTAATGAATCATTCTAAACTTGAGGACGAAGACGAATGAAAAAAATAATTTTTAATCTGCTGGTCTATACTTTTTTTGCAGGCGTTGTCTGTTTTTTTGCGGGAATGTTTATTCCTGCCGTTCCTGTTTTAAATGAAAGCGACGTTTTGCCGTACAGGCTCAACAACGGTTTTCTGTTTGTTTTAAATGTCATGCCGTCTGTCATTCTTACAGGTTTTTTGATTGGTACGGCGATTGCCTTTAGAGATGAAAAAGTTTCTGTGTCGGCGAGGTTTTCAAGCGGAATTTTAAAATGCTTCAGATATGTTCTGGTGATTTCACTTTTTCTGACGTTCGGGCTTTCTATGTGCCATGACATCGGAGTTCCTGTTTTAAAACAGCGCAAAATTGAATTTGAAGGAAAGCCGCATTTGATAAATTCTTATCTTGAACTTGCGCAGAGCTACCTGATAAAAAGCCTTAAAAATTCAGAGTACACGAATCTGTCGTCGTTCTATTCAAAAAAAGTCCTTGAGCTTGACCCGAAAAATCAGAAAGCAATGGAACTTCAAAAGCGTGCTGAACTTGCAGCTGCCCTCAAAAAATCTGACAAGACGGAAACTCCTTTAAGTGAAAATTCCGCGCTGCCTAATTCACTTGATTTTGAACTTGAACCTGTTGATACTTCCGAGATTTTTAAAATTCAGTCTTCTTCTGTTTATGAACTCGTTACGGAAGCCGAAAAACTTTTTGAAAAAGACGATTTTCTTGCGGCGCATTATTATGCACAGATGGCGGTAAAAATTGCGGACGGCAGGGATACTAATCTTTCAAAGGCAAAGGAAATTGCAAACAAAGCCTGGAACATTCTCTCGCATGCTCAGGCAGAAAAACTGACGGAAGAAAATCTGTTTTTCAGAAAAAAACTTGAAGGATATAAAAAACTTATTGCAGGCGATTTTTTAAGTTCGTACTATATTTTTCAGCGGCTGAATAATTCAAGTTTTGAAAAGTCACGGGATCCTGACGTAAAGCGCTATCTTAACATTGCGCGCTACGAGCTGACACAGGAATATTTTTTTATGGACGAATCTGATGACAAGGATACTTTTGAAAGCGCAGAAAACGTTTATTTTTCATTGCCGCATAATGACGGAACTTACGACGTATTTTTTATAAAGGGAATTACGGACATAAATCAGGCCGGCGAGTTTGTCAGGTATCTTAGGGAACTGAGCATTTACTCTTTTGACGCGTACGGTAATTTTTCAAGTTCGATGACTGTGCCTTATGCGAAGATGCTTGCAGTAAGTACTGATTCGCTGAGTGAACAGCAGAAAATAAATTCTGGCATCGAGGACAGCTGGAAAATGGTTCCTTACATAATGCTTTGTTCCGTTGACCGCGACAGGGAAGGAAAAAAAGTTTCTCCTGTTTATCTTTCAAAAAATGCTGAACGTATCGAAGGCCCGAATCAGATTTTACTGTCGATGCCGTTTAATGATTTTTCTGTCCTGAGTAAATGCTCCGGCGACAATCCGAAGATGAGTTTTTTCAATATGACAAAAATGAAGCTTCCGCCGTCTGCGTACGGTTATTCGCAGGAAATAATAATGCAGACGATTCTGACAAGCATTTTCTATCCGTTTATGATTTTGATTTTGCTGATTTTTTCTGCGTGTATCGGCTGGAATTATCGTCTGCAGGGAAACGGCTTGTTTAAATTTATCTGGATTTTTATTTTTCCTTTTGTAAATTTGATTTTGTATGGTGTCGTAGATTTTGCAGTATTCTTCATCAAGCTGATGAACTTTATTTTAATCGGATTTGCCGGCGTTAATTTTTCAATGTATGCAGGGCTTGCGTTTTATTCAGTCTGCCTTATTTTTGTCTGCATTTTATTCTTGTCGCGAAAAGGTGATTAGTATATAGTAATCTGCATGGACGCTATTCAAAAATTTTACAGTGATATAGAAAGAATAAAAAAGCACAACCGCGATTCTTCCGGCAAGCTTAATCTTGAGGCTGTCGTAAATCAAATTGCTTCCCTGTTTGAAACGAACAACCGCGGACTGTGCGGTCTGCCTCATTCCCTGATTGAATTCTGGACTTCAAAATATGTTCAGCCTGAACTTGACTCGTCATCTTGTGACATAAGTTCTTCGGCAATCGAAAAACTTTGTGCAATGCAGGCTTTTTTAAATAACGAAAATGATACTGACTGCCTTACTCTTGAGGACTGGCAGCAGATTGCAGATTCCGTAAATTATGAAGCAGAAGAACTGCCGATGGATTTGTTGAGCCAGATGATGATGACTCTTGTAGAAAAGCGGGCAATCTGATGGCTGATTTTTATTCTGCGTGCAGGCAGTGTCCGCGCGACTGCGGAACAGACCGGAATTGCAAAACTGGTTTTTGCGGTGAACTCAAAGATATCCGCATTGCAAGTGCCTGCCTGCATTTTGGCGAAGAACCGCTTATAACGGTTTTTGGCGGTTCGGGCACGATTTTTTTTACGGGCTGTACGCTCGGCTGTTCGTTCTGTCAGAATTATCAGATTTCGCAGCAGGGAACGGGACGTAAAGTTTCAAAAGATGAATTTGTCAGAATCTGTCTTGAATTGCAGAAAGCCGGCGCTGAAAACATAAACCTCGTTACGGCAAGCCATTTGATTCCGCTCCTTGCAGAGTATCTTGCAGAAGCAAAAAATGCAGGCGTTAAAATTCCGTTTTGCTGGAACTCGTCTGCGTACGAAAAAGTTGAATCTCTGGAACTTCTAAAAGATCTGGTTACAATCTGGCTTCCTGATTTAAAGACACTCAACGGCGAAGTTTCAAGTCAGTTGTTTAAAGCACAAGATTACCCGAAAATTGCAAAAGATGCAGTTCTCTGGATGATAAAAAACAATCCGCTTAAAATTCAGAGCGTTACGGGAATTGACCGGGAAACAAAAGAGAAAGTGACGAAAGAAAAAATGACAGGCGGCGTAATTATACGGCATCTGTTTTTGCCCGGACGTTTTGAAGATACGGCAGATGTCCTTGAATGGCTTAAAAACAATGCAGACAAAAAGGCAGTCATTTCGCTGATGTCGCAGTATACTCCCGTTCCTTTTAAAGAGGCAGAAGAAAAACTTGAAAAAAGAATGTCGTCGCTTTCCCTGATAGAAAACAGGCTTGTTTCGGCGCAGGAAGATTTTGATTTAAAAGACTTAATCGATGCGTTTGATTTTGACTTTCTGTTTTATCAGGATTTGACTGATGATACTGAGTGGCTTCCTGATTTTAACCGAGTTCAGCCTTTTTCTAATGCGCTTGCAAAACCTGTCTGGCACTGGAAAAATTCTTTTGACGTATTTTGACGTATAAAAAAACAATGTAAAAACTATGTAAAAAAAGGTACTTTTTTTCTTGACTTTATAATTAACTAAACATAAAATAGATGTATGGACTTAAGAACTGTACTTGTACCGGAAACGGTAAACCTTCATTTGAAAGGTAATACAAAAGAAGAAATTATTGATGAAATGCTGGATATTTTGATTAAAGCCGGAAAAGTAACGGACAAGGCTGCTGCCAGAGAATGTGTACTTGAACGCGAACGCAAAATGTCTACAGGTATGAAACACGGAATTGCAATTCCGCATGGAAAAACAGATACTGTATCTGATTTGGTTGCCTGCATCGGAATCTCTGATAATCCGGTTGATTTTGATTCATTGGATCAGGAGCCATGCAGAATTTTTATTATGACATTATCGCCTGTGAACAAAACAGGTCCGCACTTGCAGTTTTTGGCAGAAGTAAGCCTTTTGTTCAAGAGTGCAGAAAAACGCCAGCAGATTCTTGAAACACAGGATAAAGCTGAAGTTATAAAAATCCTGACAGAGTAGCTTTCTATATTTTTTATAGACAGCCTTTATGCGATTGCATAGAGGCTTTTTTTGTTGTAAATTATTACTATGAAATTGCAGCCTCTTTTTACTGTAAAAGCAAACGAGCTTTATACGATTGACGAAAATAACGGAAAACCTTTAAATCCCGAATTTACAGACATATCAGATTTGCAGTCAAAGCCTGATTTGCCGTCCGGTTCTTTTTACAGGGTTATAATCGAACAGAAAGTCATTGAGCCTGAAACTGAATGTTATGACGAGGCATTTCTTGCATCGTTAAGGGATTTTCTGAAACAGCTTGAAGAAAACGGTCAGTTTGCGGTTCTTCATATTGTTCCCGGAAAGAGTGAACAGGAAAAAGACCGGATTTCAAATTCCAGCGCAGATGACGAATCTGTCCAGATGTACGCTGCCTGCGTAAAGCATACGGCGCGCCGTGTAAAAGACTGCGCAAGTGTTGCAGGCATCGAGCTTTGCAGTGAATTTATTGCTGAAAACGCAGAATCTAAAATCGCCTTTTTAATTGATGAACTTAAAGTCAAGCACGCGCAATATGTTTATTTTATTAAAGAATCTGACGGCGCTAAAATTTCACTTCTTGAAGATGAATATAAAGCCGTAATTGTACTTGAAAAATAGTGTATAAATTAGAGATTTTGCGAAAAACGCGTATAAATGTATAAAATGAACATAAAAAAGTTTGATTTTCTACAAAATTACTTGATATTTTAATTTCTTTATGTAAAAATAGTTCCGTTCGTATCATATTTTACTTTGGAGTTTGTATGACAGAAGATTCTAAATATTCAGAATTTCACTCTGCAATGGCCGGAACTGTTTTTTTGTCTGTTGTTCTTTTTATTATCTGCCTTTGCATTGTTGTTTTTTGTCCCGTTAAGGAGTCCGCAGTTGCATCGATAGAAGATGATTCTGATGCTGAAAATAAAATAAATGGCGTCGCACTGGAAATTGCCTGTACGGCAGATTTTATTGCAGGTTCGCATAATTCCGCAGATTTTATTCCCGGGGCAGAAGGGCTTTACATACGGGATTTCCTCATTACGTCAAATTCGACTTCGGGTGACAAGGGGCTTGATTATTACCGCAATCCTCAGACGCGCGGTGCAGTTGAATGGTTCTATCTGCGTGTAACCGGAAGCAGGAACATAACTTTTGCGATTCTGGAGGCTGCCGACAGGGAGAACATTCCGCTGAGCCTTGCTTTTTCGGTTGCGTATACAGAAAGCCGTTTTAACAGCAGGGCAGTTAACCGCAACGTAAACGGTTCGATTGACCGCGGACTTTTTCAGCTGAATGACAGGAGTTTTCCGCAGCTTGAGGACAGCGATTTTTTTAGTCCGCAGGTCAGTGCAAGTTACGGAATGAAGCACCTTCGTTTTTGCAGGAGCGTTGCAAATGACGATCTGGTTGCAGTTGCGATGTATAATGCCGGAGTTTCCCGCGTAAAGAACAATCAGACGCCAAAGTCAACTCTTGCCTATGTCAGCAACATTGCAAAATACAGAACACGGCTTGAAACTGAATTTGAACGCGAAGTCGTACAGAGTTTTAAAGATTACGGCGACTATACTGACGAAAAAGAGTTCTGATTGCGAAGAAAAGTCAAGAAAATTTGACGGAACTGAATGGAACTGAAATATCTTAATTAACCTGAATAAATCTGAATTAACGTCCTGTTGTTGTGAATAAAATCACAGTAACAGGCTTTTTTTTTATTTTTCCTGCTGATTTTGGCTTAAAACCTCTTTTTTGAGTGGCGTTCTTTGTTGACCTTAAAAAATAATTTTTGTAGACTTTATGCAAGGTTGTACTGTTATATTTTTCACAGAATTTCACAGAAAGATATGACAGAAAAGTTTTGTTGAATGTATAAAATTTCAGAACCGGCAAGAAAACGTCTTGTAGAAATTGCGCAGATACTGTCAAAAACGGAGGCAAAAAAAATTACTTCCGCCCGCCTTGAATCGATGACAGGCTGGACAAATTCCGTGATACGAAAAGACATTTCGGCAATAGGGTATTCCGGGGGAGTTTCAAACGGATATGACGTTGCAGGTCTTCTTTGTGCAATCTGCGATGCGCTTGGAATTGCTCTTGACAGGCAGGATTCTGAAAACCGCGGAATTCAGCATAAGTGCTGTATCGTAGGGCTGGGCAGGCTTGGCGCGGCTCTTCTGGAAAACAGCATTTTTTACGATACGCCTTTTAACGTCATTGCAGGCTTTGATGCAAACGTAAACCGCACTGAAATTTTGAGCGCGTCTTTTCCGTTGTATCCTGCTTCAAAAATGGGAACTGTCATTCCGCAGGAAAAAATTGAATATGCAATTCTGACAGTTTCAAACGAAAGCGCGCAGAATATGACAGAACGGTTGTGTTCGTGCGGAATAAAGGGAATAGTCAATTATACTTCGGAAAGGCTTATAGTGCCGAAGAATGTTGCAGTAGAAAACGTTTCGCCTGTTATAGCGATGAATAATTTAAGTGCAAGACTTAGTTTAAGTTGACTTGCATAATATAAAACGAAAAGCCGGATAAAACAAAATCATTCAGATTGCGTTAAGTTCAGCTTTTTTTATCAGGAGGGTGCAATAAAAATTTTGTCTGAAATAGCGTCAAAGTTTTTATTCACAAGTTTGCGTTGCAAACTTCCTTATTAACAACTGTTCCTCATTGCATTGCGGAACAGCGTAAAAAGCCAGTCGATTGCTGAAACAATCTTCTTGACTTTTTATCAGGAGTATGGGAATGAGTAGAGTGTACAACTTTTCGGCCGGTCCTTCTTGTCTGCCGGAAGAGGTTTTAAAAGAATGTGCAGCAGAAATGCTTGACTATCAGGGAACAGGTCAGTCTGTAATGGAAATGAGCCACCGCTCAAAGGCTTTTGAACCGATTATTGCAGATGCAGAAGCAATGGTGCGCAAATTGATGAACGTTCCTGACAACTATAAGATTTTGTTTTTGCAGGGAGGCGGTTCAACTCAGTTTGCGATGGTTGCACAGAATCTCGGCATAAAAACAGGAAAGGCAGCTTATATTGAAACAGGTGTCTGGGCAAAAAAGGCCGCTCAGGAGGCTGCAAAGCTCGGAATAGAAGTTGATGTAATTGCTTCTTCAAAAGACAAAAATTATTCGTACATTCCGCGCGTAGAAAAAATTGAAGGCGATTACGATTATGCTTACATCTGCTTTAACAATACGATTATGGGAACTCATTATGAATATATCCCTGAAACAAGCGGCTTTCCGCTCGTAGCAGACATTTCTTCATGCGTTCTGTCAGAACCGCTTGACGTAAGCAAGTTCGGGCTTCTTTTTGCAGGCGCACAGAAGAACCTTGCTCCTGCCGGCGTTACTCTCGTAATTATCAGAGATGATTTGATTACTGATTCTCCTCGTGCAGGAACTCCGACAATGCTGACTTACAAAACTCATGCAGACGGCGAGTCAATGTACAATACTCCGCCTTGCTATACGATTTACGTACTTTCAAAAGTCCTGCACTGGATTGAAGCAAACGGCGGTGCTGAAGGAATGAAAAAGCGCAATGACGAAAAGGCAGAATACATTTATGATTTCCTTGACAATTCTGATTTCTATCATGCGACGGCAGAAAAAGGCAGCCGTTCACTTATGAATGTTCCGTTCCTTACGAAATATTCAACTGGTGCGACTGACGAAGCAAGCGTTGCAAAGGAAAAAGAAATAAACGATAAGTTCGTTAAGGAAGCAGAAAAAGCAGGACTTGTAAATCTTAAAGGTCATCGTCTTGTCGGCGGAATGAGGGCTTCTATTTACAATGCAATGAGCATTGACGGCGTAAAAGCCCTTGTTGAGTTTATGAAAAAATTTGCAGAAGAGAATAAATAATATGTATAAAATTCAGACATTAAATAAAATCAGTGCTGTCGGTTTGGACAGACTTCCGCGTGATAATTATGAAACGGCTTCGAGCATTACGGATCCTGATGCAATTCTTGTTCGTTCGCAGGAAATGCACAATATGGAACTTTCTGAAACTGTAAAGGCAGTTGCACGTGCAGGTGCAGGAACGAATAATATTCCGATTCCGGAACTGACACAGAAAGGAATTGTCGTATTCAATACTCCGGGTGCAAATGCAAATGCAGTAAAGGAACTTGTAATGCTTGCTCTTTTGATTTCGAGCAGGCCTGTAATTAAGGCAAATTCCTGGTTAAAGACACTGGCAGGAAAAGGAGATGAAATTCCTGACCTTGCAGAAAAAGGCAAAAGCCAGTTTGTCGGTCCTGAACTGAAAGGAAAGACTCTTGGCGTAATCGGACTTGGCGCAATCGGTGCAATGGTTGCAAATCTTGCGATCAAGTTCGGAATGGAAGTAATCGGTTATGATCCGTTCCTGTCGATTAATGCAGCCTGGAGCCTTGACCACAATGTAAAGCACGCAGAAACTCTTGATACTGTTTATGCAAAAGCAGATTACATTACGCTCCACGTTCCGCAGACAAATGATACGAAGGGAATGATAAATTCAACTTCAATCAAAACGATGAAAGACGGCGTAAGGATTATAAATATTGCACGTGGCGGTCTTGTAAACAACGCAGACATCATTGCTGCCCTTGACAGCGGCAAGGTTTCTGCTTTGGTAACTGACTTTGCGGCAGAAGAATTTTTAAATCACGAAAAAGTAATCTGCCTTCCGCACTTGGGCGCTTCAACTCCTGAAGCCGAAGAAAACTGCGCAGTAATGGCATGCAACCAGCTTCGTGACTTTCTTGAAAACGGAAACATCGTAAACTCCGTAAACTTTCCTAAGACAGTCGTTGAAAATCCGGTTCCGTCCGGCGGAACGCGCCTTTGCATTGCGCACAAAAACGTGCCTGATGTAATTTCGCAGTTTACGACGATTTTGGGCGATGCAAAACTCAACATTGCCGGAATGATTAATCAGGCAAAAGGCGAACTTGCCTACAACATCATCGATGTCGACGGCGTAGTCCCGGAAAACACATTAAGGGAACTTGCCGGAATCGAACAGGTAATCAAAGTCCGCCCGATTTTTGCAAAATAAAAAAGTGTTTGTGAGGAATTAAAATTTCTTACACCCGACACAGAGAATTGCTCTCGTGCAATTCTTGTAGCGCGTGATAAAAAAGTGTTTGTAAAGAACAGACCAAATTTACAAGCACACAGAGAATTGCTTTTCTGCAATTCTCGTGGCGCGAGATAAATAAATGCTAGTGAAGAACAGAAATTCACGAGCGCAGGGGAGCTGGTATCATCCCGGCTGAGAGGAAGTCAGAACTTCGACCCTTAAACCTGATTCGGATAATGCCGACGTAGGAAAATTAATTACTCGAAAAAAGAGTTATCTGAATTTTCCGGATAACTCTTTTTTTGTTTTAGAGGAGGTTTTTTAATATGAACGAAAATGAAAAGAAGGGAACTTCGATTTTTCAGAACGGACTTGTGTGGTTCGGGGCGGGGGTTTCGATTGCGGAAATCCTTACGGGAACTTATTTTGCGCCGCTCGGATTTTGGAACGGACTTCTTGCAATTATTACAGGGCACGTAATCGGCGGCGCGCTGTTCTTTCTTGCAGGACTGATTGGTGCTGAAACAAAACGAAGTGCAATGGGAACAGTTCAGCTTAGCTTCGGAAAAAAAGGCGCTTTGTTTTTTGCACTGTTGAATGTCATTCAGCTTGTGGGCTGGACTTCGATTATGATTTACGACGGCGCTCTTGCAGTAAACGGAATTTTTAATTTTGGGAACTGGGTGTGGTGCGTTGTAATCGGACTTTTGATTTTTGCCTGGATTTTTTTTGGCATTAAGGATTTGGGTTTTATAAATAAAATTGCGATGGGGCTTTTGTTCATTCTTACTGTAGTTTTGTGTTTCGTGATTTTTAAAAACAAAGGCGCGGTGAATACTGTAGCAGGCGACGGTATTTCTTTCGGGGCGGCAGTTGAACTTGCAGTTGCGATGCCTTTGTCCTGGCTTCCGCTGATTTCTGATTATACGCGGGAAGCTAAAAAGCCTGTCGGCGCAACACTCTGTTCAACTTTGACTTATGGATTTGTAAGTATATGGATGTACGTAATCGGAATGTCTGCAAGCATTTTTACAGGCAGCGGTGACATTGTTGAAATTATGGTAAAGGCAGGACTTGGAATTGCGGCTCTGGTAATTCTTATTCTTTCTACAGTTACGACGACTTTTTTAGATGCGTTGAGTGCAGGAATTTCAAGTGAAATAATTTCGCAGAAGCTGAACGGAAAAATCGTTGCGCTTGTTACTGCCGTAATCGGAACTGTCCTTGCGATAATTTTTCCGATGGATAACATTACAGACTTTCTATATTTTATCGGAAGCGTTTTTGCACCGATGATTGCGATTCAGGTTGCAGATTTCTTTGTCCTGCGTTTTGACTGCAAGGAATCAAAAATTGACGTTACGGCTTTTGTCATCTGGGCAGTCGGATTTGTTCTGTATCGTCTGCTGATGAGGATTGACATTCCTGTAGGTAATACGTTGCCTGATATGATTATCGTTGTAATGATTACTGTTGCAGCAAGAAAAATAACGGGCGCAGTAAAATCAAAAAAGTAACCGAATGAATTACGGCAAAACTGTTCAGAGGAGAGAACTGAAAAAAATCGTTCAGAAAGCCGTGATGAAAAATTGGAAGAGTGTTGCTTTAAGGTCGTGCAGTTTTGATGAACGCAGTGAACTTGGTGAACTAGATGAACTTAACAAAGCTATTCGTCAAAACTGCCTGTCTTTATTTCGTTTGTAATTCTTTTCCAGCTTTCGTAGCGGTCCTCTGTAATTACGCCTGCGTAGACTGCTTCAAGAATTTTACAGCCCGGCTCGTGCGTGTGCGAACAGCTCGCTCCGAATTTGCATTTTCCGATTAAGTCTTTCATTTCGCGAAAATAAAGTCCGACATCGTGATAGTCTATTTCGTGGAGTATGAAGCGGCGGATTCCCGGCGTGTCGATTATGGACGCAGTTACGTTTTTTGTTCCGCCTGTAAGTTCTTCGTTTAAGTGCAGGTGCATCAAAGTTCCTTTTGTCGTTGTATGCTGACCTTTGCCGTATTTTTTTGAAAGCCCGGCAGTTTTTAAAATGCAGGAATTATCAAGGACGTTGACGATGCTTGATTTTCCGACACCTGACTGTCCGACTAAGGCGCTTGTTTTGTTCTTCAATAATTCTGCAAGTTCACTAAGGCCTTCGCCTGTCTTTGCAGAAACTCTCATCACGTGATAGCCGAGGTTTTCCCAGGTCGTAAGGCGTTCCTGAAAATCAATTTCCTGCGCCTGAGGTAAATCGCATTTGTTGCATAAAATTACAGGTGCAATGCCTGCAAGTTCAGCCTGTATAAGTTCCCTGTCGATGAATCGCGGACGAAACGGCGGCTCGTCTGGAGTTGTTACTAAAATCAGATAGTCAAGATTGCTTGCAAGAAGCTGCTGTGCGTTTCCTTTTATGTTCCAGCGTGCAAATGTATTTTTTCGCGGAAGAAGGTTTGTGACCTGACCTTTTTCGTTGTTAATCGGGTCGACTTCAATCTGAACGTAGTCGCCCGGCGCAAGAGGGTTGTAGTACTCTTTGTCTGTTTTAATGACTTTGCCTTTTATCGTGCATTGTCTTGTTACGTTATCATCACATTCGCAGGTGAATAAATTATTTGTTCCGCATAGTACGAGCGCATTCATATTTATGATATTGTAAATCAAAAATTAAACACCGTAAAGATTAATTGAAAAAAACTTTAATATAATTTATAATTTCAGTATGGGTGGAAAAATTACTAAAAGTGCTGCAGAAAATGCAGGTTCAGTAAAAACAAAAAATAAGACAGAACCAAAGAAAAATCAAAATACAAAAACTCCTGCTGCAAAACCGACGGCTGTAAAAACATCGGCCGCAAAGACGGCTGGCGCAAAAACTGCCGGCGTAAAAACGGCATCAAAAAAGCCGTCTGCAGGAATTGACGAAAACGGAACTTTCCGTGCCTGGGATAATGCAAAGACTGTTGCAAAAAATCCAAAGGGCAAGACAGAACAGAAAGCAGAGTTTGTTCCGGGTACGACTCAGGCAGAGGTTGCAAAGAAACTTGCCGCCGCAAAAGCCATTGATCCGGGCGCTAAAGTTCCGCAGAAAAAAGTTGCAGATTATACAGATGAACAGATAAGGCACCTCGATGCCCTAGAGCACATCAGGCTTCGCTCGGGAATGTATATCGGACGGCTCGGTGACGGATCGAATCAGAATGATGGAATTTATGTGCTCTTAAAAGAAGTCATTGACAATGCGATTGACGAATACATTATGGGCTTCGGAAAAAAAATTGAAGTTTCGATAAAAGACAATCACGTAAAAGTGCGCGACTACGGTCGTGGAATTCCGCTTGGCAAAGTTGTCGAATGTGTATCAGAAATCAATACGGGCGCAAAATATAATGACGATGTTTTCCAGTTCAGCGTCGGAATGAACGGTGTCGGAACTAAAGCCGTAAATGCGCTTTCGTCTTTTTTCCGTGTAATTTCGATTCGTGAGGGAGAATGTTGTGAGGCTGTTTTTGAAAAAGGAAAACTGAAAAACCAGCGTTCCGGCAAGTTAAAAGAAAAACAGCCGAACGGAACTTTTTTTGAGTTTGTTCCTGACGAAGAAATTTTCGGCAAGTATTCGTTCAATATGGAATTTGTCGAAAAGCGAATCTGGAATTATGCGTATCTAAATTCCGGGCTGGTGCTTAAATTTAACGGCAAGGAATTTGTGAGCGAAAACGGACTTCTTGATTTGCTTCAGAATGAAATTGAAGAAGAAAGCCTTTACCCTGTAGGAAGCTACCGTGGCGAACATTTGCAGTTTGCTTTTACTCATACGAATGCTTACGGCGAAAATTATTTTTCGTTTGTAAACGGTCAGTATACTTCTGACGGCGGTACGCACCTTAACGCATTTAAAGAAGGATTTTTAAAAGGCGTAAATGATTTTTTCCATTCAAACTATAAATCAGAAGACGTACGCGACGGAATTACGGCGGCAATTCTTGCAAAAGTAAAAGACCCTGTTTTTGAAAGTCAGACAAAAAACAAGCTCGGCAATACTGACATAAGGCAATGGATTGTAAACGAAACTCAGTCCGGGCTTGATGACTGGCTTCATAAAAATCCGAAAGCCGCCGAGCGCCTGAAAGAAAAAATCGAACACAACGAAAAAATGCGCGTCGAACTTGCAAGCGTAAAAAAACTTGTACGCGAAGCTGCAAAGAAAAACAGCATTCGCATTGAAAAACTTGACGACTGCCGCTTTCATCTTGGCGACGGAGTTAAAGGCGAAAATTCGATGATTTTTATAACGGAAGGTCTTTCTGCCAGCGGTGTAATGACACATTCACGCGATGCAAATTATCAGGCAATTTTCAGTCTGCGCGGAAAGCCTGAAAATATGTACGGCAAAAAGCAGAGTGACATTTATAAAAATGACGAACTTCATCAGCTGATGATGGCTCTTGGAATTGAAAATTCAGTTGAAGATTTGCGCTATTCAAAAATCATAATTGCAACCGATGCTGATAACGACGGCTTTCATATCAGAAATCTAGTGCTTACTTTCTTCCTCGGATATTTTGAAGAACTTATTACGAAAGGCCGCGTCTTTATTCTTGAAACACCGCTTTTCAGAGTTCGGACAAAAAAAGAAAACATCTACTGTTATTCGGAAGCAGAACGTGACGAGGCGCAGAAAAAACTCGGCAAGAGTTCTGAAACTTCAAGGTTTAAAGGTCTTGGAGAAATTAACCCGAGCGAGTTCAAGCAGTTTATTGCGCCGGAGACAATTCATCTGACACCGGTAGAAATAAGTCAGCTCAAAATCATTCCGCAGCTTCTTGCTTTTTACATGGGAAAAAATACTCCTGAGCGAAGGGCATTCATCGAAAAGAATTTATTGAGCAATGCAGAAATTGATGTATAGGAAAAATTATGGCTTTTGTAAAAAATTTATTTGATAAAAATTTTATAGAATATGCAAGTTACGTAATCCGCGACCGTGCGATTCCTGATCTGGAGGACGGCCTTAAACCTGTTCAGCGAAGAATTCTGCATACGCTTTTTGAAGTTGATGACGGATATTTTCAGAAAGTTTCTTTTGTCGTCGGACGTACGATGAAATATCATCCGCACGGCGATGCTTCAATTTACGGCGCGCTTGTAAATCTTGCGAATAAAGAAATTTTTATTGAACGGCAGGGAAACTTCGGAAACAAGTTTACGGGCGACGGCGCTTCCGCAGGACGTTACATCGAATGTCGTATTCATCCTATGGCAAAAGAATTTCTTGTAACGAACAAAGCGATTACTCATTACATTCCGAATTACGACGGAAGGGGAGAAGAGCCGGAAGTTTACCGTGCAAAAATTCCGCTTGCGCTCATTATGGGTGCAGAAGGAATTGCTGTCGGAATGAGTACGAAAATTCTGCCGTATAATCTAAAAGAAGTTTTAGATGCCGAAATAAAATGTTTAAAAGGCGAACGCTTTGAAATTTTCCCTGACGTTTCGACAGGCGGATTGATTGACGTAAGCAATTATAACGACGGAAACGGAAAAATAATTACGAGGGCAAAACTTGATACAAGCGATGAAAAGAAAATCGTAATCACGGAACTTCCTGTAGATACGAATGCAAAGTCACTTCTTGATTCGATTGATTCTGCGTATAAAGCCGGAAAAATAAAAATCAGTGCAGTCGACAATTTTACGACAGATCATTGCTGTATAGAAATAAAACTTCCGCGCGGTGTTTATGCAAAAGATGTCGTGCCGTCGCTTTATGCGTACACTGACTGCGAAAAAACAATCGCGTGTCAGATGCTTGTAATCAAAGACAATATGCCTGTCAATATGACTGCGACAGAAATCATCAAGTACTACGCAAAAAAATTAGTTGCAATCATAAAAGAAGAACTTGAATTTGAACGAACGAAATTAATTGACGAACTTCATGTAAGGACACTCGAGCGCATTTTTGTTGAAGAAAGAATTTACAAGAAAATTGAAGAACAGAAAACTGCCGAAGACGTTGCGAAGGCAGTGCGCAAAGGTTTTGTTCCGTTTAAGAATGAACTTGTACGCGAACTTACGGACGATGATGTTGAACACTTGCTCCAGATTCCGATTCGGCGCATTTCGCTTTTTGACATTAACAAAAATAAAGATCAGGTTGCGGCAATCAATGCCCGGTTAAAGGAAATTGCAAAGCGCCTTAAAAATCTTACTGCCTGTGCCGTTGAATACCTGAACGGAATGATTGAAAAATTTTCTAAGTACGGAAGCTTTGAACGTCAGACGACAGTTACGACTTTCAGCGCAGTTGAAGTAAAGAAAATCGTAAAGCGCGACATTCCTTTAAGGTATGATGACAAAGGCTATCTTGGAACGAATGTTTCTGGCGGAACTGAAATTGTAAAAGTTACGCCGTTTGACAGAATCTTTTTTGTACGCAAAAGCGGAATTTATACAGTATGCGATGTTCCGCAAAAACTGTTCGTTGACAGCGGAATGTGGTACTGCAATTACGCGGACAAGGAAATCATAAACAATGTTCTGTTTACGATAATCTATCGTGATCCAAAAACAAAATACTGTTTTATAAAACGATGCCGCGTTCAAAGCTGGATTATGAACCGCGACTATATGTTTGCTCCCGACGGAATGGAAGTCCTGCATATAGACACGCGCGAAAAATTCAAGTTCACTTTAAAGTATGTAAAGAAACCTCGCGTTACGAAACTTGAAGAAGAATTTAATTCAGCCGATTATCTTGAAAAAGGATTGAAGGCGCAGGGCGTCAGAATTGCAAATAAAGAAGTCGAGTCAGTTCTTGTAAAAGATGCAAAAACTGAATTTGCGATAGAAAATTAAAATCGAAAATTAAAAAGGTGCAGAATGAAAACGATAAAAGAAATGACAGGAGAATTGAATTCAAGATATTCAGAATTGGCGGGAAAAATCATACTGTCAGCTGGCCTTTTCCTGCTGCTTGTTTTTTCAAGTTATCTTGTGCTGATGACAGTGTCTTTTGCGGCCGCACAGATTTTTTCGGGTGCGTTTGCCGTACTGATGTCGTTTCTTTTAATGCTTCTTGTTTATGCGCTTGTATTTGTTTTTCATTACGGGTTCATTATTCTGCTTCTGCGGCTTGAACGGAAGATGAGCGCATCGCTCGGGTATTTGTTTCTGGGATTTAAGCACAAGCGTATTTCTGCTTTAGTCTGTCTTTTTACGTTTTTTCTGTTTGTCTGCATTTGTGTTTCTGCAGTTCCGATTTTTCTGAACATTGATTTTTCAACGCAGGACTCAATGATGCAGATTTTTAAAGATATGTCTAGACTGACTCTGGTTTTAAAACTTGTTGCGCTAATTTTTTTCTGCTGTTTTCTTGTTTTCTTTTTTCCGTGCGTGTTTGCCTGGACAATCGTTTATGACAACGCTGACATTACGGGATTGAAAGCCGTTTCAAAAAGCGCGCGTATGCTGAAAGGTCATTTTTTTAATTTTCTCTTTTTTGAATTGAACGTAAACAAGACGTACATTCTTGTCCTGCTTGGAATTGAACTTGTAAAAGACCTTTTTTATTTTGTCATTAAAAAGGATCTGGGAATGTTTTTCAATTACATTTTCAGTTTCGTAAATTTTATCTGCGTAATCCTTTTGTTCTCAAAAGGAAGCCTTGCAATTCCTTTTTATTACAACAAACTGTGTGAACAGGATAACCGGCAGTAATATTTTATATGAAAATCATTTTAAAAAAAATTGAAACTGAACTTGTCATAAAAAATTCCCGGTTTATAAATGAACTGTTCGTCTGCGATTCTCAAAATTCTGCACGCGAAATTATAAAACAGCAGAAAGAAAAATATCAGGACGCAAGCCACGTCTGCCACGCGTTTGTCATCGGCGAGTCCGCAGAAATTCTTGGAATGAGTGATGCAGGAGAACCAAGCGGAACTGCCGGCAGACCGATGCTTGATGTTTTAAAAGGAAGCGGAATAACTGATGTTCTTCTGACAGTTACAAGATACTTCGGCGGAACGTTACTGGGAACCGGCGGACTTGTAAAGGCTTATGGCGATTGTGCAAAAAGCGTAATTGCAAAAGCGCTTGAAGAAAACGCAGTAGAAGAACTTGTCGAAAAAACTGAGTTTTGTTTTTCATGCGATTACGGACTTTTTGAAACTTTAAAACGGCAGATAAAAGATTTTAAATTATACGATGTTCAGGAAGAGTATTCTGATATGGTGACATTAAAGGGAAAAATTCTTTCCGAGCAGTTTGAAAGTTTTTCTGAAAAAATCAAAAACATTTCGTCAGGAAAAATTATCCTTTAGTTTGTTTTGACTGATTTGATTAATATGAATAATCTGATAAAACTGAATGTTGCAAGTAATCGTGTGGTAGTATGTGTAGCGTGCGGTAGTATATATAGTGTGCGACAGTCTGCGAGAAAATAAAAAAAACTGCCTTAATGTTAAGGCAGTTTTTTTTGTAAAAATTCAAGAATTATTTTACGAATTCTTTTTTCAGGAATTCAAGGTCAAGTTCAGGGTAAAGGACGTGAGCGCTTAAAAGTTTTTGAACGCGCTTTTTTGCTTCTTCCTGAACTTGCGGATCAAGAACGATTTTTCCTTTGGCAGGTTTTCCTTCTTTTGTAACGCCCGGTTTTGTTCCCTTTAAGATAAAGTCGATGATTGAAGCAACTTCTTTCATATCGTCTTCATTCATTCCAAGTGTTGTAAGGGCAGGAGTTCCGATTCTTATTCCCGAAGTCCACCAGGCGCCGTTTTTATCATAAGGAAGTGCGTTTGCATTTGCAGTTACGCCGCACTGGAAAAGAGCCGCTTCTGCCTGTTTGCCTGTAAGTCCGTAAACAGTAACGTCAACGAGCATAAGGTGGTTGTCAGTTCCGTCAGTCTGGAGCGGCATACCGAAAGACTTGCAGCCTTCTGCGAGTGCCTGTGCATTTTTTACGACCTGATGTGCCCAGTTCTGATATTCAGGAGTGCGCGCTTCTTTGAATGCGATTGCTTTTGCCGCCATTACATGAGGAAGCGGTCCGCCCAATACCATAGGACAGCCTTTGTTTACGTAATCTTCAAATTCTTTCTTGCAGAGAATCATTGCACCGCGAGGACCGCGAAGAGTTTTGTGAGTTGTCGTCGTTACGATGTCTGCCCATTTTACAGGGTCATAATCGCCTTCAAAAACTTTGCCTGCTACAAGCCCTGCAAAGTGAGCCATGTCGACCATTAATACAGCTCCGCATTTATCTGCAATTTCGCGGAAACGTTTGAAGTTGATTTTTCTTGGGTATGCTGAATAACCTGTGAGCAAAATCAAAGGCTTTACTTCCATTGCCTGTTTTTCGATTGCATCGTAATCTAAAAGACCTGTTTCCTTGTCAACGCCGTAAGGATGGCTTTCAAACATTCTGGCAGAAACATTCATTTTATATCCGTGAGTCAGGTGTCCGCCGCATGAATAGTCAAGTCCCATGAGTTTCTGGTTTCCGAATTTTTTTCTGAGCATATCGAACTGTTCTGCCGTCAAATCGTTTAATGATTTTACGCCAAGTTCTTCGAGAGTCGGAGTTTCAACTTTTGCACTTAAAATTGCCCAGTAAGCAACAAGGTTTGTATCTGCGCCGGAATGAGGCTGAACGTAAGCATAGTCAGCACCAAAAAGTTCCATTGCTTCTTTTGCGGCAGTCATTTCAACTGCATCGACATTGACACATCCGCCGTAGTAACGGTGTTCAGGGTAGCCTTCTGCGTATTTGTCTGTTAAAAGATTTCCCATTGCAGCCTGTACATTTAAAGAACAGTAATTTTCACTGGCAACAAGTTTAAGATGGCTGCGCTGGTTTTCAAGTTCGTTTACGATGTCGGCAGCAATATCAGGCCCGACAACAGAAACCTGCTGAAGATTTGAAACGTAAGCTGTCATTGCAGCATTAGGTTTCCCGTTGCAATAATTAAGATAATTTTCTAAAGGTGTAGGCATTGGTTTTTCTACCTCGGTTTGAGTTTTTCTACATAGTAATAAATTTAGCCGATGTAATCAATGCTTGCGATTTGAAAATTGAGGAAACTGAAAATTGAACTGCCGCTTTGTTAAGTTCAGCCTATTCTGTAATTGAACTTTTTGGCCAGATGATGATTGCCGTCATAATTAAGAACAGGAGCGCCGGAACGAACCACACAAAGAAATTTACACCGCAAATCCAGAGCGATTCGATGATAGCAGGAAAGCAGAGTGCAACTGCGAATACGAGGACGTTCAGTAATTTTTGAAGTGAAGTTAATTTTACGGCGGCGAGTTTGTTCAGCAGAACGTGAATGAAAACGAGCATTGCAAGATAGAGCATCGGTTTTATGAAAACGTGGAAAGCCGAATACGGTTTGTCAGTTTCGATAATCATATAGAGAATGTAAACGCTGTAAAACGAAGCAAGCAAAGGAAAGAAATACGAAGCGCGTGCACTCAGCGAATCCTTGCGCGTAAACAAAAAGAAAAGCCCGTAAATGACAAGAACCGGAAGCAGCGCCTGATTTACAAAATAATACAGAAAGTTAATTCCGAAAGCCGCATCGGGCAGATAGTACGCACTCGAAAAAAGCATTTTGTACGCAAGGAAAATTATTCCAGTAAACAGACCTGCAAAAATCACAGGAAGGAAATGTTCCCGGTTATTTTTTTCATTCTGAAAATAAAAAATCAAAATACTGACCGGCAATAAAGCCAATGAAAATAAAAGCATAAAATTATGGTAACATAAAAAAGGTTTCTGTACAACTGCGCGAGTAAATTTCGCTTGCGAACAAACACTTGGTTTATCTCGCGCTACGAGTTTTGCTTGAGCAAAACTCTATGAGGCGTGCAGTCCGTCGTAGTGATAAATTTCAAACGCACAACCCGCTCGCGCCTCGCGCGGCATCCGGGTTCTTAGGGCGGGAGCCCTAAGTCGTGCTGGGGAAAGAGGGAGGTTTGGAGGGAGAGAACCCCCGCTGC
>JBJETJ010000062.1:0-36695 GCA_051883255.1 Treponema sp.
ATAGTTGTTTTCATTTGTCTTTCCTGTAACAGTTCCGCCTTTTACATACACTAATTTGGCAGGAACAGGAGTCGGACTTGTGCTTGAAATATTGCCACCGCCTGAGGATGGTTGCTGACAGGCTGACAAAATCAGTGTCAGAGCCATCGCAGAAAAAAACGCAGAATATTTGATTTTTTTCATCTTTTGTTTCTCCTTTTGCTTTGATGAACTTTATTTTTTCGTCGCAAACGTTTTGTTGCCACGCTAAAAACCGGTTTAAACGCAAAAAGGACGCACGGCACAGTCTTTTTGAATTTTACTTCATCAGACCGCACCACTGCGTCCTTTCTTTATATATAAATATTGTAGTTTCCGTTAAATTTAGAAGAGAGCCGCCCCCCCCGTCAAAAGTTGAGTTTTTGGTAAGTTACAATAAACTGTCATCTTGATGTCCGTAAGCATAGGGTAAGTATAGCACGGTTCTGCGGTTTTGAAAACAGAAAGCTTTAGATTTTTTTGATATGGGGGTTGGGGGTATTCAGCGAGGTTTCTGTAGAAAGCGGTTTGTGTGGGTTTTTGTTTGCCACGCGGATTGGTTCAGACCTAACGGTCTTCACTTTTTAAAGAGTGAGCAACGTTAGTTGCGAACCAATCCGTGTGATTTTTTTTTACTAGACAGATATATACAAAACAAAAAGTATGTGCTATAATAATTTCTGGAAGTGCCTGAACTGGCGGTTATCTCCCAACTCTACCGGGTTACACCGGAATATGATTTTGGGAGGCTTGCGTATGACTTGTGATAGTATTATTGCACTGGTGACTTGTGTTGCCACAATAATTACGACAGTTATAGCAGTGCTCTCTTATTTTAAGAATAAAGATGAGTAGATAAATATAGCCGCCCAAGTTTGAACCACTGACGGCGGCTATTAACCTAACGTGGAGATAACCCGATGTTCGGGCACTTCCCCTACTCTGTTAAATAATAACACTTATAAAACTTTTCGTCAAATCCCAAAATAAAAATCAGCTTTTTTGCTTTCCCCAAGTTTTATATAACGTTTTTTCTTCTGTCTTTTTTTTGCCACGCGGATTGGTTCAGACCTAACGGTCTTCACTTTTTAAAGAGTGAGCAACGTTAGTTGCGAACAAATCCGTGTGGCTTTTTACTACACAGATATATACAAAACAGAAAGTATGTGATATAATATTCTCTGGAAGTGCTTGATTCCAAGGCGGCGTCTCCCACACTCAACCGGTTTTTGCCGGAATATGATAACAGGGAGGCTTTGCGTATGACTTGTGACAGTATTATTGCATTGGTAACTTGCGTTGCCACGATAATTACAACAGTTATAGCAGTGCTCTCTTATTTTAAAAATAAAGATGAGTAAAAAGTAAAGCCGCCCTGTCTGACTACACGTGGCGGCTTTATACCTAAAACGTGGAGACGACCGACGGAATCGGGCGCTTCCTTTAATTCAATATACACCATATTTTCTTTTTCGTCAAATCTCAAAACAATAATCGTTTTTTCTTCTGTCTTTTTTTTGCCACGCGGATTGGTTCAGACCTAACGGTCTTCACTTTTTAAAGAGTGAGCAACGTTAGTTGCGAACAAATCCGTGTGGCTTTTTACTACACAGATATATACAAAACAGAAAGTATGTGATATAATATTCTCTGGAAGTGCTTGATTCCAAGGCGGCGTCTCCCGGGCTCTACCGGTCTTACCGGAATTTGACTTAGGGAGGCTTTGCGTATGACTTGTGACAGTATTATTTCGCTGGTAACTTGTGTTGCCACGATAATTACAACAGTTATAGCAGTGCTCTCTTATTTTAATAATAAAGACGAGTAAAAAGTAAAGCCGCCCTGTCTTGTCTACATAAGGCGGCTTTATACCACTTTTGTGGAGACGACCGACGGAATCGGGCGCTTCCTTCAGTTCAATATACATCATATTTTCTTTTTCGTCAAACCTCAAAACAAAAACCGTTTTTTCTTCTGTCTTTTTTTGCCACGCGGATTGGTTCAGACCTAACGGTCTTCACTTTTTAAAGAGTGAGCAACGTTAGTTGCGAACAAATCCGTGTGGCTTTTTTACGGCACGGATATATAAAAAACAAACAGTATGTGGTATAATGATTTTTGGAGGTGCCTGATGTTAAAAAAGACAGAGTGGTTTGAAAGTGAAGAATTCTGGAAGAATTACGGGCCTATAATGTTTGACTCGACGCATTGGGCAGAAGCACCCGGAATTGCCGATTCAATCTGTAAAATCGCAGGGCTTTCAAAGGGAAGTTCAATTTTAGATGCAGGGTGCGGACCGGGGCGGGTTGCAGTAGAGTTTGCGCTTTTAGGACTTGACGTTACGGGCGTAGATTTAATTCAGGCTGAACTTGACGCGGCAAAAGAAACGGCTGACGATGAGAACGTAAAAATCAATCTGGTAAAGGCAGACTTGCGCGAATATTCAACTGACAAAAAATTTGACTGTGCCGTAAATCTTTATACATCGTTCGGTTACTGCGATGCAATCGAGGACGATTTGAAAATCCTCAAGCAGATTTCTGCCGCGATAAAAGATGACGGCTTTTTTATCCTTGAATGTACGAGCCGCGAAATTGCCGTCCAGTATTTTACGGAAGGTGAATGGTTTGAACGCGCAGGAAAAACAGTCTTGACACAGTTCAGCGTGGAAGGCGCTTGGGAAGGCTTGCGCTCAAAATGGATTTTAATTGACAATACTACAGGCAGGCGAATCGAACACGAATTTGTGCAGAGGCTCTATTCTGCGATTGAATTAAAGCGAATGATGCTTGCAGTCGGATTTAAAAGCGCAGAGATTTACGGCGACTTTAATTTTTCGCCGTATAATCAGAACGCAAAAACAATGGTCATCGTCGCACGAAAATAAAACTCCCAAAGCAGACGAACTCAAAAACTGACTGACACGAAAAGGAAAATTACATCTTATGAAAAAAACTAATGCAATGCGAATTCTTGACAGCCTTAAAATTGAATACGAAGCTTCAGAATATGACGATGACAGGGAACACAAACTTGAACACGGCGTGGCAATCGAAACTGCAAAAAAACTCGGCATTGCTCCCGAACAGGTTTTTAAAACGATTGTATTTAAAACAGATGCAAAAGAAATTCTTGTTTTCTGTCAGTCAGCCGTTCACGAAATAAATTTAAAAAAGGCACGTACTGCCGCAGACGTAAAGGAAGTAACACCTGTAAAACAGGAAGAACTGCTTGCACTTACAGGTTACGTGCGCGGCGGATGTTCGCCTGTCGGAATGAAAAAACAGTACAGGACTTTTATTGACAAAAGCGCTTTGTCCCAGCCGTTGATAAGCATTTCCGCAGGACAGCGCGGAATTCAACTCAAGCTTAAACCGCAGGATTTGATTAAAGCGACAAATGCAACTGTCTGCGATTTAATTCTTGAATAGGCGCGTATTCAAAAGCCACTTGTACGCCGACATATTTTTGTAAAACTCCGTCGAGCAGTTGTCCTCGCCTGAAAGTTCGGGCACGCTGAAAAGTTTGTCAAGGACAAGAATCGAAGCGCCCGTCGACACGACTTTGTCAGAAATCATACCTGTCGCAACCATCGAAGTTTTGTTCCATTCGTACGGCCACAGGTAAACGACTTCTTCGCGGATATATTTTACGATTTCTTCTGCGTACGTTTTGTCAATTCCGCCGACGTAAACGATGTCAAGATTTAAAGTATTTACAAGAAAAGCGACGTTCTTTGCAAGTTCCTGAAAAATCGGCGTTACTTTTTCTGCATCAGAAATTTTTTTAATGCAGTCAGTTCCGTTTACAAACTGATTACGGCTTGAAGGATTCCAGAGCATACTTCGGAATTCGCCGGCAGTAGCATTTGCGCCGTGATAGATTTTTCCGTTCAGGACAAAGCCAAAACCGACAGAAATATTTTTTGGCGAATTTTTTACAGGCTGCTGCGGTCTGTGCTGAACCATTACGTACATCATATTTTTTTCGCGCGAATAATCTTTCCAGAGCATACGTTCCGTGTAACAGCAGCAGCGCGCGTCGTTTTCAAAAAAGACAGGCAGTTTTGTAAGTTCTTCTGCGGCTTTGATAAATTCGACAGGCTCGTAAATCATAAGCGGAATTGACTGAATTATTTTTCCTGCCTTTATGTCAATGAGCGCCGGAAGTCCGACACCGATTCCTGCAAGAAATTTTTTATTGCTCTTTGCGTATTTTTTTATGATGCCGAACGCTTTTTCAAAATAGCCCAGAAGCCCGAGCCTTGCATATTCTTCGATATCGATGTTTTCTGAATACTCAAAAAAAGAGTCGCCGTTCAAATCAAGAAGTGAACACGAAAATTTTTCAGGGCCGATTTCAATTCCGCCGGTGCATGCAAAGTCATTTTCAAGTTCAAGAAAAACAGGCTTTCGTCCGCCCTGCGGTCCTGAGTCGCCTGATTCTGCCTCGCGTATCAATCCGTGAACTGCAAGTTCCGACGTAATCTTTGTAACTGTCGACTTGTCCATTGCAAGGCGCGATGCAATGTCTACGCGGCTGATTTTTTTTTCTATCCAGATGAGGCGGAGAATTCTTGAGATGTTGATTTCGGACAATGAGTTTAAAACACGCATCAACTTATTTTATTTTAGTTTATTGATTTTTTCAACTAAAAGAGAATAAATTATAGGCAGATTTTAAATACAAAGCATAATCCGTAATTCCCTCGCCAACGTTGGGATAAAATGCAGAAAAAATTACGTCAGCGACAAAAAGTGCAAGCAGGACGAGAGAAACTGCAACTGCAATTTTTTCAGGAATTTTTGAAAGCAGGTTGTCAAGAAGTGGCGCAACGCAATAGACTGCCGCACAGCCTGCGATGCCAAAAACGAGAAGTCCCTCTGCACAGACGCGTCCGTTTATGTTTAAAAAATATCCTGTGTAATCCCACCACTTTGTTCCGTTCTGCGTAACTTCCAGAAACCAGGAAGTTGCATATTCAACTATTCCGCACAAAACGACAGATGCAAAAAACTCTGCGACAGGCTGTTTTCGGAATTCTTTTAGGAGCACTAAAATCAAAACTCCGCCAGCGCCGTAAATCGGAAGCCATGGTCCGTGAAGCACTCCCCTGTTTACAAAAATTCCTTTTTCGATAATCGTCAGGTCGACTTCCCAAATCCAGCCGACAACGCAGAAAATAAAAAACATCAGTACAAGGTTTACAAGGGAATAATTGCGAAGGTACATCGAGTTTTCAAGAAAGAGCCGGCGCTCATGGGAAGGCACAGGGCTTAGCCGTTCAGCGTAGCTTTTGCCTTCGATTGATTCTTTGTAAAGTTCGATTGTCTTTTTGCGCACCATATCCTGCCGGTATTTTATTTCGTTTTCGTCATAGCGCAGGACAACGCCAAAGACGCTGGCAAAAAACTGATGGATTTTTGAAGGCTGTTTTAAAACGACGTCGGGCTTTTGCATAAGCTGAATTACGTCAGAATATTTTTCTTTAATCAAAGATTCGTCCGCTTTTTCAAACAGGTATCTGTCGTTAAGTTTTTCAAATTGCATGGGAGATTTTTCTTTTGCAAGATTTCTGACGTAAACATAATATTCGTTAAACGTAAGGACTTTGTACGGCGAAACGTAAACAAACGAAAGCAGTCCGAACGTAAAAAAGTCAAGAATGTCCCAGAGCAAAAACGAAACTTCAAGTTTAAAACATTCCCACTTGTGACCGTTCATCATTTTTGCAGAAAGTGCCATCGCCTCTTTGCCCGAAAGCGTCGGATTTTCTGCAAGGATATACGGAACTAAATAATACGAATATCGTTTTACAGGATAGCCTGCAATCGTAAAAAGCCACAGCGTTTCAAAAACATATCTTCTGAACATCGCCATAGAAACGCCCGTCCATTTTTTTACATGGAACAAATACAAAAGCGACGAAGAATGAATTTTCTCGTAAACGCGCCCTTCCAGAAAAAACCTGATGAACACAACCTGAAAAACTTTTACAAAAAAGAAAATCCTCACGAATGCAAGGCAGAGCGCAAAAAAAGCAAAAATAATTTTTGCCGCGATCCCTGAGCCTGTAATACCGCAGATTGCAATAAAAATCGTAACAAGAAAAGAACCTGATGCAATGCCGTTTACGATTTGCGAAAAAACTCCCTTTGCGTGACCAAACTCAATATGTCCTATGCTGAAACTCGATTCGGAAAGCCGTCTGTGATAGTTGTCAATCTGTTCAAGCGTATCATCAAAAGTTCCGTTAAACATAGATTCGACCATTCGCGTAACTGTGTTCGGCTGAATTACTTTTTTGTAATTAAAAATCGAAAGAGGATTTCTGCGTATCGTTCCAATCAGAATTGCAAAAAAAACGATTCCTGTAAAAACAAAATATTTCTTTTTGAGAACCGCCCTTGCATCTGATTTTATTTTTTTCCTGCTGAACATATTAAACTCCGTAATCACAAGCAGTATAATACATTCCGCAGAAAAAAGTCAGTCAGAAAATCTGATTTTGAAAAACCTGATTGAGTTTATAATTCCCCTGACAAATTCATCAGCAAGAACCGCAAGGAAAACTCCTGCAATTCCAAAGTGCAGTCCCATTACAAACAAAAGCGCCATCGAAACTACAAAGACAGTTCCGAAAATCTGCGTAAAGAACATCCAGCGCGTATCGCCGTATCCGCGGATTCCGTTTCCGATTATTATATTAAGAGATTTTGAAAACAGGTTTATTCCGACTAATGCAAGATATATGCTCGAAGTCTGAATGATGTTTGAATCTTTTGTAAACCAGCCCAAAACCTGATGCGGAAACAGAAGGCACAAAACGAGCGTAAAGCCGGACACAATCGCAGACCAGAGGTAAGCAGTTTTTACGACACTTCTGAAAAGCTTAAAGTCTTTTGAACCTGTAGCCTCGCTTGTCAGAGTTACAGTTCCGTTACCGATTGAACCGATTACGACAACTGCAAGAACTTCGATTGTAAATACGATTGAATAAATCGCAGCCGCAAGTTCATTTATCGTATTCAAAATTCTTATGAGCATTAAATTTCCAAAGTTCCAGCAGAAATCTTCTGAAGCCGTCGGAATTCCAAGTTTTATGCTTTTAAAATACAAATTCAATTTTGCATGGCGGACTTCATTTAATGTCGGTTTTGTTATCAAATGACGGCTTTTTACGACCCTGATAAAAAGATAGATTGCACCAATAAATTCCGAAACTGTAGTCGCGATTGCAGCGCCCATAATTCCCATCGCAGGAAAACCGAGCTTTCCGAAAATCATAACGTAGTCAAGAATTACATTCATTCCCGAGCGGATAATTCCGTATACGACAAGCGGTTTTGTATTGCCGGACGACTGCAATATTACGTTAAGGGCAGCGCCTGTTCCGATTAAAAGAAAGACAGGTGCATAAAAGCGCGTATAAGTAACGCACGGACCCATTACGTTTTCAGAAACTCCCATCAGCCTGTAAACCATAGGCGCGCAGAACACCCAGAAGAAAAAGAGAACGACAGGAAGCACGTTATGAAACACAAGAAGGCTTGCCGCATATTCGCGCGCAAGTTTTTCGTTGCGTGCACCGATTGACTGGCTTATCAAAATAGATGCGCCCATACTCAGCGAAAATACAAAAGACATTGTTGTCCATACAGGCGCAGTCGCATTACCGATTGCACTCATATAGAGAACTTCAAGCCGCCCGAGAAAAATTCTGTCAATCACCATCTGAATTTGAGAAATCAGCTGGCTCAGCATAATCGGCAGAAAGATTTTAAATAATTTTACTTTGTATTCTGCAAACGTAATTTTTTTAAATACCATATAAACCCTCGTAAAAATAAAGTTGTTTTTTCATAATCTGAATATCGATAAATTAAATTATCAGTAGTGCAATTTTAATGAACGGCAATTAATAGTCAATATGATTTATTAACTTTATAATTTAATTTTTCCTGTCCTGCTTTTATGATTTTTCATTTTTTATCTTGCTTTTTATCTGCTTTCATCAAACAGTTTTTTCATCATCACAAATCATAATTGCCGTAAGGATATGGCAAACCTTTGATTTTGTCCTTCTGAACGAGCACAGATTTTCTGCCTCTATCGTACATTTATTGACAGAAAAAATATTTTCGCTCAAAAGTCCGCACCGCAATAACGAAAGTTCGATTGCAGAAATCATATCAAGATTGTATTTTTCTTTATCTTGCCTGCACGGAATAAAAAGCCTGTCAATGTCGTTTTTAAAATTTACTTCAAACTCGCTGATTAAATCGCTTCCGACTTCGTAGCAGTTTTTGCAGGCGCACGGCCCTGTTACGGCGATTACGTCACGCGCAAGAGAATTAAATTTTTCCTGCATTATGCTGACTGCATTGCGTACGATTTCTTTTGCAGTTCCGCGCCAGCCGCTGTGAACCATTGCAATGACATTTTTTCTGGGGTCAAAAAAATAGACAGGAACGCAGTCTGCCTCAAAGGAACAAAGCAAAAGCCGTTTTTCGTTTGTAACGATTCCGTCGTAATCTTTTGCAGAAGTCTGCCTTACAACTCCTTCGCCACGGTTTTCGTTTTTCATTACGAGCACATTTGAAGTATGCGTTTGAAAAGTCGTGCAGATACTGTCCTGCGGAATTCCTAAAATTCCTGAAAGCTTTTTAAAATTTTCGTCAGCGCCGTCCGTTCCGAATTTCCATGCTGAATTTTTTGCAGACGTAAATATAGCTTTTACCCTGCCGGTCTTTTCAAGTTCGTTAATCGAGTAATATTCTATTGAGCCTGTATCGGACTTTGTTCCGCCGTGAAACGTAATGTCTGTGTATTTCATTTTTTTCCTGCTATCAATGCAAGGGCTTTTGCATTGTCATAAAATTTTTTTTCCATTTTGTCAGAAAAAAGTACATTCAATTTTTCAAGGTCTTTCATCGTTTCGTCAAGCGATGTCGTCTGCCCGAAAATTACTTCTGCATAGCCGACTTCGCGAAGCTGTTTTGCCTCGTTGTTTTCTATTTGATTGACGGCATAAACAAAATCTACTGACGAAAGTTTTTTTAAAAGTTCTTCATCAAGAAGAGGAAATTTTAAATTCATTACTGAAAGAAAATTTTTATCGTCACGTTTTAAAATTCCTGCAGAAAATAAAAGCAGTTCGTAAAGCGACATATTCATTGAGGCAGCAATAGTCTGCGTCATTCCCGAAATGCGCGAATTAATTTCGACAATATACCATTTGCCACTAGAAAAAATCAAATCAATCTGCGCAATGCCAGAAAACTTAAGAAGATTTGCAAGGCGCAGAATTTCTTTTTTTAATTCGTCTGTTTTAAAAAGCGGATTTTCTACAGGCCCGAGTTTTACGTTCTGCTTTGGACTTGTAAGCCCAAACTGATTTACGCTGTTTATCAACGGCGCAGAAACTGTGTAATTGCCGTCAGTTCCGTAAACTTCAATTCCAAAAGAATGTCCGTCTAAAAATTCTTCAACAAGCCTGTCACCGTTATTTTTTTTTGAGAGCAAAATATGACGCGCCTCTGCAAAAGTCGAAGCGACGTCCATTCCAAAAGAAGAAAGTCCTGACGTATCTTTTATGACGACAGGAAATTTTAATTTTTTAATTTCGGAAAAAACGTATTCTTTGTAAACGTTCTCTGCTACAGTATTCTTGCTCCGTTCTGCATAAAACATTTCATGATGAACGTAAACGGCAGGCGCGCAGTTAAAATTATTCTGCCTTAAAAACAGATGCGTTTTAAATTTGTCAAAGCAGATTGCAGAAGTCCTTGCATTATGACAGACAGTTTTTATTCCTGCATTGCAAAGGCACTCTGCAATCATCGAATCTTTTATGCCGAGCCAGTCAAACGGCTGTGTCCAGTAAGTCACTGCAATCGCGATGTCAGGCTTTTGAGCAATAATCACCTGTGCAATTTTATCGCAGTCAGAATTTTCCTGTCCGACAAAAATAAATTTTACAAAAGGATTTTCATTGCAAGTTTCGTCAAACAAAAACATTCCGGGCATCTGCATTACAACCGTAAAATCGTGCTCAGGAAATTTCTGTTTTAAATTATTCCACTGTTCAAGGCAGGACGGAATCATTTTAAAACTGATTTTTCCATGACTGTAAAAATTTGAATTAGTGGAATAAAATAAAATCTTCATACGTCCTGCAAGTTCTGACGGATTTTCTAATCCTGAGCACCTAGAAAAAAACTCGTCTTTGGCGATTTTTTCCAGGTGCCGGCGAGTTCTAAGTCGCTATAATATCGCAACTTAGAAGATCGCGTTTTCAAAGTTACCTCTAAAAACTGATGTTTTTAGAAGTTCCCTCCTTATTTTTTTGAAAAGTAAGAATCAAATTCTTCATCGTCAGAAGTAAATTTTTTGTCTGACTTTGATTTTTTTTGATAATCCTTATTCAACTGTTCCATATTATCAAAATTTTCAAAATCGTCAACAGGAGTATTCGGAATTATCAAAGCCGCAACGATGTAAACAAGAATTCCTGTTCCGCCGAAAAGCAAGACTACGACAAAAATCAATCTGATGATAGTCGGATCAATGTTAAAATATTCTCCGATACCGCCGCAAGTTCCTGTAAAAACTTTGTTCTTATTTGATTTATACAATTTCTTCTGCATTTTTCATCTCCTATAAAAAGTCATAAAAAAATATCAAGTTCCAGATTAAAACTCATCAAACGAAACTTTGACTTCGCCCATTCCGCACTTAATCATAAAATGGTTTTCTTTTTTTTCGCCATAATAATTCTGTGCAAAACCGCTTCGCTTGTCTTTGTTAAACGCAATGCTTCCCATCGCAACTCTTCCCTCGTATGAGTAGCCTGCGGCAGAAACAGGCATCTTGATTTTTATACAGCCCATTCCGCAGTCAACTTTCGTAATGCCCGAAAAAGTTCCGTTTATTTTTACGTTTCCCATTCCGCACCTTATCGAACTCATCGCAGACTCAATTCCTGAAAGTTCAAAATTTCCTGCGCTGACGTCTATCATCGTGCGCGAACTTTTTATGTTCAGTTTTTTTGTACGGAGCTGACCTGCGCCAAGCGTAATTTTTGTATTTTCAAAAACTGCTTTTTCAGGAAGCGTAATCAAAATGCGCGGACACCAGTGCGCCCTTTCGTCGTGGCTGAAAAATTTTTTGCGCGGAATTGCACGCAGGTTTTCGATAATCAAAGTTCCTGCATCGTTAATCTCGCACCTGAAATCTTCTGCGCATATTCCCCGCGTTTCAACCTTAAAATCACTGCCTGTTTTTAAAACAACGTTTCCCGCACCGATTGCAATGCCAAGATTTTTTACCTGACGTTTTGAAAAACTAAAAGACAGTTTTTCGTCTGTTTCAAAAGATTCTGCGCCGTCAAAAAAATCATTCTGGTCAGACTCTGCGCTTTCGTCTTTTTCTTCTTTTTTGGGACTTGCAGGAACGCATGAAAATTTTTCGATTATCGCTTTTGCAAGTTCTTCCGGCGTGCCCAGTTCTTCAAAAACTTTGTCGTCATCATCTGCATCATCAAAGTAATTTGAATAATAATCAAGGGCTTCTTTTCGTTCATCAGCAGGCAATGCCTGTATCAAACTTTCAAGTTTCTTTAAATAAGATTTCTTTGTCATAACAAACTCCTATTCTCCCATTAGAATTGAATCAATTTTTTTGCGGTATTCAAGCCAGCCGCTTCGATAGTTGTCAAGCAATATCATTCCGTTTGACGTAATTTTATAATAGCGCCTGTTGCGCCCGTCAAATTCCATATCGTAAGTTTCAAGATAGCCGTCTTTCTGAAGCCTTCTCAAAACCGGATAAAGGGTGCTCTCGGAAACATCAAGAACTTTGCGAACGTCCTGCGTAATTTTGTAACCGTAAGTTCCCTCTTTTGAAACGACAGACAGCACTATTGCATCAAGCAGAATTGTGCCTGTATTAAAATTCATGTAAACCTCCGTTTATGGATTTTACAATATCATACCGATAACTATACTATATTAAATATAATATAATAAGTCAAGCAATATTATAAAATTTTTACAAAAATTTACGCAAAAAAGCACAAAAAAGGCTGAACGATTGAAATGCCTTCAACCATTCAGCCTTGCGTTTTTCCTTAACGAATTACGTTATCTGACTTGTATGTACAAATCATTGTGAGCCTTTGACACGGAAAAAGAATATTCTTTTTCGTTTTCAGAAGCGACTGCAAAATAGCGGTAGCCTGAAACTTTATCAAGCTGGGTGTCAACCAAATCTGTATCAGATTTTTCTTTTAGATAAGCACGGCCGACTTTTTGCCATTCTTCAGACTTGTCGTTAAAAGCATAAACCCAGAATGTAATGCCGGAATCATCAGAAAGGTTTTCAAACCTTATGTTGTCTTTGAATTTTCCTGCAACTTCATTTGCATCGATTATAAAAGCGCGTGCTTTTCTTGCTTCGTCAGCAGACTCGTCAACAGAATTAATAGAAATGTGCAGATCGTGATTGCGCGCTGCAACAGAACACTTAAAGCCGATTGCGTTTTCAGAAACAACTGCAAAATATTTTACGTTCTTTATTTTGCCTTCCTGTTTTGAATCAACAGAAGCAGTATCTGAATAACCCTTTAACTGTGCGCGTCCGTACAACTGCCAGCCGGCGTTCTTGCCTTTCTGCTCATAGTAATAAACAGAAAAACTGATGTTTTCTTCTTCCGTCAGATTTATAAGCCTTACGCTGTCTTTAAATTTTCCCTTTAACGAAGAAACGTCAAGAACAACTGAATCCGGCTTGTCAAATGCAGGAACTTCCTGCGCAAACAGACTGCCTGCCGATAATGCCAGCGCCGTCAGAACAACAAATAAACTCTTTTTCATTTAGACCTCCAGAAAAAGTCATTATGAATTCATAACAACCGTTTAAATTAAAATACTAACATTCTGAGCATTAGACAAGTGCATTTTGCATCCAGCGCTTGCTCTTCCATCTGAAAAGCATAACGATTCCGCGCGTCGTTTCTTCCGTTCCTATCGCAAGCCAGAACCCGACGATTCCAAGACCTGCACGAAGTCCCAAAAGCCAGCCGCCGCCGACAATCACAAGCCACATCGAAACAATACCGTAAAAAACAGGAAAGCGAATGTCGCCTGAACCTTTAAGTCCGCCGATAAAAATCAAATTCATAGAACGTCCGAATTCGATGTAATACGAAACAAGCAGAAGCTGATAGACAAGCTGAATGACGTCTGTGTTTGCCGTAAATATTTTTGCAAGCGGAACTTTAAGCAGATTGCAGACAAGCATAAGCGACAGAGAACACATAACGGCGCAGAGCCAGTATTTATAGACTTTTTTATACGCAGTTTCGCTTTGCCGTGCGCCGACATAATAGCCTGTCTTTATCTGTGTCGCACTTCCGATTGAAATGGCAAGCGCATAAGCAAACCTGACAATCGTCTGTGTATAAATCTGCGCAGACATTGCAAAAGTTCCCAGAGTAGAAATCATCGCCATTACGACAATCTGCGCAACATTGTAAGAAATGCTTTCGCCGGCAGTCGGAACTCCAATCGATAAAATTATCTGATAAATTTTTAACGGAACTTTTTTTATTCCCTTTAAATTAAACTGAACGTCTTTTTTCCGCGCAATAATGCACTGCAAAATAATGCACGACACAATCATCGAAATTCCCGACGACCAGGCAACGCCTTTTACTCCCAGAATCGGAAGCCCGAAAAATCCGTAAAGTGAAATCGCATTACCGGCAACGTTAATCAGGTTTGCAATTACAGTTACGTACATAGCTTCTTTTGTGTAACCGTAAGAACGCAAAATCCCCGATTGCAGCAGGCTGAACGCGCAGAAGAAGGCACATATACCGCCGTAAATTATAAAATAGTCGTACGCGCTTTGCCTTACTTCTTCTTCAAGAGTATAGCATGACAAAATTGGAGCCGCCCCGAACAATACGACCGCAGTGAGGACAAGCGAAATTACAGTAACCATCACGGAACTTGCCTGAGAAATCTGATTGAGTTCTTCGTCAGATTTTTCAGCACCGAGATACTGCGCAAGGATAATCGTAGTTCCTGTAACGATTACAGAAAAAAGCAGATTTAAAAAGAAAACGTACTGCGTAACAAGTCCGACACCTGCGACGGCTTTTTCCGAATAAGTGCTGAGCATAAAAGTATCGAGCGAAGAAACAAGAATACGGAAAAACTGTTCGAGCGCAAGAGGAACTGTAAGTTTTACCATCGACATAGAACCGCGAGCTGATTTTGAATTCATAAAATATCCCTGACGTAAAAAAAATGGCAAAGCCAAAAGACTTTGCCATTAAGTTATATACTCATTAGATGAATTATGCAAGTTTGAAAGAAGCAACCTTTTTGTCGAGGTTTTCAAGTTCGTCTTTGTTTGTTGAAGTTGCCTCGTTTACTTCTGCTACTGCATTTGTAATTTCAGAAGTTCCTTCGACCATTTCTGTCATTGCATTGTTGATTTCTGTAGTTACATTTGCAAGAATCTGCATTTCATCGCCGACCTGTTTTCCGCCGATACGGAGTTCGTCAGATTCTTTCTGTACAGATTCCGAAGTTCTCTTTATTTCGCTGATTGCTTCAAGGATTTGAGAACTTCCGCTTGCCTGTTCTTCCATTGCAGACTTGATTATGTCTTCCTGACGGCTTACTGTTGAAGTCAAATCAAAGATAACTTCAAACTGATTCTGAACGTCCTTTGTATTGCTTGCAACCTGATTGATGACTGCACGAAGTTCCTCAAGCTGACCGGAAATTGCTTTTCCCTGAGTATTTGACTGTTCTGCAAGTTTTCTGATTTCATCGGCAACTACGGCAAAACCTTTTCCGGCTTCTCCTGCGTGAGCGGCTTCGATTGCGGCGTTCATTGCAAGGAGGTTTGTCTGTTCTGCAATGCTCTGGATAATCGTACTTGCTTCGAGAAGTCCTGCTGACTGCGTAATTACAGTGTCAGCCAAATCTACAGACTGATTGATTTTTGAACGGCCTGTTTCTGATTCTTCTGCGAGGGAAGAAACTGAAACGGAGTTCTTTTCAAGAATCTGAGTTACGCTTCTGATGTTGGCAACCATCTGTTCAATCGCACTTGAAGAATTTGAAACGCAGCTTATCTGAACTCCTACGCTTTCGTTCAAATGGTCTATTCTTTCTATCATACTGTTAATTGTAGAAGCAGATTCTTCAACGCCGGCAGACTGATTAATGCACTGTTCCTTAATGCTGTTGATGTTTCCGACAATCTGATTGATTGCAGATGCAGTTTCGGTCATATTGGAAGCAAGTCCGTTTGCATTGTTAATTGAATTGTCTACAGACGCATCAATGATTTTTAACAGATTGTGAGTTGATTGATAAAAACTGTTCAAGTCATTTATCAAAAGTCCGAACTCATCACGGCTGACTACAGGCAAAGGCTGCATCGTATAATCTTTGTCAACGATTCCCTTTGTAAAATCTGCAATCTGAGAAATGCGCATCACAGTTCCCCTCATCTGCCTGTAAGAATCAAGAATTGTAATTACGATTCCGATTATTGCAGCCGGGAACATATATTCAAGAAAAAGCTGATACGACGGAAGTTCGTGCATTTCCGAAACAAATACAGGTGCAGAAACAAGGCACACAAGTCCTACACAACCGAAGAAAGTTACCAAAATACTGCGCGTTGCAAGCGACAGGGATTCAAATTCTTTTCTATATGGAATATTGGAAAGGCTTTTTTCAAAGTTCTGCATAAAGCAGATATAAAAGAACAGTGCAAACAAAAATACAGATGACACGCAGATTAAAAAGACAGGAGTCATTTCACATTCAATATCTGCGTTCTTACATGCAAACATAGTAATGAGTGCAACAACAGGCCCGTTAAGAATTGCAAAAATCATCGTGCGCATTTCAAAATTCTTTGCAGCTATATTTGTCTTTTTTATAGATTCTTCAGTTCCGTCATATTCTGCAATTTTTTTTGCATATCTTCTGTAAAAAATTTCAATGCCAAAAATCAATAAAAAAGTAGCAATAAGCTGAACAGGCTGAAAATACGCCCTTATAATTTCCTTGAAAGTAAGTACATTAAAATACTCAATACCCAAAAGAGAATTTATAACCGGCGCTACAAAAAGCAGAGTATAATACGTCCTTACTTTTTTTTGCAACTTTGCCTTTTTCTGAACTTTTCCTTCCATAAACAAACACCTTCCGTATTTAAAACTCAAGTTCTTATAATTCGATTTAACGTCGAATTACAGATACATATTATATCATTATTTTTAATTTACTGTAAAGAAGAGTTTTCTGGTCAAACTGCCGGTTTCGATGACAAGCTGACCTTTGCCTTTTTTGCCTGTCGTCCTTACAAACGTTCCTGCATATCCGCCCCTGAAACAAGTTACGGCAGGTCCGATAAGTTCAATCGCACCGGAAGCCGAAAGTGAAACGCTTTCCATATAATACGGAACGACATTACCGTACTGGTCTTTTACGGCAAGGCGGATTACGCTTGAATCCCAGCTGTCGTCGGTTTTAAGTTCGCAAGTTGAACAGACTGCTTCAAGCGAAAGTTTTTTTACAGGACCTTTTGAAACTGTCTTTACGACTTTTCCGTTTTTAACTGCTTCAAATTTATAGACAGATGCCGCACCGCCCCAGTTGCCGACATATTTGTCATAAAGTTTTCTGAGTTTGTCAGCATTGTAGCCTTTGAAAAAAAGCCCGAGGCGAACTGCAAAAAATTCTTTAGGAAATTTTACCTGTCCGTTCATCGCAACAAAGTTTACGATTTTTTTTGCATCGCGGCTGACAGATTCGTTCAGACCTTCTTCTTCGACAAAACGGTTTCCTACAAAATCGTCAATTAAAAGCGGCGGATGGGCAAGGTTTTTAAACGGAGAATTCTTCGGGAAAAACTCCGTAATGAAAATGTCGTTGTAATACATTTTTACGCTGTCGGCATTTGTAAAAATCCAGTTTTTTCCGCGCACGCATGCAGGGTGCTCGCCGACATCCATCGAAGTGCTTACTTCAAGAACAGGCTCAGCATCGCCCTGACTTTTGTAAACTGCCGAAGCAAGCTTCGGGTTTCTGTACATATCCATTACGCCGTGGTAGCAGATTCTGTCGCCGCTGCCAAAATCCTGATGAGTATTGTAATCAAACGCACACCAGCCGAACGAACCTGAAATATTGTCTTTTTCTGCAACGTCATTCAGAACTCTTGCATGGCGGATTGCATGTTCTGTCCGCTGGATTTCATCATCGAAAATTTTAGTCGGATACATGTGTCCGCAATATTCGCTTATCAGATATGATTTTTTCATATCAGGGGTAACGTTCTTTTTGTCCTCACAGCCTTTGTTAAAACCCGAGTGAACGAAGTCATTGTAAGTATAGACATCTTCAAGAAGATGACTTTTTTTGATACAACGCACGCCGCCTGTAGGTCTTGAAAAATCAAGTTCATGAGCGGCGGCATTTGTTGCAGCGTAAAGTTCGTCGTCGTCGCAAGACTCGTTTATGCGGACGCCCCAGAGGAAAACTGACGGATGATTGCGGTACTGCAAAACCATATCTTTTGTATTCTGGACAGCCTGCTTTCGCCATTCAGCGCTTTTTCCGATGTGCTGCCAGCCGGGGATTTCAGTAAAGACAAGAAGTCCGAGTTCATCGCAGGCATCGATAAAATGCTGGCTCTGCGGATAGTGCGAAGTCCTGACTGCATTGAGGGCAAGTTCGTTTTTTAAAACTTCGGCATCAAAACGCTGGACGCTCTTCGGAACTGCATAACCGCAATAAGCATAAGACTGATGTCTGTCAAGACCGCGGATTTTATATTTTTTTCCGTTAAGAAAAAATCCGTCATCATTCATTACGATGTCGCGGAAACCAAAGCGGACAGTTTTTTCATCGGAAGCAAGTTTTGATTTTAAGTCAAGACTTACAGTCACTGTATACAACGCAGGATTTTCAGGTGACCAGAATTCTGCATTTTTAACTTCGACTGATTTTTTTAACAAAGAAGAGTCGCTTTCGAGTTCAGCGTTAAACTCTAACGGTTTGTCTGACGAAGATTTTTTTGCGCCCGGTTTGTTCCAGCGCGAAATTTTAAAATTAAAGGAAGTTCCCGCAGGAAGTTCTTTGCTGAGCGAAATTTCAAGACTGCATAAATTTTCTTTTGTCGTTACAAAAACATCGTCGATGAAAACTTCGGGCTTGTCCTCGATATAAACATCGCGGTAAATTCCGCCGTAAGTCATATAGTCAATTACAAAGCCAAAAGGCGGAACGTCAAGCGTTTCCCTTGAATCAAGTTTTACGGCAAGGACATTTTCTTTACCGGCAGGCAAAAGAAAATCAGTCATCTCAAAAGTGAACGCCGTATAGCCGCAGTTGTGAGTGCCGAGAAGTTTTCCGTTTAAATAAACAGTTGCCTCATGAGCAGCGCCTTCAAAAGTAATGAACACGCGCCTGTTTTTCCAGCTTGCCATCGTTTTAAAAGTTTTTCTGTAACCGCTGACTTTCTGGTAAACAGATTCGTCAAAATAATTGAGCGGAGTTTCTGCAACCGTATGCGGAATGTCTACCTGTGCAAGCTTGATTTTTATATCTGACTTTTTGGAAGAAAGAAGCTGTCTGTCAAATTTTTCTGTATACTGCCATGAATTGTTTATGTAAGTTTTCATAGATTAAATTGTAGAATTAAAACGGATTTTTTTTCAAGTAGCAGAAAAACCGTACTACGCAACAGCAGTACAAAGATTTAAAACCAGCTCTAGCAAAAACAAAAAAAAGAAACTAGAATAAATAACGATGAAAAAAATTTTTAAATATTCAGCGTTACTCGGACTTCTCTTTTTTTTCTCCTGCCAGTCAGATGACTTTTCAGTCTTTCAGGACATTCAGCCTCAGGAAGAAAATTCAAAAATAACAGTTACGCAAAATGAACTGTTTTTACCCGAAAGCGTTTCTGAAATCGGAGAACTTGAAACTGCCGTTTTCATTAAAACAGAAATTCCCAAAGCAAACATTTATTTAAACCAGATTTATCAGGGCAAATCCCCGATTAAAATCACAAATACAATTCCCGGCTACTACACGCTTTCCGTAGAATTTGAGAGAGCAAACGAACAGACAGTAATAAAAAATTTCCTCATCGAAATAAAATCCGGCGAACACCAGAATTACTACATTCCGGTTTCAAATTGACATCGCCTCTCATAGAGAATTGCCTCCCGAGCAATTCTTGTAGCGCGAGATAACTCCGTGCTTGTAAGCCAATAGAAATTTACGAGCGCAGTATTGCAATTCCTGCCCTAAAAGCCTTAAAATACGAGCTATGAAACTTTATTCAAAACAGCATATCGTAACTTCAATAATAATTTCATCTTTAATTACATTAACTGCAACCACAATAATCTGTACAAAAATATTCAATGCAAAAAACGGCAAAGACAAAGAAAGCGAAGTTTCTTCAGTTCAGCTTGAAACAGACACGGAAAGCCGGTTAAAAATAAACGAAACGGCTGACATACCTTCAATTCCGGTAACGAATCCCGTTTCAAAATACACGGCAGACGAAATGCAGAACATCAGCGTTTACGAAAGATGCAACGAAGCCGTAGTAAACATAAACACGCAGGTCGTAGGCGTAAACTGGTTTCTCGAACCTGTCGTAGAAAGCGGCGGCTCTGGCTCAGGCTCAATCATTGACCCGCGAGGCTACGTCGTAACAAACGTTCACGTAATTTCGGGCGCATCAAAAATTTACATTTCGCTTTCTGACGGAACGCAATACGAAGGAACTGTCATCGGCTCTGACACTGCAAGCGACATCGCAGTTTTAAAGTTCACGCCGCCGGCAGGCACAGTTTTAAAAACAATCGCATTCGGAGATTCGGCAGGTTTAAAAGTCGGACAGAAAGTAATCGCAATCGGAAATCCGTTTGGTCTTGAGCGAACAATGACGACCGGCATCGTTTCAGGGCTTGGACGTCCGATTCAGAATTCAAACAACACAATCATCCGCGATATGATTCAGACTGACACTGCAATCAACCCGGGCAACTCAGGCGGTCCTCTTCTGGACACGACAGGAAAAATGATCGGAATAAACACGATGATTTATTCGTCAAGCGGAAACAATGCCGGAGTCGGTTTTGCAGTTCCTGCTTCTACGGCACAGCGCGTTGTAAACGATTTACTGCAATACGGCACAGTTCAGCGCGGTGTCATTCAGGCTGAACTCGTACAGATAAACAATGCAATCGCAAACTACGCACGGCTTGACGTAAACACAGGCGTCCTCGTTTCAAAAGTCGTTTCAAACGGAAATGCAGACAAAGCCGGAATCCTCGGCGGCTCGCAGGCAGTAAGATACGGCGCAAGAAATCCGCGCACGATTTACCTTGGCGGTGACATAATAACTGCAATCAACGGCGAAAAAGTCCGCACCCTCGCAGACTATTTTTCCCTCCTCGAAAACAAGCGCCCCGCAGAAACAGTCACAGTCACCGTTCACCGCGGAAAGCAAAACGTCGACATCAAAGTAAAACTCGTCGCAGAAAAAGAATGAACTTAACGCAGCCGGATTTTCTGTTTTTTTTGCCGGCTGTTCTTTTAAAAAATTCGTTTTTCCCCATACCACCAATTCACAACAAATCATAATTTATCTATAATAATATTCACGATGAAAAAATTTACAGTTCACTCAGAATTTGAGCCGTCGGGCGACCAGCCGCAGGCAATCGAAAAACTAGCACAGGGCTTTCTGCGCGGTGACAGATACCAGACTTTAAAAGGCGTTACAGGAAGCGGCAAGACTTTTACGATGGCAAAAATCATCGAAAAAGTTCAGCGGCCGACACTGATTATAAGCCACAACAAAACACTGTCAGCACAGCTTTACAAAGAGTTCAAGACTTTTTTTCCTGAGAACGCAGTCGAATACTTTGTTTCGTATTACGACTATTATCAGCCGGAAGCCTACGTTCCTGCGCGCGACCTTTACATCGAAAAAGACGCTTCAATCAATGACGAAATTGACCGCATGCGGTTGAGCGCAACGTATTCCCTGATGGAACGGCGCGACGTTATCGTAATTGCAACAGTTTCGTGCATTTACGGACTTGGTATGCCTGACCTTTACAAGGAAATGCGCGTACACATAGACAAAGGCGAAAAACTCGACATTCCCGAACTTTCAAAAAAACTGACGTCACTTCAATACACAAGAAACGATATGGTTTTAGAGCGCGGCAACTTCCGCATAAAAGGCGACGTCATCGACATTTACCCTGCCTATATGGAAACTGACGAAGCCTACAAAATTGAACTTGACTGGGACGAAGTCTGCCGCATACGACGGTTCAACGTAATCACAGGCAAAACAGTTGAAGAACTCGAAGAAACAGTCATCTATCCTGCAAAACACTTTGTCGTTCCGCGAGAACTACTGTTGTCTGCTACAGAGCGCATAAACGAAGAAATGATTGAACGTGTCGAACAGCTTCGCGCACAGGGAAAAATCCTTGAAGCCGAACGATTGAAAACAAGAACGACTTACGACATCGAAATGATGAAAGAAATGGGTTACTGTTCCGGCATAGAAAATTATTCAGGGCCGATTTCAGGGCGCAAGACTGGTCAGCCTCCTGCAACGCTCCTGCATTATTTCCCCGATGATTTTTTATGTATGATTGATGAAGCGCACGTTTCAGTTCCGCAGATTGGCGCAATGTACGAAGGCGACAGAAGCCGAAAGCAAAATCTCATTGACTTCGGGTTCCGCCTGCCGAGTGCACTCGACAACAGACCGTTAAAGTTTGCAGAATTTGAACAGAAACTGAATCAGGTAATTTACGTAACGGCAACTCCGCGCAAAGAAGAAATCGAACAAAGCTCGCAGGTAGTCGAACAGTTAATCCGCCCGACAGGACTTTTAGACCCGATTGTCGAAGTCCGCCCGAGCGAAGGTCAGATGGAAGACATTTACAAGGAAGTTCAGGCAAGAATCGAAAAAAACGAACGCAGTCTTATTCTGACTTTGACAAAAAAAATGGCAGAGGATTTAACTGAATATCTTTCAGGACTTAGCCTCAGGGTAAAATACATTCACTCCGAAATCGACACTTTTGAACGCGTAGAAATTCTCAAAAGCCTGCGTTCAGGCGAAATCGATGTTTTAATCGGAATCAACCTTTTGCGCGAAGGAATTGACCTGCCGGAAGTTTCGTTTATTGCACTGCTCGATGCAGACAAAATCGGATTTCTGCGTTCTGCAACAAGCCTTATTCAGATTATAGGACGTGCGGCGCGAAACGCTGACGGCAAAGTCGTAATGTACGCAGACAGAAAAAGCGAAGCGATGGAAGAAGCAATTTCAGAAACAAAGCGCCGCAGACAGATTCAGGAAGAGTACAACAAAGAACACGGCATCACTCCAAAAACAGTCAAAAAGGCAGTCGAAGATATCCTTGAACGCCAGCAGAAAGATGCACAGGAAGAACTCGAAATCGAACTTGCCGCGCTCAAAAAAAATGCAAACCTTTTTGTTCCTGCCCAGCGCAAAAAACTTCTTGCCGCATTACGCAAAGAAATGGAAACTTTTGCCGACAATATGGAATACGAACAGGCCGCCGTCATCCGCGACCAGATTCTCGAAATCGAAAAGACGTACGGAAAATAATGTTCCGGCAACGGCAGGACAAAATTCAAAAAACAAAAGAGCATAAAAAAAACCTGTCCAAAACGGACAGGCTTTCTTTTGTAAAAACAAAATAATTTAGTTTGCAGCAGCCGGAGTTTCTTTTGGAACTCTTACTTTCTTTTCTACAAATCCACTGCGAAGACAGCGTGTACAGCAGTTAATCGTACGAGTTGTTCCGCCGATTTCTGTTTTTACTTTAAGCAAATTTGGTCGCCATGTGCGATGAGTATGATTATAAGTCTTGCTGACTTTATTTCCGTACATCGGAGATTTTCCGCAAACATCACAAGTTCTAGACATATATTTCACCTACCTTACTTAATATACAACGTGAGTTCGTACAATATATAAAAATATAAAAGTCTTGTCAAGTAGAACTTAACGAAGAACCTGCATACATTTCCAATGTATCATAACACGGACTGACAGAACCGCCGTCCTTTACGATTCGTTCAAGAACAGGAAAGCGGTGTAAATTTTCGTCGATGTATTTTTGAATTCCCACGTGGCTCAAATCGTGCGTCATGTGAATGAACCAGGTATGACGTGGTTCAAGTTTCTGACTGCATTCCATCGCTTCGTCAAAATTAAAATGCGTCGAATGATGTTTTATGCGCAGTCCGTCAATTACAAGGTGGTCAAGAATTCCTTTGTTCCTGTTGATTACTTCAATCGATTTTTCGCTTATAAAACTCAAGTCAGTCAGATACGCAATCGAATGAACTGAACCATCAGGCTGTTTCTGCAAAAAAAGGTATCCTGTTGCTTCGATTTTTCCGTGTTTCATTGGAATCGGGATTACAGACATCGTTCCGATTTTAATGGGATTTTTTTCTGAAAATTCTTCAGTTCCCCATAAATCGACCCTAGGTTTTCCGCCGCCTTTCTGCGTTTTCTTAAAAATATAGTCAAAATGCGTAAAGACAGCTTTTTTTGCCGTTTTGTCTGCAAAGACTTTCAAGCCCTCGCCGTGCCTGTGAAAAATAATGTCAAAAACAGTCGTCTGCTTGTGCCAGACATTCCCCTGCTTGGTGCTTGAAAACATCCTTATATCGTCAAGTCCGTGCAAGTGGTCAGCATGCCCGTGCGTAAGAAGAACTGCATCAAGCGCCTTGATTTTCTGCCTTATAGCCTGCAATCTGAACTCAGGCCCGACGTCAATTACAACGCTGGCCGTTCCGTCAGTTACAAATGCACTTGCGCGGTATCTTTTGTCACGAAAATCAGTTGAAGTACAGACAGAACAGCCGCATCCTATGACAGGAACGCCATGACTTGTCCCCGAACCCATAATGGTCAATTTCATCTATATTAATCCTGCCACTCTGCTAAAAACAGTTTTTTTCTAATTATCTTCTAAGTAAATTTTAACTTAAAGCCGGCATCTTTATTCAAACATATATCAAAAAGAATTTCAATATTCGGCTTTTTTTGCGAGTAAATCTGCGGTTTTTCATTTATTCTGCACTAAATTTTTATCCTGACATTTACGTACTATAAATATTAAAAGTAATATAAAACGCTATACTTAGTGTCTTTTTTGTATTTTTATTGACCGGCAACCATATTTAATGATAGAATACCGCGACTGTAGTTCAGTTGCTTTAGGAACAGCATGGCTGCAGCATGTAACGGGCAATGTGATGCCTTATTTTGTCTGTTACAGCTCTTATAAAAAGGGGTAAGAATAATGCCGTATTCTGAACCAACCAATCTGGCAATCGTTGCCTGTCCGGGTGGAGAAGCATTTGCTGATGAAGTCATCACGCATCTTCGCCACATGTACAAACACCGTTTTACACTCAAAAACGATGTAATTTCAAAACGCTATGGGCTTGATAAAAATGAATTAATCAAGCAGATTAATTTTGGAAGTGACATTAATACTTCTGATGTTGCAATGCGCGGTGCAACAGACAAATATCGCCCGCCAGTATTCAAAGTAAATGCAAGATTTACGTACTTCATGAACGGAGAATTTAAAACAGAACTCCTCGAATGTATCAGGGGAAAAGAAGTTTTTATTTTTCAGGACGTAGAAAATCATGAAGTGCTTTCTTTAAACGACGGAAAGAACAAACTTGCACTGTCTGTAAATGACCATGTAATGTCACTGCTCGTTACAATCGACGCCGTTCGTCAGGCAGGAGCTGCAAGCATTACACTCGTTCTTCCTGTTTACCCTTACAGCCGCCAGCACAAGAAAAAAGGCCGCGAAGGTCTTACGGCAAGTATGCTCGGTCATATTTACGAAATGCTCGGAGTTTCAAGAATAATTACTCTTGACATTCACTCACGGGAAATTGTAAATGCTTTCAATTCAATCGCTCTGGAAAATCTGCATGCAAGTTATCAGATTATCAGGGAACTTACAAAAATCGTTGACCTTACAGGTCAGACAGAAGATTTAGTCGTAGTTTCTCCTGACACAGGCGCGATTGACAGAAATAAATTCTACGCATCAGGTCTTAAACTTCCGCTTGCAATGATTTACAAAGAGCGGGATTATTCTATCGTAACTCAGGATGCGCACTCAACAAATATTAAAGCCATAAAACTTTTGGGCGACGTTCGCGGAAAAGTTGCTTTCCTTGCAGATGATATGCTCGGTACAGGAGGAACTTTATTAAAAGCGATGTCGTTCTTAAAGGAACAGGGCGCTACAAAAGTTATCTGTGCGATAAGCCTTCCTTTCTTTACAGGAAATGCAATCGAACTTTTTGACGAAGCATACAAACAGGGCTTATTCTACAGAATCATCGGAACAAATGCCGTTTACCACGAAGAACTTTTAGACAAAGAATGGTACATCAGCACGAATGTTTCAGGACTTTTTGCAAACGTAATTACTCGTGTTCATCATAACCAGTCATTGAGCGATTTGCTCGACAACCGCAACATTATCGAAAAACTTGTCAAGCACGACGTAACCCCGGAAGATGACGAAGTTTAAATTCCTTTGTGCAGACATTGGAACAACCTCTCTAAAAACAGCACTTGTTTCAGAAACGGGACAAGTGCTGTCCTTTTCAAGAATAAATTTTGAACAGACAGAAAAATTTAAAATTTCTGGCGAATGGTCAAATGCACTAAAAAAAGCAGTTGCAGAAATCAAATCAAGCCTTAACGAAAGCGCGCTTGACTGTGATGCAGTCTGCATTTCGGGCAACGGGCCGACAATCGTTTCGGAAGACGGCACGACACTTTTATGGAACGAAGAACTTGATTTTGAAATTCAGATTCCTGATGAATTTTCTTCTTCGCTTTTTCTGCCGAGAATAAAAGCATTTTCAAAACTGTTTCCTAAAAAATTTGAAAGCCAGAAAATTTTTTCAGGCCCGGAGTTTTTAATCTGGACTTTATGCAAAACTCAGATTACGGTTTTACCGGAAGCACGATACGAAAGCGCATACTGGAACGAAAAAGCGCTCACTGCAATTAATGCAAGTCCTGCACTCTTCGGAAAATTTGTCAGCCCGGGATTTAACTGCGGAACACTCACAAAAGAGGCGTGCGATAAGTTCAGCATAAAAAAAGAAATTCCTGTCATTGCAGGAGGCCCGGATTTTATAGCCGCGATGATTGGCACAAACTCGCTTTCAAAAGGAAAACTGTATGACTGCGCAGGCTCAAGCGAGGGAATAAATCTTTGCGTTGACGTTCCGGTTTTTAAAGACGGAGTGCGGACTTTGCCGAGCGTAATTCCGGGCTTGTGGAACGCGGCGGTTTTAATGCAGTCAAGCGGAAAAAAATTTGTCGACTGCAAAAAAAATTTTGAACTTGAAAGCGGCAGAGAAATTTCTTACGAAAAATACATTCAGCATTGTTTTGAAAACAAAACGTCAGAAGGTTTTAAAACGATAAACGCCCTTGCCGAGTCGGTAAAAGACGGAATCCAGATTTTAAAAAATCTCGCGGACGAAAAAGGACTTCCTGTAAGTGACGTAATAACAGTGACAGGCGGTCAGGCAAAAAACGACAGATGGCTGCAATTTAAAGCCGACGTTGCAAATTATAAATTCTGCGTTACAAAAGTGCCCGACAGCGAACTTATCGGAGATGCCGCGCTTGCTTTGTACGGACTGGGGCTTTGCAGTTCGATTAAAGAGGCGGCAGATAAAATCGTCATTCCGCAAAAAACATTTTTTCCGTGCAAATGATTTTTTAAGTTTTAAGGATTATTACAAAAAATGAAGATTTACAAAATTCCAGAGAATTTAAAAACGATAATTTTTGACATTGACTCGACTTTGTATACAAACGAAGCCTACGCGACAGAACAGGTTGACATTCAGCTGCGGCATTTTGCAAAAATAAAAAACACGACACCTGAAAATATCAGAAAGATGATTGAGGACTTTAGGAGTGAATATACTCGCACGCACGACGGCAAAAAAATAAGCCTCGGCAATACGCTCGTTCACTTTGGAGTTTCAATCGAAGAAAGCATACACTGGCGCAAAACGCTTTTAGAGCCTGCACTGTTTTTAAAAAAAGACGAAAAACTGATTTCTGTTTTAACGCGCCTGAAAGAAAAATACTCGCTGATTTGCGTTACAAATAATCCTGTCCTGCCTGCGTTTAAAACTCTTGAGGCAATCGGAATTGAAAAATTAATTCCAGAGATAATCGGACTTGACACGACATACAAATCAAAGCCGTCGCTTGAACCTTTAATGCTCGCGGCAAAAAAAACAAATGCAGGCGTTGAAGAATGTCTTAGTGTCGGCGACAGGTTTGACATTGACTTAAGCCTTGCGCTTGAAATCGGTATGGGCGGAATTCTTGTAGACGGCGTTGACGACGTATATAAATTCCCCGAGATTTTAAAATAAAAAAAGCATAAAAAAAAGACTGCCGTTTTTACAGCAGTCTTTTCTGACCCATATGCGATTCGAACGCACTACCTGCCGCTTAGGAGGCGGCCGCTCTATCCAGCTGAGCTAATGGATCATTTTGTCTTTCTATAAACAAGACTTTCTCTATATTAAAGAAAAACAAGTTTTTATTCAACATTCAAAATAAAGTTTTCAACACAAATTTTACCCGGTCTTTGCCGGTTCAATTTAAAGTTGAATTCCGTCTTTTTGTGCAAGCTTGAACAGGCTTATATGGTCATTCATACTCTGGACAGAAATTTTATTAATGCGCGAACAGTCCTCTACGTCAGTCAAAGAAACATTTACGTTTTCAACAGATTCAGAAGTTTTTGCAAGCGCATTGGAAATTTCCTGAGAAGAATTTACGATGTTAAGCATAACGTCAAAAACATTCTGTGCGTGCTCGCTCTGTTCTTTTGCAATGGCAGAAATATTTGAAATTGCATTTACGACCGCATCAGTTGCCTGCATTGTATTTGCCGCACCGACTTTCTGCTGTTCTGCCGCCTCACGAATGCGCTCGACAATCGAAGCTGATTCTTCAACGCCAGAGTCAATTTCAGAAAAAGCACGTCCTGCCTCTTTGATAAGTTCAACGCCGTTTTCGATTTTGTCTGTCATATCCTGCATGTGGTCTTTGATTGTCTTTGCATTTTTTGCAGAAGTATTTGCAAGGCTTCGGACTTCGTTTGCAACTACGGCAAAACCTGTTCCGTAAGCTCCTGCGTGAGCCGCCTCGATTGAAGCGTCCATTGACAGAAGGTTTGTCTGGCTTGCAATCTTCTGAATCATTTTGATTATATCCTGAATTTGAGAAGATGCCGCCTGAATCTGCTCGATAGCCTGAATTGCTTTTTGAATTGCAAGCGAACCTGACGAACTTGTCGATTTCAGATTTGAAGAAACTTCCGTCGCCATTCTCGAAATGCTTACGACATTGTCAATGCTCGTATTCATCGCGCTGACTGCATCTGACGTTTCAGTTACGGCTTCTGTCTGTTTCTGAATATGCTGAACTACGCTTGCCGCATTGTCTTTTACGCTCTGCAAATCGTTGTAGGCTTTTTTAATCTGTTCGTTTGTATGTTTGTCCTGCGAATCAATAAAGTTTACGGCATCTTTTACGACCCTGAGCGCCTCGACAGATTTTGACGCAGATTCTTCAAGAATCATCGCAACATCAGAAACTGCCGAACTGTCAGTCGAAAGATTCATTACGATTGCTTCAAGTTTATCAAGAAAGAAATTCAAACTGCTGATTACAACTGCAATATCGTCATTCATCGAAATATTAATTCTCTTTGAAATGTCGCCTGACTCTGCAAGGTTCGTAACGAGCTCGGCAGTATTAGAAAGCCTGTTGCGCATTTCTTTTAATACAATCGTAATCAGTCCGACACATTCAGCAGAAATCAAAATGATACACCGTATTCCGCGCGCAAAATATTCTGACATCAGGTTCTGACCTTCGACTAAATTGTCGCCGTGCAAAATCGAATACGCGCAAGAAAAACTGTTCAGTCCCATAAAAAGAAGCGTTACGCCACAGATGACAAGAATGCGTTTTGAAATCGTGTGCGTTTTTCCGGGGAACGCTTTTATTGACCGTAATTCAAGCAGGTCGCGGTAAGCCGAAAGTTTTGTATCAAGATAGTAGCTTTCGTACATCGCCGCAATTACGCCGACAAGCGTTGCCTGAATCATAATGATAAGCGCACGTGAAAACTCGTAAGGAAAAACACCAGCCCTAAAGTCCAAAATCATGCAGACAAGCTGACCGATAATAAATCCGCAGGCGTTTTCAAAAATGATGAAAGTCAAAGCCTTTCTGTAAGCTGACAGAACGATTTTTCTTTCTTCTTCCGTAGCCGTTCCTGCCGCTTTTACCCTTGCACCGATTTTTTCGATTTTCTTGAGCCAGTGCCAGAGAACGAGAGAAAACCCGACCGCAAGAACTACAGAAGAAACAACAGTAGTTGCGATTCCCGAAATGAACGTGTCCATTGCGGCGTACAGAAAATCAAGCGCAAGCCAGCGCAAGGTAAGTGCGCCACCAACAGTACACAATGTAAACGTAAGAAAGAAAACTTTTAATCCCATTTTTCCGCATCTCCATAAATATATTTTTTAAACAATCTGTTTAAGACATCTCTTTTATAATTAATATAAGTGCCGTTATCAAAAACAGCGCAGGAACAACTGCAAAGCACAGGCGCAAGACAGGGATTCCGCAAATAAAAAAATTTTCCGCAGAAAGAATACCCATATCAACCATCATCTCGTAAATAATGCCTGCATAAGAAATCAGTACACTTGAACTAAGACAAAGCCAGCCTGCGCGCCGTGTTTTTGACCACATCAATATTGCAAGAAAAGCCGCAATTCCGCCGAGCACTAATTTTGCACACCAAATAACAATCTGTCCGTAATTCATAAATTACAACCCTTTTTTCCATGGATTTTTTTTAAGCAGGCTAAAGACACCTTTGTCCGCCCCGTAAGGCACAATCGAAGGAACGTCAAAAGCCGGGCTTACGGCAATATTGCAGTCAAGGCAATGACGTACAAAATCATCGTAATCAGCTTCGGCGATTTTTGAATAAAGATACGGGCCTTTGCGTACAAAATAATCTTTTAAAACAGTGTCATACAAAAACCAGTTTTTTTCCTGCCGTTTCGGAAGTTCCGCGATTAAATCGTATATAGAACGCGCAATTCCAGATTTTAAAGCGCCCGAAATTTTTTCAGAAAAAAAGAAAGTCGTAACGTCACTTTTTACTGCAAGAATATAAAGGTTTTCTGTCCAGGGCAATGGCGGAACGATACTTACACATTCAAAGTCAGAAACAGTTTTGTCATCGCATACACAATTGCGCCATGGAATATAAGTTACGATTTTTTCAGAAACAGACAGTGCGGCTTTCTGTAATTTTTCTTTGTCAAAAAAAACAAATGCCTTGCAGTCTGCGTTGAGCAAGTCAGAAACGGCTTTATCAAGCTGTCTTGAAAAATCAGTTTCAAATGAACCTGTCAAACCGCGGTTTATGTTGTTTTTTATTTTTAAAAATGCAGAAGTGCCGTTTGTTCCGTTGTCGTTTCCCCAGCCCAAAACGGCACGTCCGTTTTCAAGATACATATCAGTAAGGCGCACGCCTTTTTCTGTATAGAAAAAAGTTCCTCTGGCGCGTTTTATTGCCCCGAAGCGTTTTGAAATTTCAAAGTAATATTCTTCAGAAATCATTGTCCTGTTATTTTATAACAAGACTTAGTATATTTCAATAACTTCGTAGCCCTGTTCCTTGACGGCATTTTTTAAAGTGTCGTCAGAAACGTCGCCGGAAAATTCTACGACGGCTGTTCCTGCTTTGTAATCGACATCGGTTTTTACGCCTTCAATTTTATCAAGCGCGTCTTTTACGTGCTGCTGACAATGAGCGCACATCATTCCGTTAATTTTCAATGTTTTTTTCATACAAGATTCCCCCTGTAATTTTTGTTCCGATTTTTTATTTTCTTCTGTAAAAGATTTTTCGTCAGGTAATTTTTTATTTGACGGCAAATTATGACTGGCGGCTTTTTTAATTGTGTTTTCGACATTCAATAAGTTCAGCCTGAGCGCATTCATTACGACACAAAAACTTGAAAGGCTCATCGCAAAAGCGCCGTACATCGGCTTTAAAAAAATTCCGAGAAAAGCCAGCGCCCCTGCCGCTACAGGAATACAGACCGCGTTGTAAAAAAATGCCCAGAACAAATTTTCGTGAATGTTCTTTAACGTTCCGCGGCTTATGCTGACTGCACGGACAACATCGAGCAAATCGTTTTTTAAAAGAACGACGTCCGCCGCGTCAAGTGCGACGTCAGTGCCAGCGCCGATTGCAATGCCGACAAAAGCACGCTTTAAAGACGGAGCGTCATTTACGCCGTCGCCGACCATTGCCGTTTTTTTAGTCCTGCTCAACTCTGCAACGATTTTTTCTTTCTGGTCAGGCTGAACGTTTGCATAAACTTTTTCAATTCCGACCCTTGAGGCAATCGCTTTTGCCGTTTTCTCATTGTCGCCTGTCAAAAGCACAGTTTCAATCTGCATCGAATTTAAAATCCTGACCGCTTCCCTGCTCGTTTCTTTTTCCGTATCAGAAACGCAAATCATTCCGGCATATTTATCATCAATCGAAAAAAGCAAAGGCGTTTTTCCCTGTTCTGCAAAATCAGAAATCTGCTCGCGGACAGACTGCGCGCACGAAGAAAGCCCGTCAAAAATAAATTTTTCATTTCCTGCCTTTACGGTCTTTCCGTCAATCACCGCCATTACACCGCGCCCGATTGTTTCAGAAAAATTGTCCGCCTTCTTTTGGATTATGGCAGAATCTTGCGAATTTAAAAGCGCCGTGCAGTAATCAGAAATTGCGTTTGCAAGAGGGTGCGAAGAATTTTTTTCAAGTGCAAAGGCGTACGATAAGAATTCACTTCTGTCGATTTCAGAAACAACGTCAGTTACGACAGGCTTTCCGTTTGTAACAGTTCCTGTCTTGTCCATAACGCACACTTGAATTTTTCCGACGGCTTCAAGGCTGGAAGCGGTTTTAAAAAGTATTCCTTTTTTTGCCGCGATTCCGTTGCCGACCATAATGCTTACAGGCGTTGCAAGCCCCAGCGAACACGGACAGCTGATTACAAGAACGCACACCGCGCAGTTTATCGCAAACGAAAGTTCCGCGCCTGACAAAATCCAGACTGCAAAAGTCAAAAGCGCAATCCCCAGAACGACAGGAACAAAAACTGCGCTCACCCTGTCAGCAGCCTTTGCAATCGGCGCTTTTGAAGCGGACGCGTCAGTTACAAGCTGAATGATTTTTGCAAACGAAGTTTCCTGTCCGACCTTTGTCGCCTTTACAAGAATCCTTCCAGAAACGCACAAAGTCGACGCAAAGACCTCGCTGCCGTTAACTTTGTCAACGGGAATGCTCTCGCCTGTCAGATTGCTTTCGTTAATGCTCGCACTGCCTTCGATGATGACTCCGTCAACTGCGATGGACTCGCCTGTCTTTACGATAATGACGTCGCCTGTTTTAAGTTCTTCAACACTGACAGGAATTTCTTTGCCGTCAGAAAAAACGACAGCCGTCTGCGGAGCAAGTTCCATCAAAGAGTTGAGCGCGTCAGCAGTCTTTCCTTTTGAAAAACTTTCAAGCGTTTTTCCGATTGTAATTAAAGTTACAATCATTGCGGCGCTTTCAAAATACAAATCAGGCATACCGTGCATTAAAGACGAATGAGCCATTGCGCTACTTCCGCCAAACTGCGAAACAATTACAGGGAACAGATTGTAAAGACTGTACAAATACGAAATGCCAGAGCCAAGCGAAACAAGCGTGTCCATATTAGGCGACCTGTTAAAAACAGCCTTTACTCCGCTTATAAAAAATTTTCGGTTTATGACAAGAATTATCAAAGACAAAACCGCCTCGTAAACGCCTGTCAAAAAAGCGTGACTTATTCCGTTTTGTTCAAGCAGGGCGACAAACGGCGGAAGCGGAAAATCCCACATCATCACTCCCATCGAAACATACATCAACGGAAGCAAAAGGCAGAACGAAATTACAAAGCGCCTTAAAAGTTTTTTTGTTTCTGAATCAAGCGCGCCTTTTGATTTTTTTTGAAGTGCCGGATTTTTGCCGTCAGCAAGTTTTGCATCGTAGCCAGCTTTTTGTACGGCAGAAATAATTTTTGAAGAAAGATTTTTATCATCGTCAGAACACTCGACAGTCATCGAATTTGTCAGAAGATTTACGCTGACATTTTTTACACCTGAAACATTTTCAACTGCTTTCTGAACATGCGCACTGCACGCGGCACAGCTCATTCCAAAAACATCATATCTCTGCATAGTTTTCTTATAAAGAACTCCTTAAAAACTACTTGATCTGACTTAAAAACTCCTTCCTAAGACTCTCATTCTTTTTAAATTCACCGCGAATACACATCGTCGTCGTAACAGTGCCGGGCTTTCGTATTCCGCGTGTCGTAACGCACGAGTGCTCGCCTTTTATGACGACCATAATATTTTTTGTACCGAGAATGCGCTCAAGAATGTCTGCGATGTCAGTTCCGATTTTTTCCTGAAGCTGAAGGCGCTTTGAAACCATATCGACAATGCGCGGAATTTTACTGAGCCCGATAATTTTTTTCTTTGGGATATACGCAACATTTACTTTCATATTGTACATCAATGCAAGATGATGTTCGCAATAACTGAACGCATCAATGTCAGTAAGGCAGACCATATCAGTCGTCTGCGGAATTTCAAAACAGCGCCCAAAGAGCTGAGCAATCTCACTGTTTGAATATCTCATTCCTTCAAAAACTTCATCATACATCTGGGCAACGCGACCGGGAGTATTTGCAATTTCGCCCTGAGTGCAGTCCTCGCCCAAAGCTTCAAGAATATCCTTTACCGCATTTTTGATTTTATTAAAATTTGCTTCGCTCAAATGTCTGATTTCATGCTGCATGAAAACATATTACCCCAAAGAAACTTTTATTTCAACGCCCTTACTTACGATGAAAGAAAGATGAAAGCACGACGAAAGAAAACTTAAAAAAATACAAAGCAACTGTCGCTCGATACACTTTTCGCATTTACTTTTCGCCTTACAGGCTGAACTTATCGCAGGCGGATTTTCTTTTTTAAAAGCGGTTTTTAAAACTGAATTATCTCTTCGTAAATTTCTATCGCGTACTGATCTGTCATACCTGAAATAAACTCGATTACGCATTTCTGGAACGACTCGTCGTTTCTGATATCAAAAACAGATTTTGTATCATAGCGGTAAATTTTTTTTCTGTCTTTCTGGAACATCGGCTCGTAGTTTGAATATTTGACAAGCCAAGATTCAAACTCAACGCAGAGTTTTGGAAAATACCTTAGTGCGGCGCTGACCCTACCGTTTGAGGCGTACATTTGAGTGCGCATTAAAGTGCGGTAAATCGTTTCGATTACGATTTTTGCATAATGCTGAAACTCGATGAGCCTCCAGTGCTTGTAGATTTTTGAAAAACTGAATTTTTTAAGTTCGATTATAAATTTAAAATATTCTTCGCTAAAGCAAAGCCCTCTTTCTTCGGAACTCTGCTCGCACATATCTACGATTAAATCATTTATGAGGACTGTCGTATTTACTGCCTTTCCGCTGCGGAACGCTTTTTTGCCCTTGCCTTCAAAGCCGAGCGTTGAACCGACAATTTCGCGGAGCTCGCGGTAGGCGCTCATATCAAGAATGTGGTAAGCGCGCGCGTCCTCTATGTCACGTCCAAGGTACGCAATTTTGTCTGCAACTTTTACGACGCAACCTTCCCAAGTATACGGCTGAATTATCCCCGGCCGTTTTATCGTGTACAAATCAAGATTGTCCGCGCGCGGTTTTATCCCCTGCTGGTCAATCTCGCCGCAATGGCAAATCAAGCCGTCGCGCACTGCGTAGGTCAAATCAAGATTCTGCTGAACGCCGTCAGGATTTGGGAGCGTTTCTATATAGTCTGCAAAAAAAAGGCTGTTGCGCTCATGCCAGAATTTTTTTGGCGCGTTCTGTCCTTCTTTTTGCAAAAGAAGTGCATTAAGGCAGTCCTCGCCGTGATGACCAAAAGGCGCGTGCCCGATGTCATGCCCTGTTGCAATCGCCTGCGTAAGCTGAACGTTTAGTCCGAGATATTTTGCAACTGTAGATGCCACGGAAGCTACATGCTGAACATGCTCCATCCGCGTACAGATATGGTCGTTATGAGGCGCAAAAAAAACCTGTGTCTTGTGTTTTAACCGGCGGTATGCCTGACAGTGCAAAAGGCGCGTGTAGTCACGTTCAAATTCTGACCTGATGTCGTTTCCGCGTGCGTACAGTTCTGACTGACGTGAAATGCAGTTTTGCCAGATTGGATTTTCCTGCGTACATGCGCACTTTTTAAAAGAATCTTTCATTGCTCTTTTGCAACCTGATTTATTATTTTTGCAATTTTAGAAAGCGCAAGTTTATAAATTTCTTCTTTGCCGTTCTGTTTTTTGTCTGGTGTTGCAGGAGATGAGTTTTCTGAATTGTTGCCGGTGTTTTTTTCAAGGCGGGCGCGGTTTTCAAAAAGCTCGATGATGTTTGCAACACGGCGTTCTATAATAAGCAGGTTAAAAGGTTTCTGGATTACGTCAATTACGCCGTAGTCATAAGCGCGCTCAACGACGTAGTCTGTAGTTTCTGTCGTTATGATGAACACGGGAATATGACGCATAATTTTGTTGCGTTCAAGTTCCTGCAGAACTGTAAAGCCGTCAACCTGAGGCATAATGATGTCAAGAAAAACTGCAACCAGATCGTCTTCATTTGCATAGATTTTTTTTAAGCCTTCTTCGCCGTCCTCGGCTTCGAGAACGTCATACTGTTTTGAAAAAGCTTCTCCAAGGATTGTTCTGTTCAATTCTACGTCGTCAATAATTATTATCTTTTTCTTCTGCCCTGACATCACAATGCTCCTTATCATGCAAAATGCAATCTGATTTTTTAATTAATCTGCGCTATATGCTTTTCGATATTCTCTCCGCACGCAACTGCCTCCGGGATTATCTTTTTTGCCGCGTCAAACTTTTGCTCCCGAATCAATTTTACGATTTCGGTACACAGTTCATAAAGGCTCTGAAAGCCGATGTTTCCGGAATAGCCTTTTAATGTATGGGCAACCATTTCCATTTCGCCCCAGTTGTCATCTCCGGCAATCTGTTTAAATTTGAGCCAGGTGTCATACTGCGGAAATTTTTTTACGAATTTTTCAAGCAGTTCAACGTTTCCGGAAAATCTTTTTACTGTTTCTTCGCGATTAGGAATAATCTCAGGTAAAATCTCTTCAAATGTCATAATAATAAATAATATACCGGTTTGTGTTTTTTTTCAACTTAAACAATGGGGAATATGAAGTTTTAGGGGGATTGTGAAGAGGGGAAAACTTTTCCCCTTATATCGTAAAAATATTTTAGGGTGAGCCGTCTTAAGCCGGCTCACCCTAAGCTAAACA